>NZ_JAXCWM010000006.1:0-393060 GCF_034045115.1 Massilia sp. CFBP9012 | reverse complement strand
CGGGCACACTTGGGTTCCCGCCTCCGCGGGAACGACGTGGTTTTTCCTATGAAGCGGGCTTATTCAAGCGCCCGAAATTATTCCGGACACCAGTGCGCGAAGGCGGGAATCCAAGTACGTAGCGCAGCCACTCCGTGGAAGGGCGGCAGTGAGCCGTAAGACTTAGATTCCCGCCTTCGCGGGAATGACGTGCTGAGGCTGCGGGGCTGACGTACAAACGGACGCTATGACGCAAGATTCAGTCAGATAGACTCTAGGCCGCTTCGGCATGCTCCACCAGCAGCTGCACCTTGGTCACCCCATTGTATTCATTCGCATCGAGCCTGAACGCCACCCGCGCACGCTCGGGCAGGCTGTCGGGGTGGCCGAACCAGATCGCATCGTAGCGGCGGCCGTTTTTCTCGAGCAGCAGTTTCAGATGGCGCTCTTTGAGGACGCGCTGGCTGACCACGCGGAATTCGTCGCAGAACACCGGCGGCGCGAAGCCCTGGCCCCAGACCTGGCCATCCATCAGTTCGATGAACTGGGTCGAGTAGAACTCATCCTCCAGCGGGCCGTCGGTCTCGACGATGCGCTCGAGCTGGGCCTCGGTCAGCCAGGCCTGGCCGACCGCCTCGAAGGCCTGGCAAAAATGTTCGAAAGCGTCGTGGCGGATCGACAGGCCGGCCGCCATCGAGTGGCCGCCGAACTTGTCAATCAGGCCAGGCACGCGCTTGGACACCAGGTCGAGCGCATCGCGCAAGTGAAAGCCCGGGATCGAGCGGCCCGAGCCCTTGATCCAGCCGTCGCCGGCCGGGGCGAAGGTGATCGTCGGCCGGTAGAATTTTTCTTTCAGGCGCGAGGCGACGATGCCGATCACGCCCTGGTGCCAGCCTTCGTCGAACACGGCGATGGTGCTGGCGCTGGTCGGCTCGAAGCTGTCCAGGTGCAGCAGGGCGGTGTCCTGCATCTCGGCCTCGATCTCGCGCCTTTTGAGGTTGATCTCGTTGAGCTGCTGGGCGATGGCCCAGGCGCGGCCCTCGTCGTCGGTGGTCAGGCACTCGATGCCGAGCGCCATGTCTTCCAGACGGCCGGCGGCGTTCAGGCGCGGCCCGACGGCAAAGCCCAGGTCGAACGGCGAGGCGCAGCGCGCTTCGCGGCCGGCCACGCGGAACAGGGCGGCCACGCCCGCATGCATGCGGCCCGCGCGCATGCGCTTGAGGCCTTGCGCGACGAGGATGCGGTTGTTGGCGTCGAGCTTGACCACGTCGGCCACGGTGCCCAGCGCCACCAGGTCGAGCAGGCTGTCCAGCTTGGGCTGGGTCTGGGCGTCGAACACGCCGCGTCGGCGCATCTCGGCGCGCAGCGCCAGCAGCACATAGAACACGACGCCGACGCCGGCCAGGTTTTTACTCGGGAAGCCGCATTCGGGCTGGTTCGGGTTGACGATCACGCGCGCCGGCGGCAGGGTGTCGCCCGGCAGGTGGTGGTCGGTGACGACGACTTCGATGCCCAGCCGGTTGGCCTCGAGCACGCCCTCCATGCTGGCGATGCCGTTGTCGACCGTGACGATGATGTCGGGGTTCTTTTCGCGCGCCGTGATCTCGACGATGCCGGGCGTGAGGCCGTAGCCATGCACGACGCGGTTGGGCACGAAGTAGTCGACCTCAGCGCCCATCGCGCGCAGGCCGCGCAGGGCGACCGCGCAAGCGGTGGCGCCGTCGCAGTCGTAGTCGGCGACGATCGTCATGCGCTTGCCGGCCCCGATGGCGTCGGCCAGGAACACGGCGGCCGTGTCGATGTGCTTCAGGCCCGAGGGCGGCGACAGCGCCGTCAGCTCGCTCGAGAGTTCGCGCACGTGCTCCAGGCCGCGCGCGGCATAGATGCGCGCCAGCACCGGGTGGACGCCATCCTGGCGCAGCAGTTCCGAGATGCGGAACGGGCAGGGGCGGGTGGAAATGCGGGTCTTTTGGGTCAAGTCAGTGAATCCAGTGTCGGGCGGCGCCAGAATTTGCGCTGCGCCATCGCGGTCGTCGTGTAGTCGGCAAGGCCTTCGCGGCTGCTCAGGACCAGGCGCAGCTCGCGCACGCGGCCATCCTTGAGGGCAGCAAGGAGCGGCGCGAACAGTGCGTCTTCAAGGTGCTGCATGCCCTGCAGCCAGCCGTGCCAGTCGGCGGCCAGCGCGGCCTCGCCCAGGTTGCCGGCGACCAGCAGGCCACCCTGCGCCAGGACGTCATCCAGGCGATCGAGCGAAGGCAGGCGCTGCTGGCCGAGGGCGGCCAGCCAGCCGGGGACGGCGTAGCTGGCCATGTTCTTCACAGGCTGCTGTGCCTGCACACTGGCGCCCCCGCTCGCACCCCACAGCCAGAACGCGTTCACCACCGGCAGCCGCTTCGCCTCGCGCGCGGCGTTCACGGGGTGCGCGTGCCAGGCCATCTGCACTTCGTTCTGCAGGCGCCGGTAGGCTTGCGCCTGAGCGCCCTTGGGCATGAAGTCGGTCAGGTCCATATTGGCGACGGTGTCCGGGCTGGCGGTGTCGAAACCGGTCCAGTCGTCGGCGCGCAGGAACCAGGTGTGGGCGTCGCCATAGCGCAGTTCGTGGCCGATCTCTTCGCACAGCGTGCTCGCGGCGTCGAACAGCGCGCGGCCGTCCGCGTCGTCCAGGCTGACCTGGCGCGTATCGGCCATCATCAGGTGGCTGCGCGCGATCTGGATGTGGGCCGGCGTGACGATATGCCAGCGGCCGGCGCCCGGATCGAGATTGAGCCCGCGCATGGCGGCGACGGCGAACGGGGTGCGGCCATCGTCGGCCAGGCCGAGCTCCCGCGCCAGCCAGGTTTCATGCGGCAGGGCGTGGACGGTGTCGGCTTTGGGCGCGCGCCTGGCGCTCGACGTGCGCGACAGCAGCGCGGCCAGGGCCGGAGCCTGCAGGGCGCGGACCATGTCGGGGGCGAATTCGGGGAGCGGGAGGGCGAACGGCAGGACAAGCGTAATATGAGCCATCCCGCTATTTTAGGCCAAAATCGGCCGACCGGCGGGTTCGATCTTGGTTTGCCGGACGGCGTTTGCACATGGGTTTTTGATAATCCGCGCCACAAAAGTGGTTTGTCTGGCAAACTGCCGGGTTGGCGAAGCCAAAAGAACAAGAACCGACAGGATTGTATGAGCATCACCCATAAACTTCCGTACGAATGGCAGATCGGCCTGCGCTATACCCGCGCCGGCAAGCGCAGCGGCCGTAACAGTTTTATTTCGTTCATCTCGATGGCCTCGGTGGCCGGCATCGCCCTCGGCGTGGCCGCCCTGATCGTGGTTCTGTCGGTGATGAACGGCTTCCAGAAGGAAGTCACCAACCGCATGCTGTCGATGCTGGCCCACGTCGAGATCTTCGATGCGCGCGGCGCGCTGCCCGACTGGCGCGCCACCAGCGCCGATGCGCTGCGCCATCCCGAGGTGCGCGCCGCCGCGCCTTTCCTCGATGCGCAATCGATGCTGCTGGTCGATGGCGTCATGAAGCCGGCCCTGCTGCGTGGGGTCGAGCCGACCGAAGAAGCCAAGGTGTCCGATATCGTCCAGCAGATGAAGGAAGGCAGCTTCGATTCGCTGCGTCCCGGTTCCTATAACGTCGTACTGGGCCGCGCGCTCGCGAAGTCGCTCGGGGTCGGAGTGGGCGACCGCGTGTCGCTGCTGGTGGCCAGCAGCGGCATCCTGGGCGGCGCCGCCTCGCCCGGCGAAAATCCCTTGCCGCGCTCGCGCGCGCTGAACGTGTCGGGCATCTTCGAGGCCGGTCACTTCGAATTCGATTCCACGCTGGCCCTGATGAACATCGCCGACGCCGAGACCGCGACCGGGGCCACGGCGCCGCTCGGCCTGCGCCTGCGCCTGGCCGACCTGCAGCAGGCGCCGCGCGTGGCCTACGAGCTGCAGCAGTCGATGGCGGGCGACCTGATCATGCGCGACTGGACCCGCGTGAACACCGTATGGTTCGCCGCCGTGCAGTCGCAAAAGAACATGATGTTCATTATCCTGACCATGATCGTGGCGGTGGCCGCCTTCAACCTGGTCTCGACCCTGGTCATGACGGTCAAGGACAAGCAGGCCGACATCGCCATCCTGCGCACGCTGGGCGCTTCGCCGCGCGGCATCATGAAGATCTTCATCGTGCAGGGCACGCTGGTGGGCATGCTGGGCGGCCTGCTCGGCGTCGGACTTGGCGTGCTGGTGGCGCTGAACGTCGACGTGATCGTGCCGGCCATCGAACGCCTGCTCGGCGTGCACTTCCTGTCGCAAGAGGTCTACCTGATCAGCGAGATGCCGTCCGAGCTGCGTTGGAACGACGTCGGCTGGATCGGCGGCGTGGCCGTAGTGCTGTCCTTCCTGGCCACGATCTACCCAAGCTGGGCGGCTTCGCGCGTCAAGCCGGCCGAGGCGCTGCGGTATGAATGAGCGCGGCGCATTGGCACACTCCGGTTCACATTTTCGATTCAGGAACGCATGAGCATCATCCACAAACTGCCATATGAGTGGCAGGTCGGCCTGCGCTACACGCGCGCCGGCAAGCGCAGCGGGCGCAGCAGCTTCATTTCCTTCATTTCGCTGATCTCGGTGGCGGGCATCGCCCTCGGCGTCGCGGCCCTGATCATCGTGCTGTCGGTGATGAACGGCTTCCAGAAGCAGGTCACCGACCGCATGCTGTCGGTGCTGGCGCATATCGAGGTATTCGACGATTCGGGCAGCATGCCCGACTGGCGCGCGTCGGCGAAAGAAGCCCTGCGCAATCCGAACGTGCTGGGCGCCGCGCCGTTCGTCGAGACCCAGGGCCTGCTGGTGCGCGACGGCGTGATGCGCCCGTCGATCGTGCGCGGCGTGCTGCCGGGCGAGGAAGATAATGTGTCGACCGTGGCGCGCCAGGTGCGCGCGGGCAGTTTCGACGCATTGAAGCCAGGCCAGTTCAACATCGTGCTGGGCTATGCGCTGGCGCGCGCGCTCGGCGTCGGCCTGGGCGACAAGGTGACGATGGTGCTTGCCCAGGGCCAGGTGACGCCGGCCGGCATGGTGCCGCGCACGCGCAGCTTCACCGTCGCCGGCATCTTCGAGGCAGGCCATTTCGACTTCGATGCGGCGCTGTCCTTCATCCACGTGGAAGACGCCCAGCGCCTGGAGCGGCTGCCGGCGCCGTCGGGCCTGCGCCTGCGCATCGCCAATATGCGCGAGGCGCCTGAAGTGGCCGAGCAATTGAAGGGCCAGATGACGGGAGACTTGACGGTGCGCGACTGGCCCAAGCTCAATGCCAACTGGTACGCTGCCGTACAGACCGAAAAAAAGATGATGTTCATTATCCTCACCCTGATCATCGCGGTGGCCGCCTTCAACCTGGTCTCGAGCCTGGTGATGACGGTGACCGAGAAGCAGGCAGATATCGCGATCCTGCGCACGCTCGGATCGTCGCCGCAATCGATCATGAAGATCTTCATGGTGCAGGGCGGGGTGGTCGGCGTGCTCGGGACGCTGGCCGGCATCGGCATGGGGGTGGCGGTGAGCCTGAACATCGATGTCATCGTTCCGTTCATCGAACGTTTGCTGGGAGTGGAGTTCTTGTCCAAAGATATATATTTGATCAGTACCGTGCCGTCCGACCTGCATGGGCCGGATGTCGCCGTCATCGGCGTCATCTCGGTGCTGCTGGCGTTTGCCGCCACCGTTTATCCAAGCTGGGCCGCGTCAACCGTGAAACCGGCGGAGGCGCTGCGTTATGAGTGATGCATTCAACGGCGCGCCGGTGCTCGCCTGCCGCGGCCTCGGTAAAACCTTCAAACAGGGCGACGCCAATGTGCGCGTGATCGAAGGCATCGATTTCGCCGTCCACCGGGGCGAGCGGGTCGCCATCGTCGGCGCATCGGGTTCCGGCAAATCGACGCTGCTGCACCTGCTGGGCGGCCTGGATACGCCGAGCAGCGGCTCGGTGACCCTGCACGGCGAGGATTTCGCCAACCTGTCCGAAGCGCGCCGCGGTGAGCTACGCAACACGGCGCTGGGCTTCGTCTACCAGTTCCACCACCTGCTGCCTGAATTCACCGCGCTCGACAACGTCATGATGCCGCTCTTGATACGGCGCGAACCGCGCGCGGTCGCCATGGAGCGTGCGCAGGCGATCCTGGAACGGGTGGGCCTGGGCAAGCGCGTGGTGCACCGTCCGGGCGAACTGTCGGGCGGCGAGCGCCAGCGGGTGGCGCTGGCGCGCGCGCTGGTCACCCAGCCGGCATGCGTGCTGGCCGACGAACCGACCGGCAACCTCGATCACACCACGGCGCAAATCATCTTCGACCTGATGCTCGAATTGTCGCGCACCCTCGGCACCGCCTTCGTGATCGTCACCCACGACATGGAACTGGCGCGCCGTTGCGACCGCGTGCTGCGCATGACCGAGCACGGCCTGCAACCGGCGGAAGGCTGAGCGATGTGGATCGATACCCACGTCCACCTTGACGCCCGCGAGTATGGCGGCGACGGCGCTGGGGAAGCGCTGAAGGCGCGTGAGGCGGGTGTGTCGATGATCGTGATCGTGGCGGTCGAGCGGGGCAATTTCGATGCCGTCGCCGGCCTGGCGCACGGCAGTCCCAACGCCTGCTATGCGCTTGGCATACATCCGATCTGCGTGCCACAGGCGCAGGACGAAGACCTGGTCTATATGCGCACCCGGGTGGAGCAGGCGATGAGCGACCCGCGCTTCGTGGGCATTGGCGAGATCGGTCTGGATTTCTTCATCCCGGAACTGACCGAACCCGCCATGCGCGACAAGCAGGAACGGTTCTTTCGCGAACAGCTGCGCATCGCGCGCGACTTCGGCCTGCCGGTCTTGACGCACGTGCGGCGCTCGCAAGACCAGGTGCTCAAGCACCTGCGCCAGATTCGCCCGCCAGGGGGGATTGCCCATGCATTCAACGGCAGTTTCCAGCAGGCGCAGAATTTCATTGAGCTGGGATTCCACCTGGGATTCGGCGGCAATATGACCTTCACGCGCGCGCTGCAGATCCGGCGCCTGGCGGCCGAACTGCCCCTGGAATCCATCGTGCTGGAGACCGACTCGCCGGACATCGCGCCGAGCTGGATTCATCCGGGACGCAACAGTCCCGATCAACTCCCCGGCATTGGCGCTACCCTGGCCGAGTTGCGCGGGATCGGGGTGGACGAGGTGCGCGAAGCCGCCTACCGCGCCTCGCTGGCAGCCATTCCCCGCCTGGCGGCGCTGTGTCCTTGACACGAAAGCCACGAGTATCGGTTTTCGACGTAGTTCACTCGTCAATTGTGAGCGCGAGCAAACTGTAATTGATACCGCCGTGCCAAGATTCTGTTTCGACGAGTTGCGCTGACCCCAGCGATTACCGGACAGGAGACACACTTGGACAGCGCGAGCGAATTCCTGCGCATGCTGCAGCACGAGAAATCGCTGACGACGGCCCATCGGGCAATCCGGCTGCGCCTGGGCCATGCCGACCACCTTGCCGATGAAGTCCTGCTGCCGCAGCGGGTCAGCGGCAGCGAGTCGGTCTGCGGCAGCCTCGAATACGTCATCACCTGCGTCGCCTCGACCCCGCGCCTGCCGCTCAAGGAACTGATCGCGCTGCCGGCCGAAATCCAGTTCGTCACCGACCGCGGCCAGTTGCGCAGCGCTAGCGGCATCGTGGCCGAAGCCCGCGCCGGCGACTACGACGGTGGCCTGGGCGTCTACCAGCTGGTGATCCGCGACGCGCTGGCGATCATGGAAAAGCGCGTCAACAGCCGCGTGTTCCGCTACCAGAACGAACTCGAGATCGTGCAGGTGCTGTTCGACGAATGGCGCTCGTCGAACGGCGTGCTGGCCAGCGCCTTCGAATACGAGCTCGATCCACTGTTCGACATGCGCCAGTTCCCGCCGCGCGAACAGACGATGCAATACAACGAGTCCGACGCCGCCTTCGTGCGCCGCCTGCTGCGCCGGCGCGGCGTGGCCTGGACCTTCCGCCCCGGCCATGCGCGCACCCGGACGCTCGAGGTCGAGCGCGACACCTCGCCGGTGCACACGCTGGTGCTGTTCGCCGATTCCAACTCGCTGCCGCGCAACGGCGCCGGCACCGTGCGCTACCACCGCGGCGGCGCCAGCGAAGAGCGCGACACCATCGTCTCCTGGAGCGCCGCACGCCGCCTGCAGGCGGGTAGCACCACGCGCCACAGCTGGGACTATCGCAACCCGCTCGGCACCCAGTTCATGACCGCCACCGCGCGCAGCATGGCCGACCAGGGCCGCAGCGGCAACCAGCTCGCCGCCAGTCTCGACGACTACCAGGTCGAGATGCCGCATGCAGGCAACGACGTCGAGGACCACTGGCGCCTCGGCCAGGTGCGCATGAACCGGCACGAGTTCGAGACCAAGTGCTTCCATGGCGAAGGCGGCGTACGCGACCTGCGCGCTGGCGAATGGTTCACCCTGAGCGGCCACCCCGAGATCGACACCCACCCGGCGGCCGAGCGCGACTTCACCATCACCGCGCTGCACGTCGAGGCCGAGAACAACCTGCCGGCCGACGTCTCGGCGCGCGTACGGCGCCTGATGGGCGCCTGGATGGACGCCGCCGCCTTTCCCGACACCCCGTCATCGCTGGACGCGGTGCGGGTACGTGTGAGCTTCGACGCGGTGCGGCGCGGCATCCCGCTGGTGCCCAGCTTCGATCCGCGGGTCGACCTGCCGCATCCGCAGTTGCAAAGCGCGATCGTCACCGGCCCGCCCGGCGAAGAAGTGCATTGCGATGCGCTGGGCCGGGTCAAGATCCGCTTTCCCGGCATGCGCACGGGCGACCACCGTCATGCGCACGGCGCCGGCGCCTCCGACACGCCGGCCGATTCGGCCTGGGTGCGGGTGGCGTCCAACTGGGCCGGCGCCGGGCCGGGCAGCCAGCAGCAGGCCGGCTCGCTCGGCCTGCCGCGCGTCGGCACCGAGGTGCTGGTGGCCTTCATGGGCGGCGACCCGGACCGGCCGGTGATCCTGTCGCAGCTGTACAACCAGCGCGCGCAGCCGCCGGCGCTGAGCAGGGCGGGGGAGTTGCCGGGTAATCGGTATCTGTCGGGGATGCGTAGCCGCGAGATCGGTGGCGCGCGCGGCGGTCAACTGCTGTTCGACGACACGCCAGGCCAGATCGCGGTGCAGCTGGCCAGCGAACATGGGGCTTCGGAGCTGAACCTCGGCTGGCTGTCCGAGCCGCGTGCGAACGGACAGGCAGGCCCGCGCGGCGAAGGGGCCGAGCTGCGCAGCGACAAGGCGGTGGCGCTGCGTGGCGGAGAGGGCATCCTGCTCAGCGCGGGCGGCAAGCAGATTGACGCCGGCGCCCAGCTCGAGCGCGCCAGCCTGGTCGGCCTCATGGAAACGATGCACGGCGTGCTGGACACGCTCGGGCGGTTCGCGGGCGACCATGGCGAGAGCGAAGAAGCCAAGCCGCGCCTGGACGCGCTGGCTGATCGGCTGCGCCAATGGCACGACGGCTCGAACGTCGCACCAGGCCCGGGGACGGGGGGCGAGCCGCTGGTGGCGGTGAACGGCCCGGCCGGCGTGGTGGTCGCGAGCGACGACAGCATCGCCTTCGGCGCCCAGACCAAGATCGATATCGTCTCGACCGGCGACGCCGAACTGGCGACCGGTCGTAGCCTGTTCCTGCGGGCCTCGCGCGCGCTGAGCATGTTCGCCTATGAACTGGGCATGAAGCTGATCGCCGCCCGCGGCGACATTGTGGTTGAGACCCATCGCGGGGACATCGAGATCAAGTCGTCCAGCCGCATCCGCCTGATCGCCGCCACCGGCATCGAGCTCGAAGCGCCGTCGGTGAAGGTTGTCTCGCAGGGCACCCAGACCGACTGGGACGGAGGCACCATCACGCACCAGAGCAGCGGCAAGCACGTGGTCAGGGCGGCGTCGGTAGAGCATCTTTCTCCCGGCGGCGGAACGCCGGCAGACCTGCGCCTGCCGGCGACCGAACTGGAAACGGACGAGCGGGTGGTGGTGCTCGACCGCCAGACGAACCTGCCGGCACGGGGCAAGCGCTATGTCGCCCGCCACGAAGACGGCACCCGCATCCAGGGTGTCACCGACGACGAGGGACGCACCAGCATCCTCTGCAGCTACGCGATGGGCGACATCGAATTGCGCCTGTTGCCGGACGACGAACCAGACGATCCCGGTGCGGGCCGGGCATGAAGGAGCCGACCCGTCCAATTCCCCAGCCAACTGTCGACCGCGATGGAAGCCTGGTGGCGCATACGGTCGCGACGCCGACGGCCTTCAAGGTGAGGGCCAGGGTCACCATTGGGTCGCGCAAGGTGATTCCGGTGATCTTTGTGCCCGGGATCATGGGGTCGAATTTACGCGTCCGGCGCGATATGGCAGCACGCGATGGCGACGAACCCAAGCCCGGGGAGCCTGCCTGGAGGCCTCCGAACAAGGCCATTGATGCGTATCGGGAGGCCGAGAAATGGGACTCGCGTTCTCCTGCCGCTCGGCAGCGCATTCTGGATCCCGGTACGCTCGAAGTAGATCCGGGTGGTGAACTCAATCTGCCTTTTTGTGCGATCGATGCAGCGGTTATGCGCGAGCGCGGTTGGGGCGAAGTCCATACCTCGTCCTATGGTGCACTGCTGGTAGATTTGCAGCGACACTTGGAAAAGACATTCCAGGTGTCGCCATACGGCATTCGACAAGTGCGCCACTACTGGAAGCGCGTCATGCAATGCGAGCCCGAGCGCTGGGGAGTGCGAAGTATCGAGAACGTAACCGAATCGGAACTCGAGCGTTACGCCGCCTTTCAATATCCGGTCTATGCTTTTGGCTACAACTGGCTTGACTCATGCGAGGTTGCAGCTAAATCCCTGCGTAAACGGATCGATCAGATCAAGAAATTTTGGACCGAAAGAAGGCATGAGTGCCGTCAGGTCATCATTGTGACTCACTCAATGGGGGGGCTTGTTGCACGGGCCTGCTCGCGCCTGAGTGTCCCCGAGAGCGGCGGCTCCGATATAGCAGGGATCATACACGCAGTGATGCCAGCCTTGGGCGCCCCTGTTGCATATCGCCGTATCGCATGCGGCACCGAGGGCGGGAACTTCACCAACGGCTTGGCCGATAATATTAAAGCGGCCAAATTCGCCGAGATTGCGGGAGATACAAGCGCCAAGACAACACCGGTGATGGCAGTCGCGCCAGGAGTCCTACAACTTCTGCCAAACCATCTTTATCCAAAACCATGGTTGATTATCAAGACCATATGGGGAGCAAATGGACGGGACGATGTACGTGACATGGTGTCACTCCCCGTGAGTAGTCCGTACGAGCTGTATCGTGACATGGACTCCTGGTATCGAATGATTGACCCTGTCTTGGCAGATCCAGCTCATCGCTACGGAAGAAAGAACGGCGGCGTCAGGAAGCGCATTCTAAGTGCCATTGATGAAGCTGAGCGCTTCCATACAAAAGTCTTGTCAGACGAATCTCCGAACGAGCCGGGTCGTCCGTATTATCACCCAAATACGTACGCCTTCTATGGTGCGGACAGGTCACTGAAAGCATACGGGCAGATCAGATGGGTAGCCAAGGTTCCCCCCAGCTCCCACGCCGTCCTTACGCCAGCAAATATCCGGGCCGGCAAGTTGATCGCATATGGAAAAGACGGTGCGCGAGAAATCGAGGTCGAGGGTGGCGTACGTCTGTCGTTCTCGGTTTGGCCGCAAGATGCCAATGGGGACGAAACATTGCCTGTTCAATCCGGTGCAGGACCGACGCACCACATCCGACAGATTTTTGCGCCAGCTGGATTTCGGCATCAGGACAGCTTTCATCATGAGGACATGCTACTCCTGACACGGCATCTTATCGTCAAGATCGTTCAGGAAATCAGATGAAACGGCTCAGGAGCCGGGTGCGCTGGATTGGCGGTGTAATGGCGTTGTCCCTGGCGCTGGCGTCCTTTTTCGCCAACTCGGTACAGACCGTACAAGATAAGCAAAAGGTGGCGAAGATGACAGATAAGATGAAGACGATTTGCGTCGGTCGATTTCTCATCGACCTTCCGGCCGACGCAACAGTACATATCGGACGTGGATTTGTCAGTGGTTATGATGTCGCGAGCACCGCACTTGAAACGGACGAGGAATTCGCCGAGCGTCTCAAGCAGTTCGAAACCGAAGCCGATGAGTCGGACGGGGGAACCGGCCTTCGCCAGTTCGAGTCGGTAAAGCCAGTCTCATTGACTACTGCGCAAGGAAAAGTCTACGTATACAACCGGCGCAAGGCGCGGGCCTTCGAAGGAAAGCGGATCGTCGCGATCGAAGACGTCGATGTACAAGGGATGATTCGGCTTCCAGGCGTCAGCGTCACGGCAAAAGCTGACGGAATGGCTTTGGACAGCGGAGATGAACTAGCCAGGCTACTTGGGCAGTTCCGTCCTTTGGGCCAGGATGAGATACCGCGAGAAAATGGTTTTTGCATAGGGCACGCAATCGTTCGCGATCCATATGAGCATCCGGAGAACGAGAGCGTCGTCATGTTCGCTGGATTGCCGGGACATCCTGACGTCAACATCGTCCTTTCTTCGCTGGCGGGGACCGAGCCGGCTCCTGGATTGCTAGCGCGGCACGCGGCATCGGCCGAGCGTCAACCCGTCTTCATGCGCCTGGCTTTTACGCACCTACGCGAGCATTCGCGCACCATCAACGGCTTGACCGGCGATGAATTGGTCATGCGGGTGTTGGAACCTAACTTTACTACCGGGTATTCATTTCAGTGGGAAATGGCCGGCAAACAGGACGACATTCATGCGCCCTTGCTGACATTGGAACTGGAGTCGGGCACCAATCCGGTCACCGGCGGTAAACCTGTGCAGTCGACGCTGTCTGAAGAGGCAATGTTTGATCTCTGGGACCGGATTGCTACCAGTATTCGGCTTCGCTCTATCGAACCAGCAGGCGCAACAACGTCTCAGCAAACAACAGTGGCGCTCGGCACTTGTGCATCTGCCGGTGATGTGTGTCCGCATAGCGGATGGTGGCAATGTAGCGATGGCAATAGAGACATCGGCGTGTTCGGCGGGCAGCAGCAATTCGTCAGAGAGGGCCAACGCATGCCCCAAGCACTGCTCTTGCCCCAGCAGACCGTATGGCAGAGGCTGCGCGGCGTGCAGCCTAGCTTCGAGAGCAGTAACCCGACCTTATGGACGCTGGTAGACAAACGTAGCAGCGTGCGTCTTGCTTCTCTGCCAGGTATTGAGCAAGCTATTCCCGGTTCAGAACTGCTCGCGACACTTGCTGGCGACTCGCCCATGGCATATGTCGAGCCACCGATAGGCAGTATCACGAAGACTGGCGCGGCCTGCCCAGCTAGCGGATGGTGGCGTTGCGAAGATAGCCATGCACTCGATGGGATTCGCTGGTTTGCTGCTGGAAGTTTGTTGCCCGCAGCGACCTTCCGTGCGCCGCTGCATGGGCGTGGCAGTCCACATCCGGAACTCATTCATCGACGTAGTGCCTGGCAACTCGTCCGATACGCGGATACGCCTGGCGGTACTAGTGCGGCGCTGGGCAGCTGACAGGGGCGCAAGTGAAATCGATTGGCCGTCGAAATACTGACGTGGTCGAGGTGCGTACCGCGACAACTGGCCAACATTCGTCGCATATGCCAACTTAAATCACAGAAGCCATCCTGCGCATGCGCAGCGCAATCCTGACATTCGCCGCCGGCGCCTGCTTGGTCCAGATCCAGTCCGCGTTGCCAGATGCGAGGACGTTGAGCGCCTGCATGCTCGCAGCCGTAGCCTGCCTGTTCTTGCGCGGCCTGCCCCGAATGCTCACAACCGGTCTCCTGCTCGGCTTCTGCTGGGCCGCCTTCATCGCCCACCTGGCACTGAGCAAGGCCTTGCCCCACGACGACGAAGGTCGCGACATCACCGTCACCGGCACCATCGCCAGCCTCCCGCACCGCTTCGACGGCGGCGTGCGCTTCCAGTTCGACGTCGCCCACACCGAAACCCGTAACGCCAGCGTCCCGCCAAAGATCGTCCTGTCCTGGTACGGCGCCACGGCCGCCGATCCCGCCTTCATCCACCCTGGCGAACACTGGCGCCTGGTGGTACGCCTGCAGCGCCCCCACGGCAACGCCAACCCCCACGGCTTCGACTACGAAGCCTGGCTGCTGGAGCAGGGTGTGCGCGCCACCGGCTACGTCCGTCCCGCAGGCAGCCGCAACGAACGCCTCGACGACTGGACCCCCGGCGCCGGCTACGCGATCGAACGCGCGCGCGGCTACCTGCGCGCGCGCATCCTGTCCACCCTCGACGGCGAGCCGTATGCGGGCGTGATCGTGGCCCTGGTCATCGGCGACCAGCGCGGCATCGACCAGGACGACTGGGACGTGTTCAACCGCACCGGCATCAGTCACCTGGTGTCGATCTCAGGCCTGCATATCACGATGGTGGCGGGCTTCGCGGCCTGGATCGTCGCAAGCCTGTGGCGCCGCTCGTTCTGGACCGACGCCCAGCTGCCGCTGCGGCTCCCGGCCCAGAAGGCCGCCGCGCTGGCGGGAGCGATGGTGGCGCTGATGTACGTGCTGCTGGCCGGCTTCGGGGTGCCGGCCCAGCGCACCTTCTATATGCTGGCGGTGGTCGCGGCCGCGGTCTGGTGCGGCCGCATCGCATCCAGCTCGCATGTCCTGTGCCTGGCGCTGGGCATCGTCGTGCTGCTCGATCCCTGGGCCATGCTGTGGCCCGGATTCTGGCTGTCCTTCGGCGCCGTCGCCGCGATCCTGTATGCCTGCAGCGGACGGCTCGGAGAACGGACGCGCGGCTGGCGCGCGGGGCTGCTGGTGGCGGCGCGCACCCAATGGGCCGTCACCATCGGCCTGGCGCCGCTCACGCTGCTGCTGTTCGGTCAGATTTCTTTGGTGAGTCCATTGGCGAACGCGGTCGCGATCCCCGTCATCAGCCTGTTCGTGACGCCGCTGGCGCTGGTCGGCAGCATCCTGCCGTCGCCGCTGGCCGACGTGGTCCTGGGGGTGGCCCACCTGGCGATCGAGTTGCTGGCCTGGCCCCTGCAACGGCTGGCCGCGCCGGCGCTGGCGGTATGGACCGCGCCGGCGCCGACGCCCTGGATGCTCGCGCTGGCGCTCTATGGCACCGCATGGATGCTGGCGCCGCGCGGCTGGCCGCAGCGCTGGGCCGGCCTCGCGGCCTGGACCCCGCTGCTGACGCAACTGCCGACGGCGCCGCCACCCGGCGCGTTCAGCGTCACCGCCTTCGACGTCGGCCAGGGCATGGCGCTGCTGGTCGAAACCCACCGCCACCGCCTGCTGTACGATACCGGCCCGCAGTACGCGCCCGGCGCCAGCGGCGCTACCCGCGTCATCCTGCCTTACCTGCGCGGGCGCGGCGTAGGGCGGCTGGACACGCTGGTGGTGTCGCACAGCGACCTCGATCACGTCGGCGGCGCCGATGCCGTGCTCCAGGCGCTGGAGGTCGACAGCCTGGTGTCATCCCTGCCGGCCTCGCATCCCGTGCTGCGCAAGGCGAAGCGTACACGGCGCTGCGCAGCCGGACAGGCGTGGACGTGGGATGGCGTGCGTTTCGAGATGCTTGGCCCCGACCCGGGCAGCTATGCCAATCCGCGTCTGAAGGCCAATGCGCGCAGCTGCGTGCTGCGCGTGAGCGCCGCTGGCACGGCCATGCTGCTGGCGGCCGACATCGAAGCGGCGCAGGAGGCCGAACTGCTCGTCACGGCCGGTGAACGCCTGCGCGCCAAGGTTTTACTTGCGCCGCATCATGGCAGCGGTACGTCGTCGACCTCGGCGTTCCTGGCGGCGGTGCGTCCCGACCTGGCGCTGTTCCAGGTTGGCCACCGCAACCGATATCGCCATCCCAAAAAGGAAGTGGTCGAGCGTTACCGCGCCATGGGCATCGACCAGATGCGGACCGACCAGACGGGCGCCATCACGCTCGATTCAGCCGATGGCCTGATCGCGCGCGCTTACCGGGTCGAACACGCCCGTTACTGGCATGGCCGCTGACAAGCCTAGCGAGCGGGCACGCAGGTGAACGGCGCATGCAGGTATTTCCATTCGCGCGAGACGTCACGTACATCGTGTCCTTGCAGCGCCTCGCCCGCGGCGCACAGGCCGGGCGGTGCGCTCCAGTTCGATCGATGCCGCATGATCTTGGTCGGCTTGCCGTCGACGCTGAATACCGAGATGCTGTCTTTCGGCAGCGGCAGGGTCACCCGTTTCTGGTTCCGGGCGTGGAAGATCTCGGCTTCGGGGTTGTAGTACTCCGGGAAGTGGCTGAGCGCCCAGCGCGCCGGCGCCGAGTGTTCGATGAAGATGGTCTTTTCTCCCAGCAGGCCGGTACCCGACAGCACCACCGCCTGCAGCGCCACGCCGCCGAGCAGCAGCGCAATGCGCGGCCTTGGTGAAGATAGCCGCGCCGCCAGCAGGGCCAGCGCTAGCAGCGGTATGCTCAGCCAGTAGCTGTAGCGCGTCATGACCACGCCGCCCGAGTTCCAGTTGATGGTGCTCAGCGCGGGCACGGCCATCAGGACGATCAGTGCCAGCACCGGCGCCGCTATGAGCAGCCACGTGGCGCGCTGCCCTTTCGGCAGCACGAACAATCCGAGCAATACCGCCAGCGCGATGCCGGGGCTGCCGATGATCATTCCCTGGTTCAGGTCGAAGAACAGCGAGAACAGGCGGGCGCCGGTGACGAATTCGGAGCCGTTGAAGTCGCGCGCGATCACGCTCGGCGTGCCGAACGTCCACTGGAAGAAGACAAACGGCGCCAGCGTCAGCAAGATGCCGGCCGCGGCCAGCACGAGCTCGCGCCTGCCCAGGGGCGCGGCGATGCTTTCCGGCCACTGCAGCCTGGGATACCTGACGATCAGGACGCGGCAGGCGCAAGCAAAGGGAATCAGAAGCGCCAGCGGGGGATTCTGGCTCGCCGCCAGGCCGGCGCACAGGATGGCCAGCCCGGCCTGGCCGCGCAGGCTTGCGAGGCAGGCGATCAGCACGCAGCTGGCGGTCATCACTTCGGGGCCGGTCCAGTTCAGGTAGAACGTCGTGCCCCCCAGCAGGAACAGCAGCATCGCGAGCGAGGATTGTTTGGGCAACGCGCGCCTGATATACGGGAGGGCGCCGGCGCAGAAGCACAGGTTGAGCAGGGTGAACGCGTAGTATGGCTGCGCGCCGAAGGCTTTCAGCAGCGCGTAGAAGGGCAGCGCCAGCAGCGAGTACAAGCCAAAATGGATGCCGTAGAAGTGGCCGGCATCGTTCGGCATGACCGTGAAGGTGTAGGCCGGCGTCTTCCCGGGTGCGCGCAGGTGCTCATGGAGCTGCGGCATCAGGTCGCCCAGGGTCGCGCCATAGAACGGCATGCCGCCTGCGCTGTGTTTCAGCGACTCCAGGTCGGCGTGGGTGATGTCGGGCGTACCATGCTCGTAGAGCGCGTGCATGGTCAGCATGTATTCATAACCATCGCCGGTCAGCGAGGTCGTGGCCAGGGCGAATCCGGCGATGGCCAGGAACAGGGGGGCGAACCAATAGGTGGACAGGCGCTTGAGCAAGATCGCTCCAGATATGCGAGCGATAGCACTCAGGTGGAGAAGGCCGCCGTATTCTACCTCCCTGCTGGTTCTTTGGGCAATATCGATGGGGTGACGGCCAGCCGAATCAGGCGCGCGGCAGCGTGATCGTCACCTGCAGGCCACCGCCCTCGCGGTTGCGCGCCACGATCTCGCCGCCATGGGCGTGCAGCACGCGCTGCGCAATCGCCAGGCCCAAGCCGTGGCCATCGACGCCGGTGCGCGATGCGCCGGCACGAAAGAAGGGCTGGAAGATCGCCGCCAGGTCTTGCTGCGCGATGCCCGGCCCGCGATCGAGCACGTCGATGCGGGCCAGCTTCTCGTCGGCGCGCACCGTCACGTTCACGATGCCACCCTGGGCGCCGTGCTTGGCCGCGTTGCGCACCACGTTTTCCAGGGCGCTCCACAGCAGGTCGGGATCGCCTGTTACTCCGACGGTGCCCTCGGCCTCGATCAGGATCCGGGTCGACTCGGACGCCTCGAAGCGGGCATCGGCCACGATCCCGTCCGCCAGCTCGGTCAGGTCGACCGCCTCGCGCCGCAGCGCGTCGGGCATGGCCTCCAGGCGGGACAGGGTCAACAGCTCGCCGATCAGCTTGTCCATGCGGTTGCTCTCGCGCTCGATGCGTTCGAGCGTGCTCGCGAACTTGTCCGGCTGCTGGTGCGCCAGCCCGACTGCCGCCTGCATGCGTGCCAGCGGCGAGCGCAGCTCGTGCGAGACGTCGTGCAGCAGGCGGCGCTGGCCATCCATCAGGGTGCGCAGGCGGCCGCTCATGCGGTCGAAGTCGCGTCCCAGGTCGGACAGTTCGTCGCCGCCCTTGGTGGCGCGGCCGAAGCGCGGCGCCAGGTCACCTGCGGCGGCGGCCTCGAAGGCGCTGCGCAGGGCGCGGATGGGACGGGAGAAATACCAGGCCAGCAGGGCCGCGAACAGCAGGCTGGCCACGACGGCGGCGCCGATCACGACGGTCTGGCCGATGCGGCGGCGTGCGCCCGGGTCGAGCGCCGGCGCCAGCGGGTCTGGCGGGCCGCGACGCATTCCCTCCGCCCGGCCCGACTGGCGCGGGACGAAGGCCAGGTAGCGCTCGCCGCCGGGCCCGACCAGATGCCGTGCGCCGCGCCAGGCGCCGCGCCGTTCGCCGTTGCCGAGCTGGCGCTCGGCTTCCTTGAGCAGCTCGGCCGGCACTGGGCGCCCGAGCAGGTCGCGGCGGGCTTCGTCGAGCACGTACAGCTGCGGGCGCTGCAGGTCGGCCAGCAGGCCGCGCAGCGCAGCTTCTCCGCCGTGGCGCAGGGTGGCCGCCGCAGCATCAAGGGCGACCGTGGCCGGCGGGCCCGAATCGAGGCTCGAGCTGGCCTTCTGGCGCGCCTGGTCGCGCAGCCAGAATGCGCCGCCGATGGCGATTGTGGCCGTCAGCTGCGCCAGCAGAATGCAGAGGAAGAACTTCCAGAACAGCCGCCCCATGCTACTCCTTGATCAATTGGTAGCCCTGGCGGTAGATGGTCTGCAGGCAGGAACGGCCGTCCGCCAGCGGTCCCAGCTTGTGGCGCAGGCTGCTCAGGTGAACGTCGATATTGCGATCGAAGCGTGCCAGCGGCCGTCCCAGGCCTTGTTCCGACAGCTCGTTCTTGCTCACCGGCTTACCGGCATTCCGGGCCAGCACTTCCAGCAGGTTGAATTCGGTGCTGGTCAGGTCCAGCGGCGCGCCGTCCCAGGTGGCGCGCCGTCCCTCGGGATGCATGGTCAGCTTGCCGACCGTGAGGGCCGCGCCCGGAATGCTTTCCGTCTGCCCCTGGGTGCGGCGCAGGATGGCGCGCACCCGCGCGGTCAGTTCGCGCGGCGTGCAGGGCTTGGCCACATAGTCGTCGGCGCCCAGTTCGAGGCCGAGGATGCGGTCGGCGTCGTCGCCGCGCGCGGTCAGCATCAGGACCGGGATGCGGCTGGCGGCGCGGATCTGGCGCAGGGCGTCGATGCCGCTGGTGCCGGGCATCATGACGTCGAGGATGGCGATGGCGTGGCGGCCGCTGAGCGCTTCGCGCGCGCCATCGTCGCCGTTGTGGACGCAGGTGACCCTGAACCCTTCCTGTTCGAGGTATTCGGCGAACATGCCGACGAGTTCGACGTCGTCATCGATAAGCAATACATGGTTCATGGCGACAGGATAGCGCAGTCGCGCATTCCGGTCTTTCCCGCAGCGGGCGGCTTTACCCGGATTTACCTCGCTTAGGCCCGCTTTACACCTGCCCGCCACACAATGGCCGCGTCAACACCACAGGAGGACTGACGATGACTTTGCCCACAACTCGCTCGGCCGTACGCGCTGCCCAAGCCTGCATGGACAGGGGTGACGAGATGGGCGCGCGGATCATCTCCCGCGTCGCGCAGGAGGCGCATGACGATCACCACCTCGGCCTCGGCCTCGGCGTCGATCTGGCGCGCCTGCTGGCGCGGCCTGCCACGCGCCGCCAGTTGCTGCGCTGGCTGGGTCTTGGCATGAGCACGGCGGCGCTGCCGCTGGCCGGCTGCGGCGGCAGCGTGGACGATGGCTACGGCATCTCGACCTCGACCACCACCACCGGTAACGGCACGGGCGGTGGCACGACGGGAGGCAATGCCGCCTGCTCCGTCATCCCCGAGGAGACCGGCGGCCCCTATCCGGGCGACGGCACCAACCGCAACGCCAAGGGCGTGGCCAATGCGTTGACCCTGTCCGGCATCGTGCGCGCCGATATTCGCGCCAGCGTGGGCGGCGCCAGCGGCGTGGCCCAGGGCGTGCCGCTGGTCATCCGCCTGAAGATCGAGAATGTGCTCCAGGGCTGCGCCGCGGCGGGCGGGGCGGCCGTCTATCTGTGGCATTGCACCCGCGAAGGCGGCTATTCGATGTACTCGAACGGCATCGTGGACGAGAATTACCTGCGCGGCGTGCAGGAAGCCGACAGCGACGGCTGGGTCACGTTCACGACCATCTTCCCGGGCTGCTATGACGGCCGCATGCCGCACGTGCATTTCGAAGTCTATCCGACCCTGGCCAAGGCGAACAGCGCGGCGAACCGGGTCAAGACCTCGCAGTTCGCATTCCCGCTGGCGACGCTCATTGATGCCTATGCCAGCAGCGGCTACGCCAGCAGCGTGCGCAACCTGGCACGTATCAGCTACGCGACGGACAACGTCTTTGCCGACGGGACGGCGCTGCAGATGGCGAGCGTAACAGGCAATGCGGTCCAGGGCTATACCGCCGAGCTGCTTGTAGGCGTTTCCTTCTAAAGGCGGACCGCCCGGCGGCGCGGGACATTACAATTGGGCGCTCCTGCATCCGATCGCGCCCGCCCATGTCCAGACCCCTGCTTCATTTCGCCCATGGCAACAGTTACCCGGCCGGCACCTACAACCGCCTGCTGGCGCAGCTGCGCGAGCGCTACGACGTGCACACCCTCGACATGCACGGCCACGATCCGCGCCATCCGGTCGCCGACGGCTGGGGCGCGCTGGTCGACGAACTGGTCGAGCACCTGGAAGGTTACGGCCGGCCGGCGATCCTGGTCGGCCATTCGCTGGGCGGGATGCTGTGCATGATGGCGGCCAAGCGCCGCCCCGACCTCGCGCGCTGCGTGGTGATGCTCGATTCGCCGGTGGTGGCGGGTTGGCGCGCGCTGGGCTGGCGCCTGGCGAAGCTGGCCGGCTGGGGCGAACGCCTGTCGCCGGCGCGCTTCGCGCGCAAGCGCCGCGAGCTGTGGCCCAGCCGCGACGCCGCTTTCCAGCACTTCAGCGCCAAGCCGATCTTCCAGGCCTGGGCCCCGGGCGCCCTGGACGACTACCTGGAACACGGACTGGCGCCGCATCCGGACGGCGTGACCTTGCGCTTCCGTCGCGACGTGGAATCGGCCATCTACCAGACGCTCCCGCACCACATGGACGCCGTGATCCGCGAACCGTTCCCGGTGCCGGTCGGCTTCGTCGCCGGCACCCGCTCGGAAGAGATGCGCCAGGCGGGCATGGACGGCACCCGCAAGCTGGTGGGCGAAAACCTGGTCATGATCGAGGGCGGCCACCTGTACCCGCTCGAAAAGCCGCAGGAGACGGCGCGCCTGACGCAGGCGATGATCGAGCGACTGCTGGCCGCACCAATGCGGCCCTAGGCTACTGGCGGTCCATCGGCTTGGCCTGGTTGTCGAAAGAGTCGCGCGCGTCGCGCGAACCGACGGTCCTGACGGTACGGTCGCCGCCGCCTTTTTTCGGAATCCGCGAGCCAGTCAGGGTTTCATCGTCGACCTTGGCCGCGATGGCGGGCGCCGCCGCGGCCGGGGGCGCCGGCTGGTCGGTGGTTGGCGCGGTCGTGCATGCGGCGAGGGTCAGGACGAACACGCCGATCAGGGCCTTGGGCAGATGCTGCATGTGGATCTCCATCGTATAGGGTAACTTATGGTATTCACAATTGCGCTTGCTCGCAATGTATATTGGCAGGCCGGCTGTCGACGACCATCACCGGCGGCTCCATTTCGCGTAAAATCGCGGGATTTTCTCCCTGCTGGAAACCGACAATGACTATCAAGAGCGACAAATGGATCCGCCGCATGGCGCAGAGCACCGGCATGATCGAGCCGTTCGAGCCGCAGCAGGTACGTGAGCAGGACGGCCGCCGCATCATCTCCTTCGGCACCTCCTCGTACGGCTACGACATCCGCTGCGCCGACGAATTCAAGGTGTTTACCAACATCAACAGCACCATCGTCGACCCGAAGAACTTCGATTCGAACTCCTTCGTCGACGTCAAGAGCGACGTCTGCATCATCCCGCCGAACTCGTTCGCGCTGGCGCGCACCATCGAATACTTCCGCATTCCGCGCAATGTGCTGACGGTCTGCCTGGGCAAGTCGACCTATGCGCGCTGCGGCATCATCGTCAACGTGACGCCGTTCGAGCCGGAATGGGAAGGCTACGTGACGCTGGAGTTCTCGAACACCACCCCGCTGCCGGCCAAGATCTACGCCGGCGAAGGCTGCGCCCAGGTGCTGTTCTTCGAAAGCGACGAAGTCTGCGAGACCTCGTACAAGGACCGTGGCGGCAAGTACCAGGGCCAGCACGGCGTGACCCTGCCGAAGACCTGACCGGTCTTCAGTCCTCCTGGCGCGCCCGGTGTCCCGAGGGCGCCAGGTGTCCCAGCTTGTCCGGATTGCGCATCACATAGATGGCCTTGACGCGCCCGTCGTCGATCTCGAGCGCCATCGTCTGCAGCATGGCGTCGGGTTCGAGCGTGATCCGTCCCGGCAGGCCGTCGATGCTGGGCGAGCCCAGCAACTCGGCCGCATCCCAGGCCGCCTTCACCTTCTGCGCCAGCAGGAAGCGCAGCACCTTCTCTTGCCCGAAGATCGGGTTCATCACGGCCGGGCGCTTGCCGCCGCCGTCGCCATAGAACACCACGTCGCTCGACAGCAGTTGGGTGAGCTGGGCCACGTCGCCGCTGCGCGAGGCGGCGAAGAAGGCGGCGGCGATCTCTTTCTGGCGGGCCGAGGGCACCGGGAAGCGCGGCCGCGCGCCGGCCACGTGGGCGCGCGCACGGCTGGCCAGCTGGCGGCAGGCCGCCGGTTCGCGACCGATCGCCTCGGCCACCTCGTCGAAGTCCAGGTCGAACACATCGTGCAGCAAAAAGGCGGCGCGCTCCAGCGGCGACAGGCGCTCCATCGCCAGCATCAGGGGCAGGGTGATGTCGTCGTCGTCTTCATCGGAGGGATCGATGAAAGGTTCCGGCAGCCAGGGGCCGATGTATTGCTCGCGCTTGATGCGCGCCGACTTGAGCACGTCCAGGCACAGGCGCGTCACGGTGCGCACCAGGAAGGCTTCCGGTTCGCGCACCGCCTCCTGGTGGGCGCCGTGCCAGCGCAGCCAGGCGTCCTGCACCACGTCCTCGGCCTCGGCCACGGAACCGAGCATGCGGTAGGCGATGCGCTGCAGGCGCGGGCGGCGGGCGGTGAAGAAGGCGGCGGAGTCGACGTCGATGGTATCCATGGGCGAAAATGATACGCGAAAAAAAAGGCCCGGATTCGATCCGGGCCTCTCTCGGCGGGCAGAGGCTCCAGTCCCAGCCTCCGTTTCGGTTTACGCGTCCTGCCTCACGCAATCGACGAAGTAACCGCGCTTGCCGTCGACTTCACGCTTGACCAGGCCGTGGACGTCGGTCTCGAAGCCCGGGAAGCGTTCGTTGAAGTCGCGCGCGAAGCGCAGGTAGTCGACGATCACGCGGTTGAAACGCTCGCCCGGGATCAGCAGCGGAATGCCCGGCGGGTAAGGCGTCAGCAGGATCGCGGTGATGCGTCCTTCGAGTTCGTCGATCGCCACGCGCTCGATCTTGCGGTGCGCCATATGGGCGAAGGCGTCCGACGGCTTCATGGCCGGGATCATGTCCGACAAATACATCTCGGTGGTCAGGCGGGCCACGTCGCGCGACTTGTAGAAGGTGTGGATCTCGGTGCACAGGTCGCGCAGGCCGTGCGTCTCGTAGCGCGGGTTGGCCGAGGCGAACTGCGGCATCGCGCGCCACATCGGGGCGTTGCGGTCGTAGTCGTCCTTGAACTGCTGCAGCGCCGTCACCAGCGTGTTCCAGCGGCCCTTGGTGATGCCGATGGTGAACATGATGAAGAACGAGTACAGGCCGCACTTCTCGATGATGACGCCGTGCTCGGCCAGGTACTTGGTGACGATCGAGGCCGGGATGCCGGTCTCGCCGAACTGGCCCGACAGGTCCAGGCCCGGGGTCACGATGGTGGCCTTGATCGGGTCGAGCATATTGAAGCCCGGCGCCAGCTTGCCGAAGCCGTGCCAGTTCTCTTCGGCGCGGATCATCCAGTCGTCCTGGGTGCCGATGCCTTCTTCCGAGAATTTATCCGGACCCCAGACCTGGAACCACCAGTCGGCGCCGAAGTCCTCGTCGACCTTCTTCATCGCGCGGCGGAAGTCCAGCGCTTCAAGGATCGATTCCTCGACCAGGGCGGTGCCGCCCGGCGCTTCCATCATGGCCGCGGCGACGTCGCACGAAGCGATGATCGAATATTGCGGCGAGGTCGAGGTGTGCATCAGGTAGGCCTCGTTGAAGGCATCCTGGTCGAGCTTGACCGATTCGGATTCGCGCACCAGCACCTGCGAAGCCTGCGACAGGCCGGCCAGCAGCTTGTGCGTCGACTGGGTCGAGAAGATCATCGACTCCTTGGCGCGCGGGCGGTTCTGCCCGATCGCGTGCATGTTCTTGTAGAAGTCATGGAAGGTTGCGTGCGGCAGCCAGGCTTCGTCGAAGTGCAGGGTGTCGATCTTCCCGTCCAGCATTTCGCGCAGGGTCTCGACGTTGTACACCACGCCGTCGTAGGTCGACTGGGTGATGGTGAGGATGCGCGGCTTCTTGTTGACGGCGTCGCGTGCGAACGGATTGGCTTCGATCTTGCGGGCGATCGATTCGGGCGTGAACTCTTCGAGCGGGATCGGGCCGATGATGCCCAGGTGATTCCGGGTCGGCATCAGGAACACGGGAATCGCGCCGCACATGATGATCGAGTGCAGGATCGACTTGTGGCAGTTGCGGTCGACCACGACGATGTCGCCCGGCGCCACGGTCGAGTGCCACACCATCTTGTTCGAGGTGGAGGTGCCGTTGGTCACGAAATAGCAGTGGTCGGCGCTGTAGATGCGCGCGGCGTTGCGTTCGGACTTGGCCACCGGGCCGGTATGGTCGAGCAGCTGGCCAAGTTCTTCGACCGCGTTGCAGACGTCGGCGCGCAGCATGTTCTCGCCAAAGAACTGGTGGAACATCTGGCCGATCGGCGACTTCAGGAAAGCCACGCCGCCCGAGTGGCCCGGGCAGTGCCACGAATAGGAGCCGTCGTAGGCATAGTTGACCAGCGCGCGGAAGAACGGCGGCGCCAGGCTGTCGAGGTAGGCCTTGGCCTCGCGGATGATGTGACGCGCCACGAATTCCGGGGTGTCCTCGAACATGTGGATGAAGCCATGCAGCTCCTTCAGGATGTCGTTCGGGATGTGGCGGCTGGTACGCGTCTCGCCATAGATATAGATCGGGATATTGGCGTTCTTGTGACGGATTTCCTTCACGAAGGCACGCAGGCCGGTCAGTGCGAAGTCGGTCTCTTCGAGCGAGCCGCCGCCGAATTCCTCGTCGTCGATCGACAGGACGAAGGCCGATGCACGCGATTGCTGCTGGGCGAACTGGGACAGGTCGCCATAGCTGGTCACACCGACGACCTCCATGCCTTCCTGTTCCATCGCGGCCGCGAGGGCGCGAATGCCGAGACCGGAGGTGTTCTCCGAGCGGAAATCCTCATCGATGATGACGATAGGGAAACGAAATTTCATGGACAGCTCCAAAACGAAGCGCCGTGGAAGCGGCAGGTCCTCTCCGGAACATTCCGGAGGGTCTGGCCGCCGCGCACGGCACCGTAGAAAAATGAGAAGCGGATTTTCGCAGAAAACACGGGTCCCGGTGCAAGTTTTTTTGCTAGGTTAGCCACTGTTCCGGAAGGGTGGCGCACTCTAGTCCTGTTCAGCTATCCACTCGGCGTCCGGCGCGACGGATGCCCTCGGTCAACAGCGCCGCAATCAGGGCGCCGACGAGCGGGATCGGTGACAGCGCCGTGACGCTGCCATGCATGAAGGCGAACAGCCCCAGCGTGATGCCGAAAGCGGCCACGGCCCCGGTGAGCGTGAGCAGCCAGGTGCGGCGCGCCAGCAGCGTGACGGCGGCCAGCGAGATCGCGATCTGCTGGGCCACCGAGGCGGCGGCCCACTGGCGCTGGCGGTGCAGGGCTTCGTCCGAGCGGCGGTTCGATTCGCCCGATGCCGCTTCCCAGCGCTCGGCTTCCTTGCGGATGACGTCCTTTTCTTCCCGGTAGCGCTCCGCTTCGTCGCGGTAGCGCACGCCGTCGACGCCGGGCAGGGTCGCGGCCAGCTCGGCCAGGTTCTGGCGGCTCGACTTGGCCTGGTAGTGGCTCCAGGCATTGGCGGCGCTGGTCTTTTCCATCGCCGCCTGGGTCTTGTACAGGCTGGCGTCGTTGTGCGACGACGTGCCCAGGAAGGCGAACAGGGTGCCGAGCGTGGCCAGTACCGCGATCAGTACCGCGATGCGCCCCGAGAAGCCGTCGCCGCCGCGCGAGCCCGGTGGGCGTGCCGACTCGTTCATGGCATCGCCCCGCGGCGTGCATACGTCACGAAGGCGTAATCGAAGCCATTGGCCTGGCTGTGATGGGTATCGCGCGCCGTTTCGCGCCACACGGCCGCGTCGATCGGCGGAAAGAACGTATCGCAGTCGAAAACACGGCCGATATGGGTGACGATCATGGCGTCGGCGATGTCCATGGCCTGCGCGAAGACCTGGGCGCCGCCGATGATGCTGGCCGGCGCGCCGTCGAGCATGGCGATGGCCGCATCCAGCGACGTCGCGCGCTCGGCGCCTTCGTGCGACCAGTCGGCGTTGCGCGTGATGACGATATTGCGGCGTCCGGGCAGGACGCGGCCGATCGAATCGAAGGTCTTGCGGCCCATGATCACCGGTTTGCCGAGCGTGACGCGCTTGAAATGGGCGAAATCCTCGGGCAGGTGCCAGGGCATCTTGTTGTCGACGCCGATGCCGTTATTGGCGTCGACCGCGACCACCAGGGTCAGGCGGGCAGCATCGCTCATACGGCCACCGGCGCCTTGATCGCCGGATGCGGATCGTAGCCCGTGATCTCGAAGTCCTCGAAGCGATAGTCGAACAGCGAATCGGGCTTGCGCTTGATCTCGAGGCGCGGCAGCGCGCGGGTCTCGCGCGACAGCTGTAGCTCGACCTGTTCCATGTGGTTCGAATAGAGGTGGCAGTCGCCGCCGGTCCAGACGAAGTCGCCCACTTCGAGCCCGGCCTGCTGGGCCATCATGTGGGTCAGGATCGCGTACGAGGCGATATTGAAGGGCACGCCCAGGAAGATGTCGGCGCTGCGCTGGTACAACTGGCAGGACAGCTTGCCGTCGGCCACGTAGAACTGGAACAGCGCATGGCAGGGCGGCAGTTTCATCTGCGGCACGTCGGCCACGTTCCAGGCCGAGACGATCATGCGGCGCGAGTCCGGCGTGGCGCGGATCTGTTCCAGTACCTGCGATATCTGGTCGATGTGCTCGCCGGAGGGCGTCGGCCAGTTGCGCCACTGGTAGCCGTAGATCGGCCCCAGGTTGCCCTCGGCATCGGCCCATTCGTCCCAGATGGACACGCCGTTTTCCTTCAGGTAGGCGATATTGGTCGAGCCCTGCAGGAACCAGATCAGTTCATGGATGATCGACTTCAGGTGCACCTTCTTGGTGGTCAGGAGCGGGAAGCCTTCCTGCAGATTAAAGCGCATCTGGTAGCCGAACACCGAGCGGGTGCCGGTGCCGGTGCGGTCGGTCTTGATGGCGCCATGCTCTTTCACATGGCGCATGAATTCGAGATATTGGCGCATTGCGTTACGTGGTTGAAGAATCTGTCATTTTAGCATTCGCCGCCAGCGCCGCGGCGAATAGCCGCAGTGCTTCTCGCACCGTATCGTCGGACATCGACAGCAGGTTGTCGCCGACGTAGATCTCGATCACACTCGACGCCGGCAGCGCGCCATGGACGGCGCGGTTGAACATCCAGATGCCGTGCTCGCGCGCCAGCGCATCGCGCACCGCGAATGCGCGCTCGCGCTCGACCGGCAGGTGAATGTGCAGCATGTTCGATTGCGGCGCGGCGGGATTGAGGCGCAGTTCGGGATAGGCGCGCAATGCCTGGTACAGCAAGCGCGTGCGCTCGAAATACGCGGGCATCGCCGCCAGCCGCGCGTCGAACTGCATGGCCGCCGCCACGATATAGGGCGAGCGGTGAATGACGTTGCCGCCCTGGCGCCGGAACCATTCGGCGCAGCGGTCCACGAAGGCGCGGCTACCGAGCAGCATGGCGCCACCCAGCCCGCCGATGCCCTTGTACAGCGAGACGTACACCGAGTCGAAGCCGGCCGCGATCGCCGCGACATCCCGGCCATAGCCCGCCGCCGCTTCCCACAGGCGCGCGCCATCCATGTGCAGGTGGATGCCGCGCGTGCGGCAATGGCGTTTGATCGCTTCCAGCTCGTCCCAGTCAGTGAGCTGGCCGCCGATTTCGCGCATCGGGATCTCGAGGCCGATGGCGCCGAGGCGGTCCGGCACCGCCGCCAGGTCGGCCTCGATCCATGGACGGTGACGGTCGCCCGCGCACAGCGCCTGGAAATGGTCCAGCAACTGGTAGTTGGAACGCTCGTGGTTGAGGATGTGCGAGGTCGGATGCAGGGCCACCAGGCGGCTAGCTCGATCCTCACCCCCGAGGCGCAGCGCCGTGACCTGGGCCATGGTGCCGCTGATGCAGAACACGGCCGCCTCGAAGCCGAGCAGGGCGGCGACCTTGCGTTCGAAGTCCTGGATCAGGGCGCCGTTGCCGTAGACGTCGTGGTCGACGTCGTGCTCCTCGCACCATGCGGCCATGGCGGCGAACAGTTCGGCCGGGCGCGGCTGGCGGTGGCCGGGGAGGACGGTATGGCAGCGGCGCTGCAGGTCGGTGTCAGGCAAAGCGGGCTCCTGGAAGGCGAGCCCGCTACTCTATCAGTTCTCGATCAGGGCGCGGCGCTTCGGCGTGACCAGCGCGGCGCCATCGCGCTCGTCGGCCAGGCGGAAGCGGCGCACCGAACGCGCCAGCGCGTCGGCCTGTTCGTGCATGGCCTGGGCGGCGGCGCTGGCTTCTTCGACCAGGGCCGCGTTCTGCTGGGTCACGGTGTCCATCTCGACCACCGAGCGGTTGATCTCTTCGATGCCTTGCGTCTGTTCCTGGCTGGCGCTGCTGATCTCGGAAATGACGTCGGTCACGCGCTGCACGCTGGCCAGCACTTCCTGCATCGTGACGCCGGCTTCGGCGACCAGCTGGCTGCCGGCGTTGACTTCGCTGTTGGAGGCGTCTATCAGGACCTTGATCTCCTTGGCGGCGGCCGCCGAGCGCTGGGCCAGGTTGCGCACTTCGCTCGCGACGACCGCGAAGCCGCGGCCCTGTTCGCCGGCGCGCGCTGCTTCCACGGCCGCATTCAGCGCCAGGATATTGGTCTGGAACGCGATGCCGTCGATGACGCTGGTGATGTCGGAAATCTTGCGCGAAGCCTGGGAAATCGAGTCCATGCGCTCCACCACCTGCGACACCGTGCTGCCGCCCTTCTGGGCGACTTCGGAGGCGCTGCGGGCCAGCTGGTCGGCCTGGCGTGCGTTGTCGGCGTTCTGGCGCACGGTCGTGGTCAACTGGTCCATCGACGAGGCGGTGGTGGCCAGGCTGGCCGCCTGTTCCTCGGTGCGGCTGCACAGGTCCAGGTTGCCGGTCGAGATTTCCTGCGAGGCGGTGGCGATGTGCTCGGCGCCGTCGCGCACCTGGCCGACCACGCCTGACAAACGTGCGCCGATCTCGTTGATGGCGCCCACGAGGCGGCCGATTTCGTCGTCGCGGCGCGCGGTGGTCGATGCGGTCAGGTCGCCGTCGGCGATGCGGGTGGCGACCGCCTGCACCTCGGCCAGCGGCCGGGTCACGGTGGCGCGAACCAGGAAGTACAGCACGGTGGCCAGCACGGCGAGCGCCGCCAGGCCGAACACGATGAAGCGGTTGCGCAGCTCGGTCGCGGCGGCGGTGATCTCGTCGCGGTAGGTGCCGCCGGCGATGACCCAGTTCCAGTCCTTCATCTCGGCATAGGCCGCGAACTTCTCGCGCGCGCGCATCTCACCCGGGTTCTGCCAGTCGTAGCTGATCGTGCCTTCCTTCTTCTCCAGCATCTCCTTGATGAAGGCGTGGCCGTCGGCGGATTTGCTGTCGAGGATGTTCTCGCCTTCCTTGTTCGGGTGGACGATCAGGTCGCCATAGGTCTTCGGCGCCGACGACAGCACGAAGAAGTAGCCGGTATCGCCCACCTTGACGGCGCGGATGCGCTCCTTGAGCGCGGCCACGTCGGCCGTGATGTCGACCCCGACGTAAAGCGCGCCGACCACCTTGCCGGCGGCGTCGCGCACCGGTTCGTACTGGGTGATGAACTGCTTGCCGAACAGCGTGGTCAGCCCCACGTAGGTGCGGCCGGCGCGCAGCGCCGGGTAGGCCGGCGAAGCCTTGTCGAGGGCGGTACCCACCGCGCGCTCGCCGTTTTCCTTCTTGACCGAGGTCGTCACGCGCACGAAGTCCTCGCCGGCGGCGGCGAAGATGGTGGCGTTGCCGCCGGTGCGTTCGGTGAACCCGTCAGGGGCGCTGAAATCGAGGTTGAGCGGCTGGCCGGCCACGCTCAGGGTCGGCACCTGGCGTCCGCCGACGTCGACCGTGGTCGCCTCATCCAGCGCGAAGTCGCCCGGCAGGCCGGCGCGGAAGATGCGGCCGAAGCTGACCGCCTGGCTGCTGACGGTCTTGTTGAACAGCTCGACGGTGCTGGTGACGCCATGCAGCTCGTTCCTCACGCCGTCGATGGCGCGCCGTTCCAGCATGCCGGAGGTCAGGACGGTGATGGTCGCGATCAGGGAGGCAATGATGGCGCCGGCCAGCAGGAAGGTGACTGCGCTGATGCGCGTGCCGACATTCCAGCTCGCTGGACTAAATTTACGGTTACTCATGTATTGTGAGGAAAAATAGAGGGATATAATCCGCGATCATACCTCGCAAACTTTTCGTGCCGCAACAATTAGTGAGTTTTGGAATGCTACCTGGTATCCCCGACGCAACAGCTCGTTGGATTGCTACGTAACACTACGCATTGCTTCGGAAGCGTGTTTACGCAGCCACCGGCGCATGGGTCTGGAATTGCAGCGCCGCCAGGTTGGCATACACGCCACGCAGCGCGATCAGCTCGGCGTGGGTGCCGGATTCGACGATCCGGCCTTCGTCGAGCACGATGATGCGGTCGGCGCGCTGCACAGTCGCCAGGCGGTGGGCAATGATGATGGTGGTACGGCCGACCATCGCAGCTTCGAGCGCGCGCTGCACCAGCCGTTCGGATTCGGCGTCGAGCGCGCTGGTGGCTTCGTCCAGCAGCAGCAATGGCGGGTTCTTGAGCAGGGCGCGCGCGATCGCGATGCGCTGGCGCTGGCCGCCCGACAGGCGCACCCCGCGCTCGCCCAGGAACGAGGTATAACCCTGCGGCAGGCGTTCGATGAAATCGTGGGCGGCGGCCATCTTCGCCGCGGCGATCACCTCGTCGTCGCTGGCGTCCGGGCGGCCGTAGCGGATGTTTTCCATGGCGTCGAGCGAGAAGATCACGGTGTCTTGCGGCACGATGCCGACCGCGCCGCGCAACGACTGCAGCGCCAGGTCGCGCACGTCGACGCCATCGAGGCGGATGGCGCCGGCCTGCGGATCGTAGAAGCGCAGCAGCAGCTGGAACAGGGTGGTCTTGCCGGCGCCGGAAGGGCCGACCACGGCCACCGTCTCGCCGGGGCGGATGTCGAGCGCCAGGTGCGACAGGGCGGCTTCGTCCAGGCGCGACGGATAGGCGAAGGTCACGTCGTCGAGCGTCACGCGGGCGCCGTTCTCGGTGCGCGCCGGGAGCGCCTTGGGCTGCAGCGGATCCTGGATCTCTGATTGCGCGCCGAGCAGTTCCAGCAGGCGTTCGGTGGCGCCGGCGGCGCGCTGGGCGTCGCCCATCACTTCCGACAGCGCGCCGACCGAACCGGCGACGATGCCGGCGTACAGGATGAACTGGCCCAGGTCGCCGCCGGTCATGGTTCCTTCGAGCACGGCGTGGGCGCCGAGCCACAGCACGAACACGATCGCGCCGAATATCAGCACGATGGCCAGCATGGTCAGCGTGGAGCGGGCGCGGATGCGGCGCATGGCGGTGGTGAAGGCGCCTTCGACTTCCCTTGAGAAGCGGCCCGATTCATGGCCTTCGCGGGTAAACGCCTGCACGGTCGGCATCGCGTTCAGGATCTCGCCGGCCACCGCGGAGGCGTCGGCAATGCGGTCCTGCGAATCGCGCGACAGCTTGCGCACGCGGCGGCCGAACAGCACGATCGGCAGCACCACCAGCACCAAGAGGCCCAGGATGATGGAGGTCAGGCGCGGGCTGGTCACGAACAGCATCACCAGGCCGCCGAAGAACAGCAGCGTATTGCGCAGCGCCAGCGAGATGCTGGTGCCGACCACGGTCTGGATCAGGGTGGTGTCAGTGGTCAGGCGCGACAGCACTTCGCCGGTGCGGGTGGTCTCGAAGAATTCGGGACTCTGGCGCACCACGTGGCCGTAGACGCTGCTCCTGATATCGGCGGTGACGCGCTCGCCCAGCCACGACACCATGTAGAAGCGCGCCGCGGTGGCCACCGCGAGCACGGCGGCCACGCCGAACAGGGCCAGGAAGGTGGCGTTGATGTGTTCCAGGCTGCCGCCTTCGATGGCGGCGCCGGCCGCCGCGGTGGCGCTGGCGGCGCCGAAGCCCAGGTCGATCATCTGCTTGAAGGCCGCGGGGATCGCCAGGGTGGCGCCGGCCGCGAACAGCAGGGCAATGCCGGCCAGCAGGAACTGGCGGCGGTAGGGACGCAGGAAGGGACTCAAGCCCCTGAGGGTGGCCAGGCTGCTCTTGCGGGATGTTTCTGGGTCGGTCTTGCCGGTATTACGGGTGGTCATCGTGTTTTGGTGTGTCGATCGTTCTTATTATCGTTGTTCATTCAGAGCTTCATGGGCTGCACATAGCCCGTCATCTCGAGGTAGCCGCGGCCCACCCGGCGGCCGTCCTGCTCGATTGTGACCGCGCCTTCCCAGTACACGGCGCCGGTCGAGCGGCGCGAATCGAGTTCCTGGTCCTGCTGCAGCGGCACCACCTGCCAGCTCTGGCCGCCCGTGGTGATCGTGGTCGCGATCGGATACGTGGCGCCGGTGCGCGGCGACTTCCAGTGCGTCTGCGGCGCGAACGCGATCTGCTCGGGCGCGTAGTGCACCACCTTGCCGGCCTTGTCGCGCCGGGTAGCGTGCGCCCATAGTTTACCACCTTGACGGTCGCGGATCTGGAAAGCCATCAGGGCCCCGCCGTCGTCGAGGTTGGCGCCGACCCAATCCCAGCCCACCGCGTCCGGCTGCAGCGCCTCGCTCGACCATTCGTGGTCGAGCCATGCGCTGCCGGTCACCTGGGTGGCGGCCATGCCGGCGCGTCCGACCGTGCCGGACACCTCGAGGTGCGGTTCGCTGTAGTAGTAGCTCGCATGCTGGGAGCTGGGGCCCTTGCGCGAATAGCCGCCCTGGCCCTGCACCAGCACCGGCTGGGTCGGCTTCAGGCGCAGTTCGAGCGTCAGCTGGTTGGAGCGGATGGTGACGCGGTAGACGCCGTTCGCGTCGCGCACCATGCGCCAGTCGTCCAGTTTCAGGTCGGTGTTGCCGGGCCGGGCCCAGGCCATGCTGAAGCCTTCGCGTGCGCTGCGCTCGTCGTGCACCAGGCGGCCGACCTGGGGATCGGACAGTGCCGCGTGGCCGATCACCAGCTGGCGCGGAGCGAAGTGGCTCGGGTTGGCATTGTCGGCACCCGTGCGGCTGCGAAAGAACGTGACCTGGAAGCCGAGTGGGCGCTTGTCCGGCGTCTCGACCCAGCCGGTGACGTACCACCACTCGGTGCGAAATTCGGGATGCGCGCCGTAGTCGCGCGGGAACGACAGGCCGGCGCCAGGGGTGACCGGCGCATACACGGGCGCCGCAGCATGGGCAGACAACGACAGCAACACCAGCAGGCACAGAATAAAACGCATTACCAATCCTCTCTGACCGCGCGCACCGGACCGCCGGACAAAGCCTGGCGACCCGAAACGAGCGCGGTAGCAACCGATGCCGCGACCAATACCGCGGCCACGCTGCCAAGCAGGGGCCAGGGCAGGTGCAAGCCCATGGTCCAGTGGAAGGACTGTGGGTTGATCACGTACACCAGGATCAGGCTGATCACCAGCCCGAGCGCGAAGCCGGCGACGACGCCGAGGCTCGTGAGCAGGCCGCCTTCGAAGGCGAGCAGCTGCAAGACCTGGCGCCGGGTGACGCCGACGTGGCGCAGCATACCGAATTCTCGCGCCCTTGCCAAAGTCTGGGCCGAAAAACTTGCCGCGATGCCCGAGAGGCCGATCGCGATCGCGATCGCCTCGAGCAGGTAAGTGACGGCGAAACTGCGGTCGAAGATCTTGAGGCTGGTGGCGCGGATGTCGCCGGGCCGCATCATGTTCAGCGACGCTCCGAATGGCAGCGCGCGCAGGCTGCCCTCCAGCGTCGCGGCGTCCACGCCGCGCGCGCTCCACAAGGCGGCGTCGGTGACCTCGCGTTCGCCCGTCAGCCGGCGGTAGTCCCCCAGCTGGATCACGACCGAGCCGCCCTGGTTGGCGTAGTCGCGCCAGGCGCCGGCGATGAAGAATCCGGCCTCGCCGCCGCCCAGCGGCAGGCGCAGTCGCTGGCCGACGCGGGCGCCGTACAGGTCGAGCATCGCTTCCGACACCCAGGCCGGCCGGGCGCCTGCCGGAATCGCTGCGGACTCTCCGACCAGGTACAGCACGCGCGCCGGGTCGCTCGCATCAATGTCGCGGGCGATGACGACGATCGGCGGCCGCTCGGGCGCCAATGACACGCGCCGGGTGCGCAGGAATTGCACCTTCTCGACGCCGGGCAGGCTCGCCAGGGCGGACTGCTGCTCACGGCTCAGGAAGCCGGTGCCGCCGGCATCGACCGTGCGTACGTACAGGTCGGCCGGCAGGATGTGGCCCATCCAGTCGTCGACCGAGACCCGGAAGCTCGACACCATGATCCCCATCGCCACCATCAGGCTGAAGCTGGCCAGGATGCCGCCCAGGGCGATCGAGGCCTGGCCCGGTGCATTGGCCAGTCGCGCCAGCGACAGCGCCAGCACCGTCGGATTGCGCTTGTTACGCGCAAGCGAGGCTTCGAGCGCGCGGAAAGTCAGCGCCGCGAAGCGCGGCATCAGGCCGATGCCGCCGACCAGCAGCAGGGCGATCGCCAGGTAGCCGAACAAGGGCAGTTCGAACACCGGGGGCGCGAAGGAAAATGCGGCGGCCAGCGCCAGGCACACGAACGAGGGCCAGACCCGCGCCAGGCGTGTGAGCGGCGCTTCGTCGGCCCCGGACTTGATGGCCACCGCCGGCCGTGCGCGCGCCGCCTCCCAGGCCGGCGCCAGGCAGCCCAGCAGGGCCACGCCCAGGCCCAGCGCGAAGAACACGATGGCGGCGCCGGGCGTGAACGCCACCTGCGGGCGAATGCCGGGGAAGTAGCCGGCGCCGAGGTCGCCGCCAAAGAAATGCAGCGCGGCCCCCGCCAGCGCATAGCCGGCGCCGATGCCGAGCAACGCGCCGAGCACGCCCAGGCTGCCCCCTTCGAGCAGCACCTGGCGCAGCAACTGGCCCCGTTCGAGGCCCAGCACCCGCAGCAGCGCGAACTGGCTGCGCCGGCGCATCACCGACAGCGCCTGGGTCGAAAACACGAGGAAGGCGCCGGTGAACAGCGCCACCAGGGCCAGCACGGTCAGGTTGACGCGGTAGGCGCGGCTCATGTTCGCGGTGCGGCTTTCCTGGTCGGCGTCGTTCGGCTGGCCAACCGTGAAGCGGCCCGGCCAGGTTTTATCCAGTTGGGCGGCGAGGCTGCGCTGGAAGGCTGCGCGGTCGATGCCGTCGCGCAGTTTGAGGTCGACCCGCGACAGCTGGCCGAGCCGGTTGAGGCGCCACTGGGCAGCGCCGATGTCCATCACCGCCAGGCGCTGGCCGGCGCGGGCGCGCTGCACCGGGCCGGCCACGCGCAGCGCGACTTCGCCGGTACCGGCGCGCAGCACCAGGGAGTCACCGCGCCGTTTATCCAGCCAGGCCTGGGCCGCCGGCGACAGGAACAGCGCGTCGTCGGCCAGGATGTCGAGGCGGCGACCTTCGTCCGTCACCCCGAGCAGGTCGGGCGAGATGGCGCCGGCGCGAAACGGGTCGATGCCGACGATGCGCAGCGGACCGTCGGCGCCCGGCACGCCGGCCTGGACGTCGAGGATGGGCGAGGCCAGCGCCACCTCGGGATGCTCGGCCAGGAAGGGGTAGACGGATTCGTCGAAGAACGGCTCGCGGCCCTCTACCCTTATGTCGGCCTGGCCCGACAGGCTCTTGACGGCGGCCGAGAATTCGTTGAAGGCGGCGGCGTTGATCAGGTGGATGGCAAAGCCCATGGCCACTCCGACGGCGATCGCCGCGATGGCGACCAGCGCCCGCACCGGATGCGCGCGCCACTCGCCGAGTAGCAGCCAGCGCGACAGCTGGCTCAGGCCGGGCATTCCACCGCCAATGTCTCGGCCTGGCGCCGTACCTTGATGCGGGCCGCCTCTTTCGCGTCGCCCCGTGTTCTTGCCAGGTCTTCCTCGAGCCACTGGCGCTGCAGGCGCAGCTTGTCGCAGCGCTTGCGCAGGGCCAGCACCGCGCGCCGGGCGCGCTCGCCGTCACGCTCATCGCGCAGCGCCTGCTCGGCGCGCGATTTGTCGATCTCGAGGACCATGTCGCGCGCGCGGGTCATGCGCGCCTGCGTTTCAGGATCGGGTGGTGGCGCGGCGCGCAGCGCCAGTTCGGCGCCGGCGCCGGCGCAGGGACGGTCGGCGTAGGTCACGCGGCCGCCTTCATGGCATTTATAGATGGCGCCAGCGGCCTGAGGCTGGGCCTGGCACAGGATGCAGGCCGTGGCGATCGAGAGCAAGCGGTGCATGCGCGACTCCTGGTCATAGTATCTTCCCAGGATTCATGATGCCGAGCGGGTCGAGCGCGGCTTTGATGGCACGCATCATGCCAAGTTCGACCGGCGACTTGTAGCGCGCCAGTTCTTCACGCTTGAGCATGCCGATGCCGTGCTCGGCCGAGATCGAGCCGCCGCAATCCGCCACCAGGTCGTGCACAATGCGATTGACGGCCGCCTGGTGCGCCAGGAAGGCCTCGTGCGATTCCCCGGCCGGCGGCGCGACGTTGTAGTGCAGGTTGCCGTCGCCCAGGTGGCCGAAGGTGACCGGCTGGCAGCCGGGAAAGGCTGCCTGCAGTGCGGCGTCGGCGCGCGCGACGAAGTCGGGGATGCGCGACACTGCCAGCGAAATATCGTGCTTGATGTTCTTGCCGGCCGCTGCCTGCGCCAGCGGGATGTGCTCGCGCAGCCGCCACAGGTCCAGCGCCTGCTTGTTCGAAGTGGCCACCACGGCGTCGCGCGCGACGCCGGCTTCCAGCGCCTCTCCGATGCTCGATTCCAGCAGCCCGTGGGCGTGTGCATCCGATTCATTGCTGGAGAGCTCGACCAAGGCGTATTGCGGATGGCGATCCGCGAACGGCCGCGGCAGGTCGGGAAATTGCGCCGCGACCAGGTCCAGGCAGAAGGCCGACATCAGCTCGAAGCCGGTCAGCGCCGCCCCACAGCGCGCCTGCAGCAGGCCGAGCAATTCGACGGCCTGGCGCGGCGAATCGAGGGCGACCAGGGCGGTGAGCGCCGCGCGCGGCGCCGGATACAGTTTCAGCACCGCCGCCGTGATCACGCCCAGCGTGCCCTCGGCGCCGATGAAGAGTTCGCGCAGCGCATAGCCGGTATTGTCCTTGCGCAGGCCGCGCAAGCCATCCCAGACCTCGCCCTGGGCGTTGACGACTTCCAGGCCCAGGCACAGCTCGCGGGTGTTGCCGTAACGCAGGACGGCGGTGCCGCCGGCATTGGTCGACAGGTTGCCGCCGATCGTGCAACTGCCTTCGGCCGCCAGCGACAGCGGATACAGCATCCCGGCTTCGCTGGCCGCGGCCTGCACGTCGGCCAGGATGCAGCCGGCCTCCACCGTCATGGTGCGGTTCAAGGGATCGATGGCGCGGATGCGGTTGAGCCGCCGCAGCGACAGCACGACGGCCGCGCCCGAGGTGTCGGGCACGCTGCCCATGACCAGGCCGGTGCGGCCGCCTTGCGGGACGATGGGCACGCGCGCTGCGGCGCAGGCGGCGACGATGGCGGCCACTTGCGCGGTATCCAGGGGGAGTACGACCGCCAGGCCGCGTCCACTGTAGCGGCCGCGCCAGTCGGCCATGAAGGGCGCCATCGTCGCATCATCGGTAATGACGTAGGCGTCGCCGACGATCGCGCGGCAGCGCGCCAATAAACCCTCAGCCATGCGGCACTTTGACCTTGTCCAGCAACTCCTTGGCCAGGCGCTGCGCCTCTTTCTTGTACGGGCGCAGATAGAGCAGGGCACAGAAGTAATACACCACGACCAGGGCGATCTCGCCGATGGCCATATGGCGCGAGGCCGCGCTCTGGTCGGCCCAGGCGCGCACCACGCCTTCGGCAAAATAGATCAGGATCAGCATCGACGACCATTGCAGGGTGTAGAGGTCGCGCTTGATGACGCCGCGCAGCGGCAGCAACAGGGGCAAGGCCTTCAGGGCCAGCAGCCAGCTACCTGGCTGCAGGGGCGCCACGAAGGCTTCCCAGGCGACCAGCCAGCCGATCAGCCAGATCAGGCTGGCGATCGCCCCCATATGAAAGACTTTTTTCCCTGTTCCCATCAGCGGCTTCCCTGCAGTTTCAGGGCCGCCTCTGCCAGGCGGCGACCGAGCGCAATCGTCAGCGTACGCTCTTCTTCGGTGACGGGGCGCTTGCCATCGACGCCGGCCCAGTGGGTCGCGCCGTAGGGGCTGCCGCCGCTGGCGGTGTTCATCAATTCGGGATGGGTATAGGGCAGGCCCATCACCATCATTCCGTGGTGCAGCAAGGGGATCATCATCGACAGCAGGGTCGCCTCCTGGCCGCCATGCAGGCTGCCGGTGGAGGCGAACACGACAGCCGGCTTGCCGGACAGCGATCCGTTGACCCATTCGGTCGCGGTGCCGTCGAGGAAGTATTTCATGCTCGCAGCCATATTGCCGAAGCGCGTAGGCGAGCCCAGCGCCAGCCCGGCGCATTCGCGCAGGTCGTCATGGTCGACATAGGGCGAGCCCTGATCGGGAATCCCGGGCGCGGTCGCTTCGGCCACCGACGAGACAGGCGGCACGGTGCGCAGCCGCGCTTCGGCCCCCGGCACGCTGTCGACGCCCTGGGCAATCAGCTCGGCCAGCTTGCGGGTGGCGCCATGGCGCGAATAGTAGAGGACGAGGATGCTCAGAGGGGTCGTGTTCATCCTTGGTATTATAGTGCGGTTTGTTGAAATAACATGTTGGCGACAATGACGAATACGGTGAATCCAACACCATGCTGAACAAGACGGTAGAAGGCTTGTCGCGTGCCGGCGGTGAGTTCGTCAATGGCAGCGACGAGCGCGGCCTGACCTGGCCGGAAGTGCGCAACCTGGTGCGCTTTGCCGCGCGCCGCCTGGGCGAAGAGCGCCTGCCGCAGGTGGCGGGCAGCCTGACCTTCACCACGACCCTGGCCCTGGTGCCGCTGCTGACCATCGTGCTGGCCATCTTCACGATGTTCCCGGCCTTCGGCCAGGTGCGCGAGATGCTCGACGCCTGGTTCGTGCAGAACCTGATGCCCAAGGCGATCGCCAGCACCATCAGCGGCAACCTGACCCAGTTCGCCGACAAGGCCAAGGGCCTGTCGGCCCTGGGCGCGGTGGCGCTGCTGTTTACCACGGCCGCCACGATGAGCCTGATCGAGCGCGTGTTCAACCAGATCTGGAGCGTGCGCCAGCCGCGCCCGCTGCCCCAGCGCCTGCTGGTCTACTGGGCCTTGCTGACCCTGGGCCCGCTGCTGTTCGGCCTGTCGATCAGCTTTACCTCACAACTGGTGGACGTGACGGGCGGCCTGGAGCGCGATGCGTCCCTGCTCGGCACCCTGTTCTTCACCCTGGCCTCGGTGGCGGTCACCACCGCTGGCTATACCTTGCTGTACGTCGTGGTGCCGAACCGCAAGGTGGCCTGGCGCGATGCCTTCTGGGGCGCGCTGGCGGCGGCGATCGCCTTCGAGATCGCCAAGCGCGGCTTTGGCCTCTTCATCCGCCAGTTCCCGACCTACGCCATCATCTATGGCGCGCTGGCCGCATTGCCATTATTCCTGGTCTGGATCTATGTAACCTGGATGATCACGCTGGTCGGCGCGGTCCTGAGCGCGGCGCTGCCAGTGGTCAAGCATGAACGCTGGTGGTACCAGCCGGCGCCCGGCGGCGCCTTCGTCGACGCGATGTCGGTGCTCAAGGTGTTGCACGGCAGCGCGAAGCTGAGCGGCAATGCGCTGGTCGCCAGCAGCACGATCCGCGACCATACCCGGATCGGCTACGACGAGATGGGGCGCCTGCTGGACCGGATGGTGGCCGAGGGCTGGGTCGGGCGGGTGCAGGATGACGCCCCGGCGCGGGCCCGCTGGCGCTTCAATCGAGGCGGTAATCAAGAGAACTGGGTCTTGCTGGCCGATCCGGGGAGCTTGCGCCTGGCCGATGTCTACAAGCTGTTCGTGTTCGATTGCGCGGCGGCCGAGGCGATGCAGCGGGAAGATGGCGGACCGGACACGCCGCTGGCGCTCGACGCCGGCGACCTGGCGCGGCAGGTCGAGGAGGCGGTCGAGGCGGGGCTGGACCAGACGCTGGCGGCGCACTTCGGCGATCCCGAAGAAGCCGTGATGGCCGATATCGAGGCGCGCGCGACCAGCCGAAAGTTCAGCGAGGCCGAAGACTAAGCGGTCTCAGCCTTTTGACCCAGCCTCTCGGGCATCCGCGGCGAAGCGAAGCAGGGCGTCGAGCACCGCGTCGGGTGCTTCGCTCATCATCGCGTGGCCGGCGTCCACGCCGACGACCCTGGCGTGCTTGACCCCGCCGGTCAGCAACTGCGCCGAGCGCGGCGGCGTCATCATGTCCTTCTTGCCCTGCACGAATAGCGTCGGGCAGGCGACCGAGGCCGCCGCGGCCTCGCCGTTGGCATATGCGTTGCAGGCGGCGAAATCCGTGTGGAACAGGCTATCCGCGCCGCGCGCCGCTATGCGCTGCATCAGGCGCTGCGCCGTGTTGATCACCGAGGCGCCCGGGCCAGCGGTCGAGGGGCCGGGCAGCCAGGAAGCATGCGACCAGGCGGCGACCATCTCGATGGCCGCGTCCTGCTCGGTGCGCGCGGCTTCCAGCAGCGTGTCCGACACCCGCATCGGGTAGGTGGCGCCGAGCAGCGCCAGTCCGCTCACGCGCTGTGGCGCGAGGTGGGTTGCCTCCAGCGCGATCAGCGATCCCATGCTGTGCCCGGCCAGCAGCGCGCGACTGGCGCCGGCCGCGTCGAGCAAGGCGAGCACCCAGGCGGCCATGGCCTCGACCGTGGACAAAGGCGGGCCGCTGCTGCGGCCGTGTCCAGGCAGATCCGGCGCCAGCACCGCGTAGCCGCGGTGGGCGAGGGCGCGGCTTTGCAAGGCCCATACCGAATGGTCGTTTTGCGCGCCGTGGATCAGCACGACGGCCGGCAGGCCTGGGTCGAAGGCCTTGCCGCCGCTGTAGCAATAGACTTGATGGCCATTGACGTCGAGTAGCATCTCAGGCTCCCTTCGCGGCCAGCTTCAGGCCACGCTTGAGGTCGTCGATCAGGTCGTCCGGGTCTTCCAGCCCGACCGACAGGCGGAGCAGGCCTTCGGTGACCCCGCTGGCCGCCAGGTGCTCGGCCGGCACCCGGAAATGGGTGGTCGATGCGGGATGGATGACGAGCGACCTGGCGTCGCCCACGTTCGCCAGATGCGAGAACACCTGTAAACCGTCGGCGAAACGGCGGCCGGCCGCGCGGTCGCCCTTCAGTTCGAAGGTGAAGACGGCGCCGCAGCCTTTCGGCAGGATGCGCTGCGCCAGCGCATGGTCGGGGTGCGATACCAGTTCCGGAGAGCACACCGAGGCCACCATCGGATGCGCGGCGAGGAACTCGACCACGCGCCGGGTATTGGCGACGTGGCGCTCCATGCGCAGGCCGAGCGTCTCGACGCCTTGCAGGATGGCGAAGGCATTGTGCGGGCTCATTGCCGCGCCAAAGTCGCGCAAGCCTTCGCGCCGCGCACGCAGGGCGAAGGCGCCAACGGTCGATTCTTCGCTGAACACCATGCCATGAAAGCCGTCATAGGGCTCGCACAGGGTGGCAAAGCGGCCGCTCCGTTCATGCGCCGCTTGCCAGTCGAAGGTGCCGCCATCGACCAGCAGGCCACCGATCGCAGTGCCGTGGCCGCACAGGAATTTGGTGGCCGAGTGGAACAGCAGGTCGGCGCCCAGGTCGAAGGGGCGCTGCAGCCAGGGTGTGGTGAAGGTTGCGTCAACCATCAGCGGCAGGTCGTGCGCGTGCGCGAGTTCCGAGATTGCCGGGATGTCGAGCACGTCGAGCCGCGGATTGCCCAGCGTCTCTCCGAACAGCAATCTGGTCGATGGCCGGATCGCGGCGCGCCAGGCATCGAGGTCGCGCGGATCGACGAAGGTGGTCTCGACACCGAACCTGCGCAGGGTATGGGCCAGCAGGTTGTGCGAGCCGCCGTACAGGGCGCGCGAGGCCACGATATGGTCGCCGGCGCCCACCAGCGTCGTCAAACCCAGGTGCATGGCCGCCTGGCCGCTGGCGGTGGCGATGCCGGCCACGCCGCCTTCGAGCGCTGCGATGCGTTCTTCCAGCACCGCATTGGTCGGGTTCGAGATGCGCGAATACACATGGCCGGCCTGTTCCATATTGAAGAGGGCGGCGCCGTGGTCGGAATCGCGGAAGGCGAACGAGGACGTGAAATGGATCGGCGTGGCGCGCGCGCCGGTGCTGGGATCGGGGGCGCTGCCCGCGTGCAGGGACAGGGTGTCGAAACCGGGTGGTCGGGGAGCGCTCATGCTGGACTCGTGGTGAGTGGGAATGGCGCATCCTAGCAGTTATGGCTTGTTGCGCAATCTGCGCTGCACCATCGTGAAACCGAGCTTGCACCATGATACAGCGCAACGCTGGATTTTTTGGCGAGCATAGGCTACAGTCGGTGTTATGCCTTATACAAATTTATCCAGTATCAGCAATATTGACGAAGCGGGGGTGGCGAACATGAAAGTTTCGGAAATCCTGCAAGTGAAGGGCAATATCCTGTACACCGTAACGCCTGACCAGCCGCTGGTCGACGCGGTGACCACGATGTCCGAGAACGATATCGGTTCGCTGGTGGTAATGGAATACGGCGACCTGGTCGGCATGCTGACCTTCCGCGAAGTGCTCAAGGCGCTGCACGCGAACGGCGGCGCGGTCGGTTCCGGCACCGTGCGCCGTCACATGGACGACAGCCCGATCACCGTGACCCCGGACACCGAGGTCAATGAAGTGCGCCGCATCATGCTCGAGAAGCACGCGCGCTACCTGCCGGTGATGGACGCCCGCACCCTGCTGGGCGTGATCTCGTTCTACGACGTCGCGCGCGCCGTGCTGGAAGCGCAAAGCTTCGAGAACCGCATGCTCAAGGCGTATATCCGCGATTGGCCGGCGGAGCAGAACGCGCCGGATTGACCGGTGTTGGTGCCGGATTAGCCGTCGTTCCCGCGCAGGCGGGAACCCAAGTTAGTCCGCGCTGGCGCAACGGCGAATCGTATAGGCGACTCGAATGACTTGGGTACCCGCCTGCGCGGGAACGACGTGGGTCAATTGTGCCGATCCGATCACGCCGCGCGCGTCATCGGATTCCCCGCCAGCCACTCCAGCAGCGCTTCCGGCGACAGCGGACGCGCATACAGGAAGCCCTGCGCCAACGGGCAGCCGAGCTGGCGCAGGATTTGCGCCTGGCGCTCGTCCTCTACCCCTTCGGCGATCACCGACAATCCCAGGTTGCGGCCCAGTTGCACCACCATCTGCGCGATGCTGCTGCCGCGCGCCGATCCCGTGATTTCGGTGACGAAGGTGCGGTCGATCTTGAGCCGGTCCACCTGCAGGCGCTGCAGATGCGAGAGCGACGAGAAGCCGGTGCCGAAATCGTCGATCGCGATCGACACGCCGGTGCGCTTGACCTGGGCCAGCTTCTCGACCAGCAGCGCCGGTTCTTCCATCGCCATCGATTCCGTGATTTCGAGCTCGATGTAGTCGGGCGGCGCGCCCGTGTCGAGCAGCGCGCGGCGCAGCATGTCGACGAAGTGCGGATGGCGGAACTGCACCTGCGAGACGTTCACCGACATCGTGAAGTCGCAGTGTCCCGCCGCGCGCAGGCGCATCAGTTCGGCGCAGGCCTGGCGCAGCACCCATTCGCCGATCTCGACGATCAGGCCCGAGTATTCGGCAATTGGGATGAAGCGGTCGGGCGGCACCAGGCGGCCGTCGTCCAGGCGCCAGCGCAGCAGCGCCTCGGCGCCGAACGGGCGATTGGTTGCCAGGTCGACCTGCGGCTGGTAGTGCAGGAACAGCTGGCCGCGCTGGAAGCCGCTGCGCAGCGCGTGCATCATGCGCACCCGCTCGCGGATCTCGACGCCCATGCTGCGCGAAAAATAGAAGTGGCCGGCGCGCTGCTGCGACTTGGCGCGCTTGAGCGCGATGTCGGCATCCTTGAGGGCGTCGGCGCCGCTGCCGTCATGCTCCGGCAGGCGCACCAGGCCGAGCGTCGCCGAGACCTGCACGTCCTGGCCGTCGATGCGGAACGATTCGCGGAACAGGGCCTGGATCTGGGCCGGCTGCACCGCGTCGGCGTCGCCCAGCACGCAGAAGATGTCGCCGCCGATGCGACCGATCTCCAGGCCCGGCGCCAGGCGCGACGTCAGGCGCTGGCCGACCGCCACCAGCAGCAGGTCGCCGAAATGGTGGCCGAGGGCGTCGTTGGTTTCGGCAAAATGGTCGAGGTCGACCAGGGCCAGCACCGAGGTCGTGCGGCGCGGGCCGGACAAGATGGCGTCGAGCAGTTCGACCATGCGGGTGCGGTTCGGCAGGCCGGTGAGCGGGTCGTGGAAGGCCGACTTGTTCAGGCTGGTGACCAGCTCGCAGTTGTCGAGGCACACCGCCACCATGCCGCAGAACACCTTCAGCAGGCGCCGCTCGACCTCGTCGATCGGCCGTTCGAGCGGAATGCAGGCCACGAAATCGCGGCCCGCCTTGCCCGGGAAGTACATGTTCAGCAGGCCGTCCTCGGCGCCGCACTGGCGCTGGAGCAGGGTGCGCTCGGCGGCGACCGCGAACTGGCCGCTCAGTTCACGGCCATCGAGGTTGCGGCAGGCGCCGGCGGCGGCCACCGCGCGCAGGGTCTCGGGGCGGCTATGGCCACTGTCGCGGGTGCACAGCACGCCCTCGGGCGGCTGGCCGACCAGGCGCCCGGTCTGGGCCAGGATGCCGGCCGCCACGTCGCGCACGCCGTGCAGGGCCATCAGCTCGGCGCAGGCGGCGACGATGCGCTCCATGCCGATGCGGTTGGCCTCGAGCGCGCGGATCTGCTGGTAGGAGCGGATCGCGGCCGCCACCGTCGTATACAGCTTGGTGTGGGTCAGCTCGGACTTGGTGCGGTAATCGTTGATGTCGTAGCCGCGGATGGCTTCCATCTCGGGCGCATAGCCGGGCTGGCCGGTACGCAGGATGATGCGTACGTCGTGCAGGCCCAGCTCGTCGCGGATGCGGCGCACCAGCCGCAGGCCGGCGTCGGCGCGCTCCATCACCACGTCCAGCAGGATGACGGCGATATCGTGTTCATGCGCCAGCAGCTCGAAGGCCTCGCTGGCGGAATAAGCGTGCAGGAAGACCAGCGGGCGGCCCTGCATCTCGACGTTGCCGAGAGCGAAGGTAGTGGTCGAGTGCACGTCGGCATCGTCATCGACCACCAGGATCCGCCAGGCTGGACTCGGGGATGCGGCGGCGGCGGCTTCGTCGGCAAAGACGAGGTCGTCGTTGACGAGGTCATCGTCAATGCGGGCATCCTTCAGTGGTCCCGAAGGCGTAATCGATACTGGCATGTGCTACGTCTCCAGATTGGCTCGGCATGGATAACTTCAGTATATATGCAATTGTAAAAAGGCAAGGGCACGATCCTGCTCGCTGGTGAAAAATATATCCTTATGGAAACATAATTGCGACAGTCGATCGGTCGATGTTCGTTTCTGCTTGCCAGATCGCCTGTTAAAATGGTAATTCGATCAATCCGAACTCATCAATCCCATGTCCGGCAATACATTTGGCAAGCTGTTTTCCGTCACCACCTTCGGCGAATCGCATGGTCCCGCGATCGGCTGCGTCATCGACGGCTGCCCGCCCGGCATGACCCTCTCCGAGGCCGACATCCAGCCCGAACTGGACCGTCGCAAGCCCGGCACCTCGCGTCACGTCACCCAGCGCCAGGAGGCGGACCGGGTCGAGATCCTGTCCGGCGTCTACCAGGGCGTCACTACCGGCACCCCGATCGCGCTCCTGATCCGCAACGAAGACCAGCGCAGCAAGGACTACGGCAACATCGCCGAAAGCTTCCGCCCCGGCCATGCCGACTATACCTATTGGCATAAATACGGCGTGCGCGATCCGCGCGGCGGCGGCCGTTCGTCGGCGCGCCTGACCGCGCCGGTGGTCGGCGCCGGCGCCGTCGCCAAGAAGTGGCTGCGCGAGAAGTACGGCACCGAACTGATGGGTTATATGAGCGCGCTGGGCGATATCGCCGTGCCGTTCGAGGGTTGGGAGCATGTGCATGCCAATCCCTTCTTCGCCGCCACCGGCGACGCGGCCCTGCTGCAGCGCATGGAGGATGCGATGGACCAGCTGCGGCGCGACGGCGACTCGATCGGCGCGCGCATCGACGTGGTGGCGCGCGGCGTGCCGGTGGGCCTGGGCCAGCCGATCTACGACAAGCTCGACGCCGACATCGCCTATGCGATGATGGGGATTAACGCGGTCAAGGGCGTGGAAATCGGCGCCGGCTTCGCCTCGGTGGCGCAGCGCGGTTCGGAACATGGCGACGAGCTGACCCTCGAGGGCTTCGTCGGCAACCACTCGGGTGGGGTGCTTGGCGGGATCTCGACCGGCCAGGACATCACGGTGTCGCTGGCGATCAAGCCGACGTCCTCGATCCGCGTGCCGCGCCGCTCGATCGACAAGGCCGGCAATCCGGCGACGGTCGAAACCTTCGGCCGCCACGATCCCTGCGTGGGCATCCGCGCGACCCCAATCGCCGAAGCGATGCTGGCGCTGGTGCTGATCGACCACGCGCTGATGAACCGGGCGCAATGCGGCGACGTGCAGGTTGCGACGCCGAAGCTGAAATAAGGCTGGGGCCAACGGTAGTCGTTGGCCCTCGCACGTCGTTCCCGCGAAGGCGGGAACCCAAGTCCTTGGCGCAGCTGCAAGCGCGCACCGTAGCTGCAGCGTGCGCACAATCAGGTTCCCGCCTGCGCGGGAACGACGTGCGAGAGCAAACTCAAGGAGGGGGCGGCGGGGATCAGCCGCACCCTCGTCACACCCGCGTAACGATCGCTTCCATCTGATGCCTGCGCTCGACCGTGCGCACCACCAGCGCGCGCAGGTCGTTGAGCAGCGAGAACTCGGTCTGGCTCAGGATCACCTGCGGGAAGGTGTCGTCCCAGTCGCCATAGATGAAGCCCGCCGGCTGCCCGTGGGCGCACAGCGGAATGATCACGAAGCAGTGGGCTTCGGCCAGCGTGCCTTTCCACCAGCCCGGCAGCTTGGTCGCGAACTTGGTGTCGTGCGCGTTCTCGATGAAGATCACGCGGTCGCTTCCCAGCGCCGCGTGGAACACGTTCGGTTCGTAGACGTCGTCGAACGCGAGGTTCGGCAGCATCGCCTTGACGTCCTCGCCCAGGCCCAGGCGCGCCGAATAGCGGCCTTCGCGCCGATTGCGGAGAAAAGCGAACGAGCGCGTAAACGACAGGCCCTTGTGCATCGTCTCGAGGGCCATCGAGATCATCTGGCCGGCGGTCGCGGTGGCGCCGACGTCGCGCATGTCGGCCACGCCGCTCATCAGGATCTTGTTGCCGGCGATGCGCTTGCTGGTGGCGGCAGCCTGTTGCGCGCGTTTTTCGGCCGGCTTGGCCAGCGGCGCGATCGACAGGTCGGACGCCGCTTCCGCCTTGGCCTTGTCGATCGAGGCCAGGATGCCGCTGGCCGGCAGGCCGAGCATCGGTGCGAAGCTTTCGGCCAGTTGCGCGACCTTCTCGGCGCTGGCCGCATCGTCGGCCCACAGGGCGTCGGCGGCCTGGGTCGACATGCTGCCCAGCGCGGCCAGCCAGTCCTCGTGGGCGAAGCCTTCGAAGCGCTCGCCCGGTTCGACCCGGCGCATGCCGGCCACCAGGTTGCGCGGCAGGCCCCAATGGGCGGCGGTGGCGCGGCCGACTTCTTCCAGCGACAGGCCGAGCACCTCATGGGCCGCGCTTTCTTCGCGGCCTTCGCCGGCGGCCTCGCGCATCCGGGTCCAGCGCTCCGGCATGTAGAAAGTCAGCATCATGCGGCCCAGCGAGTGCAGGATCGAGCACACCACGGCTTCCTCGGGGTCGCGCGAGCGCGAGTCGGCCGCCAGCTGCTGCGCCACCATCCCGGCCAGCACCGCCTTTTCCATCTCGACGTGGGCGGCTTCGGTGTCCGGGCTGCTGCGGCTCAGTTCCTCGATCAGTTTCAGGCCCAGCGCCAGGTGGCCGATCGACTCGGTGCCCAGCACCAGCACCGCCTTCGAGATGGTGTTGACGTGCTGGCCGAAGGCCGCATACATGCTGCTGTTGGCCAAACGCAGCACCTTCTGGGTCAGCACCGGGTCGGACAGCACCGTCTGCGTCATCGAAAAGTCGCGCTCGTCCTCGCCGCGCATCGAGGCCAGGATGGCGCTGATGGCCTTGGTGAAGCCCGGCATGTCGCCCTGGCGCCGGATGCGCTCCCACAGCAGGGCGAGGGTGGCTTGCGACTTCGCCGAGTGCGGGGTGATGGCTTGTGTGGTCATGATTTTCCTGTCCGGTGGTCGGCAGGCAGAAGAGCGGTATAGAGATTTTCCTTGAGGGCGGTGACGGCCACATTGGCCGGCATCGGCTTGCCCGTTAGGTAGCCCTGGACGTAATGGCAGCCCTGGTCGTCCAGCCAGGCCAGCTGCTCCTCGGTCTCGACGCCTTCGGCCACCACCGACAGGGAAAGGTGCCCGGCCAGGTCGAGTATCGCGTTGCAGATGGCCGCGTCTTTCTTCGACGCCGGCAAGTCCTTCACGAAGGCGCGGTCGATCTTGAGCACCGAGATCGGGAAGCGCTTGAGGTAGGCCAGCGACGAGTAGCCGGTGCCGAAATCGTCGATCGCGATGCGCGCATGGCGCTCCACCATGCGCGCCAGGATGTCTTCGGCGTGCGTCGGGTCGATCATCAGGGTGCCCTCGGTAATCTCGAGCACCAGCTGGCGGCCGTCGAGGCCGGACAGCGCCAGTGCGTCGTCCAGCACGGTCAGGAAGCGGTCGCTGCGGAACTGGCGCGGGCTGATGTTGACCGAGATGTACAGCTCGCGCCCGGCCACTTCCTGGAACTGGCGGATCTGCATGCAGGCCGCCTTCAGCGCCCAGGCGCCGAGCAGGTTGATCAGGCCGTTGCTCTCGGCGATCGGGATGAAGCGCACCGGCGGCACCATGCCCAGCGTCGGATGCTTCCAGCGCATCAGGGTCTCGAAACCCTCGATGACGCGGCTGCGGGCGTTCATGATCGGCTGGTAGTAGAGCAAAAATTCGCCCTCGCGCACCGCGTTGAACATGGCCGCTTCGAGCGAGATATCGTGTTGCGGCGGGCCCTGGTCGCTGGGGCTGTAGACCACGGCGCGGCCCTTGCCGGTTTCCTTGGCGCGCGACAGGGCGGCGTCGGCCAGCGTCACCAGGCGCACCTCGTCTTCGGCGTGATCCGGATAGACCGCCACGCCGATCGAGGCGCCCAGGTAGATCGTGTGGCCGCCGGCCTCGAACGGCGACTGCAGGGTGGCCATCAGGCGCCCCGTGACGAGCTTGATCTGCGGCTCGGTGAAGGTGCCCGGCAGCACCGCCACGAACTCGTCGCCGCCGACCCGGGCCAGCGTGTCGCTGTCGCGCAGGGTGCGGCGCAGGCGGACGGCCGCCAGCTGCAGCACGGTGTCGCCCAGCGGATGGCCCAGGCCGTCGTTGACCTTTTTAAAGCCGTCCAGGCCGATGGCGGCGACCGCGAAGCCCTGGCCCGAGCGGCGCGCATGGGCGATCACCATCCGGATCCGGTCCGACAGCAGCACCCGGTTGGGCAGCTCGGTCAGGGCGTCGTGGGTCGCCATGTGGCGCAGGCGTTCTTCGGTTGCATGCTGGACCGACATATCGCGGCCGATCACCAGCAGCGGCGCGGCGTCGCCGGTGGCCAGGCGCGCAATGCGCAACTCGAACCACAGGTCGCGTTCGGCCGAGCGGAAGCGGGTCTCGACCAGCACCGCCTCGTGGCCGGCGGCGGCGCCGGCCAGTGCATTGCGCAGTGCGGTCTGGTCGATCTCGTGCACCAGCGACAACAGCGAGCAGCCGGATTCAAAGCCCGACAGGCGCTGCGCGCGCGTGCCGGCCGCATGGATCGCGCCATCGGGCGCGACGCGGAACACGGCGTCGCCGGCCGTTTCCAGCAAGCCGTCGAGCAGCGCCGCGGGCAGCACTGCCGCCTGCGCAGGAGCGGCGGCCGGCTGGGGCGGGGGCGCGGCGGAGGAACTGGTGTGCATGTTGTCCAGGAGCTTTCTTGCTTTCTTGTTGCGGCACGTGCACGTCATGCCAATGTCACATGTGAATCCGTGCAAGTCTACCAAACCAGCGATGACTCTATCATTGAAAAATTCCGCAAAGCATCAGAAAGCACAAGTCATGCGATGATTCCAAGCTTTGTTGAGCCAGCGCAGGCTGCTTGCCCGGCAAGCATGTTGGCGCTACCCTCGTTGCAGGACAGTCAAGTTTGTCCCGCTATATTGTCGCTTATTCTTGATTGTAACGACATAATAAAGTGCAATTATGATGCCGCAATGCAACATTTAGCAATACGCAGATGTGCGTAGAGGAGGAACAATGGACCGATTCGCCACCCACGAGGTCGAGAACCAGGCGCCGCCATTCACCGGCATCAACTTGTATTCCTGTGATCCGGCCTTGCAGGAAGCGCTGCATCGCGAGGGCGGCGGCTGGGCGGCGGCGCAGCTGGACGCGCTCGGTGCGCGGCTAGGCAGCGCCGAGGTCCAGGAGCTGGCGCGCCTGGCCAATGTCCACGGCCCGACGCTGGCGAGCTTCGACCGCGCCGGGCGCCGCATCGACGAGCCGGAATTCCATCCCGCCTGGCATGCCCTGATGACCCTGATGATCGGCGCCGGCGCCCATAGCGCGCCCTGGAGCGATCCGCGCCCCGGCGCCCAGGTGGCGCGGGCGGCGCAATACCTGCTGTTCGGCCAGGCCGAGAACGGCGCCCAGTGCCCGGTAACGATGACCTATGCCGCGGTGCCTGCCTTGCGCCGGGCGCCAGGCCTGGCGGCGGCCTGGCTGCCCAAGATCCTGTCGCGCGACTACGATCCCCGGCCCTTGCCGGTGGCGCACAAGCGCGGCGCCCTGATCGGCATGGGCATGACCGAGAAGCAGGGCGGTTCCGACGTGCGCGCCAACACCACGCGCGCCACGCCGCTGGCGGCGGGCGAACTGCTGGAGGAAGGCGCGGCCGGCGAGGGCGCCTGGCGCATCGTCGGCCACAAATGGTTTTATTCGGTGCCGCAGGCCGATGCTCACCTGGTGCTGGCGCGCTGCGACGAGATCGGTGAAGGCGCGGGCGCGTTGAGTTGCTTCCTGGTGCCGCGCTTTCTGGCCGACGGCCGGAGAAATGCGGTGCGGGTGCAGCGCCTGAAGGACAAGCTGGGCAACCGCTCGAACGCCTCGTCCGAAGTCGAATTCTGCGGCGCGCTCGGCTGGATGATCGGCGAGCCGGGGCGCGGCATCCCGACCATCCTCGAGATGGGCAGCCATACCCGCCTCGATTGCGTGCTGGGCAGCGCTGGCATCATGCGCGCCGCCCTGTGCCACGCGCTGCACCATGCACGCGGGCGCATCGCCTTCGGCCGGCCGCTGGCCGAACAACCGCTGATGCGCAATGTGCTGGCCGACCTGGCGCTGGAATCCGAGGCCGCCACCGCCTTCGCCCTGCGCCTGGCGCGCTGCTTCGACGAGGGACAAGACCCGTCCCAGGCGCTGCTGGGCCGCATCCTCACCGCGGCCGGCAAATACTGGATCTGCAAGCGCGGTCCCGGCTTCGGCGCCGAGGCGATGGAAGTCATGGGTGGCAACGGCTATGTCGAGGACGGCCCGCTGGCGCGCCTGTACCGCGAGCTGCCGGTTAATTCGATCTGGGAAGGCTCGGGCAATGTGATGTGCCTGGACCTGCTGCGCGCGCTGGGAAAAGCCCCGGAAGTTGCGCGTGCGGCCCTGGCGGCCGAGCTGGCGCCGGCGGCGGGGCTGGACGAGCGCTACGCGGACCACGTGGCGGCGCTGCTGGACGGCCTGGCGGGGCGCCTGCACGACGAAGCCGGCGCGCGGCTGCTGGCCGAGCAGATCGTGGTGGCGGTTCAGGCCGCGCTGTTGCTGCGCCATGCGCCGCACTACGTGGGCGAGGCGTTCCTGCTCACGCGCATCCTGCAGCCGGTGGGCGGGGCCTATGGACGCTTGCCCGCCGCTGTCGACCTGGGAGCGATCCTGGCGCGCGCCCTCGTGTCATGATTATCATTTATTTCACGTGCAGACCGGGACAAACAGCCGCGTCGCTGGGATAATGCGCGCTTGTATGCTTCACACAGAACTTTTGAATTCCGCCATGAACCAAGACCCGCGCTTCCCGAACCTCTACATCCTGAACCACCCGCTGATCCAGCACAAGCTGTCGCATATGCGCGAGCACGACACCTCGACCCGCACCTTCCGCGAACTGCTGCGCGAGATCACGCTGCTGATGGGATACGAGATCACGCGCGACCTGCCGCTGACGACGCGCTCGATCAAGACCCCGCTGGTGACCATCGATGCGCCAGTGATCGCAGGCAAGAAGTTGGCCGTGGTGCCGATCCTGCGCGCCGGCATCGGCATGAGCGACGGCTTGCTGGAACTGGTGCCGTCGGCGCGGGTCGGCCACATCGGCGTATTCCGCGACCCGGAGACCCATGAGCCGGTCGAGTACATGGTGCGCCTGCCGGATACCGTCGATCGTACCTTCATCCTGTGCGACCCGATGGTTGCCACCGGCAACTCGGCGGTGCATGCGATCGACGTGCTCAAGAAGCGTGGCGTGCCGGACGAGCAGATCCTGTTCCTGGCCCTGGTGGCGGCGCCCGAAGGCGTGCAGGTGGTCCAGGATGCGCATCCGAACGTCAAGCTGTACGTCGCCTCGCTCGACTCGCACCTGGACGATCATGCCTACATCATCCCGGGCCTGGGCGATGCGGGCGACCGCATCTTCGGCACCAAGTAAGCGCCGACGATGGCAACCGTGCAGCCGGCCGACCAGCAGTTCTTCGCGCGCCTCGCCGAACTGAACGAGAAGTTCGCGGCGCGCCTGCCGTCGACCCTCGAGCGCCTGGCGGGGCTGTCGCAACAACTGGAGCGCGCCGGCGAGCCGGCCTTCGACGTCGCGCCGGCGGCGAACGAGGTACAGGCCATGCTGCACACGCTGGCCGGCTCGGCGGCCACCTTCGGCTTTCGCGGCCTGGGCCACCATGCACGCCTGCTGGAACAGCGGCTACGGGTGCTGCGCGCCTTCGATGTCGTGGCCGCTACGGAATGGCAAGCCTGGCGCGCGGAACTCGACGAATACATCCGCGCCGCGCATCGCGATCCAAAATCCCTGACCTGAGCAGTAGCAGGGGCGCCCATTCGCGCGCGGCGCTACGCAAGCCGCATGCGCAAACGTGCGGCAGAGCGGAATTTGATTCATCGCAAACATTTGGTCGGGCGTTGCGCCTATATTTTCCCTCGTACGGGATAAAAAGCGTGCTCACCAATTTATTGAATTTGAGAATCGTTGCTGCCAGGCGGTTTTTTTATTTAACGAATAGGGTGCGCGTCGAATTTATTCGGTATAATACGGGATCGTTGGGTTCGAGGTAGTAGTGCAGTCTGTCTGTCATTTCTTTCTTGCTTCTTCAAACGATCTGAAACGGGCGCAAGCCCAACTAACCGAAATAGGAAATTGTAATGGCAACTGGCATCGTTAAATGGTTCAATGACTCGAAGGGCTTCGGCTTCATCACCCCTGATGAAGGCGGCGAAGATCTGTTCGCGCACTTCTCGGCTATCCAGAGCAACGGCTTCAAGTCGCTGCAGGAAAACCAGCGCGTTTCGTTCGACGTGACCACCGGCCCTAAGGGCAAGCAAGCCTCGAACATCCAGCCTCTGTAATAGCCTAAGGGCTTTACGAGACAAAAATCCCCGGAATTGCCGGGGATTTTTTTTGCCTGTACGTCCCATCGCTCCCCGCGTGGGCCGCACCGGTCGCGTCAGGAATGGCGCCAGTAATCCGGCGCGGCGTAGCTGCGGCGCAGGAAATCCACGAAGGCGCGGATGCGCAGCGGCAGGTGGCGGCGCTGGGCGAACACGGCGTGGATGTCGTTGCCGGGCGCCGCGAAGTCGTCCAGCACGGTCACCAGTTCGCCGCTCGCGATCTGGCCGCCCACTTCCCACATCGAGCGCCAGGCCAGGCCCTTGCCGGCCAGCGCCCAGGCATGCAGCACGGCGCCGTCGTTGCACACCATATTGCCGCCCACTTTGAGGGTCACTGGCTTGCCATTGTCCATGAAGGTCCAGCCGCGCTGGCTGCCTTCGCTGCTGATCGGCAGGCAGTTGTGGCGCGCCAGGTCGGCCAGCTGGCGCGGCTGGCCGTGGCGCTTGAGATAGGCGGGCGCCGCCACCACCACGCGCCGGTTGTCGGCCAGCTTGACCCCGATCAGGTTCGAGTCGTCTAGGCTGGCGATGCGGATGGCCACGTCCACGCCCTCGGCCACGAGGTCGATTACACGGTCGGACAGGTTCAGGTTGATGGTCACGTCGCGGTGTTCGGCCAGGAAGGAGGGCAGCAGCGGCGCCAGGTGCAGGCGGCCGAAGCCGGCCGGCGCCGACACCGTCAGGTGGCCCGACGCGCGCATGCTGTGCTCTGAAATGGCGGACTCGGCGTCATTGACCTCGCCCAGGATGCGCAGGCAATCCTCGAGGAAGGCCGTGCCCTCGTCGGTCAGGACCAGCCGCCGCGTCGTGCGCTGCAGCAGCTTGACCCCGAGCCGGGCCTCGAGCGCGTCCAGCCGGCGGCCGATCATGGCCGGCGCGATGCCCTCGGCGCGCGCCGCGGCGGACAGGCTGCCACGCGCGACGACCTCGACGAAGGTCGACATCTGGGTAAATTTGCCCATGTTGTTTACCCGCTCCTGCTTCTTATTTGATACAAAAACACACGGATGCTGTGAGAATTTGTATGGTTTAGCGCTATTTAGGTGAATATACTTGATGCAAAGACAAACGCCAAGAAGCGCCCGTCTCGGGTGCGGCGTTGCACGCATTGTTCATCAAACTCAGGAGGCAATATGTCCCTCACCATCCCCGCAGGCATGCAGATCACGGGCGAGATCAAGCCCGGCTACGAGAACATTTTGGTGCCGGAAGCGCTCGCGCTCGTGGCCCAGCTGGCGCGCGCCTTCGCACCGCGCCGCCAGGAATTGCTGGCCCTGCGCGCCGAACGGGCGCGGCGCCTGGACGCCGGCGAGCGCCCGGACTTCCTGCCCCAGACCGCCCACATCCGCGACGGCGACTGGCGCATCGCGCCGATCCCGCCGGCGCTGGCTTGCCGGCGTGTGGAAATCACCGGTCCGGTCGAGCGCAAGATGGTCATCAACGCGCTCAATTCGGGCGCCGACAGCTACATGACAGACTTCGAGGATTCGAATACGCCCAACTGGGACAACCAGATCCAGGGCCAGGTCAATCTGTTCGATGCAGTCCGCAAAACCATTTCGCTGGAGCAGAACGGCAAGTCCTATCATCTCAATGACAAGGTGGCGACCCTGATCGTGCGTCCGCGCGGCTGGCACCTGGACGAAAAGCACGTGCTGGTCGACGGCCAGCGCGTCTCGGGCGGCATCGTCGATTTCGCGCTGTTCATGTTCCACAACGCGAAACAATTGCTGGCGCGGGGCGCCGGTCCGTATTTCTACCTGCCGAAGCTGGAATCGCACCTGGAAGCGCGCCTGTGGAACGACGTGTTCGTGATGACCCAGGATGCGCTGGGCCTGCCGCAGGGCACGATCAAGGCCACGGTGCTGATCGAGACGATTCTTGCCGCGTTCGAAATGGACGAGATCCTGTATGAATTGCGCGAGCACAGCGCCGGCCTGAACGCCGGACGCTGGGATTACATCTTCTCGTGCATCAAGAAGTTCAAGCATGACCGCGACTTCTGCCTGGCCGACCGCGCCAAGGTGACGATGACGGCGCCGTTCATGCGCGCCTATGCGCTGCTGCTGCTCAAGACCTGCCACGCGCGCGGCGCGCCGGCCATGGGCGGCATGTCAGCCCTCATTCCGATCAAGAACGACCCGGAGAAAAACGAGATCGCGATGGGCGGCGTGCGCACCGACAAGGCGCGCGATGCCACGGACGGCTATGACGGCGGCTGGGTCGCCCACCCCGGCCTGGTCGGGTTGGCGATGGAGGAATTCACCAAGGTGCTGGGCGACCGGCCGAACCAGTTCGAGAAGCAGCGTCCGGACGTCGAAGTCACGGCCGCGCAATTGCTCGATTTCCAGCCCGAGACGCCGATCACCGAGGCTGGCCTGCGCTACAACATCAATGTCGGCATCCACTACCTGGGCGCCTGGCTGGCCGGGAATGGCTGCGTGCCGATCCACAACCTGATGGAAGACGCGGCGACGGCCGAGATCAGCCGCTCGCAGGTGTGGCAGTGGATCCGCTCACCGAAGGGTGTGCTCGAAGATGGCCGCAAGGTGACGGCGGACATGGTGCGGGCGATGATTCCCGAAGAACTGGAGAAGGTGAAGGTGGTGGCGGCGGACGGGACGCATGCGAGCTACGAGCGCGCCGCCGTTATCTTCGAGGACATGTCGACGTCGGATGAATTCGCCGAATTCCTGACCCTGCCGCTGTACGAGGAGATTTGATGCTTGCATGGTTGGCGGCATCGTCGCCAACCATGCGATAAATCAGAACGTATTCTTCCATTCGCGCAGCGCCGCGAAGGCGTCGACCTCCGGCGCCCCCGGCGCGAGGCGTCCCGCCTCGACCAGGCTTTGCACGATGCGTGCTTCGCCTTGCCGCAGGAAGGGATTGGTCGCCCGCTCGAGGCTGATCGTCGACGGAATGGTCGGCTGCCCTGCCTCTCGCTTCATGCCATCGGCCAGCACCCGCGCATCGAGCGCAGCGTTGCCCGGTTCGACCGCCTGGGCGAAACGCAGATTCGACAGCGTGTACTCGTGCGCGCAATAGACCAGCGTGTCGTCCGGCAGCGCCGTGAACTTCCCGAGCGACGCCATCATCTGCTGCGGCGTGCCCTCGAACAGCCGTCCGCAGCCCGCGCCGAACAGCGTGTCGCCACAAAATAGCCACTCGGCACCCGGCTCGCGACCTGGATTGCGCCGCACATAAGCGATGTGACCCAGCGTGTGCCCCGGCACGTCCAGCACGTCCAGGGCGAGATCCAGCCCCGGCACGCCGATGCGCTCGCCCTCGCCGAGCGGATGCGTCACCAGCGCGATGCCGTCGTTGCGCGGCCCGAAGACGGGCACATTCCACTCCTGGAGCAAGCCCGGCACACCCCCGATATGGTCAGCATGGTGATGGGTGAGTAGAATGGCGGTCAGGCGCAGCTTGTGCGCGGCCAGCGCGGCCTTGACCGGCGCGGCGTCGCCCGGGTCGACGATGGCGGCGTTGCTGCCGTCGTGAATGAGCCAGAGATAATTGTCTTTAAAGGCAGGAAGCGTCAATACCGCGAGGTGAGTGCGCAGAGGAGTCGTCATGGTGAACCGTAGGTCAAAGAGGTGGCATGGATAGCGCATCCGAAAAATCCATTATAGCGCTCGACAACTGGCTGCAATCGCCGGCGGGCGCCTACGTGCGCGCGTTCGAGCAAGCCTGCCTGGACGAACTCACGGTGGATATCTTCGGCTTCAATGCGCTGCAGATCGGCGTGCCCCAGCTCGATGCGCTGGCGGCCAGCCGCATGCCCAATAAATGGCAGGCGGCCACGCGCACCTCGCATGCGGACGAACTCGCGTTTGCCGCGGGCGGCAAGCAGATCGCGGTGGCGGTCGACTTCGAGGAACTGCCGTTTGCCACCAGCAGCATCGATCTGGTGGTGCTGCCGCACGTGCTGGAGTTCGCCGCCGAGCCGCACCAGGTCTTGCGCGAAGTCGAGCGGGTCCTGATTCCGGAAGGGCAGGTGATCATCTGCGGCTTCAATCCGGCCAGCCTGTGGGGCATGCGCCAGGGCTTCCGGCGCGTCACGCGCAGCGACTACCTGCCCGAGTCCGGCGAATTCATTTCTTTGCCGCGCCTGAAAGACTGGCTAAAATTGTTGAATCTGGGCGTGACACGCAGCCATTTCGGCTGCTACGCCCCGCCGTGCCGCACGGCCCACTGGCTCAGCCGCTTCTCGATGATGGAATCGGCGGGCGGGCGCTGGTGGCCGTATCTCGGCGCGGTCTACGTGGTGCATGCGATCAAGCGGGTCAAGGGCATGCACATTATCGGTCCCGCATGGAACAAGAAAGCGAGCAAGCGACCGGCGGCAGTGCCGGCAGCGAACAGGAATGAGCGAACAACAAACGAATGAAGCAAGCGCGACGCAGGTCGAGATTTTTACCGACGGCGCGTGCAAGGGCAATCCCGGCACGGGTGGCTGGGGCGCGCTCCTGGTCTCGAACGGCCACGAGAAAGAAATTTTCGGCGGCGAGCCGAACACCACCAATAACCGCATGGAATTGCGCGCCGTGATCGAGGCGCTCGGCGTGTTGAACCGTCCGTGCAAGATCGTGCTGCACACCGACAGCCAGTACGTGCAGAAGGGGATCTCGGAATGGATCCACGGCTGGAAGGCGCGCGGCTGGAAGACGGCGGCCAGGGAGCCGGTCAAGAACGACGACCTGTGGAAGGCGCTCGACCTGGCCCAGCAGCAGCACGCCGTCGAATGGCGCTGGGTACGCGGCCACAACGGCCATCCAGGCAACGAGCGGGCCGACGTGCTGGCCAATCGCGGCGCCGCCTCGGTCCGCCGCTGACCGTTTCAGCGCCGGAAGGCAGGGGCGGGCTTTGCTATACTCTGGTCCGCTTTAATTTATCTTGTAGAACACCATGCGCCAGATCGTCCTCGATACCGAAACCACCGGCCTGAATCCTCGCACGGGCGACCGCGTCATCGAGGTCGGCTGCGTCGAAATCTTCAACCGTAAACTGACCGGCAATAATTTTCACCGCTATATCAATCCCGAACGCGAGTCGGACGAGGCGGCGCTGGCCGTCCACGGCCTGACCACCGAGTTCTTGAGCGACAAGCCGAAGTTCCACGAGATCGCCGAGGAATTGCGCGAGTTCGTGCAGGGCGCCGAGGTCATCATCCATAACGCACCGTTCGATCTGGGCTTCCTGAACCACGAATTCACCCGCATCGGCCTGCCGCCCTTCGTCCAGCACTGCAGCGGCGTGATCGATACCCTGGTGAACGCCAAGGAACTGCATCCGGGCAAGCGCAATTCGCTGGACGCGCTGTGCGACCGCTACGAGATCTCGAACGCGCACCGCAAGCTGCACGGCGCGCTGCTCGACTCGGAGCTGCTGGCCGACGTCTACCTGGCCATGACCCGCGGCCAGAATTCGCTGACGATGGACGTCGAAGTCGAGACCGCAAACATCGGCGACGCGCTCGAAGTGGTGCCGCTGGGCGAGATCATCGTGGTCGCGGCAAGCGGCGACGAACTCACGGCGCACGACGAGGTGCTGACTGGCCTCGACAAGAACGTGAAAGGCAGCTGCGTGTGGAGGAATTATTCTCCGCAGGGATGACGAGACAGTGATTCTGTGCCATAATACGCCTCGCTTCGGGAGGTTAGCTCAGGGGTAGAGCACTGCATTCACACTGCAGGGGTCGCAAGTTCGAAACTTGCACTTCCCACCAGAATTCACAAGGGCCAGCAGCAATGCTGGCCTTCTTGTTTTCGGCAAGCGCGGCAGGTATCGCTGCCTCGCCGTGTTTCTTTCGAGATCACGGTATCGGTACAAATAAGTTGGTCAATTGCCATTTGGAATAATCAAGACTTTATGGCATAATACGGCCTCGTTGGGAGGTTAGCTCAGGGGTAGAGCACTGCATTCACACTGCAGGGGTCGCAAGTTCGAAACTTGCACTTCCCACCAACAGGATTCCTTCGAAACGCCCGCATGATGCGGGCGTTTCGCATTTCAGGCGCCGTTTTTTATTGCCCGTGCGGCATATCAAAGCTGCGCTGCACGCACCTGCCCGATCTCCCGCTTGAGCTCCTCCGTCATCGTCCACGCATACAGGGTCTTGTCGCGCACCCGCACGATCTGCTCCGGCGGCCATTGGGCGCCCATGTGAAAATCGTGCGACACGACGCGCGCGCCGACCCGCAATTGCCGCCACAGCTGCGGCATCAGCTGCAGGTTGACCTCGAACAGCAGGTACAGCATGACCACGGTAGCCGGGCTGAAATCGGTGCGGAACAGGTCGGCCTGGCGAAAGCGCACGCGGTCCTGCACGCCGGCCGAGCGCGCATTGGCATTCGCTTCCTGAATGCGTTCGGGATCGAGATCGATGCCCACGCCGCGCGCGCCATACCGGCGGGCGGCCGAGATCACGATGCGGCCGTCGCCGCAGCCCAGGTCGTAGACCACGTCATCGCTTGCGATCTTCGCCATCGACAGCATGCGCTCGACGATGTCCTGCGGCGTCGTCACATACGGCACCTTGGGCAAGGGCCGCTGCGCGCGCGCGGGCAGGATCGTCGCCGGGGCCAGCGCCAGGCCGGCCAGCGCGGCGGCGCCGTGCAGCAGGGTGCGGCGCTCATGCACGATGGATGGGGCGGTCGTACGGTCGTCGGACAAGGTTTTTCCTCCTGGAGCTGGCGTTAAGCAGGCGTGCAAGCGTAACCGATATCGCCGGCCAGGTCGTGTACACTGGCTCCGACCGGCATGCGGCATGTCGGCAAGTAGACAATAAAAAACGGGACAACACCGATGGTGAACGGGTATTACGAACCCCTGCTGGTCTTCGTGTCGATCCTGGTGGCCATCCTGGCGTCGTACACCGCGCTCAGCCTTGCGATGCGCGTGCGCCAGGCCCAGGGCCGCACGCCGTACTTCTGGATCGCCGGCGGCGCCCTGGCCATGGGCAGCGGCATCTGGGCCATGCACTTCATCGGCATGCTGGCCTTTCGCCTGCCGATGCCGGTCGGCTACGATCCCCTGATCACCTTCGCCTCCTGGCTGCTGCCCGTGGTCGCCTCCGGCCTGGCGCTGTGGCATGTGCGGCACCGTGCCTTCCGGCGCCGCCAGCTGGCCTTGAGCGCTGCCCTGATGGGCGCGGGGATCAACGCCATGCACTACACCGGCATGGCCGGCATGCGCATGGATCCCGCCATCACCTACACCCCCTGGCTGTTCGCGCTGTCGGTCGCGATCGCGATCGGCGCCTCGGCGCTGGCGTTGCAGCTCGCCCTGCGCCTTCACGACGATGGCCAGGAGCGCGGCCGCTCGCGGCGCGCGGTGCAGCTCGCGGCCAGCGTCATCATGGGTGGCGCCATCGCCGGCATGCACTATACGGGCATGGCCGCCGCCCACTTCGAGGCCGGCAGCGTGTGCCGCGCGGCGCTTGGCGGCGTCGACCAGGATCACCTGGCGGCGCTGGTGACGCTGGCCACCGTGGCCCTGCTCAGCATCGCGCTGCTGGCCACCATCTTCGATGCGCGCCTCGAGGCGCGCAACCGTACGATCGCCGAATCGTTGCAGGCGGCGGCCGAGCGCCAGCAACTGTATCTCGACGAGCAGCGCGCCCGTCTCGAGGCCGAGAACGTCAGCCAGATGAAGGACGAGTTCCTCGCCACCTTGTCGCACGAGCTGCGCACGCCGCTCAACGCCATGCTCGGTTGGTCGCAGTTGCTGCTGCAGGGCCATCGCGATGGCGCCATGCTGCGCCGCGGCCTCGAAACCATCGAGCGCAATGCGCGCGCCCAGTCGCAGCTGATCGAAGACATGCTCGACATGAGCCGCCTGCTGGCCGGCAAGGTGCGCATCGACGCGGCGCCGATCCAGCCGCAGGACTTCGTCAACGCGGCGCTCGAGACGGCGCGTCCGGCGGCGCTGGCGCGCAGCATCGGCCTGGACGCCAGCATCGACCACGGCGCCGGCCCCGTGCGCGGCGACCTGGCGCGCATGCAGCAGGTGATGTCGAACCTGATCTCGAACGCCATCAAGTTTTCCGAGCCCGGCGGCGTGGTGACGGTCACGCTGCGGACCGATGGAGAAGCGGACGAGCGCGCGGTGGCGATCGACGTGGCCGATACCGGCGCCGGCATCGCGCCCGAATTCCTACCCTATGTGTTCGACCGCTTCCGCCAGGCCGATTCCTCGTCGGCGCGGCGCCATGGCGGCCTGGGACTGGGCCTGGCGATTGCGCGCCAGCTGGTCGAGCTGCAGGGCGGCGCGATCAGCGTGGCCAGCCACGGTGAAGGGCAGGGCGCCACCTTCACCCTGCACCTGCCGTTGGCGGCGCCCGGCGCGGTGCCGGCGGCGCGGGTCGAGCCGCTTGCCGGCCTGCCGCTGGCGCCACCGGAGATGGCCGGCATGACGGTGCTGGTGATCGACGACGAACTCGATTCGTTGGAACTGGTGCAGCAGGTGCTGGCCGCCAGCGACGCCACGATCCTCACCGCCACCGGCGCGCGCGAGGCGCTGCGCCTGGTCGAGACGCGCCGGCCCGACCTGGTCATCAGCGACATCGGCATGCCGCTGGTCGATGGTTTCGAGATGATCCGCCGCATACGGTCGATGCCCGACCGCGAGACGGCGGGTGTGCCCGCCATTGCCCTGACCGCATTCTCGCGGCGCGAAGACCAGCAGCGTGCGCTGGAAGCGGGATTCGACGACTACCTGGCCAAGCCGGTCGCCCCGGCGACGCTGCTGCAGACGGTGGCGGCGATCGTCGCCCGCCGCAATCTGCTGCGTTCGCTGTAACGCGGCGCGCCTGGCCGCCGATGGGGCCGATGCGCCGTCTTCAGCCGGCCACGCCCGGCAGCACCAGGTCGAGCTCCAGCCCACCTTCGGGACGGCGCAGGCCGGCCACGATATAGCCGCGGTTGCGGCCCGCTTCCTTGCCCTTGTAGAGCGCGCGGTCGGCCAGCGCGATCGCCTGTTCCCAGTCGGGTTGGAGCGTGGCTTCCGGCCTGGTCTCGTCGCCATCCGGCGCGAACGGCAGCGATACCGCGCCGGCGGTGGCGCTGATCCTGAGCGCGGTGCCGTCGTCCAGCACGATCGGCGTGGCGGCGATCGCATCGAGGATGCGGCCTACCAGCAGCGGGCGCTGCTCCTGGGTCACACCCTGGGAATACACCAGGAATTCCTCGCCGCCCCAGCGCAGCACCATGTCCGATTCGCGCATCGCCGCGCGCAGGCGCTTGCCGACCTCGACCAGCACCGCATCGCCCGCCGCGTGGCCATATTCGTCGTTGATGCGCTTGAAGTGGTCGATGTCGAGCAGGGTGAAGCAGTCGGCCGAACCCAGGCGCGGCGGCGCTTGCCCGGTGCGGCTGCGCATGCGGTCGAGGAAGGAGCGCCGGTTGAAGAGGCCAGTGAGTGGGTCGTGGGCCGAGCGGTAGGCCAGCTCGTCGTTCAGTTCGGCCAGGCGGCGACCGGTCAGCACCGACTTGCGGTACATCCACAGCACGCCTGCGCACATGAAAAGCGCCACCGACGCGCCCAGCGAGGCGGCGGTCTGGATCAGGCTGCGGTGGCGCAATTCGGTGTCCTTGACGGCGTTCTCCTGGCGCAGGGCATCGATCTGGGCGGCGCGCTCGCGCGCCTTGAACTGTTCTTGCAGCGCCGAGATCGCCTTATTGCGTTCATCGACCGCCAGGTCCTGGGTCACGGCTTCGCGTTCGCGCGTGGTGGCCAGCGCTTCGCGGAAGCGTCCGGCGCTTTCCAGCGCGAGGCTCTTCTCGGCCAGCAAGCGGCCGACGGCCGACATGGCGCCGGCCTTGCGCATCGCGGCGATCACCGCGTCCACGTGCTGCATGCCTTCGCTCTGGCGGCCCTGGCCGAACAGGGCGAAACCCAGGTTGGCCTTCGCCATTTGCAGGCTGATCTTGTCTTCGCTGCGCTCGGCCGGCGCCAGGGCGGCGCGCGCCGCTTCCTCGGCCTCCTGGTAGCGTCCCGCCTTCAGGTAGGCGTTGGCGATATTGCCCAGCACATTGGCTTCGATCGCGATCAACTGGTGGGTATGGGCCAGTTCCAGCGCGCGCCCGAAGGCTTGCTGGGCGCCCTCCAGCTCGTCCTGCGCCACCAGCGCCCGGCCCTCGAAGAAGTGGGCCGCCGCTGCGGTGCGCGGCGCAAGCCGTGTCGCGCCGGTGCGGATCTCGCGCAACGTCTCGAGTGCGCGGGCCGGATCGCGCGAATTGACGTACATGCGCGCCATCGCCAGCCGGATGTCGGCTTCGCGCGGGCTCCACAGGCCGGGATGGCGCTTGACCATGTCCAGCGCACGCAGGAAATGGTGCAGCGCGCGGTCGTACTGGCCCACCGCGCTGTAGGCCATGCCGTGCAGCGCTTCGGCCGTGGCCGTGAATTCGGGACTGTCCAGCTTGCGGTAGCGGGCGCCGAGGGTGGCGAGCTGGCCGAGGGCCTTGGCCGGATCGTTGTTCTCGATCAGGCGCAGCACCCGCGCCAGGCTGGCCAGCGCGAGATTGAGCGGATCGCGTTCGGCCTCGGCCAGGCCAATGATAAGCTCGTTCGTCTCGAAGGCTTCTCGGAAGTTGCCGGCATCGGCCTGTGTCCGTCGCAACAGGCGCAGGTAGTGGATGCGCACCGGATAGGGCGCGCCGGCGATCAGCTTCTGGCCCTCCTGCACCAGGATGGTGCGCGCCTGCGCATTATTATGCTCGGCCAGCGCCGCGATTTCGTCCAGCCGTGCTTTCGGCTGCATGGCCGCCGGCGCCGGACCGGCAAGTGCGGCCAGCAACCCGCCGATCGCGAGCAGCGGCGTGGATCTGGTCGGGCGTCCATTGGGAACAGTCATGTCGGCGGGATCGGTGGGCGGAGAAGCGAGGGTGGGGCGGGATGGCTCGGTCCATTATCGAATGTTGATTTGAGGAAATCAAGCACAGCCGCCCAGGCTGCGATGTTTACGCAACGGCCGCCTTTAATAGCAGAAATTGCCTGCCGGCACGTAAATTGCAGAAGATTTGTTAGATTGCTTTGATTCGCAACAGCATTCTGGTTATATTTGCACGTCTGCAAAAAGTTGACGGTTTGCAGGTGTAGCAAGAGCGGTTTCATGTCAGGCATGCCGGCCCAACAGGCAGGATCTCGAGAGCGTGCCCGCACGACCTGCGGGCACGGCGTATTGACAAGACGCGGGACCACATACATATTTGATTGGAGAACACGTAGTGAGTATTTTTAGAACCAAGAATCTGGATGCCATGCTGGCCGCCAGCGCCAAGCCGGGCGGACTCAAAAAGGTGCTCGGCCCGACCGACCTGATCCTGCTCGGTATTGGCGCCATCGTCGGCACCGGTATTTTCGTGCTCACCGGCACGGGCGCCGTCACTGCCGGCCCTGCGCTGACCCTCTCCTTCATCGTGGCTGCCATGGCCTGCTGCTTCGCCGCCCTGTGCTACGCCGAGTTCGCCTCGACCGTGCCGGTTGCTGGTTCGATCTATACCTATAGCTATGCCACCCTGGGCGAATTCGTCGCCTGGATGATCGGCTGGGACCTGCTGCTCGAGTACGGCCTGGCCACCTCGACCGTCGCGGTCGGCTGGTCCGGCTATTTCCAGTCGCTGATGTCGGGCTTCGGCCTGGTGCTGCCGGATGCGCTGACCGCGGCCCCGGGCGCCCGTCCCGGCGTCGAGACCCTGTTCAACCTGCCGGCCTTCCTGATCATGATCGCGCTAACCGCGATGCTGTCGCTGGGCATGCGCGAATCGGCACGCATCAACAACGTCATGGTCATCATCAAGACCGGCGTCGTGCTGCTGTTTATCGCCGTCGGCGTCGGCCACGTCCGTCCGGAGAACTGGGAACCGTTCATGCCATATGGCATGGGTGGCGTGATGAGCGCTGCCGCGCTGGTGTTCTTCGCCTTCATCGGCTTCGACGCCGTCACCTCGGCCGCCGAAGAAGTGAAAAATCCGAAGCGTGACCTGCCGATCGGCATCATCGGTTCGCTGGTGGTCTGCACCATCCTGTACGTCGTGGTCGCAGCGATCATGACCGGCATCGTGCCGCACCTGGACTTCAAGGGCGTCGACCACCCGGTCTCGCTGGCGCTGCAGGTGGCGGGCGAAAACTGGGTTGCCGGCTTCGTCGACCTGGCCGCAATCCTGGGCATGAGCACCGTGATCCTGGTGATGGCCTATGGCCAGACCCGTATCCTGTTCGCCATGTCGCGCGACGGCCTGCTGCCGGCCAAGCTGTCGAAGGTGCATCCGAAATACGGCACCCCGTTCTTCGCCACCTGGCTGGTGGGCATCATCTTTGGCCTGATCGCCGCCGTGGTGCCGCTGACCGTGCTGGCTGAACTGGTCAATATCGGCACCCTGGCCGCCTTCACCCTGGTCTCGATCGCCGTCATCGTGCTGCGCAAGAAGCGTCCGGATCTGCCGCGCGCCTTCCGCTGCCCGGGCGTACCGTATATTCCGGGCCTGGCGATCGTGTTCTGCCTGGTGCTGATGTCCTTCCTCTCCTGGCATACCTGGCTGGCATTCGCCATCTGGCTGGCGATCGGCGCCGCCGTCTACTTCGGCTATGCACGCCAACGCTCGCTGCTGAACAATCCGCAGGAATAAGTAGTCTTTGACTGCAGTCCCTGACTGCAGTCCCTGACTGCAGTCCCTGGCTGCAGTCCCTCGCGGCAGGCCCTTCCGGTCTGCCGCGCGCCCTTCGGCCGGCGACGGCGCTTCATGTTAATCTGCCATCTTTGACGCAGCGTGTGCGTCCTTGAAACGGAGAAGTCTCATGAGCGCCATCGTGCTCGGCCAGGGCGACGCCCTCCTGATCGTCGACCTCCAGGTCGACTTCCTCCCCGGCGGTAAGCTGGGCGTCCCTCATGGCGATCAGGTGATCGCGCCGATCAACCGTCTGATCGACCTGTACCGGACGCGCGCGCTGCCCATCTATGCCTCGCGCGACTGGCATCCCGAACTGCATTGCTCCTTCGCCGCCCAGGGCGGGCCGTGGCCGCCGCATTGCGTGGCCGGGACCGACGGCGCCGGCTTTGCGTCCGACCTGAACCTGCCGGACGACGTCATCGTCGTATCCAAGGCCGATAGCGTGGAGGTGGACGCGTATTCCGCCTTCAATGGCACCGGGCTGGGGCAGGCCATGCGCGCGCGCGGCATACGCCGCGTGGCCGTGTGCGGCCTGGCCACCGACTATTGCGTGCTCAATACGGTGCTCGACGGGCTCAGGGAAGACATCGAGATCCTGATCGTGGCCGAGGCCGCGCGTGCGGTCGACGTCGCGCCCGGCGATGGCGACCGCGCCATGACGCGCATGCTGCGCGCGGGCGCGGAGCCGGTGCGGCTGTCGGGCGACGGCCTCGTGGCCGACGTGGAACTCGGCGCGCGCCTCTGATTGTGCCGTGTCGGCGCCTGCGGGCGCTGGCGCACGGTCTGCGTTCCATTCCGGGCCTACAGTCGCCTTTCCAGCAGTTGCGAAAGGACACCGGCATGACCAGCACCGTAGGAGACTTTCTGCTCGACCGTCTCGGGCAATGGGGCGTGCACCGCGTCTACGGCTATCCGGGTGACGGCATCAACGGCATCCTGGCCGCCCTCGGGCGCCAGGACGCGATCGAGTTCGTCCAGTGCCGCCACGAAGAGATGTCGGCTTTGATGGCCTGCGGCCACGCCAAGTTCACGGGCGAGGTAGGCGTGTGCCTGGCGACCTCCGGTCCCGGCGCCATCCACCTGCTCAACGGCCTGTACGACGCCAAGCTCGATCACCAGCCGGTGGTGGCCATCGTCGGCCAACAGCAGCGCTCCGCGCTCGGCGCCCACTACCAGCAGGAAGTCGACCTGGTCACGCTGTTCAAGGACGTGGCGGGCGAGTTCGTGCAGATGGCGAGCAATGCATCGCAGGTGCGCCACCTGGTCGACCGCGCGCTTCGCATCGCCAGGGCGCGGCGCTGTGTGACCTGCATCATCCTCCCGAACGACTTGCAGGAAGAAGAATCGGTGCCTCATCCGCCGCATGAACACGGCAATACCTTCTCCGGCGTAGGCGCCGCGCTCGAGGCGGCGGTGCCGCCGCCCGAGGCCCTGCGCGCAGCGGCCGACCTGCTCAATGCGGGCGACAAGGTGGCCATCCTGGCCGGCGCCGGCGCCCATGGCGCTTTGGACGAACTGGTCGAGGTGGCCGAGCTGCTCGGCGCCGGCATCGCCAAGGCGCTGCTCGGCAAGGCCGTGGTGCCCGACGACCTGCCGTTCTGCACCGGCACCATCGGCATGATCGGCACCCAGGCCAGCGATACCATGATGAAGGAATGCGACACGCTCCTGATGATCGGCTCGAGCTTCCCGTATGCCGAGTTCCTGCCGCAGGAAGGCACTGCGAAGGCGGTGCAGATCGACGTCGACGCCACCATGCTCGGCCTGCGCTATCCGATGGACGTGAACCTGGCCGGTGACGCGCGCGCGACCTTGCGCGCCCTGATTCCGCTGTTGCGGCGCAAGGGAGTGCGCAGCTGGCGCGCGCGGATCGAGTCGAACGTCGCCGAGAGCTGGCGCGTGCTGGACGAGCGCGCGCGCCAGCCGGGTAATCCAATCAATCCGCAGCGCGCCTTCAGCGAGCTGTCGCCGCGCCTGCCGGATGATGTGATCCTGGCCGGCGACTCGGGCTCGGTCTCGGCCTGGTATGCGCTGCACCTGCGCCTGCGGCGCGGCATGATGGCGTCGCTGTCGGGCGGGCTGGCGACCATGGGCTCGGCGGTGCCGTATGCGATGGCGGCCAAGATGGCGCATCCGGGACGGCCGGTGATCGCGCTGGCCGGCGACGGCGCGATGCAGATGAACGGCATGAACGGCCTGATCACGATCGCACGCCACTGGCGCGACTGGGCCAATCCCACATTGGTGGTGCTGGTGCTGAACAACCGCGATCTTAATTTCGTGACCTGGGAACAGCGCGGGATGCAGGGCGAGCCGAAATATGCGCCATCGCAGGAACTGCCCGATTTCTCGTATGCGGAATATGCGCGCATGCTCGGCCTGGAGGGCGAGCGGGTCGACGATCCGGAAGCGTTGGGCCCGGCCTGGGACCGTGCACTGGCGGCTGGCCGGCCCTTTGTGCTGGAAGTGGTGGCCGATGCGAACATCCCGCCGTTCCCGCCGCATATCGTCGATGCCCAGGCCGAGAAATATCGGGAGGCGCAACAGAAGGGTGACCCGGAAGCGGCGGACGTGGCGCGCGGCGTGCGCCAGCAGGGTAGTGGTGCATCGACGTAAGCATCGACGTAAGTAAGTTGACAATCAAATGCTGCGCTGCGAGATATAATTTTGTAATCCCTCTCTTACACACTCGCAGCGCGCCAACCGATTTGCGCAACATGGTCCAGCTTGGATAATGTCGGTAATCGTCCATAGGACACTTCACGATGCGAGACATGACACCATTGTTGTTAGCCGACGCGCCTGGCGTCGCGCCCGCGCCCTTTGCTACCGCAGAAGGCGCGAAGGACCTGTATTTTTCGCTGTACGCCGATCCGTCAGCGCAACCCGAACAGGCGAGGGACTTCGTGGCAGGGCAGATCGCGGTCGCGCGCGAGCTGCCGTCCGACCTGCCGGCGCGCCTGGACCAGCTGCAGGCCTGGATCGAACAGCGTACCGAGATCGTCGGCCAGCAGTACCGCGACTATCTCGCCGCGCGCAAGAACGGCGCGCCGCGCCGCTATTTTTCGTGCCGCGCACATGCGCTGTACTTCATCAAGGGCGTGGCGCCGACCAAGCTGGTCGACGGCGCCTGGCTGTATGGCCTGACGCGCCAGTGGGACGACGTCGCCTTCCATCCGCTGATCAAGACCTATCTCGAGGAACTGGGCGACGGCCTGCCGGACAAGAACCACGTCACCTTGTACCGCAAGCTGCTGGCCACCCATGGCTGCGAAAGCTGGGAAGACCTGGGCGACGACCACTTCCTGCAAGGCGCGCTGCAGCTGGCGCTGGGCCACCATGCCGAACACTTCCTGCCCGAAGTCGTCGGCTACAACCTGGGCTACGAACAGCTGCCGCTGCACCTGCTGATCACGTCCTATGAACTCAATGAACTGGGCATCGACCCGTATTACTTCACCCTGCATGTGACGGTCGATAACGCCGCCAGCGGCCATGCGCGCAAGGCGGTGCAGGCGGTGCACGACCTGATGCCGAAGGTCGGCGACCGCGACGCCTTCTGGCAGCGCGTGGTCGACGGCTATCGCCTGAACGAACTGGGCGCAAGCACGACCTCGGTGATCGGCGAATTCGACCTGCAGTCCGAACTCGTCGCCATCCTGGCCGCCAAGAGCGGCGTGGGCAAGAACATGCACTCGGATTACTGCCGCGTTGCCGGCCGTTCGGTCAACGACTGGTTGACGGATCCGGCGCAGATCCCGGCCTTCCTGGCCGCGCTCGAAGGGGCGGGCTGGATCAAGCGTGGCGAAGACGTCGAGCATAGCCGCTTCTGGCGCCTGGTCGAAGGCGAGCGGGCCGAGATGTTCGGCGTGTTCAACGCCTATGAATTGCAGGTGCTGCGCGACTGGATCACCTCCACTGCCGACGGCAAGCCGGCCAGCGCCCAGCGCGTGCTCACGGCGCGCGCGCGCCAGCGCACCCTCGACCAGCTGGGGCAGGGCGCGGAAAGCGGCATGGCGCATCCGGTGCGCGGCCTGATCCGCCGCCACGCCAATCTGGACGACGCCGATGCCAGTAACGAGCTGCGCCTGCTGGAGCAGCAAGTGGCGGCGGCCAACGGCAAGCAGGAGGCGATGCAGATGCTGGGCCGCCTGCTGTCGCCCGAGATTCACCATACGGCGGTGGGCCTGATGGCCACCCGCATGTACACGCAACTGTTCGACGCCTGAACCGCCTGCACAGGGACAAGCGGCCGGTGCGCGATAGAGAGCGTGCGCCGGTCGTAGCTTTAAAAAACAATTATTACAAGGGAAACACACGTGCAAATCCTCGAACAACGCTTCCTGCGCGGACCGAATGTCCACGCCGACTCGCCATGCCTGCTGTCGGTGGTCGACCTGAAGGATTTATATGGAAAGTCCACCAAGGACCTGCCCGGCTTTAACCATGCGTTGCTCGAGCTGCTGCCGTCGCTGCACGGCGAGCGCCTGCCCGCCGGCCAGCCTGGCGGCTTCGCCCAGCGCCTGCGCGAAGGCACCTACCTGGGGCGCGTGATCGAACACGTGATGCTGGAACTGCAAACCCTGGCCGGCGCCCCGGCCAGCTTTGGCCGTACTCGTCCGGTGAACGGCCATCCTGGCCAATTCCGCATCGTGTGCGCCTACAGCTGCGAAAAGCTGGCCGAGCCGGCCTTCGACCTGGCGCTCGACCTGGTCGGCGCGCTGGCTCGCGGCGCGGGCTTCGAACTTGCTGCGCGCCTCGAAGAACTGCGCGAGATCGCGGCGCGCTATGCGATCGGCACCAGCACCGCCGCGGTCATCACGGCGGCGCAAGAGCGCGGCATCCCGGTGCAGCGCATCACCGACGACGCCAACCTGTTCCTGCTTGGCTGGGGCGTCAGGCAAAAGCGGCTGCAGGCCACGACCACCGGCGACACCAGCTTCATCGCGGTGAAGATCGCCAGCGACAAGCAGCTGACCAAGGCCTTGCTGAAAGAGGCCGGCGTGCCGGTGCCGGAGGGCGACGTGGTCACCACCGTGGAGTCGGCCCAGCGCGTGGCGCGCCGCTTGAACGGGCCGGTGACCCTGAAACCGCTGGACGGCAACCAGGGCAAGGGTGTGACGGTCGATTGCACCACGCCGGACGACGTCGCACGCGCTTTCGAGTTCGCGCGCCAGTACGGTCGCCGCGTCATCGTCGAACGCCATGTCTCGGGCTGCGATTACCGCGTGCTGGTCGCCGGCGGGCGCGTGGCCGCGGCCTCGCGCCGCCGTCCGGCGCATGTGGTGGGTGACGGCGACAAGACCATCCGCGAGCTGGTCGAGATCGAGAACGCCGATCCGGCGCGCGGCGCCGGCCATGCGACGATCCTGACCCGGATCTCCCTCGACGACCATGCGGCCGACATGCTGTCGCGCCAGGGCTTCGAGTTCGACAGCGTGCCCCCAAGCGGGGTGGTGGCCGAGTTGCGCGGCAACGCCAACCTGTCGACCGGCGGCACCGCCGAAGACGTGACCGATCTTCTGCCTGATTCGACGCGCCTGTTGTGCGTGCGCGCAGCCGCCAAGATCGGCCTGGACGTGGCCGGCATCGACATCGTGTGCGAGGACATCGGCCAGCCGCTGGCGGCCCAGCGCGGCGCGGTCATCGAAGTCAATGCGGCGCCTGGCATCCGCATGCACCAGTATCCGAGCGCGGGAGAAGCGCGCGACGCCGGCGAGGCGATCGTCGATGGCCTGATGGGCGCATCGAGCGGGCGCATTCCCGTGATCGCGCTGACCGGCACCAACGGCAAGACCACCACCACCTTGCTGGTCGCGCACGCGGCGCGCATGGCCGGCCGGGTGACCGGCGTGACCACCACCGAAGGCGTCTTCATCGACGGCAAGCAGGTGGTGAAGGGCGACTGCACCGGCTACTGGTCGGCGCGCACGGTGCTGCATGCGCCGGAAGTGGAGATCGCGGTGCTGGAGACGGCGCGTGGCGGCATCCTCAAGCGCGGCCTGGCGTACGACCGCTGCGACGTGGCGGTGGTGCTGAATATCGCGGCCGACCACCTGGGCCTGGACGGCGTCGACACGGTCGAGGACCTGGCGCAGGTGAAGGCGGTGGTGGCGCAATCGGCCTCGAAGGCGGTGGTGCTCAACGCCGAAGACGCGCTGTGCGTGCAGATGGCGCGCCGCGTGAAACCCGGCGCCGAAGTATTGTTCTTCTCGATGGACGCCGAGAACCCGGTGCTGCTCAAGCACCTGGAAGACGGCGGCCGTGGCGCCTACCTGCAAGATGGCGCCGTGGTGATCGCCGACGGCCATATCCAGCAGGCGGTGATCAAGGTCGAAAGCATGCCGGTGGCCTTCGGCGGCCTGGCCCGCTTCAACATCGCCAATGCGCTGGCCGCCGCGGCCGCGCTGATGGCATCCGACTTCAGCCACCTGCAGATCGCCGCCGGCCTGTCCACGTTTGTGTCGAACGGCCGCACCAACCCGCTGCGCACGAATATGTTCGACGTGCGCGGCGTGACCGTGATCGTCGACTACGCCCACAATCCAGCCGCCTACGCCGCCATGGCCGACATGGCGCGCGGCATGCTCCCGGGCCAGCTGGTCGGCATCGTGACTGCCCCGGGCGACCGCCGCGACCGCGACCTGCGCGAAGTCGGCAAAGTATGCGGCGCCCGCTTCGACGAGCTGGTGGTCTACGAATCCCAAAGCCGCGGCCGCGCCGTCGGCGAGGCGGTCGACCTGATCCTGAGTGGCGCTGAAGAAGCCGTCGGCCTGACCGACACCCTGCACCGCGAATTGGAAGTCGGCAACGCCATCCGCCTGGGCCTGAGCCTGTGCGAGCCGGGCGACGTCCTGGTCTTCGCCTGCGGCTCGTCCCTCCAGGTCTTCGTCGACGCCATCCGCGCCACCGACCCCGAAAGCGCCGACCTGATCGCCGCCCAAACCACCTAACCGCCCGCCCCTCCAATGAGGGTCAGAGTAAAATTATTGGGCAATTTTCCAAATTCGCCCTTTAATTAATGAGGGTCAGAGTCAAATTATTGGCAAATTGCTTGGCGGACAGTTAGGGTCAGAGTCGAATTAACGGCTCAGCCGTAAAACTTGTCAAACAATTCGACTCTGACCCTCATTAATTTTCCTTCCCCAGCGTTCATTTTTCGCGCCAAAACGGCAGTTGGCTCGGAATGCGCTTACTCGCCCCTCATGTTTTCCCAGCATCCGATAATCCAGGGCAAAATCACGGCCCAGAATTAATTAGGGTCAGAGTCGAATTATTGAGCAATTGCCCAAATTTGCGGTTCAAGTAAATAGGGTCGGAGTCGAATTACTGGCCAATTGCTCCCCAGATAACTAGGGTCAGAGTCGATTTAACGGCTCATCAGCAAAAGTTGTCAAACAATTCGACTCTGACCCTAATTGGACCCTAATTGGGAGGGGGGAGGAAACGGCCCGGGAGGGCCGTTGGGTTAGATGGTGGTGGCGTCGATGCGGCGGGCGAGGTCGGGGCGGGTGGGGCGGAGGGCTTCGGTCAGTTCGGAGATCGAGGAGCCACAGCCGAAGACCAGCACGTCGCCGGGACGGCAGATCGACAGGCCCAGGCGGATCGCGCGGTGGACCTCCAGCTCCACCTGCAGTTGCTCGGCGTCGATCTTGCCCAGGCGGGCGCCGCGCGCCAGCAGGGTGGCGGTTTCGCCGGCGGGGCGGCCGCGGTTTTCGGATTCGTAGATCACCAGTTCGTCGAAGCCCGCGGCGCAGGTGCGGCCGATGTCGACCAGGTCGGCGTCGCGGCGGTCGCCCGGAGCGGCGATGACCCCGATCAGGCGGCCCGGGGTCATCGAGCGCGCCATCTCGGCCAGGGCGGCGTAGGCCGCGCAGTTGTGGGCGTAGTCGACCACCACCGTCACGCCGTCCACGTCGAACAGGTTCGAACGCAGTGGATTGTGCTTGCTGTCCGAGACGAAGCCGCGCAGGCCGTCCGCGATCTCGTGGTTGGCGAAGCCGCAGGCGGTCAGTGCGGCGGCCGCCGCCATCGCGTTGGCGATGTTGTAGCGCGCGCGGCCGCCCAGCGAGGACGGCATCTCGTGCACGTCCATCAGCGCTTCGTGGCGCAGGCCGCTCGCGATCACGATCGTCGAATCCTGCAGGTAGACCCCGCGCCCGCCATGCTCTACGTGGCGCAGCAGCACCGGATCCTCGGCGTCCAGCGCGAAATAGATGATCTCCACGCCGTCGGCCAGCTCGGCCCCCATCTGCACGCAGTACGTGTCTTCGGCATTGAGCACCACCGCGCGCGAGGCGCGCTTGGCCACCACCGCCTTCACTTTGGCCAGGTCGTCGATGGTGTCGATGCCGTCCAGCCCCAGGTGGTCGGCCGAGACGTTCAGCACCACCGACACGTCGCAACGGTCATAGGCCAGGCCGCGTTTGAGGATGCCGCCGCGCGCCGTCTCCAGCACCGCGAAGTCGACGTCCGGCGCGCCCAGCACGCTGCGCGCCGAATGGTAGCCGGTGCAGTCGCCTTCATAGGCCAGCTGGCCGTTCAGGTAGACGCCGCTGGTGGTGGTCACGCCGGTGCGCAGGCCGGCCATGCGCACGGTGTGCTCGATCAAGAGACTGGTGGTGGTCTTGCCGTTGGTGCCGGTGACCGCCACCACCGGGATGCGTCCATTGCAGCCGCCGAACAGCGCCTCGACGATGGCGTCGCCCGCGTCGCGCGGCGTGCCGCGGCTCGGGTACTGGTGCATGCGGATGCCCGGCGCCGCGTTGACTTCGATGATGCCGCCGCGCTGCGCGCGCAGCGGCTGCGCGATGTCTTCGCAGATGATGTCGATGCCGGCCACGTCCAGGCCGATGGTGCGCGCGGCGCGGATGCAGATGTCGCGGGTCTCGTCGGGCAGCAGGTCGGTCACGTCTTCGGCGGTGCCGCCGGTCGACAGGTTGGCGTTGCCGCGCAGGTCGGCGCTCACGCCGTCGGCCAGCACCGTGTCGAGGTCATATCCCTGCCGGGCCAGCGTCTCGGCGGCCAGGGCGTCGAGCGCAATTTTAGTGAGGATGTTGGTATGACCCTCGCCGCGCGCCGGATTGCGGTTTTCGGTCTCCACCAGCGCGCGAATGGTCGACTTGCCGTCGCCCGTCACGTGCGGCGGACGGCGCCACGAGGCGGCGGCGATCTTGCCGCCCGTGACCAGCACGCGGTAGTCGCGGCCGCGCAGGTATTCCTCGACGATCACGCGCCGGCCATGCTTGCGCGCGAACTCGAAAGCGCGCGCCACGGCTTCAGGGCCCACGCAGTCGACGGTCACGCCCTTGCCCTGGTTGGCGTCCAGCGGCTTGATCGCCACCGGCCGGCCGAGGCGGCGCGCGATGCGCTGGGCCGCTTCCACCGTGGTGACGACGTCGCCTTCCGGCACCGGCACGCCGGCCCCGTCGAGCAAGGCCTTGGTCAGCTGCTTGTCGCTGGCGATGCCCACCGCGATCGAATTGGTGGCGCCCGTGATCGTCGCCTGCAGCCGTTTCTGGCGGCTGCCCCAGCCCAGCTGGAACAGGTTGGCCGAGTCAAGCAGGCGCAGGGCCGGGATGCCGCGCCGCAGGGCGGCGTTGACGACGGCGCCGGTGCTGGTGCCGATCGCATGGTGCTCGGCGACGTCGCGCAATTCGGCAATGGCCGCAACGAGGTCGAAGGCCTGGTCGAGCGCCAGCGCCTCGAGCAGGGCGATCGCGGTGCGCAGCGCTTCCTCGGCCACTTGTTCGATGGTGTAGCCACACACCACGCGGCGGCGCTCGGGCTGCCCCAGCACCGGTCGGGTGGCGCTGTGTTCACCCGGGACGCCGGCCAGGCGCTGCAGCTCCATGACGACCGGCTCGAGCGCGTCGACCAGCAGCGCGTCGTCGGCCAGGCGCACCGCAGCCTCGGCCGGCAGCGCCGGCAACAGATCGAGCAGGCGCGCCGAAAAGCCGCGGCCCTTGGCGCCGACGTTGTCGACGAGCGCCATCAGGCAGGGATTGTCAGCGTACAGATTGGGCCCGCGCAGCAGGCGTTTTTCCTTGATTCTCATGACAGTGTGGTCCGTTTTGTGACGTTTTCCAGGAAGTCCAGCAACTGGGGCGGCACGCGCTTCCCGGTCTGCTCATCTCCAACAGGCAGTGAATATTTGCTCCCGGCAGGCAGCAGGTGCAGGCGCACATCGATCAGCTCCGGCGTGGCGCGGTCCTTGATCTCGGCCACATTGGTGCTCATCGAACGGCCGTCGACCACGGTCACCGCGCCTTCGCCCAGCACCTCGATGCCGACCCCGCGCTCGATGATCAGCGCCGTGTCCTCGTCGATGCCGATCCCCTGCAGATACGGGTTCTGGGCCACCACCGACAACAGGCGCGACAGGCGCTGGCGTTCCGAGAAGTGCTGATCGACCACCACGCGGTGCAGGAATCCGAGACCGGCGCCGAGGCTCACCGAGCCTTTCTCGGGCAGCAGGTCCACGCGGCCTTGCGCCAGCATGTGGCCCGACATGGCCGAGGCTCCGGCGCTGGTGCCGCCGATCGTGGCGCCGCGCACCTTGAGGGCGGTGTGCATCTCGGCGTCCATGGCGGTGCCGCCGATCAGGGCCAGCAGGCGCTTCTGGTCGCCGCCGGTCATGAAGATGCCGTCGGCCTCGGCCACCTTGCGCACGAAGTCTTCGCTGTTGGCGTCTTCGCGGCTGGTGATCTCGAGGTGCGCGCGTTCCCTGACGCCCAGCGTGCCGAACACGCCGTCATAGATTTGCCACATCTCGTCGGCGATCTGGCTGGCCGCCGTGATCACCACGATGCGCGCGTCCGCGCCGCCGGCCAGCTCGACGAAGCGCGACAGGATTTCCATATCGCGCTTGCGGTCTTCGCCGCCGCCGATGATGACCAGATGGCCGTTCTTTTGCGTGCGTTGTTCGCTCATCGTTGCACCATCTTCGAGTAAGGCATCTCGCCATTGCTGCAGGCGCCGGCTTCGAGACGGCTGACGGCGATCAACCCGACCTTGATCTCCGGCGCGAACAGGTCGACCCCGCGTTGCAGGGCCTGTTCGAGCGGCATGCCGTCTTCGATCCAACCGTAGACCGTGCGCGCGAGCAGGTGGCGCACGATCTGTTCGCCGATGCCGCTGGCCGCCACCGCGCCAGCGGGACCGGCAAAGAAACCGCTGCCGATGATCGGGGTGTCGCCGACGCGCCCGAGCAGCGCCGGCGCCGAGCCGCCGGTGGAGCAGGCGACCGCGAAGTGGCCGTCGGGGCCGCGCACCACGGCGCCCACGGTGTCGCAGGCCACGCCTTCGGGCAGGTTCAATGGGGTGTTGTAGTTCCAGAAGCGGTCGAACAGGCGGCTGTTCAGGCCCGGCATGGCCGGCACCGAGCCGGCCAGCTGGGTCATGATCTTGCGGTGTTCGGCGCGCTGGCGCTCCGACACCGGGGCGCTCTCGGGCATGCCGATCGCACGCGCGAAGCGCGCGGCGCCGTCGCCGGCCAGCATCCAGTGCGGCGTGTCGGCCACCGCGCGCGCCAGCCGCACCGGGTTCTTCACCGATTGCACGCAGGCGATCGCGCCGAGGCGGCCGCGGGTATCCATGATCGAGGCATCCATTTCGACGGTGGCGCCGTCGAGGCCCAGCACCGAACCGCTGCCGGCGTTGAAGCGGCCATCGTCTTCGAGGGTGCTTACTGCGCCGACGGCGGCGTCGAGCGCGTCGCCATTGACTTCCAGCTGCGCCAATGCGCGGCGCGCGGCGAGAACGCAGCCATCTTCGTTCGCGCGCGACGCGCCGGCGCCACCGTGTACCACGACGGCGCCAGCTTGTTGGGGCTTGCTCATCTCGTCCAATCCTTTTGCATTATTGTTATGTTGACCGGTCGCGCAGCTTTGTGTGCGACCAGCAGATATTATGCAAAAGCAACGGCCTGAGCCATATCGGTAGCGCCGCCGTGTGGTTGTAAGAGGCCGCTTACAGGGGATTCCAAATCTGGTAACATACCGCCCCTTCAATATAAAGGTTCCTATGGCGTACGCTTGCGGCGTTGACTTCGGCACGTCCAACTCCACTGTCGGCTGGCTCCGCCCAGGCACGACCCACTCCGCCCCCACGGCGCTCCTGACGCTCGAGGAGGGCAAGCCGACCCTGCCGTCGGTGGTGTTCTTCAATGCCGACGACGAACGGGTCAGCTATGGCCGCGCGGCGCTGGCCGAATACCTCGAAGGTTACGAGGGCCGCCTCATGCGCTCGCTCAAGAGCCTGCTCGGCACCAGCCTGATCGACGGCCAGACCGAGGTCGCCGGCCGCGCGCTACCGTTCCGCGCGCTGCTGTCGCAGTTCATCGGTGAGGTCAAGCGCCGCGCCGAGAGCGAGGCCGGCGTGCCGTTCGAGCGCGCGGTGTTCGGCCGTCCGGTCTTCTTCATCGACGACGACCCGCAGGCCGACCAGCTGGCCGAAGACACGCTGCGCGACGTGGCCAGTGCGGTCGGGTTCAGGGAGATCGGCTTCCAGTACGAGCCGATCGCCGCTGCCTTCGACTACGAAGCGCGGATCGACCGCGAGGAACTGGTCCTGATCGCCGACATCGGCGGCGGCACCTCGGACTTCTCGCTGCTGCGCCTCGGCCCGCAGCGCGCCGGCCGCAGCGACCGGCGCGACGACATCCTGGCCAACGGCGGCGTCCACATCGGCGGCACCGATTTCGACAAGTACCTGAGCCTGGCCAGCGTGATGCCCCTGCTCGGCTACGGCAGCAGCCTGCGCTCGGGCGCGGCGATCCCGTCCAGCTATTACTTCAACCTGGCGACCTGGCACACGATCAACCAGGCCTATACGCGCAAGAGCGTGACGCAGCTGGCCGACCTGGCGCGCGATGCGAGCGAACCGGCTAAGATCGCCCGTTTGCAGAACCTGATCGACGAGCGCGCCGGCCATTGGCTGGCGATCCAGGTGGAGGGCGCCAAGATCGCGCTGTCCGACGCCGACATGGTGCGCCTGCAGCTCGATCGCCTGTTGCCGCCCGAGACGCTCGATGTCGCCCGCGCCCAGTTCGAGGCGGCCATCGCCGGCCTGGTCGACCAGGTGGCGGCCACGGTGAGTAAACTATTCGCGGATGCCGGCGTGAAGCCGGAAGACGTGGATACGGTATTCTTCACGGGTGGCTCGAGCGGCGTCGGCCTGCTGCGCGAGCGCATCGGCGCCATGGTGCCGGGTGCGCGCCGCGTGGAGGGCGACTTGTTCGGCAGCATCGGCACCGGCCTGGCGCTGGACGCTCTGCGCAGGTTCGGTTGACAGTGGTGGTACAGAATAGGAAAGCGCAATGAGTGTTTATGATCGGCCGCTGGTGATGCTCGACTTCGAGACCACCGGCCTGTCGCCCGAGATGGGCGACCGTATCACCGAAGTGGCGGCGCTGCGCATCGTCGGCGGCGTAGTGACCGAGCGCTACGTCTCGCTGGTGAATTGCGGCGTGCGGGTGCCAAGCTTCATCACCCAGCTGACCGGGATCACGCAAGCGATGGTCGACGGCGCGCCGCCGGCGCACCAGGTGGTGCCCGAACTGCTGGACTTCATCGGCGGCGACGTGCTGTCTGCCCACAACGCCAGTTTCGACGAGAAGTTCCTCAAGGCCGAAGGCGCGCGCCTGGGCCGCACCACCTCGCACACCGGGCTGGTATGTTCGCTGAAGCTGTCGCGCCGCCTGTTCCCGGGCCTGGCCAGCTACAAGCTGGGCCTGCTCTCGAACCAGCTCGGCATCGAATTTCGCGGCACCGCCCACCGGGCCGAGGCTGACGCCCAGGTGGCCGCCGACGTCCTGCTGCACGCCGCGCGCCACCTCGGCCGCACCTGCGGCATCGAGCAGGTCGAGCCGGCGCTGCTGGTCTCGATCAACAAGGTCGCGGCCGCCAAGATTCCCGCCTTCCTCGACAAGTACGCGGCCACCGTGCGCGAACGCCGCGCCGCGGCTGCCGCCGCCACGCCGGCCTGAGGCAACTGTTGCGGCGCGCGCGCCGCTGACCGTCCGATTGTGCGGTCGCAAATCCCGAATCCCTCGCACTCCTTAAAATTTTAACAACGGGATCAAGAGCCTATCCCAGCAGATGGGACAGGCTCTAACAGCGACCGCCGAGAGGATTGCGATGAGCGAGGATGCCGCCCGACAGGGCACCGCCACCTATGAGTGGTTCCACCGCGCCGCCAGCAGCGGCAATCCCTACGCCCAGTTCAACCTGGCCCAACTGTATCTGCGGGGCGACGGCGTCGAGCGCGACGATGCGAAAGCGGCGGCCTGGATGGCGCGCGCCGCCCAGCAGCGGCTGGCCTATGCCCAGAACCACCTGGGCGCCATGTACTACAACGGCCGCGGCGTGTGCCGCGACCACGCGCGTGCGGCCCATTGGTTCCAGTGCGCCGCGGAGCAGGGCGACCGCTCGGCCCAGCACAATCTCGGCCTCCTGTACCGCAAGGGCCGCGGCGTGCCGCACTCGCACCAGGCGGCGCTCGGCTGGTTCTACCGCGCCGCCGAACAAGGCATGGCGCGCGCCCAGACCCAGCTCGCCCAGGGCTATCTGCACGGCCTGGGCGTCAACGTCAGCCACCCGCTGGCGATGGCATGGTTCCGCAAGGCCGCGATGCAGGGCCACGTGCCGGCGCAGGTGCAGCTGGCGCAGATGTATGCGCGCGGGCAGGGCGTGGCGCCCAGTCCCGGGCAGGCCCTGTACTGGTTCCGTCACGCGGCCGGGGCGGGCGACCCCATCGCCCAGCGCCAGCTCGGCCTGGCCTATGCCGAAGGCCGCGGCGCCGGCCCCGATCCGGCGCTGGGCATCCAGTGGCTCGAACGCGCGGCGGCAGGCGGCGAGCGCGAGGCGCTGTACGTACTGGGCGACCTGCTGTCCGGCGGCGGCATGGCGCGCGACAGCGCACGCGCGCTGCGCTGCTATATGCAGGCCGCTGCCCATGGCCACGTGCAGGCCCAGTACCGGGTGGCGCGCATGCTGGCCGGCGGTTGCGGCGTGCAGCGCGATCCGGCGCGCGCCCTCGAGTTCTACCTGCAGGCCGCCGAGGCCGGCGCCGCCAATGCCCAGTTCGCGCTGGGCCTGCTCTATGCCAAGGGCCAGGGCGTGCCACGCGACCCGGCCCAGGCCGCCGTCTGGTACCGGCGCGCCGCCCAGCAGGGCGACGCCAGCGCCCAGAACAACCTCGGCGCCATGTATGCCTGCGGCGAAGGCGTGCCGCGCGACGACATCCTGGCCGCCCACTGGTATCGTCTCGCGGCCCGCCAACACCATGCGCCTGCCCAGCACAACCTCGGTGGGCTGTACGCGACCGGCCGCGGCGTCGCGAAGAATCCGGTGCGCGCCTGCATGTGGGCGTGGCTGGCGCGCCAGGGGCGCGGTCTCGACAAGGCGGCGCCGGCTGACGTCGCGTTGGCCGCCAGCACGGCGGCCAACGACTATACCGCTCTGCTGAGCCCGGCCGAACGGAGCCTGGCGCGGACCCTGGTGGAGCGCTGGCTGGCGTCCAGGGCCGTTCCACGCCGGCTGCTCGGGCGTACCGGCGCATGAGCCAGCGCTTGCATCGCGGCGTCTTGCGCTGGTGTTGCGCCGGGTGTCGACTTGCATTCGCCGCATCGCTGCGTGCGTGTCATATGGTGCGTCAATACGGGTCGAGCCCTCGGTGGCGAACCGGGCGGCCGCGCCATACTCAAGCATGTCATTTCGCGCTATGATGCCCTGCGGCCACAAGCCCACACCATCATTCAACAGCCCGAGAAGAATATGCACATGAGACTCGCCACGCTCGCCGCCGTCCTGGCCGCTGCTTTCGCCGCGCCAGCGATGGGGCAGAGCTGCTCGCCAGCCGGCCCTTCGCTGACCTATCCCGTGTCGAAGAAAGTCGACCAGACCGACAACTACCATGGCACCGTGGTGGCCGACCCCTATCGCTGGCTCGAGGACGCGAATAGCGCCGAGACCAAATCCTGGGTCGATGCCCAGAACAAGGTCACCCAGGCCTACCTGGCGCAGATCCCGCAGCGCGAAGCGATCCGCCAGCGTCTCACCCAGCTCTGGAATTACGAGCGCTACAGCGTGCCGGGCAAGGAGGGCGGTCGCTACTTCTACACGCGCAATAATGGCTTGCAGAACCAGGCCGTGCTGTACACGCTCAAGAACCTGAACGACCAGCCGCGCATGCTGCTCGACCCGAACACCCTGGCGGCCGACGGCACCATCGCCCTGGCCGGCGCCGAGGTCAGCCCCGACGGCAAGCTGCTGGCCTATAGCATCGCCGCGTCGGGTTCCGACTGGAACGAGATCAAGGTGCGCGACATCGAGACCGGCAAGGACTTGCCCGACCACATCAAGTGGGTCAAGTTCTCGAGCACCGCCTGGACCAAGGATGGCAAGGGCTTCTTCTACAGCCGCTACGACGAGCCGAAAGAAGCGACCAAGCTGGCCGACGTCAACTACTTCCAGAAGCTGTACTTCCACCGCATCGGCACGCCGCAAAGCGCCGACACCCTGGTGTACGACCGCGCCGACCAGAAAGAATGGGGCTTCGGCGGCCAGACCACCGACGACGGCCGTTACCTGATCGTCACCACCACCAAGGGTACCGCGCCGAAATACCGCGTCTCGTACAAGGACCTGTCCAAGCCCGATGCCAAGGTGGTCGACCTGATCGACAACTTCGACGCCGGATACGACTTCATCGACAACGTCGGCACCGTGTTCTATTTCAGCACCGACCGCAATGCGCCGAAAAAACGCATCGTGGCCATCGACGTGAGCAAGCCTGCGGAAAACAACTGGAAAGAGATCGTCGCCGAGAGCGCCGATACCCTTACCGGCGCCGACATCGTCAACAACCAGTTGGTGCTCGAATACCTGAAGGATGCGAAGAGCGTCGTGCGTGTGGTGTCGCTTGAAGGCAAGCCGGTGCGCGAGATCGCGCTGCCGGGCATCGGCACCGTCGGCGGCCTGTCGGGCAAGCGCAACGACACCGAGACCTTTTATTCGTTTACCAGCTTTACCAATCCGACCACGATCTACCGCCTGAACCTCAAGAATGGCGAGAGCACCGTGTTCCGCCAGCCGAAGGTCGCCTTCAATCCGGCCGACTATGAAACCCGCCAGCAGTTCTACACGAGCCGCGACGGCACCAAGGTGCCGATGTTTATCGTGTCCAAGAAAGGCATCAAGCTCGATGGCTCGAACCCGACCTATCTGTACGGTTATGGCGGTTTCAATATCTCGCTGACCCCGAGCTTCTCGCCGGCCAACCTGGCCTGGATGGAAATGGGCGGCGTCTATGTGCTGGCGAACCTGCGCGGCGGTGGCGAATACGGCGAAGCCTGGCACCAGGCCGGCACCAAGCTGCAAAAGCAGAACGTGTTCGACGACTTCATCGGGGCAGCCGAATGGCTGGTCGAGAACAAGGTCACTTCGCCGAAGAAACTGGCGATTGGCGGCGGCAGCAATGGCGGCCTGCTGGTCGGCGCGGCCACCACCCAGCGTCCGGACCTGTTCGCGGCGGCGATTCCGAGCGTGGGCGTCATGGACATGCTGCGCTTCCACAAGTTCACCATCGGCTGGGCCTGGACTTCGGACTACGGCTCGTCGGAAAATCCTGACGAGTTCAAGGCCCTGGTCAAGTACTCGCCGCTGCACAACCTGAAGGCGGGCACCTGCTATCCAGCCACCATGGTCACCACGGCCGACCACGACGACCGCGTGGTGCCGGCGCATAGCTTCAAGTACGCCGCCGCGGCCCAGGCCGCGCAGGCCGGCGGCGCGCCGATCCTGATTCGCATCGATACCAAGGCGGGCCATGGCGCCGGCAAACCGACCGGCAAGCAGATCGAGGAAGTCGCCGATCGCTGGGGCTTCCTGTCGCGCGAACTGCATATGGAAGATGCTGCCAAGACGGTTGGCGGCTCACACTAGGCATTGACGGTCGTCCGGCGCTACGCCGGACGAATGAAACAACGGCCACCAGGGCAACCCGGCGGCCGTTGTTTTCTGTGCTTGCCTTGTCGACCTACCGGTGGACCACCACCAATACGGCTTTCGCCTCGGTCTTGCCCGTATTACGAATCACATGGTTCTGATCGGCCGGATACCTTGCCGTCGCCCCGTGCCTCACCTTCCTCTTCTCGTTCCCCACCTCCAGCTCGACCGCGCCGGTAATCACGGTCAGGTGCTCGCCGGTCCCTGGGTCGTGGGCCTGCGAGGCCAGCTCTCCCCCAGGCGCCAGGGTCAGCTCATACCATTCATACTTGCCGGCCAGGTCCATCGGCCCCAGGATGCGCAGGGAGTAGCCGGCATGGGCGCCGGGCAGGGTGGGGATCTCGTGGGCATCGACCACCCGGATCAATTCCGCCGTACGCACCTCGGATGACAGCAGTTCGCCGATCTGCACACCCAAGGCATTGGCCAGGCGCCAGGTGATGGCGATGGTGGGATTGGCCTTCTCGCGCTCGATCTGGGACAGCATCGATTTCGACACCCCGGCGATACGCGACAGGTCTTCCAGCGTCAGGCCACGCGCCAGCCGCAGGCGTTGTAGTGTGGCGCCAACTTCTGGTGGGGCATTGTTTGTTAGAGTGGTACTCATTTTCCGTTGCGTGCCTGTCTGCGTATTGCCTAATTCAAATTATTTATAAGTATATGTCGAGTCGCTTGCCAAGTTCATTGGCTGGGCGTAATATTCGATATATTGAATTTCTGTTCGAGATAGCGAACTTGTTCTCTACATCGAACTAGCCAACGGTACAACATCCGCCGACCGCCGGTCAAGCCGCCGGTCACGTCAAACGAACTGGGAACAGGGGAACACCATGAGCGATCAAGCTTTCTACAGCAGCCTGCAGCAAAAACTCGCGACCTTGAAGGACGAGGGCCTGTTCAAGCCCGAGCGCGTGCTGGCATCGCGCCAGGGCGCCGAAGTGGTGGCGCAGGATGGCCGTACCCTGATCAATATGTGCGCCAATAACTACCTGGGCCTGTCGGGCGACGTCGAGACCCAGAAAGCCGCCGCCGCCGCCCTCGAGAAATACGGTTATGGCTTATCTTCGGTGCGCTTCATCTGCGGCACCCAGACCGTGCACAAGGAACTCGAAAGCGCGCTGTCGAGCTTCCTGGGCACCGAAGACACCATCCTGTACGCGGCCGCCTTCGACGCCAACGGCGGCGTGTTCGAGCCGCTGTTCGACGAGAACGACGCCATCATCTCGGACGCCCTGAACCACGCCTCTATCATCGACGGCGTGCGCCTGTGCAAGGCGGCGCGCTACCGCTATGCCAACAACGACATGGCCGACCTCGAGAAGCAGCTGATCGCCGCTACCGAAGCTGGCAAGCGCCACAAGATCATCGTCACCGACGGCGTGTTCTCGATGGACGGCACCATCGCCCAGCTGGACAAGATCGTCGCGCTGGCCGAGAAGTATGGCGCCCTGACCATGATCGACGAATCGCACGCTTCCGGCTTCATGGGCGCGACCGGTCGCGGCACCCACGAGCATTGCGGCGTGATCGGCAAGATCGACATCATCACCGGCACACTGGGCAAGGCCCTGGGCGGTGCGATGGGCGGTTTCACGTCAGGAAAAAAAGAAGTGATCGAAACCCTGCGCCAGAAGTCGCGTCCTTACCTGTTCTCGAACACGCTGGCGCCGATGATCGCCGGCGCCTCGCTGGCGGTGCTGGAGCGTATCTCCAAGTCGACCGAGCTGCGCGACCGCCTGCACGAGAACACCGCCTACTTCCGCAAGGAGATCGAGCGCATCGGATTCACCATCAAGCCAGGCACCCACCCGGTGGTGCCGGTGATGCTGTTCGAAGCGCCGGTCGCGCAGAAATTCGCGGCGCGCATGTTCGACCTGGGCGTGCTGCTGTCGGGCTTCTTCTATCCAGTGGTGCCGATGGGCCAGGCGCGCGTGCGCGTGCAGATCTCAAGCGCCCACACTCGCGAGCAGCTCGACACCGTGCTCAAGGCCTTCGAACAAGCCGGCAAAGAGCTGGGCATCATCAAGAACTAATATACATAGAAGCAAGGAATCGACAGCATGGAACGCATCCTCATCATCGGCGCCAATGGCCAGATCGGCAGTGAACTGGTCAGCGCATTGGCCGACAAGCACGGCGCGCAGAACGTGATCGCCTCGGACATCGGCGACAAGAACCTGTACGGCGCCGCACGCTATACCGTGCTCAATGTGCTGGACAAGGACAGCCTCGCGCGCCTGGTGGCGGATGAAGGCATCACCCAGGTCTACCAGCTGGCCGCCATGCTGTCGGCCACCGGCGAAAAGGCGCCGCTCAAGGCCTGGAGCCTGAACATGGACGGCCTGCTGAACATCCTCGAGATCGCGCGCGAGCGTGGCGAAGCGGGCAAGCCGTTGAAGGTGTTCTGGCCGTCGTCGATCGCCGCCTTCGGCCCGACCACCCCGAGCGAGAACACGCCGCAGTTCACGATCATGGACCCGACCACGATCTATGGCATCAGCAAGCTGGCCGGCGAGCGCCTGTGCGAGTACTATCACAGCAAATATGGCGTCGACGTGCGCAGCATCCGCTATCCGGGCATCATCTCGTATAAATCGCCTCCGGGCGGCGGCACCACCGACTACGCCATCGCGATCTTCCACGCGGCCCTGCGCGGCGAGACCTATGAGTGCTTCCTGGGGCCGGAAACGACCCTGCCGATGATCTACATGCCGGACGCGATCCGCGCCACCATCGAATTGATGGAAGCCCCAAGCGAACAGGTCGTCATCCGTTCGTCGTACAACGTGGCCGGTGTGTCGTTCAACCCGCGCGAACTGGCCGCGGCGATCTCGAAGGCGCTGCCGGCTTTTTGCATCGACTACAAGCCGGACAGCCGCCAGCAGATCGCCGACTCCTGGCCGAAGAGCCTGGACGACAGCCGCGCCAGCGCCGACTGGGGCTGGAAATCGCGCGTCAAGGTCGACGAGATGGTCGATTCGATGCTGAAGAATATCGATGTCGGACTGGGCGTCGCGGCCTGAGCACCGCTGCTCCAGGATCCACATCCAACGGCCTGCCGCCTTGATGCGCCAGGCCGCAATCATTATAAGAACCGAAAAGTGAGACAAGCATGGACATGAGCGTTTTCGATTTGTTCAAGATCGGCATTGGCCCGTCGAGTTCCCACACCGTGGGCCCGATGGTGGCCGCGCGCCGCTTCCTGCTAGAGAGCGGAATGCTGGAACAGGCGGTCGGCGTCGAAGCCCACCTGTATGGCTCGCTGGCGCTGACCGGCGTCGGCCACGCGACCGACAAGGCCGTGATCCTCGGCCTGATGGGCGAAACCCCGCAGGGCGTCGACCCGATCGCAGTCGAGGACAAGCTGGCCGAAGTGGAGCTCGACGGCGTGTTGCACCTGCTGGGCACGAAACCCGTGCCGTTCAGCACGAAAACGCACCTGGTCTGGCACAAGGCCTCGACCTTGCCGGAACACCCGAACGGCATGCGCTTCGTGCTGCAGCTGCAGGACGGCAGCATCATCGAGCGCATTTATTATTCGGTCGGCGGCGGCTTCATCACCGCGGCCGGAGAGAGCCAGGCGCGCGCCGCCGATACCGCTGCGGCGCCGGTGCCGTACCCGTTCGACACGATGGCTCAGCTGCTCGAGCATGGCCGCCGTCATAGCCTCTCCATCCCGCACATGCTGCGCGCCAACGAGTGCACGCGCATGGGCAACGAAGAGCTGGACGCCGGCCTGGACAATATCTGGCGCGTGATGCGCGAGTGTATCGGCCACGGCCTGGTGACCGAGGGCCGCCTGCCGGGCGGCCTGGACGTGCGGCGCCGCGCCGCCGGCCTGTGGAAGCAGGCACAGCAAGCGCAACAGCAACCGCTGAACGCCTTGCCGCATGACGCGGTGCAGCAGGTGACCCTGTACGCGATGGCCGTCAACGAAGAAAATGCGGCCGGCGGCCGGGTCGTCACTGCGCCAACCAATGGCGCGGCCGGCATCATCCCGGCGGTGCTGCGCTACTACGCCGAGGATTGCCGGCCGATCGATCCGCAGCGCGGCGTGCGCGATTTTTTGCTGACCTCCGCTGCGATCGGCATGCTGTGCAAGAAGAACGCCTCGATCTCGGGCGCCGAAGTCGGCTGCCAGGGCGAAGTGGGTGTGGCCTGCGCGATGGCGGCGGCCGGCCTGGTGGCGGCGCTCGGCGGCAGCAATGAGCAGATCGAAAACGCGGCCGAGATCGGCATCGAGCACCACCTGGGCATGACCTGCGACCCGATCGGCGGCCTGGTGCAGATCCCGTGCATCGAACGCAACGGCATGGGCGCGATCAAGGCGCTCACCGCCGCCTCGCTGGCGCTGAAGGGCGACGGCACCCACTTCGTGAGCCTGGACAGCGCGATCGAGACCATGCGTCAAACCGGGGCGGACATGCAGGTCAAGTACAAGGAGACCTCGCTCGGCGGGCTGGCGATTCATGTGGTGACGGTCAACCACGCGGCTTGCTGAAAGGGGCGTGGCTGCTCGGCGGGCTTGGGTTCCCGCCTTCGCGGGAACGACGTTGTTCCGAATCGCGGGATGATCGACGAGCGCGATTCCTTTGTTGATTCGAAGCCGTCATTCCCGCGCAGGCGGGAATCCAAGTGCGCACACCACCTCACCCAATTTTATTCACTCAAACAAGTTTTTTGCAGCACAGCATACATTTCCGCCCGCTCCCACTATAATAAAGTTTCAATGTGAGCCAACCGGATCTTCAACTGTATGCATTATGTGTCCACCCGCGCGACCAGCGCGTCCGCAGCACGCAATCCCCAGCAATTCTCCGACATCCTGCTAGGCGGCCTGGCCCCGGACGGCGGACTCTACCTGCCGGCCGAGTACCCGCAGGTGACTGGCGCCGAACTCGATGCATGGCGCAAGCTGTCCTACGCCGAACTGGCCTATGAAATTCTGCGCAAGTTTGCCACCGACATTCCGGACGCCGACCTGAAGGCCCTGACCGCGCGCACCTATACGCCAGAGGTCTACCGCAACGCCCGCGCCGACGAATCGGGCGCGGACATCACGCCGCTGCGCGTTCTGGAAGACGGCGCGCAGGGCAAGCTGGTGCTGCAGGCCTTGTCGAACGGCCCGACCCTGGCCTTCAAGGACATGGCGATGCAGTTGCTGGGCAATCTGTTCGAGTACGCGCTGGCCAAGAACAGCGATGAACTGAACATCTTCGGCGCCACCTCGGGCGACACCGGCAGCGCCGCCGAGTACGCGATGCGCGGCAAGCGCGGCGTGCGCGTGTTCATGCTGTCGCCGCACAAGAAGATGAGCGCCTTCCAGACCGCCCAGATGTTCAGCCTGCAAGACCCGAACATCTTCAATATCGCGGTGGAGGGCGTGTTCGACGATTGCCAGGACCTGGTCAAGGCGGTCTCGAACGACCTCGAGTTCAAGGCGCGCCAAAAGATCGGCACCGTCAACTCGATCAACTGGGCGCGCGTCGTGGCCCAGGTGGTGTACTACTTCCGCGGCTATCTGGCGGCCACCACCAGCAACGACCAGAAAGTGTCGTTCACGGTCCCGTCTGGGAATTTCGGCAATATCTGCGCCGGCCACATCGCCCGCATGATGGGCCTGCCGATCGACAAGCTGGTGGCCGCCACCAACGAGAATGACGTGCTGGACGAATTTTTCCGCACAGGCGTTTATCGCGTGCGCAAGCCGTCCGAGACCTTCCACACCAGCAGCCCGTCGATGGACATCTCCAAGGCCTCGAACTTCGAGCGCTTCGTCTATGAACTGGTGGGCCGCGACGCCGATCGCACCCATGCGTTGTTCCGCAAGGTCGACACCCATGGCGGCTTCGACCTGTCCGGCGCGCCGGGCAGCGATGGCGACGAGTTCAAGTCGGTTGCCAAATTCGGCTTCCTGTCGGGCCGCTCGACGCATGCCGACCGCCTGGCCACGATCCGCGACGTCGCCGACGACTACGGCATCACGATCGACACCCACACCGCCGACGGCATCAAGGTCGCGCGCGCACACCTGCAGCCTGGCGTGCCGATGATCGTGCTCGAGACCGCGCTGGCGGCCAAGTTCAACGAAACCATCCTGGAAGCGCTGGGCCAGGACGCAGAGCGTCCCGCCGGCTTCGAGGACATCGAATCGCTGCCGCAGCGCTTCGTGGTCATGCCGGCCGACGTCGACCGCATGAAGGCCTATATCGCCGAACACACGGGGCTGTGATGAACGCGCCGGTACCCAAAGCCCCCATGCTGTCGGTGCGCGAAGCGCTCGACTTCCTGCTCGAGGCCGCACGGCCCGTCGAGCAGGTGGAGACCATCCCGACCCTCGAAGCCAACGGCCGCGTGCTGGCGGCGGACCAGCTGGCGACGATCGACGTGCCGTCGGCCGACAATACGCAGATGGACGGCTACGCCGTGCGCGCGGAGGATTGCGCGAACGGCAGCGCCACCCTGAAGGTCAGCCAGCGCATCCCGGCCGGCAGCGTCGGCCATGAACTGGAGGCCGGCACCGCGGCGCGCATTTTTACAGGCGCGCTGATTCCGCCAGGCGCCGATGCGGTGGTGATGCAGGAGCAGGCCGAGGCGGTCGGCGACAGCGTCACCATCCACCATGCGCCGCGCGCCGGCGAGTGGATCCGCCGCAAGGGCGAAGACATCAGCTCGGGCGCCGTGATCCTGCCGGCGGGCAGCCGCCTGCGCAGCCAGGAGCTGGGACTGGCGGCCTCCGTCGGCCTGGCCAGCCTGGCGGTGCGCCGACGCCTGCGCGTGGCGGTGTTCTTTACCGGCGACGAGCTGACCATGCCGGGCGACGTGCCGCCAGAAGGACTGAAGCCCGGCGCGATCTACAATTCGAACCGGTTCACCCTGCGCGGCCTGCTGGAGAACTTCGGCTGCGAGATCAGCGACTTCGGCATCGTGCCCGATTCGCTGGAAGCGACCCGCGCCACCTTGCGCGAGGCGGCGCGCGAGAATGACCTGATCATCACTTCGGGCGGCGTCTCGGTGGGCGAGGAAGACCACATCAAGCCCGCCGTGGAAGCGGAAGGGCGCCTGTCGATGTGGCAGATCGCTGTCAAGCCAGGCAAGCCACTGGCGTTCGGCGAAGTGCGACGCGAGGATGGCTCGGCGTTCTTCCTGGGCCTGCCGGGCAATCCGGTATCGAGCTTCGTCACCTTCCTTCTGTTCGTGCGGCCTTTCCTGCTGCGCCTGCAGGGCGTGACGGGCCAGGTCGAGCCGCAGGGGTATGCCGTGCGCGCCGATTTCGAGCTGCCGAAGGGCGACCGCCGCAACGAATTCCTGCGCGCGCGCCTGAATGCGGGCGGGGGACTGGACCTGTTCCCGAACCAGAGCTCGGGCGTGCTCACCTCGACGGTATGGGGCGATGGCCTGGTCGACAACCCGGCGGGCAACCGCATCGCCGCGGGCGATCTGGTGCGCTTTATCCCGTTCGCCGAGTTACAGTATTAGAAGCACAGCACTAGGAAAGACATGAAGATCAGTTTGAAATACTTCGCCGCGCTGCGCGAAGCAGTGGGTACCGGGCATGAGCAGCTGGAATTGGCGCCGGAAGTCACGACAGTGGGCCAGGTGCGCGAATTGCTGCGCGCACGCGGCGGCGTGTGGGCCGAGGCCCTGGCACCGGAACGCGCGGTGCGCATGGCCCATAACCAGGTCATGTGTGGCGCCGATACGCCAGTCCTTGAGGCCGCCGAAGTGGCGTTTTTCCCGCCGGTCACCGGCGGTTGATAGGAGCCGGCCCGGGTTCAAAGGGGCCGGCTTTTCCATCACAAGGCCGCAATCGACTCCTCGGCCAAGGCCATCAATTTCGCGCAGTTGCTGTTACGGGCCGCGAAATCCTTCCACGCCGTATTGCGCGCCACCGACTGCCAGCCGCGCAGGGCCTCCGGATTGAGGTCGACCACGCGCGCGCCGACGCCGCGATAGACCGACACCACCTCCGCATCGTCGATGCGCGCCATCTTCATCGCGAACTGCTCCAGGTCGGCGCCGACCTTGAGGATGGCTTCCTGCTGCGGTTTGGCCAGGCGCTCGAACACGGTGCGCGACATCAGCAGCGGCTCGAACATGAACCAGTAGGAGCCGCCGCGCGCCGTGGTCAGCGAGCGCGCCGTCTCTTGCAGGCGGAAAGACATCAGGGACGTCGACGATGTCAGGGCGGCGTCGAGCGCGCCGCTGCGCATGGCATTGTAGATCTCGTTGGACGGCAGGCTGACGACGGTCGCGCCGGCGTCCTGCAGCAGCATGTCCATCTCGCGCGAGCCGCCGCGCACCTTCAGGCCGCGCACGTCCTCGGGCGTGACGATCGGATTGCCGCGCGAGGCGACCCCGCCGGCCTGCCAGATCCAGCTGACGATCACCAGCCCTTGCTCGTTCAGGATGCGCGACAGCTCGCGCCCGACCGGGGCGTTCTTCCAGCCATAGCCTTGGTCGTAGGACGTGACCAGCGCCGGCATCAGCCCGATATTCGCTTCCGGCGCCTCGCTGCCCGCATACGACAGCGGCACCAGGGCCATGTCGAGCGAACCGCTGCGCAGGGCGCCGAACTGGGCATTGGGCTGCATCAGGCTCGACCCCGGGTGGATCGAGAACTTCAGGCCGCCGCGCGTGCGCTTCTCGACCTCGGCCGCGAACATGCGGCACAGCCGGTCGCGAAAATCGCCCTGGGCGATGCTGCCGCCGGGGAACTGGTGCGAGATCCTGAGATTGCTGGCCTGCGCCCAGGCGGACTGCATCCATAACGGACTGGTCGCGATCGCGCCCAGCATTGCCCTGCGGGTCGTGAACGACCGGTTGATTACCGACATATACATCCTCCAAGATGTTTTAACGGACTGCCGGGTGAATCGTGGCTAACCTCGTCGAGCGGGCGCCATCGTTCACCTTGGCGTGTACAAGAATATTCCTGCTACACCGCATGTCAAGCGGAATATTGCAGCTATGACAAAGGCATGCAGTTAAGGTACAGCCGTGCCAACGCGGCAGTATCGCGCAGGCCAATGGAACCGGCCTTGACCCATCTTGGAGAATGTTGGGGTCAGCGTCCCTTGTCGGTGATCGCCTGGCTGGCCGCACGCCAGCGCGCGGCGACGAAGATGGCGGCCGCGGCGAGCGACCACAGCAGGGTCGGCCCCCAGGTGTGGGCCAGGCTGTCGCCGCGCATCAGGTCGATTGCGCACAGCAGCAGGAACATGGTGCCGGCGGCCAGCAGGTACTGGCCGATCCAGTGGAATAAAGGACGAGATGCAGGACGCATGAAACGGATTCCTTTCAACGGCGGTCGAGATAACGGCGCAGGATGCCGGCCAGCGCCAGCGGCTGGTCGATCATCAGGAAGTGGCGCGACGGCGCGATCGGCGCCACCTCGACCGAGGCAATCCCTTCGACCAGCATCCGGTAGTGCTCGACCTTGTCGTTCACCGTCAACGCATCCTGAGCCGCATCGTACTGGTAAAACGGCGCCACGACCAGCACCGGGGCAGTGATTTTAGACAGGCCAGGACGCAGGTCGAGCGCCAGCAGGTCGGCCACGTAGGCGCCGACCGCCTCGCGATCGCTGCGCAGCAGCAGCGGCGTGATGTCGTCGGCCTTGCCGATGTCGAGCACGCCCTGGCCGCGCATATACTGGCGCTGCTCGGCGGCATAGGCATCCGGCCGGCTGGTCGCCATGCGGTTGCGCACATTGATCGCCGCCTGCGGGCGCTGCTGCGGCGGCATGTTCTCGGTGCCGGGGAAGACCGGCAGGCCGTCCAGCGCCACCACGCCGCCGATGCCGTTGCCGAGGTCCTGGGCCACGGCATAGGCCAGCGTGCCGCCCAGGCTGTGGCCGATGATGACCGGCTTGTCGAGCTTGCGCCCGGCGATCAGGCCGCGCAGGGCGGCGCGAGCGCCTTCGAACGGCGCCCAGTCGGACGTGGCGCCTGGCGCCGGACGGCCATCGAAGCCGGGCAGGGTGACCACGTACAGCGTGAACTCGTCCTTGAACTGGCGGATCGTTTCCTGCCACACCCACGGGCCGCTGGCCAGGCCGGGGATCAGGATCACGGGCCGGCCGCGGCTGCCGTGGCGCTCGACCAGCAGGCCGCCGGATTCGAAGCGCTCGGCCGGTTCGATGGTGGCGGCGAATCGGTTCGCGACCGGCGCAGTCGGGGGCGTCGCCTGCACTTGGGCCTGGGCGATGGAAGCGGCGCCGGCAAGCAGTGCGGCGAGTGCAAACAACAGGGAAGCTTTCTTCATGCGGTCTCCTGATCGGGGGAAAAGATGGCTTCGACCGGCAGGCCGAACAACCGTGAAATGGCGAAGGCGAGCGGCAGGCTGGGGTCGTAGCGCCCGGTCTCGATCGCGTTGATGCTCTGGCGCGAGACGTCGAGGCGTTCGGCCAGGTCGGCCTGGCTCCAGCCGTGTTCGGCCCGTAGTTCGCGGATGCGGTTCTTCATCGCTGGCGCAGCGCCCGCACCGTGCAGACCACGGCAGTGGTCGCCCCGAGCACCATCCAGACCGCGAACATCGACAGGCGCGGATAGCCGGCGGTCTCGAGGAAGCCGTAGCTGAAGGTGAGCCCGGCGGTGAGTGCGGCGGCCAGCGCGAACGATTCGAGCAGGAAGCGGCGCGTGTACTCATCGACCCGGTCCAGGTGGCGCGCGATGGCCCACAGCATCAGGCAGAATCCCAGCATCGGCGACAGCAGGACCACGGTGCGCAGCACGCCTTCTTCCATCGGCCGGCCGTAGAGAATCGTCGCCACCAGCAGGATCGCGTACACCGCGAAGGAGATGCCCAGCTCGCGCAGGTAAGCCTTGCCGACGCGTTTTTCATGTGTGTTCGTCTTCATGGTCCAGCCCTCGTGGAGTAAAGGATGCTTTACATCGTATGCGCGTGACGATGTCATGTCAAGCATCCTTTACATCCTCTTTGGCTGCCCGAACTCGACTACAATGCTGGTCCTTCCTTCCGCACCCCGCACCGTCATGACCCAGTCTCCACTATCCTCCAAGCGTGTCGCCGTGATTGGCGGCGGCCCCGCCGGGCTGATGGCGGCCGAGGTGTTGGCGCAGGGTGGCGCGCAGGTCGACGTCTACGATGCGATGGCCAGCGTGGGCCGCAAGTTCCTGCTGGCGGGGAAGGGCGGCATGAACATCACGCATTCCGAGCCTTATCCCGATTTCGTGGGGCGATATGGCGCGCGGCAGGATGAGGTGGGGCGCTGGCTGGAGGGCTTCGACGCCGACGCCGTACGCGCCTGGATCCACGAGCTCGGCATCGAGACCTTTGTCGGCACCTCGGGCCGGGTCTTCCCACTCGAGATGAAGGCGGCCCCGCTGCTGCGCGCCTGGCTGCACCGCCTGCGCGAGTCCGGCGTGCGCTTTCACATGCGCCATCGCTGGCTGGGCTGGCAGGATGGCAAGTTGCGCCTGGCCACGCCTGAGGGCGAGCGACTGGTCGAGGCCGACGCCACGATCCTGGCGCTGGGCGGCGCCAGCTGGGCGCGCCTCGGCTCGGACGGCGCCTGGCAGCCGCTGCTGGCCGAGCGCGGGGTTGCGCTGTCCCCGCTGGCGCCCGCCAACTGCGGCTTCGACGTCGGCTGGAGCGAGCATTTCAGCAGCCGCTACGCCGGTGCGCCCCTGCTCACGGTGGCGGCCGGTTGCCAGGACCAGGATGGGACGATCGCCTGGCGCAAGGGCCAGTTCGTCATCACCGGGGGCGGCGTCGAGGGCAGCCTGGTGTATGCGCTGTCGGCGCCGCTGCGCGAACAGATTGAGCGCGATGGCAGCGCCACCCTCTGGCTCGACCTCGCGCCTGACCACGACGCCGAGCGGGTGTTCGACGAAGTGACGCGCCCGCGCGGCTCGCGCTCGATGTCCAGCCATCTGCAGAGCCGGCTCGGCATCAAGGGCGTCAAGGCCGGGCTGCTGCACGAGTGCCTGTCGCGAGAGGAGTACGCCGACCCCGCGCGTTTGGCCGCCGGCATCAAGCGCCTGCCGCTCAAGCTGCTGCGGACGCGACCGATCGATGAGGCGATCAGCAGCGCCGGTGGCGTGCGCTTCGACGCGCTGGCGGATCGCACCGCGATGCTGGCCGCGCTGCCGGGCGTTTTCGTGGCGGGCGAGATGGTCGATTGGGAAGCGCCGACCGGAGGGTATCTGCTTACCGCCTGCTTCGCGAGTGGCCGCACTGCGGGACGCGATGCGCTGAGCTGGCTGGCTTCTTAGTCCAGTGGCCGGAAGGCATAGGCCTGGCCGCTCCGCGTGACATGGCCGATGCCGGGAAAGTCCAGGTGGGCGCCGGCCACCAGGTAGCCGCCACCAGTCACGCGTTTCAACACCTCCATGCGGGTCGAACGGGCCCAGGCCTGGTCTTCGTCGAGTTCCCAGGTGATCTCGGGCCGGCCGAACTGGACGAACGGCGCGTGCACGATATCTCCCCAGAACAGCAGCCGTCCAGCCTTGCTGCGCACCTCGTACATCGTGTGTCCGGCCGAGTGCCCGGCGGCCCTGACCGCCCTGACGTGGTCGCTGATCGCGAAGTCGTGGTCGATCGGGACGATGCGGTTGCGCAGCACGCCGAGCCGGCCGGTGATCGTCGCGATTTCTTCCCTGGGCACGTAGATCTGCTGCGCATTCGGAAAGCCGTCGGTCCCGTCGGCGGTGATCAGACCGTTCACGTGGTCACGGTGGGTGTGCGTGATCGCCACCTGCGTGATGCTGTCCTTGTCGATGCCGGCTTCCTTCATCGCTTCGGGCAGCAGGCCCATCGATGGGGCCCAGGTGTCGGCGGCGCCGGTATCGATCAGGATCGCCCGGGATTGTTCAATCACCACATAGGCATTCACCGACAGCCGCAGCTTGCCGTCGGCCAGCGGCATGCCCGGCGGCAGGGCGCCCAGCGGCTCGCCGTTCACTTGCCGCAGGCGCGCCGGCGGCATGTCGACGTGGCCGTCGCGCAAGGCGACGATCTTGAGCTCGCCGAACTGCCAGGACACGTAGTTGCGGCCGGCGGCAAGGCGCTTCATGCTTGGGGCGGCTTGGGCAAAGACCGTTTGCGGCAGCGTCGCGGCCGCGATGCCGGCGCCGAACAGCGCTAGCAGCTGCCTGCGCCGTGCCTCAGGCGCGGCGGCAGGGGGGGATTCGCAAGGTGTTACACGCATACAGTTCTCCTCGTCGAGGCCGCCGTTGCGGCAAATGCGGACGAATTTATCTCCTGTAGTGGAATCAAGCAAATCGGCCTCAACCGTGCGGAGTTATAGGCAAGTATTGAACACCAACGGTGCGCATGCCGTTCGTGGATTGGCGTAGGCTGGATCGTTCTTCTCGCAGCCTTGCCCAGGAACGGACCATGTCCAGCACGCCTACCGAGCCGAGCGAACAGGAGCCCGTGCGCATTCCTGTCGTCGAGGAGCAGCTCGCGGTCGGCACCCGCGTGGTCGACACCGGCCGCGGCGTGCGCGTCCACAAGACCGTCACCGAACATCCCGTCACCATCGACGAACGGCTTCTGCGCGAAGAGCTGCGCGTTCAACACGTCCCGGTCGACCGCATCGTCGGCGCCGGCGAGGCGCCAGGCCAGCACTACGTGGGCGACACCCTGGTCATTCCCGTGCTCGAAGAGGTGCTGGTGGTCGAGCGCAAGGTCCGCATCAAGGAAGAACTGCACATCACCCGGGTCCGGCACGAGGAGCGTCATGCCGAGACCGTTTCGCTCAAGGCGGAACGGGTCGAGGTCGAGCGTTTCGACGAGGCCAGCGATTCGGGTGCCTGAAGTCATCACCCAAGGAGGCACATCATGCACCATACGCTAGTCGCGGTTTTCGACAACCGCACCGACGCGCAAAGCGCGTACGACCAGCTGCTGTCTACCGGTTTCAGCCGCGAGAGCGTGCGGCTGTCCGAGGCCAATGCAGTCGCCGGCAGCACCACTACTGCCGAAGGCAAGGGTAAAGGCATCAAGCACTTCTTCCAGGACCTGTTCGGCGACGAGCACAAGCACCACACGAGCCGCTATGAAGGCGCGCTCGCGCGTGGCCAGCACGTGGTGACGCTGAGTGCCGATTCGCTACCCGAAGTCGAGCGCGCCGCCGACGTCGTCGAAGTCTTCGGGCCGGTCGACATCGACGAGCATTCGGATGGCGTCGCCACTCCGGGCGCGCTACTGACGGGCGGCGCCGGTTCAAGGCAGGGCACGACGCAGGGAGGGACTTTGTCGGCCCAGTCAGCGTCCGGCCCGCGCCAGGGCGCCACCGCGGGCGCGGCAATGCAGCGCGACACCTCGGCCAGCGCGACCATTCCGGTGGTCGAAGAGCAGCTGCGGGTGGGCAAGCGCGAAGTCCAGCGCGGCGGCATGCGCATCTTCTCGCGCATCGTCGAGACCCCGGTGCACGAAACCATCGGCCTGCGTGAAGAACACGTCGACGTCCAGCGGCGAAAGGTTGACCAGCCGATCAGCCCGAGCGACGCGGCCGCGTTCCGGGAACAGACCATCGAGATGCGCGAGAGCGCCGAGGAGGCCGTGGTCGAGAAATCCGCCCGCATCACCGAGGAAGTCTCGATCGGCAAGCAGGTCAGCGAACGCCAGCAGCAGATCGACGACACGGTGCGCCACACCGAGGTGGACGTGGAGCGGCTTGGCACCGCCATGAGCGACGACGACATCTATTATCGCGAGCACTTCAAGCTGACCTTCGGGGCGAGCGGTGGCGCATATGACGACTATGCGCCGGCCTATCTCTACGGTTCGCAGATCGCGGGTAGCGGCAAGTACGCGGGCCGCCGGTGGGAAGAGATCGAGCCTGAACTGCGCACCGACTGGGATTCGCGCCATGGTGGCGTGTCGACCTGGGAAAAAATGAAGTCGGCCGTGCGTCACGGGTGGGACCGCATGACGGGCCGGCACGGCGCGTGACATTCGGATAGCAACAGGGGCCAGGCGGCGCGGTAATATGGGCTTTTGTCGCCTGGCCTTCCCATGACATCGATTCGCGTTCTGACATTCGCTGTGCTGCTGGCCTTCTTCAACACGGCGGCATCGGCCGCCATGCAGTGCGGCGAACCATGCCACACGCTGGTGCGCGACGCCCACGTTCTCGAGGGGCAAGGCAAGTACCAGGAAGCGCTGGACAAGTACCAGGCCGCCGAAAAGGCCGATCCGCAGGCCTCGCTGCCGGTATCGCTGCAGGCCGGTCTGATGTTCAAATTGTCGAGCGTGGCCCTGAAAGACAAGGCCGCGCAGGTGCGTCAGACCGCGCGCGCGCTGGCCGAGCGTGCGACCACGCTTGCCGCCGACGATCCGATCGCGCACGAGGTCTTGCGTATGCTGGACGACGACGGTGCGTCGCCCCTGCACACGCCGAATCCCCGCGCCGCGAATCTGCTGGCCGAAGGCTCGGCCCTGTTCATGCAACGCAAACCGAAGGAAGCGCTGCTCAAGTACGAGGCGGCGATGGAGGCCGATCCCAAGGCATCGAGCGCCTGGGTGGGCGCCGCGGACTGCCACTTCATGCAGGGCGACTGGCCGCGCGCGGAGGCGCTGTTCAGGCGCGCCACCGAGATCGAGCCGCAAAATGCTCAGGCGTGGCGCTTCCTGTCCGATGCCTTGCTGGCGCAAGGCCAACGCGCGCCGGCCGAAGCGGCCTTGTATGCCTCGATCTCCGCCGATCCATCGCAGCGCCCGGCCTGGGGCAAGCTGGCCAGGTTGCGCGCCCCGGCCGGCCTGCCATTGAAGCCGCTGGCGTTCAGGCGTGGCGTGCGTGTGACGCAGGAGGCGGACGGCAAGTTTACAGTTCATATCGACGAGTCTGCGGCCGGCCAGGCCGATACCCCGAACTACGCCATACGGCTCCTGCTCGGTATCAGCGAGTCGAACCAGCGCCAGTCCGAGAACGCCGGCAGCAAGTCGCCCTACGAGATCGAACTGGGCGCGTGGCGCACCGCCCTGAAAGTGATGGACGAGACCAAGGCGCTTGATGGCCTGGGTGTGACCGACCCCGCCTTGCTGCAGATGAAGGCGCTGGCAAAGGATGGGCAGCTGGAGCCGGCGATCCTGCTGCTCATGTTCCGCCAGTCGTATCGTCCGGCGCTGGAGGCCTGGCTGGCTGCCAATCCGGGCGGCGTCAAGCTGTTCATCGACCGCTACGGCCTGCGGCCTTGATTCAACGGGCGGAGTCGAACGGCTGCGCACGGCCCCTTTGGGTATAGTGCAGCCATGCCTTCACCCGACAAATATCCCACTACGCCAGATGGACGGTACTTCGTCGTCTCGGACCGACTGTGGCGAACCAGCAATCCCGACCTGGCACCGGACGCGCGCCAGCAACTGGTCGACCAGCTCATGAAGGCGCGTCGGGAAGTGAGCGCCGCGCTGAAGGCACGCGACGGCAACGCCGAGCGGACCGCGCGCCAGGCGGTCGACGCGGCCAAGCGCGCGTTGGGAGAGCGTGGGCCCGTGTGGTGGACCGACGGCGCCCCGGATCTCAACCGGCGGATGGTGGCGAACACGCCTTACGCGGCCTGGTTCGCGGCGCTGCAGGCGTAAAGGCCAAGATTAGTCGCTGACCTTGCCGCGCAAGGCCTTGGTCTGGCCGCTGCGGGCCTTGGAGTCCAGGCGCCGCAACTGCGAGCCGCGCGTCGGCCGGGTGGGGCGCCGCATCACCGGCACGATCGAGGCCTTGTCGACCAGTTCCTGCAGCCGGCGCAGGGCGTCTTCCTTATTCTGCTCCAGGCTGCGCGACTGCTGCGCCTTGAGTACCAGCACGCCTTCCTGCGTGATGCGCGCATCGCTGGAAGCCAGCAGGCGCTCCTTTACGTGCTGCGGCAGCGACGAGGCGCCGATGTCGAAGCGCGCGTGCACGGCGCACGAGACCTTGTTGACGTTCTGGCCACCCGGGCCCTGGGCCCGGATTGCGCTGAATTCGACTTCTAAAGGATTGATGACTGCCATGCCGCCATTGTAAACCGGCCGCCGCCCTGCACGGAACGTGAAGATGTTAGACAATAGTGGGTTCCGCCTCATCTTCTTCGATACCCATGACCATTCCTGCATCCTTGTCCGGCGCACGACGCGCCGACATCAACCCGCGGCCGTTCGGCATCGCATTCGTGCTTATCGTGCTTGGCGCCTGGTACCTGACGCAAGTCGTCGGCCCGCGCCAGGCCGCGCTCTATGTTGTTGGCGCGCTGCTCGGCGTGGCCCTGTACCATGCAGCATTTGGCTTCACTTCGGCCTGGCGCGTCTTCATCGCCGACGGCCGCGGCGCCGGCCTGCGCGCGCAAATGCTGATGCTGGCGGTCGGCGTCGTGCTGTTCTTCCCGGCGCTCGCCGGCGGCACGCTGTTCGGCAACCCGGTCACCGGACTGGTGCAGCCGGCCGGCACGTCCGTCATCGTCGGCGCCTTCATCTTCGGCATCGGCATGCAGCTTGGCGGCGGTTGCGCCTCAGGCACGCTGTACACGGTCGGCGGCGGCAGCACGCGCATGATCGTCACGCTGATCTTCTTCATCGTCGGCTCGCTGGTCGGCACCGCCCACATGCCGTTCTGGACCGCGATGCCGCAGTTGCCACCGCTGTCGGCGGTGAAGGAGCTGGGCCTGGCCCCGGCGCTGGCGCTGAACCTGCTCGTGTTCGCCTTGATCGCGGCCATCACCGTCGTCGTCGAGAAACGCCGCCACGGCCGCTTGGTCACGGCGCAGTCGCAGCCGAGCGGCGGCGCGCGCTGGCTGTACGGCCCGTGGCCGCTGGTGGCCGGCGCGCTGGCGCTGGTCGTGCTCAACTTCGCCACCCTGGCCCTGTCGGGCCGCCCGTGGGGCGTGACCTCGGCCTTCGCGCTGTGGGGCGCCAAGGCGGCATCCGTGGCCGGCATCGATGTCGCCAGCTGGACCTACTGGTCGAGCGGCGCGAACGCCGCCGCGCTCGCCGCGCCGGTCTGGAAGGACGTGACGTCGGTGATGGACATCGGCATCGTGCTCGGCGCGATGCTGGCGGCGGCGCTGGCCGGCCGCTACGCGCCGGTGTGGAAGCTGCCAGTTCGTTCGCTGATCGCGGCGGTCGTCGGCGGCCTGCTGCTCGGCTATGGCGCCCGTCTGGCGTATGGCTGCAATATCGGCGCCTATTTCAGCGGCATCATCTCGGGCAGCCTGCATGGCTGGCTGTGGCTGGTGGTTGCGTTCGCCGGCAATGTGGTTGGTACGCGCTTGCGGCCCTTGTTCGGGCTGGAAGTCGAGCGGGTGAATTTGGGTGGTCGCTGATCGAACGTACTTAGAGGTGTCTGGTTACGCGGGGTGCAGTGCTATCGAGACTGGTCACGATTATCTGACGTACTCCGCGCAGAGAAGATCTTCTCAATAGTGCGAAACGCCAGGCACCGCGTCATTCTGGCCGTATGCTTTCTGTGGCAGGCGTAAGTCTGCGGCTAAGGTGATAAGTCGCGTATTTTCGATGGTGCGTGCTTGTGAGTGTGCCTCCGTTGTCGGTTTTTCAAGGCGAGCAAGTGTCTATCGCAGAATTTATGTTTGTTTGCTCGTCGCTATCGTCACTGTGGTCTTTTTGTCTCCAGCCGCGACCATGTTCAAGCAACTAACTGGTCGTGCTAAGTCAACCTTACACGGATTTTTGAGCTAAACCTGTTGAAGTTCAATCAAGACATGGTGGTCGATTGGCGTGTCTTGATGACTAAGCCACCTTGCATTGTGACCGCGGCAAATTTGCTATGCGATTACCGATAAGCCATTGGTACGGAGGAGGACATTTTGTACTGACATGAGGGATTGCTATGGACGCCAGTAGGGCAAGGTTGACAAGTCGCTAAGCGAATGGCGCGGTCTCGGAAGCTGGCGGCGCGTCCAGTTGGGATAAGTACGCGGGCGCCAATGTCTGTTTTCGTGCAAAAGGCCCGCGCGGCGTTTGGCTTCGCTTGGCTCAAGCTAGCCGCGATCCCTTCGACGCTAGACATTAGGAACGACCATCGTGGCCTGCGTATGCCAGACGGCAAGATCAGAGGGCGCCGTTGGGCGATGAGCGTTGTATGGCTGAAGGTTTGACGCACTGATTCGACGGGCGCTTCATGAGGCCCATCGCGTAGCAAATTGCGCACTTGCGATGTGAAATCAGGCCACGTTATCTGACCTGCATGAAGTGGAGTCGTCGGAGTGCCTGACAACAGTAAGGTTAGATGTTAAAGGTGACGACGTCGTATATGAAGACACTCCCGCCGTGCGCCTCAGGATGGGAGCGGACACTCGAGATGTGCCAGCGTTTAGGATACGGATGCAGATTTGCTCTGCGGGAAGTATTGATTTTAATCCATTAATGAACATATACTGTAACAAACACTCTCCGGACTTACAAGTGACTATTCTAACTGAGCCATCTCTCGAATTCGCGCGCGAACATATTTCGAAGTTCTACGATTCTGACTTTTTCCCGAAGCCGCCAGAATTTGCTGCGATATGGCATCAATGGGAGGACGTAAAGAAGGAGTTGATGTCAAAGAATGTTGCGAAACTTTGGGTGACCCCTCCGAGGGCGATGACAATAGCTAAGCCTAAAGCTAGCTTTCGAGTTGTCCACCAGCTCGAGCCAGTTGACGCTCTAGTATATGCCGCGCTCGCGTGCCAAATCGCTCCAGCTGTTGAAGCTGCACGCACACCAGCAGCCCAGCATGTCGCATGCTCATATCGTTTTCAAATTGCCGACGGAAGCTATTTCTCTGGCGGCTCCGGCTGGACAAATTTTACAGCGAAGACAGAGGAGCTTGCTTCAAATAATTCGCACGTACTCGTAACAGATATTACGGATTTCTACAATCAAATTTACCTGCACCGTCTTAATAATGCGATCGAAACCGCGGACGTGTCGTTAAAGCCAGTAGGCGATGACATAGAAACTTTCCTGTCGACGTTGAATAACAAATCATCACAGGGCGTACCAGTTGGTCCAGCCGCGAGCATAGTGATGGCTGAGGCCGTTCTCATCGACGTCGATATATTTCTGAGAGATCAAGGCGTCTGCCACACTCGATATGTTGACGATATTCGTATTTTTTCTGATTCGCCGCGAACACTGTATCAAGTCCTTGAGTGTCTAACACTATATTTGTACGAGAACCATCGCCTCACTCTTGCATCCGACAAGACCCACTTAATGGAATCGAAGGAATTCGTGCAGAACCACCTTCACAGTACTTACGCCGAAGAAAAGATAGAGCTTTTAGAGACGTTGGAGGTATTTAATCCTTATACGAATGAAATGGAAGAGATTGAGGTCCTTGTGCAGGATGAGCAGGAGCTTCAAAAGGCACAGTTGACAGCTGCAATTGATAAGGTTATTAATTACGAGCACCTTGATCTTGGAGTGGCCCGAAGTGTTATTCGTACGGCTCGTAGGCATAAAAATAGTAGTATTGCAAAGCATTTGCTTGAGAACTTCACGTTCTTCGCTCCAGCTATTAATGATGTGGCATTATATTTGCATGAAGTTACCGATGTTGCTTTGGCTGCAGATCTGTTGCCAGTCATTGAGCACCTTACTGACTCTTCCGCATTGGATAGTCAACTAGTTCGATTCTGGATGGAGTGGTATTTAGCCCAGCATGCAGGTTACATGAACGTGCCTAAACTTCAGCAATACGTGTTTAACGGCCCCAATATTGAAAATCAAGCGCTTGCTGCAATCACGACGAAGAATGTGGCATGGGTACGTAACCACAAGGGTTCCGTATATAATCTTGGGGGGTGGGCACGCCGTGCAGTCTTAAATGCATCGCGGGTTTTGCCTAGTGACGAAAGAACACATTGGCTCAAGCTTTTTATCGGCAACTCCCCGGTAATTCTTGACAGGTGGGTTGCAAAGTGGGTACTCGAGACGGCTTAGTAAATCATGCAACTGACGGAAAGGCTCAGTTAGTTCACTACGAGTTGTTGCGGTCAACGTCATCGCGACTGTCTGCTTCGAGTCGATAGCGGATACGCCCGTGACTCGACTTCAAGAGCAGGATAAGTAACTGCAAATTACCGGACTAATACTGTGGCGGTGGACTGCACTGCGATGGGCTAATGTGTTGGATGGAGGGAAGCTATACGGCGGGTTTCTGCAGGTGGATCGTATGGTTGAACGCTTGGATCGTTTCACTGTCATCGAAGACAGCGCATTTCAGGTGAATGGGGCGCTGAGGCTAAAACGGGTTTACCGCTCTTTGCCCGTCTTGGAGCTGTGCGGAGAGTTTTCGCCAGAACATTGGATCAGTTCTCAACCCGTCCTAGACTTGACCGAACCCGGGTACTCACGAAATACATCGTCGAGTTTGGTGGTGAGATCTCGAGCATCCAGCTCTGGAGGAATGACCAGTTCATCGATCCGGGCACGCTCGCGCGATTCCGAACGATAAGCAACCCAGCCCTCATCCCCGCCACACCTCGATATGAGACCGGCCGTAGATGCTGAACTTCATATCACCCGTCCTCCATCGCGGCCCCGGCAGCCTAATCGTGGTAGCTGACACTTCCGCTACCCGCCCGACTCGTGCTACGCTCCCCCGGATTCCCATACACCTCGACATCTCCACTGCCGCTGAGCGACACCTTCACCTTGCCGCGCGCCTGCACCGCGCTGTCGCCCGAGCCGCTCTGGCTTACCGTGACTTCTTCGGCGCGCAGGTGCTCGGCATCGAGGTGCCCCGAGCCGGTCGTGGTGGCGTCGAGCTCGCGCGCGGTGCCGACCACGGTGATGCGGCCCGATCCCATCAGGCGCGTCTCGACCCGGTCCATGGCGGCGCCGCCGTTCACGTCCAGGTCGCCGCTGCCGGTCAAGCTCGCCTTGGCGGTGCGGAAGCGGCCATTGAAGCGCACGCTGCCCGAGCCATTGAGCTGGACGGCGATCTCGTCGCCCGAGAAGCCGTTGATGCTGCTGTCGCCGCTGCCGTCGATCCGCACCGAGCTCAGGGCCGGCAAGGTCAGGTCGACCACCAGCGGTTCGCGGTGGCGCAGCACCATGCCGCGGATGCCGATGCGCAGCACATTGCCGTCGCCCTGGACTTCGACATTGCCCAGCATGCGCTGCTCGCCGCTGACCTGGAGCGACGGCGTAGCGCCATAGCGCAGGTTCAGGTCGATCGGGCCGTCGAGTTCGACGATGTCGACGCCGGCGGGCACGCTGCGCCGGTCCTGCGCCACTTCGCGGCGCTCGGCGGCGGTGCTCACGCCCGTGGCGCGCAGCATGCTGTAGCTCAGCGCCACCAGTACGGCTGCCAGCAGCAGCAGGGCGAATCCGATTCTCATCAAGGCGCGCATGGTGTCCTTATCCCTTCAGCAGCGACAGGTTCATGTTCACGTAGCGGCGGATGCCCATCAGCGTGTATTTGGTGAGCACGATCGAGAGCAGGAACAGCGCAATGCCGCCCAGGATCAGCGCGCAGCCGAAGGCCACTTGCGTGGTGCGCGAGCCGGGATCCATCTCGGTCGTGATCTGGATCTTGCGTTCCACCACCGCCTCGGCCCCGCGCATGAAGCGTGAGTTGCGGTCGTCGCGCTCGGCGCGGGTGTCGGGGTTGTCCTCGTCGGCGCCAGGCGCCGGTTCGTCGAACACGTGGATGCCGTTGGCGCCGATCGTGACCCGGGTCTGCGACTCGACCGTTTCGCCGTCGTCGCTGATCACCATGCGGGTCAGCGGGGCGCTCAGGATCAACTCGTTCGAGCCGGCCAGTCCGCTGGCGGTCACGGCGATGCCCGAGACATAGACGCCGAAGGCGGACAGGTACAACGACATCAGCAGCGACGCGAACACCGCAGCCGGGATCAGCATGAACAGATTAAAAATCAACAGGCCGATGCCCGAGACCACAGTGCGCGCGATATTGCCCGATGGTTTCTTGTCCTTGCCGTTGTCCTTGAGGTCGGCCAGGTGGGCGCTGGTGCGCAGGGTCACCGCGACCTGGCGCGGATCGCCCAGTTCGGCGGCCACCTCGTGTTCCGGCCGGCCGGCGGCGCTGCCGTCGACGAAGCGCTGCTCGTACCAGGCCAGGGTCCTGGCCTGGGTCTCCGGCGGCAGGCCCATGAGGGCCCGCTTGAGCGCGTCGAGGTATTCCAGCTTGCCCATGTGCTTGCGGCTTTCCGTCTAGTGGTGGCCAAGGGCCGGGATGGAGCCGATCGCCATGACGGTCGCGTGCGCCGAGCCGCCGATCAGCTCAGGCTTGACCAGCACCAGGGTGCTCAGCGCCACGATGGCAAGAATGGCAACGGCGTGCAGGCCGAGACGGGGTTTCATATTCAGTTCCATAAGACGGGTTTTGATGCTGCTACCTTACGGAATCGCCGGAAGCGGCGCCATCGGCGTGCGACAGGCTGCGCTTTTCGCGGGGTAGGGCGCCGTAGGCGCGGATGGCTGTCGCCGCCGCCTGGCCGCTGCGCACCGCCGTTTCCAGGGTAGCCGGGTAGTCGCTGGCCGTGTAGTCGCCGGCCAGGACCAAGCCGGGCAGGGGTGTGATGTTGCCTGGGCGCACTAATCCGGGCGTGCAGCTGAAGGTCGCGCGTTTCTCGGTGATCAGCTGGGTCCAGGCCGGCGTGGCCAGTTCCGGCCGTCCGAAATCCTGGGCCAGCTGAGTTGCGATAGCGGCCGCCAGCTGTTCGCGCGGCAGGCTCGCAGCCTCGGCCGCGGCGCTCACCACCACCGCCAGCAGGCCGTCCTGGGCGGCATCCAGCTGGGCGCGGTCGAACACGAACTGGCCCCAGCGGTTTGTCGCAGGGTCGTCCAGCAGGGCGTAGAACGGCAGCGCCAGGCGCGTGCCGGGCGCGTATTGCAGGTAGCAGGTGGCGATCGGCTCGTGGGTAAAGGCCTCCAGCTGGCCGGTCACCTCCGCAGATTCCGGGAACCCCGCCAGCAGCGCGGCGCTCACCGACGCCGGGGTGGCCAGCACCATCGCGTCGAAGCGCTCGGCCGGGGCATCTCCGCCGGAGTCCACCAGCCAGCCGTCGCCATCGCGCCTGATGCCTGCGACCTTGACGCCCAGGCGCACAGAATGACCTTGACCCTGGCGCTCGAGCCAGGCGCCGGCCGGTTCCGGGAACAGCGCCCCCATCGGCAGGCGTGGCAGCAGCATGTCGGAAGCGGCGCGCCGGCGGGCGCCCAGGCTGTCGCGCAGCACGGCCAGGAACACATTGGCCGAGGCCCGTTCCGGCGGGGTGTTCAGGGCCGCGATGCACAGCGGGCGCCACATCAGCCGTGCCAGGCGCTCGGTCTGATCGAAGCGCTCCAGCAGCTCGAGCACCGTGCAGTCGTTGTCCAGCTGCCAGCCCATCCAGCGCCCGGCGCTGTTGAAGCGGGCCAGCGCCAGCTTGTCGGCGCGGTCCAGGCCCTTGGCGCGTAGCAGGGCGAATGCCAGGTGCAGCGGCGCGGGCAGGCGCGGCGCGGCGAAATCCATGCCGTCGCCGCCCTCCGGATAGCGCATCTGCACCGGCAGGCGCAGGAAGGCGGTTTTTTCGTCGACGCCCACCCGTTTCATGAGGCGCAGCGATTCGCGGTAGGCGCCCAGCAGGATGTGCTGGCCGTTGTCGAGGGCCATGCCGCGTACCTCGACGCCGCGCGCGCGGCCGCCCAGGCTGCGGGCGGCCTCGAACAAGGTCACCTGGCAGCCCTGGCGCGCCAGCTCCACCGCCGCTGCGCAGCCGGCCCAGCCGCCGCCGGCAACGGCGACGTGCAGCTTAGGTGCGGACATAGGTCTTCCACGCCAGCCACAATTTGCGCAGCGGCGTGAGCGAGATGCGCTGGTTGAGCACGTGGAAGCCGTCGCGCTGGATCTCGTCCAGCAGCGTGCGGTAGATGGCGGCCATCATCAGGCCGGGACGCTGGGCGCGCCGGTCCTCTTTCGGCAGCAGGGCCAGGGCTTCGTCATAGATGGCTTGCGCGCGCTCGGCCTGGAAGCGCATCAGCGCCTCGAATTTGTCGCTGTGCTGCAGCTTGAGCAGGTCGTTGGCAGTCACGCCGAACTGCTGCAGCTCGTTGACCGGCAGGTAGATGCGGCCCTTGCGCGCATCGTCGCCGACGTCGCGGATGATGTTCGTCAGCTGGAAGGCCAGGCCGAGTTTCTCGGCATAGGCCAGGGTCTGCGGATTGGTGTAGCCGAAGATGCTGGCCGACAGGATGCCGACCACGCCCGCCACGTGCCAGCAATAGCGCTGCAGGCCCGGGTAATCGAGATAGCGGCTCTGGTCGAGGTCCATCTCCATGCCGTCGACGATCGCCAGCAGGTGTTTCTCTTCCAGTTTATAGGTAGCGATGTGCGGCTGCAGGGCCAGCATCACCGGGTGGGTCGGGGTGCCCGAGTACATCTTCGAGACCTCGGTGCGCCACCAGGCCAGCTTGATGCGCGCCACCGAACCGTCGGTGGCCTCGTCGACGGTGTCGTCGACCTCGCGGCAAAAGGCGTACAGCGCCGTGATCGCACGCCGGCGCTCGGGCGGGAGGAACAGGAAGCTGTAATAGAAACTGGAGCCGCTTTGGACGGTCTTTTGCTGGCAGTATTCGTCTGGAGACATGAAATTGTCGTGAAATGCTGGTCGGGGCGCGACGGAGCCGCGCTGTCAATCCGCTATCTTAGCCGATGAGCGTGAAAACATGGTCAATCGAAGGGGTATTACATGCGCAAGGCGCCCCAGCCGACCATGAGCCAGTCGGGCGCCGACAGCACCGGGCGGCGCCGGAACACGTCGTAGCCGGCGTGTTCGATGCGGTCGAGGATGCGCAGGCCGCCCTGGACGATCATGCGCAGCTCCCAGCCGATGCGGCCCGGCAGGCGCTTGGCCAGCGGGGCGCCGGACAGCATCAGCGCGCGGGTGCGCTCGACCTCGAAGCGCATCAGGGCCTGGAATGGCGCGTCGACCGTGCCGGCGCGCAGCGCCGCCTCGCTCACCTTGAAGCGGGCCAGGTCTTCCAGAGGGATATAGATGCGCCCCTTCTCCAGGTCGATCGCCACGTCCTGCAAGAAGTTCGTCAGCTGCAGCGCGCTGCAGATGGCATCGGACTCCCGCACATTGTCGGCGTTGTCGGCGCCGTACAGCGCCAGCATCAGGCGCCCGACCGGATCGGCCGAGCGGCGACAATAATCGAGAAGACTCGCATAATCAGCGTAACGCTGGGTGACGACGTCCTGCTTGAAGGCCGACAACAGGTCGCGCATCGGGTCCAGCCGCAGGCGGTACTGGGCGACGACGCCGGCCAGGCGGGCGAACATCGGATCCGACGACGTTGCGCCGACATCGATCTGGTCCAATTCGCGTTCGTAGGCTTCAAGAGCGGCCAGCCGCTCATCGGGAGTTGCGTTGCCTTCGTCGGCCAGGTCGTCGGCGCTGCGCGCGAAGGCATAGATCGCCTCGACCGCCGGCACCAGGCGGCGCGGCAGCAGGATCGAGGCGACAGGAAAGTTTTCGTAGTGGTCTACGGCCATTTTGGACGGATGACTCTAAAGTCATCTGATTATCTATTTGCATGATTATAATTGCTGGAATACAAACTGGCGCTAATGTGACACTCACACGCAGCCAGCTCCGGCCTGAGACGCCGCAAGATCAGCCAAAGGATCGCCACTGTGTTTTCCCGAATTTCTTCTTCCGCCCTGCGCGCGGCCGTGCTGGCGCCGCTTGCCGCCGCCGCCCTGGTCGCCTGTTCCAAGCCCGCCCCACCTGCCGAGGACGTGCGTCCGGTGCGCGTGATCACCCTGGCCGCCGACACGGCCGGTGAGCGCCTGGAATTCTCGGGCGACGTGCGCCCCCGCTATGAATCGCAGCTGGGCTTCCGGGTCGGCGGCAAGATCGTCGAACGCAAGGTGGACGTCGGCGCCACGGTCAAGCGCGGCGACGTACTGATGCGGCTCGACCCGCAAGACCTGCGCCTGGCCGAAAGCCAGGCTAGAGCCACCCTGCGCGCCGCCGAGACCGAGCGCGATCTGGCCCGTGCCGACCACAAGCGCCATGTCGACCTGCGCGCGCAGAACTTCGTCAGCCAGGCCGTGCTCGATGCCAAGCAAAGCGCACTGAGGGCGGCCCAGGCCAATGTCGACGCCGCCCGCGCCGGCCTGCGTGGCCAGTCCAACCAGTCCAACTACGCCAGCCTTGCGGCCGACGCCGATGGCGTGGTGACCGCCATCGAGGCCGAGGTGGGGCAGGTGGTGCAGCCGGGTAGCCCGGTGGTGCGGGTGGCGCGCACGGTCGAGAAGGAAGTGGTGATCGGCATCCCCGAAGACAAGGTCGGGCAGCTGCGCGCGGCGGGCGACGTCACCGTGCGCCTGTGGGCCAACGAGGCGGTCGCGATTCCCGGCAAGATCCGCGAAGTCTCGCCCATGGCCGATCCGGCCACCCGCACCTATACCGTGAAAGTGGCGATTCCCGAGAATGCCGAGGTACGCCTGGGCATGACCGCAACGGTCGAACTGGCCACCGGCGCCAATGGCGCGGCCGGCCTGCGCCTGCCCCTGACCTCCCTGGTGCAGCACAAGGGCGCCAGCTCCGTCTGGATTGTCGAGAACGGCGCCGTCAAGCTGGTGCCGGTGCAGGTGGTCGGCCAGGTGCGCAATGACGTGCTGGTCACGGGGCAGGTCGCCGCGGGCCAGAACGTCGTCACCGCCGGCGTCAACCTGCTGAAGAATGGCCAGAAGGTGCGCATCCTCACCGCCGACGTCTCGCGCCGCGCCGACACCGAAGCGCTGGTGTCGGGCGAGGACAAGAAATGAAGGACTTCAACCTGTCGCGCTGGGCGCTGGAGCACATCCCGCTCACGCGCTTCCTGATCGCCGCCTGCATGCTGTTCGGGATCCTCAGTTACTTCGAGCTGGGCCAGGACGAGGATCCGCCCTTCACCTTCCGCGCGATGGTGGTGCGCGCCGTGTGGCCGGGCGCCACCGCGCTGCAGATGGCCGAGCAGGTGACCGATCCGCTGGAGCGTAAACTCCAGGAGACGCCCTATATCCACACCATCCGCAGCTTTTCCAAGCCGGGCGAGACCACCATCATCCTCGAGCTGCGCGAATCGACGCCGCCGTCCGAGACGCCGGAGGCCTGGTACCAGGTGCGCAAGAAGATCGGCGACATCGCCGGCACCTTGCCGCAGGGCGTGATCGGGCCGTTCTTCAACGACGAATTCGGCGATACCTACGGTTCCATCTTCGCGCTGTCGGGCGACGGCTTCACCTATGCCGAGATGCGCGACTATGCCGACTTCGTGCGCCAGCAACTGCTGCGCGTGCCGCTGGTGGCCAAGGTCGAGCAGTTCGGCGTGCAGAGCGAGAAAGTCTATATCGAGTTTTCGAGCAAGAAGTTCGCCCAGCTGGGCGTGCCGTTCGAGCAGATCGTCAACCAGATCGCGACCCAGAACCAGGTGGAAGCAAGCGGAGTGCTGGTCACTGCCACTGACAACCTGCAGGTGCGGGTCACGGGCGCGCTACGCACGCTGGGCCAGATCGAAGACCTGCAGCTGCGCGCCGGCGGCACCAATTTCCGGCTCGGTGATTTCGCCACCGTCAAGCGCGGCTACCAGGACCCGCCGGCCGAGAAGATGCGCTTCAATGGCAAGGAAGTCATTGGCCTCGGTGTGTCGATGCAAAAAGGCGGCAACATCATCACCATGGGCGAAGGCCTGAGCGAGACAGTGGGCCGCATCCGCTCCCAGCTCCCGGTCGGCATCGAACTCGAACGGGTGGCCGACCAGCCGCAGGCGGTGACGGCTTCGGTCGGCGAATTCGTCAAGGTGCTGATCGAGGCGGTGGTGATCGTGCTGGTCGTGTCCTTCCTGGCCCTGGGCCTGCATACCAAGCCCAAATGGCGGGTGGACGTGTATCCGGGCCTGGTGGTGGCGCTGTCGATCCCGCTGGTGCTGGCGATTACCTTCCTGTTCATGCGCATGCTGGACATCTCGCTGCACAAGATTTCGCTCGGCGCCCTGATCATCGCCCTCGGCCTGCTGGTGGACGACGCCATCATCGCGGTCGAGATGATGGTGCGAAAAATGGAGGAGGGCCTGTCGCGCTTCGAGGCAGCCACCTTCGCCTATACCTCGACCGCGATGCCGATGCTGACCGGGACCCTGATCACGGCAGCGGGCTTCCTGCCGATCGGCCTGGCCGAATCGGCGGCCGGCGAATACACGTTTACGATGTTTTCGGTGAACGGGCTGGCGCTGCTGATTTCTTGGGTGGTGGCTGTCACGTTTACCCCTTACATCGGCTTCCTGCTGCTGAAAGTAAAACCGCATGCCGCGGGGGAGGGCGGTCATCACGACGTCTTCGATTCGCCCGGCTACCAGCGCTTCCGCCGCCTGGTCAACCGCTGCGTCGAGTGGAGAAAGACCACGATCGCGCTGAGCCTGGGTGTGTTCGCGCTGGGCGTGTTCGGCTTCAATTTCATTGAAAAGCAGTTCTTCCCCGATTCGAGCCGCCCCGAGCTGATGGTGGAGATGTGGTCGCCCGAAGGCACCAGCTTCGCCGCCAACGAAGCCGTCGTGAAGCGCTTCGAGGCCTTCCTGGCCAAGCAGGAGGGCGTGCAGAGCGTGACCAGCTACGTCGGCACCGGCAGCCCGCGTTTCTACCTGCCGCTGGACCAGATCTTCCCGCAGTCGAACGTGTCCCAGCTGGTGGTGCTCCCGGTCGATACCCAGGCGCGTGAGCGCCTGCGCATGAAGATCATCGAAGTCTTCAAGAACGACTTCCCCGAGGTGCGCGGCCGCGTGAAACTACTGCCGAACGGGCCGCCGGTGCCGTATCCGGTGCAGTTCCAGGTGCTGGGCCCGGACATCGGCGTGGTGCGCACCATCGCCGACCAGGTCAAGGAAGTAATGGCCGCCAACCCGAACACGCTGGGCGTAAACGACAACTGGAACGAATCGGTCAAGGTGCTGCGCCTGGACCTGGACCAGGACAAGCTGCGCGCCTTGGGCGTGACGTCGCAAGCCGTGCGGCGGGTGGTGCAGACCACCCTGACCGGCACCCCGATCGGCCAGTTCCGCGAATCGAACCGCCTGATCGACATGGTGGTGCGCCAGCCGCTCGAGGAGCGTTCGACCATCACGCGCTTGCAGGAAGCCCTGGTGCCGACCGCCGGTGGACGTGCCGTCACCATCGGCCAGGTCGCGCGGGTGCAGTTCGTGTGGGAGCCGGGCGTGGTGTGGCGCGAAGGCCGCGAGTGGGCGATCATGGTTCAGTCCGACGTGGTGGAGGGTATCCAGGGGCCGACCGTGACCGACCAGGTCGATGCCAAACTGGCCGACATCCGCGCCAAGCTGCCGGCCGGCTACCGCGTGACGGTGGAGGGCGCCGCAGCCGACAGCTCCGAGGCCGAGGCCTCGATCATGGCCAATGTGCCGCTGGTGCTGTTCATCACCTTTACCTTGCTGATGCTGCAGCTGCACAGCTTCTCGCGCTCGCTGCTGGTGTTCCTTACCGGTCCATTGGGCGTGGCGGGAGCGGCGATGGCGCTGCTGATCCTGGACCGGCCGTTCGGCTTCGTTGCCAACCTTGGTGTGATCGCGCTGTTCGGGATGATCATCCGGAACTCGGTGATCCTGGTGGACCAGATCGAGCATGACATCGCCAATGGCAGCCATCCGTGGGATGCGATCGTGGAATCGGCGGTGCGGCGTTGCCGGCCGATCCTGTTGACGGCGGCTGCGGCGGCGCTGGCCATGATTCCGCTGTCCCGGTCCACGTTCTGGGGGCCGATGGCGGTGGCGATCATGGGTGGGTTGATCGTGGCGACGGCGTTGACCTTGTTGTTCTTGCCGGCGTTGTATGCGCTGTGGTTCAAGGTCAAGAAGCCGGAGCAGAGTGACGTATCTTTGAACCGCTGACAGTCGCTCCGTCGTTCCCGCGGAGGCGGGAACCCAAGTTTTATGCAAAGTGGTAATGCGCGCGCTGGCGATAATGCAAGCGAACTTGGGTTCCCGCCTGCGCGGGAACGACGTATCAAAGTTCGCGGGAGCGACGTGTTAAAGCTGACTCAAGAAGTCCCTGCCTTGCGCCATACCCCGCACCACTAAAAATGATGCCCAATAGTGTCAGAAATTCCAGTAAAATAATCGTTTGAAGTTGTAGCCCCTAAACATTGGAGTGCAGGGCGGCCGGTTTCACTGTCGGTCGTCCTTTGTTTTTGTGGCAATTATGCAATCCTGAGCGAGGATGGCGAAATTGGTAGACGCACCAGGTTTAGGTCCTGACGCCAGCAATGGTGTGGGGGTTCGAGTCCCCCTCCTCGCACCACGAATAATTATTTTTTTGGACGATTTTTACAATGGCAACTGCAGTCGAAACCCTGGGTAAACTCGAGCGTCGCTTGACGATCTCTTTTCCGGTCGCTGACGTCCGTACCGAAGTCGAAAAGCGCCTGAAACAGCAGGCCAAGACGGCCCGTGCGCCGGGCTTCCGTCCAGGCAAAGTGCCCCTGAAGATGGTCGCTGCCCAGTACGGCTACCAGATCGAAACCGACGTCCTGAACGACAAAGTCGGCCGCGCTTTCAACGAAGCCGCCGTCGAGAACGAACTGCGCGTTGCCGGTTTCCCGAAAATCGAGCCTAAGCAAGACTCCGAAGAAGGCACCCTGGCCTTCGACGCGACCTTCGAAGTGTATCCAGAAGTCGTGATCGGCGACCTGGCTGCCGTCGAAGTCGAAACCGTCGCCACCGAAGTGAGCGACGTCGAGATCGACAAGACCATCGACATCCTGCGCAAGCAGCGCGTGCACTACCACACCAAGGGTGAAGCAGGCGAGCACGGCACCGGCGGCGAAGCCGTGGCTGCCAATGGCGATCGCGTGACCGTCGACTTCGTCGGCACCCTGGACGGTGTTGAATTCGCTGGCGGCAAGGCTGAAGACTACGCCTTCGTGCTGGGCGAAGGCCGCATGCTGCCGGAATTCGAAGCTGCGACCATCGGCCTGAAAGTCGGCGAAGCCAAGACCTTCCCACTGGCTTTCCCAGAGGACTACCATGGCAAGGACGTGGCCGGTAAAACCGCCGAGTTCACCATCACCCTGAAGGCCCTGGAATGGGCGCACCTGCCGGAAGTCGACGCCGAATTCGCCCAATCGCTGGGCATCGAAGACGGCTCGATCGAGAAGATGCGCGAAGACATCAAGGTCAACCTGGAACGCGAAGTGCGCGCCCGTGTCAAAGCACGTAACAAGGAAGCCGTGATGGACGCCCTGGTCAAGTCGACCGAACTGGACGTGCCGCAAGTGATGATTGAGCAGGATTCGGAACGCCTGGCCGAAATGACCCGCCAGGACATGTCGCAGCGTGGCATGGACGTCTCCAAGCTGCCATTCCCGGCCGAGATGTTCAAGGACAAGGCAGAGCGCCGCGTGCGCCTGGGCCTGATCCTGTCGCAACTGGTGGCAGACAACAATCTGCAAGCTACCCAAGACCAGGTGAAAGCCCAGATCGAAGACTTCTCGCAGAGCTACGAAGATCCGAAAGAAGTGCTCAAGTACTACTTCAGCGACCGTCGTCGCCTGGGTGAAGTCGAAGCTCTTGTATTGGAAGAAAACGTCGTCAACTATGTACTCGGCAAGGCGAAAGTGTCGACCACGACCATCGCTTTCGATGAACTGATGGGCAGCGTCCCACAGGCCTAAGGAATCGAAATGCCGGCCTCCAAGGCCGGCATTTTTTTCCATGGCCTCTTTATAAGGAACGAGACAGGTATGATTCGTAATCCGGCATTGGATACACAAGCACTCGGCATGGTGCCGATGGTGATCGAACAGAGTGGCCGCGGCGAGCGCGCCTATGACATCTATTCGCGCCTCTTGAAGGAGCGCGTGATTTTCCTGGTCGGTCCTGTCAACGACCAGATGGCGAACCTGATCGTCGCCCAGATGCTGTTCCTGGAAAGTGAAAATCCTGACAAGGATATTTCGCTTTACATTAATTCCCCGGGCGGTTCGGTCTCGGCGGGCCTGGCGATCTTCGACACGATGAACTTCATCAAGCCGGACGTCTCGACCCTGTGCACGGGTCTGGCCGCCTCGATGGGCGCCTTCCTGCTGGCCGCGGGCGCCAAGGGCAAGCGCTTCTCGCTGCCGAACTCGCGCGTCATGATTCACCAGCCATCGGGCGGATCGCAGGGTATGGCTTCGGATATCGAAATCCAGGCCAAGGAAATCCTGTACCTGCGCGAGCGCCTGGCGCGCATCATGGCCGATAACACCGGCCAGAGCATTGAGCAGATCCACAAGGATACCGACCGCGACCGCTTCATGTCGGCGGACGAGTCCGTCGAATATGGCTTGATCGACAAGGTCCTGACCAGTCGCGGGTAGGTTTCAACCCCGTACCTCGAAAGAGGTGTTGGAAAAAAACGCCCGGACGCGATCACGTTCGGGCGTTTGTTTTTTATTTCGGGTAGCATGTTCGTAGGTGCACAGGTTGCGCTGCCTTCATGGCATGTCACATTGGCACTTGTTGCACACTCGTATAAGCGTTATATTCACAGCAATTCAATAGAGTCCTGCCCCCATGTCAGACAAAAAATCCTCCAGCGGCGAAAAACTTCTGTACTGCTCGTTCTGCGGAAAGAGCCAGCACGAAGTCAAGAAGCTGATCGCGGGACCGTCGGTGTTCATCTGCGATGAATGCATCGATCTGTGCAACGACATCATCCGCGATGAAACGTCGAACGTCGAAACGGTGGCGGGCGCCAAGTCCGACCTGCCGACGCCCCTCGAAATCACCGAACTGCTCGACCAGTATGTGATTGGCCAGCAAACGGCCAAGCGCATCCTGTCGGTCGCGGTGTACAACCATTACAAGCGCCTCAAGCACCTGGGCAAGAAAGACGAAGTCGAACTGGCCAAGAGCAATATTCTGCTCGTGGGCCCCACCGGCTCCGGTAAAACCCTGCTGGCCCAGACCCTGGCGCGCATGCTCAACGTGCCGTTCGTGATCGCCGACGCGACCACCCTGACCGAAGCCGGCTATGTCGGCGAAGACGTCGAGAACATCATCCAGAAGCTGCTGCAAAGCTGCAACTATGAGGTGGAGAAGGCGCAGCGCGGCATCGTCTACATCGACGAGATCGACAAGATTTCGCGCAAGTCCGACAATCCATCGATCACCCGCGACGTGTCGGGCGAAGGCGTGCAGCAGGCGCTGTTGAAACTGATCGAAGGCACGATGGCTTCGGTGCCGCCACAAGGTGGCCGCAAGCATCCGAACCAGGACTTCGTGCAGATCGACACGACCAACATCATGTTCATCTGCGGCGGCGCCTTCGACGGCCTGGCCAAGGTGATCCAGAACCGTTCGGTCAAGAGCGGCATCGGCTTCGGCGCCACGGTCAAGAGCCTGGACGACAGCTACAACGCCGAGATCCTGCTTGAAGCCGAGCCAGAAGACCTGATCAAGTTCGGTCTCATTCCCGAGCTGGTCGGCCGTCTGCCGGTCGTGGCCGCCCTCTCCGAGCTGACCGAGGAAGCGCTGATCCAGATCCTGGTCGAGCCGAAGAACGCCCTGATCAAGCAGTATTCGAAGCTGCTCGAGATGGAAGGCGCCGAGCTGGAGATTCGTCCTGCAGCCCTGCACGCGATCGCCAAGAAAGCGCTGGCGCGCAAGACCGGCGCGCGCGGCCTGCGTTCGATTCTGGAACACGCGCTGCTGGACGTGATGTATGAATTACCAAGCCAGCAAAACGTCGTGAAAGTCGTCATCGACGAAAATACGATCACGAATGGCGCGAAACCTTTGCTGATTTATAGCGAAACCGCGAAGGCGTCTGGAGAGAACTGAAAAAAGCCCGCACGCACGCCACAAAAAGGCTTGCCGTACGGACTCAACTAGGTACAATCAATCTCAATAAAAGACTCCCGGCTTCAATCGAAAAGCCACTCGCGGCGCGCCGCGCGGTGGCTTTTTCTTTTTTAACGAGCTTTTATTGGAACGGCTATATTCTTCGGCAAGTTGAAACTTTTTTACTTGTAGAAAATATTTTCGCTGGGTGGCCCTTGTGTTTTCACTGCCCAGCGCCCAAGTTCAGCTACACGCTTTCTATAAGGTATGCCATGACAACTTCGAAATTAACCGAGCAAACGACGCTGCCACTTCTGCCGTTGCGCGATGTGGTTGTGTTCCCGCATATGGTGATACCTCTGTTCGTCGGCCGTCCAAAATCCATCAAGGCGCTCGAAGCCGCAATGGAACAGGGCAAGAGCATCATGCTGGCAGCCCAGAAGGCCGCCGCCAAGGACGAACCTTCCGCCGCAGACATCTACGAGATCGGCTGCGTGGCCAATATTCTGCAAATGCTGAAACTCCCGGACGGCACCGTGAAGGTGCTGGTGGAAGGTTCCCAGCGCGCGCGCATCGATAATATTACCGATGGCGCCACCCATTTCGTGGCCGACCTCACGCCGCTCAATTCGGAAGTCGGTGACGATTCCGAAGTCGAAGCCATGCGCCGTGCGATCGTCCAGCAGTTCGACCAGTACGTCAAACTCAATAAAAAGATTCCGCCCGAGATCCTGGCTTCTCTGGCCGGTATCGACGACGCCGGACGCCTGGCCGATACCGTTGCCGCCCATCTGCCGCTCAAGCTCGAACAAAAGCAGGTGATCCTGGAGATCTTCAACGTCGCCAAGCGCCTCGAGCACCTGCTCGGCCAGCTGGAAGGCGAACTGGACATCCTTCAGGTCGAGAAGCGCATCCGTGGCCGCGTCAAGCGTCAGATGGAAAAATCGCAGCGCGAGTACTACCTGAACGAACAGGTCAAGGCGATCCAGAAGGAACTGGGCGAAGGCGAAGAGGGTGCCGACATCGAGGAGCTCGAGAAGAAAGTTATCGCCGCCAAGATGCCGAAGGAAGCCATGGACAAAGCCCAGGCCGAGATCCGCAAGCTCAAGCTGATGTCGCCGATGTCGGCCGAAGCCACCGTGGTGCGCAACTACATCGATACCCTGGTGTCGTTGCCATGGAAGAAAAAGTCGAAAGTGACCATCGACCTGCAGAACGCGGAAGCCGTGCTCGAGCAGGATCACTATGGCCTCGACAAGATCAAGGAACGCATCCTGGAATACCTCGCGGTGCAACAGCGTGTCGACAAGCTCAAGGCCCCGATCCTGTGCTTCGTCGGTCCTCCTGGCGTCGGCAAGACCTCGCTGGGCCAGTCGATCGCCCGCGCCACGAACCGCAAGTTCGTGCGCATGGCGCTGGGCGGCGTGCGTGACGAAGCCGAGATCCGCGGCCACCGCCGCACCTATATCGGCTCGATGCCGGGCAAGGTGCTGCAATCGCTGGCCAAGGTCGGCGTGCGCAATCCGCTGTTCCTGCTCGACGAGATCGACAAGATGGGTGCGGACTTCCGCGGCGACCCATCGTCGGCCCTGCTCGAGGTGCTGGACCCGGAACAGAACCACACCTTCTCGGACCACTACCTGGAGGTCGACTTCGACCTGTCGGACGTGATGTTCGTGGCGACCTCGAACTCGTTCAACATCCCGCCGGCACTGCTGGACCGGATGGAAGTCATCCGCCTGTCGGGTTACACCGAGGACGAGAAGACCAGCATCGCGCAGCGCTACCTGCTGCCGAAGCAGTTGAAGAACAACGGGCTCAAGGAAGAGGAAATCAAGGTCGAAGAGACCGCGATCCGCGACATCATCCGTTACTACACCCGTGAAGCCGGCGTGCGTTCGCTCGAGCGCGAAGTGTCGAAGATCTGCCGCAAGGTGGTCAAGATGCTGCTGCTGAAAAAAGGTTCGACCGCGGTCGAGAAGCGCGTGATCGTCAATGCCAAGAACCTGGATAAATTCCTGGGTGTGCGCCGCTACGACTTCGGCGTGGCCGAGAAGGACAACCAGATCGGCCAGGTGGTCGGCCTGGCCTGGACCGAAGTGGGCGGCGACCTGCTGACCATCGAGGCGGTCAACGTCCCGGGCAAGGGCGGCATCATCCGCACCGGTACGCTGGGCGACGTGATGAAGGAATCGATCGAGGCCGCACGCACCGTGGTGCGCAGCCGCGCGCAGCGCTTCGGCATCAAGAACGAAGTGTTCGAGAAGACCGACATCCACATCCACGTGCCGGAAGGCGCGACGCCGAAGGACGGTCCGTCCGCCGGCATCGGCATGACGACCGCACTGGTCTCGGCCTTCACCGGCATCCCGGTGCGCGCCGACGTGGCGATGACGGGCGAGATCACGCTGCGCGGCGAAGTGCTGCCGATCGGCGGCCTGAAAGAGAAGCTGCTGGCGGCGCATCGCGGCGGCATCAAGACGGTGCTGATCCCCGAGCAGAACGTGAAGGACCTGGCCGAGATCCCGGACAACGTCAAGAACAAGCTCGAGATCGTGCCGGTGCGCTGGATCGAAAAGGTCCTTGAGATTGCGCTGGAACGCCAGCCGGAGGCGCTGTCCGACGTGCCTGCAGTCGCCGTGGCGCCAGCCCCGAGCGAAGGGCAGAGCGAAGTGGTCAAGCACTAAGCAGTTCACGTAGTTCATGAACCAGGCGCCCATGTGGCGCCTGTTTTTTTGCCCGCTACTTTAGAACGTCGTACCCGCGAAGGCGGGTACCGAAGTGCGCACGCAAACCATCATCATCGAACGCAGTCGAAACGCAAACAACTTGGGTACCCGCCTGCGCGGGTACGACGTGATAGCGCGCGAGCGTCGTGTTAGCGCGCGAGCGTCGTGTTAGCGCGAGCGTCGTGCGATTCAGCGCCAGAGTGTCAATACTGGCGGGCTTCCTGACCCGCCAACTGAAGCCACCCTCGACCATGCTCGCTTGACATCCCTATGTTGCCCTTGTTTAATATGCGCTTGCACTTTTGCAGCAATGGCGCGGTATGCGTCACGAACGGAAAACGAGGAAACGAGTGAACAAGACAGAACTGATCGAAGAAATCGCGAAGTCCGCGGACATTACGAAGGCCTCGGCGACGCGTGCACTCGACGCCATGATCGAAGCAGTCACCGAAAGCCTGAAGAAGAACGACAGCGTCACGCTGGTGGGCTTCGGCACCTTCACCGTGGGCGAGCGCGCAGCACGTACTGGCCGCGATCCACGCACCAAGGAACCTATCAAGATCAAGGCTGCGAAGGTTCCGAAATTTAAGGCTGGTAAAGCGCTGAAAGATGCAGTAAACTAATGCCTTCTTCGCGGTGACAAGCGAAGAGAGCAGCAGGATAACGTTGTATTCATCCTGATGCTGAGTTGATTGTTTTTTGCTGGAGCGGTAGTTCAGTTGGTTAGAATACCGGCCTGTCACGCCGGGGGTCGCGGGTTCGAGCCCCGTCCGCTCCGCCAACAAAAAACATGAAACACAAGTCTGGAGCGGTAGTTCAGTTGGTTAGAATACCGGCCTGTCACGCCGGGGGTCGCGGGTTCGAGCCCCGTCCGCTCCGCCAGAATTTAGTAAGACAGGGGCAGCTCAGAAAAGAGCCGCCTCGAAACGAGAAGAGGCGAACGCGAGTTCGCCTTTTTTTTTAACTTTGCGTGAGCCGATCCCAGTAGGTGGGGGGAAGCTCATGGCGATGCATGGCACGCGTGGGCAAGGCGCGACGAGGCCGCATGGCGCGCCATGCAATGACGAGCAACGCAGCCCACGCGTGCCAGGCGCGCCAGGAGCGACTCCCACCTACTGGGATCGGCTCATATTGCATTCTCAACCTTGAATGGCTGACCATGTTTGAATTTATTCGGACCCACAAGCGCTGGATGTACGGGATCCTGCTGCTCTTGATCATTCCCTCGTTCGTGTTCGTGGGCATGGAGAGTTACCAGAGCAATGACGGCGGCGCCGGTGTCGCCACTGTCGATGGCCAGAAGATCACCCAGCAGGAATGGGAAGACGCGCAGCGCCGCCAGATCGACCAGGCGCGCCAGATGATGGGCGAGCAGTTCGACCAGAAGCTGTTCGAGACCTCGGAAGCCAAGCAGGCGATCCTGAATAACCTGGTGGCCGAGCGCGCCATCAATGCCGAGATCAATCGCGCGCACATGAGCGTGAGCGATGCGACCCTGCAGAAGACCATCATGGACATCCAGCAGTTCCGCACGCCGGACGGTGGCTTCGACATGGAAGGCTACAAGGCCGCGCTGGCAGCCCAGGGCATGACGCCCGAGATGTTCGACCAACGCCTGCGCCGCGACCTCTCCGTGCAGCAGCTGTCGGGCGCCATCCAGGCGACCGCATTCGCGCCGCGCAGTGTGGCCAACCGCCTGTCGGACATCAACGACCAGGAACGGGAAGTGCAGGAAGTCCTTTTCCCGCTGTCGACCTATCTGCCGCAGGTGAAAGTCACCGACGAGATGGTCAAGGCTTATTACGACAAGAACGCGCAGCTGTTCCAGATCCCGGAGCAGGTGAAGGCCGAGTACGTCGTGTTCGATGCGTCGACCGTCGAAGGCCAGGTGCAGGTCACCGATGCCGAAGTCACCGACTATTACAACAAGAACCTCAAGAACTACACCACGCCCGAGCAGCGCAGCGCGAGCCACATCCTGATCACCGTGTCGCGCGACGCCAGCGCCGCCGACCAGGCAGCCGCCAAGAAGAAGGCCGAGGCAGTGCTGGCCGAGGTGCGCGCCAATCCGGACAACTTCGCGGCGATCGCCAAGGCCAACTCGCAAGACCCGGGCTCGGCCCAGTCGGGCGGCGACCTGGGCGTGGTCGAGAAGGGCCTGTTCGTGAAGTCGGTCGAGGACTCGATCTACGCGCTGAAAGAGGGCGAGACGAGCGGCCTGGTGCAGTCGGAATTCGGCTGGCACGTCATCAAGGTCACCGGCATCAAGCCGTCGACGCAGCGTTCGCTGGACGATGCGAAGGGCGACATCGCCGCCGACCTCAAGAAGCAGAAGATGTCGGCCAAGTACACCGAGCTGGCTGGCGTGTTCAGCGAGACCGCGTATGACCAGTCCGAAAGCCTGAAGCCGGTCGCCGACAAGCTCAAGCTGCAGATCCAGACCGCCGACAACCTGACCCGCACGCCGAACCCGGCGCTGGGCGACTCGCCGATCAACAACGCCAAGTTCCTGACCGCCCTGTTCAGCACCGACGCGATCAAGAACAAGCGCAATACCGAAGCCGTCGAAGTGGCGCCGAGTGTGCTGGTGTCGGGCCGTGTGGTCGAGTTCCGTCCGGCGACCAAGCGTCCGCTGGCCGAAGTGGAAGCGCAGATCCGCCAGCGCGTGACCCTGGAAGAAGCGGGCCGCCTGGCGCGCGTCGCCGGTGAAGCGAAGCTGAAGGCCGCCAAGGCATCGGGCGACGCCACCGGTTTCGGCGCCCCTGTGAGCGTGTCGCGTACCAAGGAGCCTGCGATCAATCCGACCGCTGCGATCGCCGTGCTGAAGGCCGACGTGACCAAGCTGCCAGCCTATGTCGGCGTCGAGGTGCCGGGCCAGGGTTATGGCGTCTATCGCATCGGCAAGGTATCGCAGCCGGCCCAGCCCGATGCGGCGCGCCGCAAGCAGGAATCCGACCAGATCGGCAACCTGGTGGGCCAGCAGCAGATGTATGACTACGTCGAAGCGCTCAAGGCCAAGGCCAAGGTGAAGATCAATGTTCGCCCGAATGAACTGGGTGCGAATACCGACGGGCAGTAATCGGTTCGTTGGACATTAAAAAGCCCGGCTGCGTGCGCCGCCGGTGCTTTTGCGTTGTGGCGACCCTTTCAGGCTCGCCAGATACGTTCACGCGTGTTCGATCAGCATCACGGCGGTGGTGCCGGCCGCGAGCGCTTCGAACGTGTGCGCCACGTCGGCCGGATAGCTCGCGTAGTCGCCGGCAGACAGTTCGACGGCTTGCCCTACCGGTCCCAGCCGGGCGCGCCCATGACAGAGCACGACGTGTTCGATCGTTCCAGGGCGATGCGGTTCGGAAGATCGCGGCGCACCCGGTTCGACCGCCAGGCGGTATAGGTCGCGCTGCGCGCCGGGCGGGCAGACCGCCAGCAGCGTGGCCGCGTAATTGGCTTGTTCCGACGCGATGACGGCGCCTTCGCCGGCGCGGATGACCTTGACCTGATTCAACGGCTGGGCGATCAGCCGGGTCACCTGGACATCCAGCGCGGCCGCCAGCGCCCACAGCGTTTCCAGGCTCGGATTGCCGACGCCCGCTTCGAGTTGCGACAGCGTGGACTTGGCAATCCCGCCCCGCCTGGCCAGTTCGGAGACGGAGAGGCCCAGGCGCTCACGTTCGCGCCTGAGCGACGCCGACAGCAGGCCGATCGGCGATGGCTGGGATGGATGAGGGTGCGACATGCGTTGCTCCATGAGATTCGATCGCTCGACTTGACGAAAGGTATGCTGCTGTTCATTATATCGGTCAAATGTTCGATTGACAGAACGAATGCATTTTCTCTTTCAAGGAGCGGCGCGCATGAATGCCAGGACGCGGGGAATCGTCGACATGAGCACGGCGATGATCATCGCCGGCACGGTCGGCTGGTTCGTGCTCGAAACGCGGATGCCGGCCGTGTCTGTGGTGTTCTGGCGCTGCGCGTTCGGGGCACTTGCCATGCTGATTGCCTGCGGCTGCCTGGGCCTGCTGCGACGGGGCGTAATCGATGCCAGGCAGGCCGCACTGGCAGTGCTGGGAGGCGTGGCCCTGGTGGCGAACTGGGTGCTGCTGTTCGCGGCCTACGGGCACGCGTCGATCGCCGTCGCCACCGTCACCTATCACACGCAACCCTTCCTGCTGGTGGCCCTGGGCGCGCTGTTGTTTGGCGAACGACCGACGGCGAACAAGCTTGCATGGCTGGGCGTGGCGTTCGGCGGCATCCTGTTGATTGTCGCGGGCGGCCACCAGCCGGCGACGCCTTCCGGGGACTACCTGGCCGGTGTCGGCCTGGCATTGGCCGCCGCGTTCTTCTATGCGCTCGCCGCCGCCGTCACCAAGCGCCTCGACGGGGTGTCGCCGTACCTCATCGTCACGATCCAGATGGTCGTGGGCAGCGTGCTGCTGGCACCGTTCGCCACCTTGCCCGACGACGTGTCTTCGCCCCGAACCTGGGGCTTGTTACTGGCAATCGGCTTCATCCACACCGGACTGATGTCGACATTGCTGTACGGCGCGATCCAGAAGATATCGACCTCGCTGGTCGGCGTGCTCTCGTTCCTGTATCCGATCGTCGCCATCGTGGTCGATGCGCTGGCCTTCGGCCATCTGCTGGGCGCGTTGCAGATCGGCGGCGCCGTCGCCATCCTCGTCGCCGTGGCGGGGATGAATTTCGGTTGGCGCATCTTCCGTGCGCATCGCGCTCAGACCTAGCTAGCCTGGCTATGCGGGATGTAGCCGGCGCGCCGCCTGGAGGAAATCGTCCGGCGCGATGTCGTCCAGCGCCAGCACGTCGGCCTGCGGGTAATGCACGAAGTTGCGGTCGATCGAGCGCAGGTAGGCCGGATCGTAGTGCCGCACCAGCAGCTGGTCGACCAGTTCCGCCATCTCGCCGCCGTCCGCCATCGCATGCCAGGCGTCGATCTGCGCGCGGCCATGCAGCTGCACCAGGTGGTCGAGTTGCGTATTCAATGCAGATGGATCGGCGCAGAAGTGCTCGTAGTCTTCCATCAGGAGCCGCACGCGGTTCGGCCGCGACAGGTTGACGGCGATGCAGGGGGAGGCGCGCATCCGCACCATGACCTGGTCCGGCACGCGCAGGTTGCCGACCTTCTTGCTCTCGGATTCGACGAACACGGGTTTGCTCGGGTCAAAGCGGCGCAGCTTGTCCCACACCAGGCTCTCGAACATCTTCTGCGTCGGTTGCGGCTCGTTCGGCAGGTGGCCGAGCACCGAGCCGCGGTGGGCTGCCAGCTTCTCGAGATCGAGCACCTGGGCGCCAATGCCGTCGAGCGTTTCCAGCAGGCGGCTCTTGCCGCTGCCGGTGGTGCCGCAGACGACGCGGAAATCGAGTTCGGGAGGATTCTCGAGTGCCGCACTCACGTGCGCGCGATACGTCTTGTAGCCGCCCTCGAGCTGCACCACCGGCCAGCCGATCCGTGCCAGGATGTGCGCCATCGCGCCGCTGCGGTTGCCGCCGCGCCAGCAGTACACCAGGGGGCGCCATTCGCGCGGCTTGTCCGCCCACAGGGTCTCGATATGGCGCGCGATATTGTGCGCGATGATCGGCGCGCCGACTTTCTTGGCCTCGAAGGCGCCGGTCTGCTTGTACAGCGTGCCGACGAGGACGCGTTCCTCGTCGTTCAGGACGGGGCAGTTGATCGCGCCGGGAATGTGGTCGAGGGCGTACTCGCCCTCGCTGCGCGCATCGATGATCGCATCGAACGACTCGAGCGGCAGCAGCAGGGCATCGAACCCCAGGACTTCCGGATACTTCATGCTCATTGAAAGCTTACTTTTTGATGAGGGCCGCGAACTGCGGCCAGATGTTATTGAGGATGATCGGATGCGCCTGGGCAGTCGGGTGCAGGCGGTCTTGCTGGAACAGCGCCGGCTTGTCGGCCACGCCTTCGAGCATGAACGGCACCAGCGGCGACTTGGTGGATTTCGATACGGTCTCGAACATATTGAAGAAGCGTTCGGTGTATGCACGCCCGTAGTTCGGCGGCATGCGCATGCCGACCAGCAGCACGCGCGCCTTGGTGTCGTGCGCCATGTCGATCATGGCGCGCAGATTGGCTTCGGCCGACGGCACGGGCAGGCCGCGCAGGCCGTCGTTGGCGCCCAGTTCGATGACGACGATGTCCGGACGATGCTGCTTGATCAGGGCCGGCAGGCGCGCGCGGCCGCCGCTAGTGGTCTCGCCGCTGATGCTGGCGTTGACCACCTTCGCTGCAATTTTTTCGCGCTGCAGTTTCTGTTCCAGCAGGGCCACCCAGCCCGCGCCGCGCGCGATGCCGTATTCGGCCGACAGGCTGTCGCCCACCACGAGCACCGTTTTTGGTGCAGAATAGGCGCTCGCCGTCGCGGCCAAGGTGAAGAATGCGACGACAGTCAAATTTTTAAGAAAAGCTAGCATGCGTGATCATCCCGAGGCATTCAAAAACGGCGTCAGCGACGCCGGCGTACATGCAGGCCGTCCGCCCGCGATCCAGGTAAGCGGTTTGTCGAAGAAGGTGGCCGACGCCAGCGGCGAGCTCACCATCCTGCAAAGCATCGATTTTACCGTGCAACCGGCCGAGACGCTCGCGCTGGTGGGCGCATCCGGCTCGGGCAAGTCGACCCTGCTTGGCCTGCTGGCGGGCCTGGACACGCCATCCTCCGGCACCGTGCTGCTCGATGGCACCGACATCTTTGCCCTCGATGAAGACGGGCGCGCAGCTTTCCGCAAGGCCAAGCTGGGCTTCGTATTCCAGTCGTTCCAGCTGCTGGCCCACCTGAGCGCGCTCGAGAACGTGATGCTGCCGCTCGAACTGCGCGGCGACGCCGGGGCGCGCGAGAAGGCTGCCGAGATGCTGGGCCGCGTTGGGCTGTCGAGCCGCCTGAAGCACTATCCCAAATTCCTGTCCGGCGGCGAGCAGCAGCGCGTCGCGCTGGCGCGCGCCTTCGTCACCGAACCGCCGTTGCTGTTCGCCGACGAGCCGACCGGCAGCCTCGATGCCGCCACCGGCGAATCCGTCATCCAGCTGATGTTCGAGCTCAATCGTGAACGCGGCTCGACTCTGGTGCTGGTCACCCACGACCCGGGCATGGCGGCGCGCTGCGGCCGCACGATCACGATCGCGGCGGGCCGCCTGGTGGAATAAATTCCTTAACGGCTGGCGGCATCCTTCACCAGCCGGTTCAATACCTTGCGCACGGCCGCCGGCAACTCGCCAGCGGTCATGCCGATCGGACCGACGCCTTCGTCCACCAGCGTATCGGCCGCCGCGCCATGAATCCAGGTGGCGGCAGCCGCCGCTTCCCAGCCCGGCCAGCCTTGCGCCAGCAAGGCGCCGCAGATCCCCGCCAGCACGTCGCCGCTACCGGCCGTGGCCAGGCCAGCATTTCCCGTGGGGTTGACCAGCACCTCGCCATCGGGCCGCGCGATCACCGTGCCCGAGCCCTTCAGGATCACCGTCGCATTGGTGCGCAGCGCCATTTCACGCGCGGCTTCCAGGCGGTCGGACTGTACGACTGTTGCCGTCATCCCGAGCAGGCGCGCGCCTTCGAGCGGATGCGGCGTCAATACCGCCGGCGCCGCGCGCTGCGCCAGGCGCGATTGCAGGTCGGGACTGGCGCCGATCAGGTTCAATGCGTCGGCATCGATCACCAGTGGGCTGTCGCTGTCGAGCGCCCTGGCCAGCAGGCGGATCGCACTGGCCGAATCGCTCATGCCAGGGCCGATCACCAGTGTGCGACCGAAGAAATCGAAGTCGTCGGCCGCGCGGAACATGATCTCGGGCTGGCTGCTGTCGTAGCCGGGCGGCGTATTCAGTGCGGCCACGTAGACACGGCCGGCGCCAGCGTATAGCGCGCCGCGCGCTGACAGCACTGGCGCGCCGGCCATGCCGTGTGCGCCGCCGACGATGGCGACGTCGCCGAAGCTGCCTTTATGCGTGTTGTGGCGCCGCGCCGTGAAGCGGTCGGCGAATAGCGGCAGACTGCTCAGTTGCGCGGTCGCGCGCGGCAGCGCCTCGATGCCGACGCCGAGCATGTCTACACGCACCTGTCCGGCGTGGTCCCGGCCGTCGGCCGTGTGCAGACCGGGCTTGTCGCCCAGGAAGGTGATGGTGTGGGTAGCGCGCACCGCGATGCCGTCCGGGCCGATCACGGCGCCGGTGTCGGCATCCAGTCCACTCGGCACATCGAGCGCCAGGATCGGGCAGCGGATCGCCTCGAGGCCAACCACGACTTCGCGATAGTCGCCGTCGACCGGCCGCTCCAGGCCGATGCCGAACAGGCCGTCGATCACCAGGCCCCATTCGGCGCCGGGCGGAAGCATGTCGATCCAGCCCACCGAGCCGGCGCGGGCGCGTTCATAGGCGGCCGCCGTTTCGGTGGAGGCGTCGCGCCGGCCTGGCAGGTGCAGGACGGTGGCGTCCACGCCGGCGTCGGCCAGGTTGGCGGCGGCTTCGAGCGCGTCTCCGCCGTTGTTGCCGGGACCGGCCAGCACCAGCACCGGCCGGTCGCGCCGGTCTCCCAGCAGTTCGAGGGCGAAGTCACTGGCAGCCTTGCCGGCGCGCTGCATCAGAGTGCCCGGCGCCAGGCCGGCGTAGGCCGCTTGTTCGATGGCGCGCAGTTGCGCGACCGTGTAAAGATGTCGTTCCATGCTCGTTCATTTCGTTGGGGGTATGGATTCATTGTCGTGCATTTCCGCCAACGTTGTCGCGCCGTCCGATCTACAATAGGCGCTTCACCCGTTACAGCAGGAGCAAGGCATGGATTGGCAGTTCTGGATCGACCGAGGCGGCACCTTCACCGACATCGTGGCGCGGCGCCCGGATGGACAACTCGTCACGCACAAGCTGCTGTCGGAGAATCCGGAACAGTACCGCGACGCGGCCGTGGCCGGCATCCGCCACCTGCTGGGTGTCGCCGCCGGCGAGCCGCTGCCTGCGGCAAGCGTCGAAGCCGTCAAGATGGGCACCACGGTAGCCACCAACGCTCTGCTCGAGCGCAAGGGCGAGCCGACGGCGCTCGCCATCACCCGGGGCTTCCGCGACGCGCTGCGCATCGCCTACCAGAACCGTCCGCGCCTGTTCGACCGCCACATCGTGCTGCCCGAGCTGCTGTATGCACAGGTGATCGAGATCGACGAGCGCATGGGCGCCCACGGCGACGTCGTGCAGCCGCTGGATGAAGCATCCGCCCGCGCAGGCCTGCAGCAGGCGTATGACAACGGCCTGCGCTCGCTGGCGATCGTGTTCATGCACGGCTACCGCCACACGGCCCACGAAGCCGCAGTGGCGCGCATCGCGCGCGAGATCGGCTTTACGCAGGTATCAAGCTCGCACGAGGTGAGCCCGATGATGAAGCTGGTTGCGCGCGGCGACACCACGGTCGTGGACGCATACCTGTCGCCGATCCTGCGCCGCTACGTCGACCAGGTGGCGGGCGAGCTGCCTGGCGTGAACCTGCAGTTCATGCAGTCCAACGGCGGCCTGACCGATGCGCGCGCCTTCCAGGGCAAGGACAGCATTCTTTCCGGACCGGCCGGCGGCATCGTCGGCATGGTGCGCGCCAGCCGCCTGGCCGGCTTCGAGCGCGTGATCGGCTTCGATATGGGTGGCACCTCGACCGACGTCTCGCACTTCTCGGGCGAGTTCGAGCGCGTGTTCGAGACCCAGGTCGCCGGCGTGCGCATGCGCGCGCCGATGATGAGCATTCATACGGTGGCCGCAGGCGGCGGCTCGATCCTGCATTTCGATGGCAGCCGCTATCGCGTGGGGCCGGACAGCGCCGGCGCCAATCCGGGCCCGGCCAGCTACCGCCGCGGCGGACCGCTGGCGGTCACCGACTGCAACGTCATGCTCGGCAAGGTGCAACCGAATTACTTCCCGCGCCTGTTCGGCCCGGGCGGCGACGAAGCGCTCGACGCCGCCGCGGTGCGGGCACGCTTCGACGAGATGGCGGACCAGATCGGCGCTGCTACCGGCGAACGTCCGGCGCCGGAGGCCGTGGCCGAAGGCTTCATCCAGATCGCCGTGGGCAATATGGCCAATGCGATCAAGCAGATCTCGGTACAGCGCGGCCACGACGTCACCGACTACGCGCTGACCAGTTTCGGTGGCGCGGGTGGCCAGCACGCCTGCCTGGTGGCCGACGCGCTGGGTATGAAGACGGTATTCATCCACTCGCTGGCCGGCGTGCTGTCGGCCTATGGTATGGGCCTGGCCGACCAGACCGCGATGCGCGAGCAGGCGGTGGAAGAGAAGCTGTCGGATGCTGGGCTCGATCCGCTGGCCACGCGCCTGTCGGCGCTCGGCGAGGCTGCGCGCGGTCAGCTGCTCAAGCAAGGCGTGGAGCAGGGACGCATCGCCCTGGTCGAGCGTGTGCACCTGCGATACGAAGGAACCGATTCGGCGCTGGTCGTGCAGTTCGACGACGTGGCGTCCATGCAGGCCCAGTTCGAGCAGGCATATAAACGCCGCTATTCGTTCCTGATGCCGTCGCGTGCATTGATCGTCGAAGCGGTGTCGGTGGAAGCGATCGGCCAATCCGATGCGCCGCCAGAGCAGCCATCGGGCGCCGTGACGGAGGAGGGCGCGCCAGCGCCGCAGGAAACCGTGCGCATGTACAGCGGCGCGCAGTGGCATGAGACGGGCATCTATGCGCGCCGCACGCTGCAGCCGGGCCATCTGGTGCGTGGCCCTGCCATCATCGCCGAAGACAATGCGACCACGATCGTGGAGCCGGGCTGGCAGGCGCAGGTCACAAGCTATAACCACCTGGTATTGCAGCGGGTGGAAGCGCTGCCGGAACGGCGTGCGATCGGCACCACGGCCGATCCGGTGATGCTCGAGATCTTCAACAACCTGTTCATGTCGATCGCAGAGCAGATGGGCCTGCGGCTGCAGAACACGGCCTATTCCGTCAACATCAAGGAGCGCCTGGACTTCAGCTGCGCGATTTTCGACCACGACGGCAACCTGGTCGCGAACGCGCCGCACATGCCGGTGCACCTGGGCTCGATGGGCGAGAGCATCAAGACCGTGATGCGCGAGAACGCCGGCCGCATGCGCTCGGGCGACGTCTATGTGCTCAACGATCCGTACAACGGCGGCACCCACTTGCCTGACGTGACGGTGATCTCGCCGGTGTTCGACGAAGCCGGTAGTGACATCCTGTTCTATGTCGGTTCGCGCGGCCACCACGCCGATATCGGCGGCACCACGCCAGGCTCGATGCCGCCGGATTCGGATCACATCGAGCAGGAAGGCGTGTTGATCAATAATTTCAAGCTGGTCGATGGCGCGGATGGCATCCTGCGCGAAGCAGAAGCGCGCGCGATGCTGCAAGGCGCGCGCTACCCGGCGAGGAATCCCGACCAGAACATGGCCGACCTGCGCGCGCAGGTGGCCGCGAATCAGAAGGGCGTCGAGGAGCTGCGCAAGATGGTGGCGCACTTCGGCCTGGACGTCGTGCGCGCGTACATGGGCCATGTGCAGGACAACGCCGAGGAGGCGGTGCGGCGCGTGATCTCGGCGCTCAAGGACGGCACTTTTCACTACGAGCTCGATAACGGCGCCCACATCGACGTCGCGATCCGGGTCGACCAGGCCACGCGCAGCGCGCAGGTCGATTTCACGGGCACGTCGGGCCAGCTGCCGAACAACTTCAATGCGCCGTCGAGCGTGTGCATGGCGGCGGTGCTGTACGTGTTCCGCACGCTGGTGGACGACGAGATTCCGCTAAACGCCGGCTGCCTGAAACCCTTGAAGGTCATCATCCCGCCCGGCTCGATGCTCAACCCGCACTATCCGGCTTCGGTGGTGTCGGGGAACGTCGAGACCTCGACCTGCATCACCAACGCGCTGTATGGCGCGCTGGGCGTAATGGCGGCGGCGCAGGGCACGATGAACAACTTCACCTTCGGTAATGCGCGTTATCAGTACTACGAGACCATCTCGGGCGGCTCGGGCGCGGGCGAAGGGTTTGACGGCACCGATGTCGTGCAGACGAATATGACCAACTCGCGGCTGACCGATCCCGAGATCCTCGAGTTCCGCTTCCCGGTGCGGCTGGACAGTTACGAGATCCGGCACGGGTCGGGCGGGGCGGGTCGCTGGCATGGCGGCAATGGCGGGGTGCGCAAGGTGCGCTTCCTGGAGCCGATGACGGCGGCGATCCTGTCCAACAACCGTATCCATGCGCCGTTCGGAATGGCCGGTGGACTAGAGGCCGAACGCGGGCGCAACCGTGTGGAGCGTGCCGACGGCCAGGTCGAGGAGCTGGGCCATATCGGCAAGACCGACATGGCGCCGGGCGATCTGTTCGTGATCGAGACGCCGGGCGGGGGCGGTTACGGCGAGCCTGCCTGATCCGGTTTGGCCAAGGCAGGACGGCTATAGGGATGGCCGCCGTAATCGGTAGTCCCGTGCCGGAGCGGCGGTGGCGGCGGATTTGTAAGGAATTGCTACGACGATAGGGGAGGCGGGCTGGAAAGGCGATGATTCGAACTCAGCCGCCGATCGATCCATCGCGGCACGTGGGACGCCCAGGCGGGCGCGTGATGACATCGTCAAGGAAAATGCATGCCGCATCGATCGGTTCCACGGCTCACCTTGCTAGTGCTATGCGGCGCCTTGGGTGCGTGCGGCAGCACGACGCCCGAGACACGGTCCGCAGCGAGCGCCGCAGTCTTTGCGCCAGGCGCTGCGGCCCCTCTGGCCGTGGTCGGCTCGGCCTGGGACAATTTCAAGCACCGCAGTACCGTCATGTGGGCTTGCCGCGACCTTGCCAGTGGCGACATCGTCTCGACCAGCATGTGCCATGACCTGCCCAGGAATGATCGACAGTGGCCGGGCATGGCGGTTCTCCCCAGCTTTCGCGGCATGCCTGATCCCGTCTAGGCGACAGCGATACCGTACTTGCGCCGCGCCGCCTGATACTCCTCGGTTAGCGCCACCAGCCGCGGATGCTGCCCATCCTGCGCGCGTATGCCTTCCAGCAACTGGGCTGCGGTATCGCCCAGCGGGTGATCCCATCCCAGTTCGTTCACCTGGCGCAGGATGCCGCCGGCTGTCGCAACCATCACCTGCAGGTTGTGCGGCGCGATGTGCAGCGCCTCGAGCAGGGTCTGCACCGCGCCGCGCACGTCGCCCATATTGCGCTTCTCGTCGGCCACGCCAAGCAGGATTTGCGCTTGCGCCCGCAGTTGCTGGCCCATGCCCTCGACCATGTCGGTGCGGCCGGCGTTGACAAACACGTGCATCGCCTGGTCGACCGAGACGCCGTTGTTGGCCTCGTTCATTACCGTCAGCATGACGTTCGAGGCTTGTTCGTCGAGCTGGTGATCCAGGCAAGCCTTGGCCAGGTCCATGCGCAGGCCGGGCGAGGTTGCTCCTCCTGCGCGTACCGCCGTCACCGCCGCCTGCAGTTCGGCCACCGCGGCGCCGGCGTTGCCGCTCTTGTCGAGCACCAGCGAGTTGGCATAGGCGCGGCAGGCGTCGGCCGCGGGGTTGCCGCGCATCGAGCGCTCCAGGTCGCGCACCACGCCGGTCGCGCCGAGCAGGTCGTCGCGCGTCACCAGCGCCTTGACCAGGTTGACGTGGTCCTCGGGATTGCGGAACTCGGAATAGCGCGCCTTGGTCACCACCTGGCGGAACGATTTTTCGGCGCCTTCGACGTCGCCCGCCGCGAGCGCCACTTCGCCGAGTTTACGCAGGCGCCGCACCACGTGCGGCGAGATCGCCACCGCGTCTTCGAGCACCTTTTTCGCCAGGTCCGGCTCGTTGCTCGCCTCCAGGCAGCGCGCCAGCAGGTCGTAGCCAGCCATCAGGCGCGGATTGGCGACCAGCAGTTCGTCGAGGATGGTGCGGGCGTCGTCAACCTGGTCGAGGGCGAACAGGGCGCGCGCCATGCCCAGCGCGGCCCAGCCGAGGGGCCGCTCGGTCAGCACCTCGCGATAGACCTCAGCGGCCTCGTGGTGCTCGTTCAGGCTGGTGTGCAGCTCGGCGCGGATGCGGGCGAAGTCGGCGGCATAGCGTGGTTGCACGGAGGCGCCGTCGCGGCAGGCGCCGATCGCCTCGCGCAGCTTGCCCTGGGCCGCCAGCTTCCAGGCCGGGAGCAGGGCGGCGCGACGGGCCAGGGCGCGCTTGATGCGCTCGCTGAGCATCTCCACCGTGAAGGGCTTGAGGACGTAGTCGGTCGGCGTCAGCTCGGCCGCACTGACCACCTTGTCGTAGACGCCCTCCGAGGTGAGCATGATGAAGATCGTCGAGGCCGAGATCAGGCGATGGTGGCGCAGGTCTTCCAGCAATTGCTGGCCGTCCTGGCCTTCGCCGCTGCCGCTGGCCAGGTCGTACTCGCACAGGATGACGTCGTAGGCGCGCCGCTGCAGCTGGCGGATGGCCGTGTTGGCGTTGATCGCGTACTCGACCTTGCCGATGCCGGCCAGGTTCAGCATGTTCTGCAGGCTGGTGCGCATTCCCGGGTTCGGGTCGACCACCAGCACCGCCAGGTTTCCATTCTCTTGCATCGTCGCTCTCGTCCAGGTCATCCGGCGCCACGCTGAGGGCGCGCGTTCAAATATTGTCTACCGTAAAGATACCGGCAAGTTTCAATTCGATCAAGGAAACTGCAGTGTCATATTGTCAGTCGGCCGACGGCCCGACCATAGTGCAACACTGTATAATAGCGGGCTATCTTCCACCCTAGCAGCCACGCTGCATCAACGACTGTCCAAGCCATGTTGATTCTGCCGGGTTCCAATGCCCTGTCCGCCTTCCGTAGCCAACGCCTCCTGAGCCAACTGCAAGCTGTCGCCCCGTCGATCGCCGCCGTCCAGGGACGCTTCTACCACTTCATCGACACCAGCGCGCCGCTCTCCACCGACGACACGCAACGTCTATCGGCCATGCTCACCTATGGCGAGCCGGCGGCCGAAACGCTGTACGAGGGCGTGACCGAGGAGTTCTTCGTCATTCCGCGCCTGGGCACGATTTCGCCCTGGGCCTCGAAGGCGACCGACATCGCCCACAACTGCGGCATGGGCCACGTGCACCGCATCGAGCGCGGCGTCGGCTACACCGTGGTGCTCAAGAGCGGTATCCTGGGCAGCAGCATCGGCGCCGCCAAGAAGCTCACGAGCGAGGAACTGGAAGCGGTCAGCGCGCTGCTGCACGACCGCATGACCGAATCGGTGCTGCGCAGCGCCAACGATGCCCAGCACCTGTTCAACGAACTCGAAGGCAAGCAGCTGGAAAGCATCGACGTGCTGGCGCTTGGCCGCGACGCGCTGGTGCGCGCCAACACGGAACTCGGCCTGGCGATGTCGGAAGACGAAGTCGACTACCTGCACGAGGCCTTCACCAAGGCCCAGCGCAACCCCACCGACGTCGAGCTCATGATGTTCGCCCAGGCGAACAGCGAGCACTGCCGCCACAAGATCTTCAACGCCGACTGGATCATCGACGGCGTCAAGCAGGATAAATCGCTGTTCGGCATGATCAAGAACACGCACCAGCTTCAACCCCGCGGCACCGTGGTCGCCTACAGCGACAACTCGTCGATCATCGAAGGCGCCACCGTCACGCGCTTCTTCCCGCGCGACGGCCAGGAATACGGCGCGTCGACCGAGCTGGTTCACACCCTGATGAAGGTCGAGACCCACAACCACCCGACCGCGATTTCCCCATTCCCGGGCGCCTCGACCGGCGCCGGCGGCGAGATCCGCGACGAGGGCGCGACCGGCCGCGGCGCCAAGCCGAAGGCCGGCCTGACCGGCTTCACGGTGTCGAACCTGCTGCTGCCGGACGCCCAGCGTCCGTGGGAGAACGCATCGGACGTCACCAGGGCCGAGCGTAGCGATGCCGTGTATGGCAAGCCGGAGCGCATCGCGTCTCCGCTGCAGATCATGATCGACGGCCCGATCGGCGGCGCCGCCTTCAGCAATGAATTCGGCCGTCCGGTCCTGGGCGGTTATTTCCGCGCCTACGAGCAGAACGTCGGCGCCGCGAACGCGGTCTACGGCTACCACAAGCCGATCATGATCGCCGGCGGTATCGGCAGCATCTCGGCCCAGCATACACACAAGGACGACATCCCGGTCGGCAGCCTGCTGATCCAGCTGGGCGGCCCGGGCATGCGCATCGGCATGGGCGGCAGCGCCGCCTCGTCGATGGCCACCGGCACCAACACCGCCGACCTGGACTTCGACTCGGTCCAGCGCGGCAACCCGGAGATGGAACGCCGCGCACAAGAAGTCATCAACGGCTGCTGGCAGCTGGGCGAGCACAATCCGATCATCTCGATCCACGACGTCGGCGCCGGCGGCCTGTCGAACGCCTTCCCGGAAATCGTCAACGACGCCAAGCGCGGCGCGATTTTCGACCTGCGCAAGGTGCCGCTGGAAGAGAGCGGTTTGGCGCCAAAGGAAATTTGGTCCAATGAATCACAAGAGCGATATGTGTTGGCGATTTCGCCAGAGAGCCTTGCAAAATTTGCATCGCTGTGCGAGCGCGAGCGCTGCCCGTTCGCCGTGGTCGGCACCGCCACCGAAGAGCGCCAGCTGAAACTGATCGACGATCAGGAAGGCAACTCGCCGGTCGACATGCCGATGGACGTCCTGCTCGGCAAACCGCCGAAGATGCTGCGCGACGTCGCGCACGTCCAGCACGCCTTCCCGCCGGTGGACCTGACCGGCATCGAACTGCCGGAAGCGGCGCGCCGCGTGCTGCTGAACCCGGCCGTGGCCGATAAATCGTTCCTGATCACCATCGGCGACCGCAGCGTCGGCGCCACCAGCGTGCGCGACCAGATGGTCGGCCCATGGCAGGTGCCGGTCGCCGACTGCGCGGTCACCGCAATGTCCTTCGAAGGCTTCTTGGGCGAGGCGATGGCGATGGGCGAGCGTACCCCGCTGGCCGTGATCGACGCCGCCGCATCGGGCCGCATGGCCGTGGGCGAGGCGATTACCAATATCGCGGCCGCCGCGATCGACGACATCTCGGACATCAAGCTGTCGGCCAACTGGATGGCGGCCTGCGGCCAGCCTGGCCAGGACGCGGCGCTGTTCGACACCGTCAAGGCCGTCGGCATGGAACTGTGCCCGGCGCTGGGCGTGTCGATCCCGGTGGGTAAAGATTCGCTGTCGATGCGCACCACCTGGAACGACGAGGGCCAGAACAAGGCCGTGATCTCTCCGGTGTCGCTGATCGTGTCCTCGTTCGCGCCGGTCGTGGACGTGCGCCGTTCGCTGACCCCGCAACTGCGCACCGACAGTGGCGACACCGCCCTGATCCTGGTCGACCTGGGCCGCGGCAAGAACCGCCTGGGCGCTTCGATCCTGGCGCAAGTGACGCAGCAGCTGGGCGACTCGGTGCCGGACGTCGATTCGCCGCAAGACCTGAAAGCGTTCTTCGTCGCGATCCAGCAGCTGAACAAGGACGGCAAGCTGCTGGCCTACCACGACCGCTCGGACGGCGGCCTGTTCGCCACGCTCACCGAAATGGCCTTCGCCGGCCGCACCGGCGTGTCGGTCAACCTCGACATCCTGACCATGGAAGGCGAGCACGCGTCCGACTGGGGCGACGCCAAGAACTGGGCCGGTCAGGTGGCCGAGCGCCGCAACGAGATGACCCTGCGCGCGCTGTTTTCCGAAGAGCTGGGCGCCGTGATCCAGGTGCGCGCCGACGACAAGAGCTTTGTCATGAACGTGCTGCGCGACCAGGGCCTGGGCGCCTGCAGCCACATCATCGGCAAACTGAACGACCGCGGCGCGATCGAGTTTACGCGCGATGCGAAAGTGATCTACAACGAGTCGCGCAGCAGCCTGCACCGCCTGTGGAGCGAGACCAGCTGGCGCATCGCGCGCCTGCGCGACAACCCGGCGTGCGCCGATTCGGAATACGACCGCCTGCTGGACGAAACCGATCCGGGCATGCAGCCGAAGATCACCTTCGACCTGGCGGACAACGTCGCCGCGCCGTTCATCGCGACGGGCGTGCGTCCGCGCGTGGCGATCCTGCGCGAGCAGGGCGTCAATTCGCATATCGAAACCGCGTGGGTGATGCACCAGGCGGGCTTTGCCGCGATCGACGTCCACATGAGCGACCTGATCGCCGGCCGCGCCAAGCTGGATGACTTCCACGGCATCATCGCCGTCGGCGGCTTCTCGTACGGCGACGTGCTGGGCGCGGGCGAGGGCTGGGCCAAGACCATCCTGTTCAACCCGCAGCTGTCCGAACAGTTCGCCAAGTTCTTCCAGCGCCAGGACACCTTCGGCCTGGGCGTCTGCAACGGCTGCCAGATGATGAGCAACCTGAAATCGATCATCCCGGGCGCGCAGGCGTGGCCGAAGTTCACCCGCAACAAGTCCGAGCAGTTCGAAGCGCGCTTCGGCATGGTCGAGGTGCTGGATTCGGCATCGATCTTCTTCGCGGGCATGGCCGGCACCCAGGCGCCGATCGCCATCGCCCACGGCGAAGGCTTCGCCGATTTCTCGCTGACTGGCGATCTGAGCGCCGTCAACCAGGCGATGCGCTTCGTCGACAACCGCGGCCAGGCCACCGAAGTGTATCCGTTCAACCCGAACGGTTCGCCGGGCGGGCTGACCTCGGTCACCACCGACGATGGTCGCTTCACCGTGCTGATGCCGCACGCTGAGCGCGTGTTCCGCGCGGCGACGCACTCGTGGGCGCCGGAGGCATGGGGCGATGAGTCGCCGTGGATGCGCATGTTCCGTAATGCGCGCAAGTGGGTTGGCTAAGCACGTCGTGCTTTGATCATAAACGCCTCTTCGGAGGCGTTTTTTTATTTTCGGTGCGATGCACGCTCTGTCGAGCCTGACGACGATTGAAGGCCATGAGCCTGATCATCGTTCGTCTGATTAGTGCATTGATCATGACGCTATCCACCGCAGGAGCGTTGCGGCGACGGCGCAGATAGAAGGTCAGGTCGACATTCAGGCGCGGCAGCGAGCATTGCGTTTCTCATCGATCCCGAGATTGAGAATTCCGACCCCATGCTTCCTGCCAGAGCTGAGGTTGTGTCCGAATGTCAGACCTGACACTCGCTGTGGCATTGACGGCGCTGCTGGAGAAGCCGCGAGACGCCATGCATGCCGACCTGCTGCGCAAGCGCCTGGCCGAAGTCGACAAGCAGGGCTAGGCCGGGTAGTCAGGGCAGCGGGCGCGCCAGCGTGTAGCGCACGTCGGCAGCGCCGGCGTCGTCCCTGGTCCAGCCCTGACGCGCATAGAACAGGTCGGCCCGCGTGCCGGCGCCGGTGTCGAGTGTGACCTCGACGTAGCCGGATTCGAACAGCCATTCTGTCGCTAGTCCGAGCAAGGCCTTGGCCAGGCCCTTGCCCTCATGTGCCGGATCGACGAACAGTGCCCAGATCGAGCCATCCAGGCTGTTGGCGTAGCTGAACGCGACGGTCACGCCATCGACTTGCGCAATCCAGCCGCGGCCATCCTTTTCCAGAAAATCTTCATACATCTGTGGCGTGACTCGTGTCGGGTCGCGCAAGCGGTTCTCCAGCACCGATAGACGGACGCGCGACATCTGCGGGATATCGGCAATTGTCGCGCGCCGAAAGATGGGAAGAACTGAGTTCATTTGTACTCGCACATAAGAAAAGAGCGCTCCCTCGGGAGCGCTCTTCGATATCGCTAAGCAGCGATTACTGCACCTTGGCCTTCTTGACCAGGCTCTCGCGGTAGGTAGCCAGCTGACGCTGCTGCAGGCCTTCCGCGACTTGCTGCTTGACTTCATCCAGCGCCGGGACCTTGGTCGCGCGCACGTCTTCCAGCTTGATGACGTGGAAGCCGAACTGCGACTTCACCGGGGTCTCGGTGATGGCGCCTTTTTGCAAGGCGACCATGGCTTTCGAGAACTCAGGCACGTAGGTTGCCGGGCTTGCCCAGCCCAGGTCGCCACCGTTCTGGGCGCTGCCGTCTTTCGACTGCTTGGCCAGGTCCTCGAACTTGCCGCCGGCTTTCAGCTTGGCGATGATGTCCTTGGCGGTGGCTTCGGAATCGACCAGGATGTGGCGGGCGTGGTATTCCTTGTCGCCGATCATGGCTTTCTGCTTGTCGTACTCGGCCTTGATCTCGGCATCCTTGACCGGGTTCTTCTTGACGTAGTCGGCCAGCATCGCATTGATGATGATGCTCTGGCGGGCGTTGTCGATGGCCGACTTGACGTCGGCGCGGTTGCCGATGTTCTGCTTGTCGGCTTCCTGGATCAATACTTCACGGCTGATCAGGTCGTTCTTGATCGCGGTGCGCAGCTCAGGAGAGTCGGTGGCGCGGCCCTGGGCGACGACTTGCTTGACCAGCTGGTCGACCCTCGCTTGCGGGATCGCCTTGCCATTGACGGTTGCAGCGTTTTGCGCGAGTGCGGGCAGGGCAACCAATGCGGTCATGGCTAACAACAGGCGGGCTGGCTTCAAAATCATTGTTGAGATCCTATATAAACACGAAAAGTATCGCCGCAGGCGACGAAAGCCGGCGCAAATTCAGCGCCGACGACAGCACATATTACTGCACCTTTGCCTTTTTGACCATTTGCTCCTGATAGTCACGCAGCTTCTCTTGCGACAGGGAGTCGGCGATCTGCGGCTTGACTTCATCGAACGATGGCAGCTTGACCGCACGGGTGTCGTCCAGCTTGATCACGTGGAAACCGGCGTTGGTCTTGACCGGCACGTCGGTGATCGCGCCCTTCTGCAGCTTGGTGAAACCGGCCGAGAATTCCGGCGGCAGGGCGTTCGGGGTGACCCAGTCCAGGTCGCCGCCATTGTTGGCGGTGCCGGTGTCTTTCGAGGTCTTGGCCAGGTCTTCGAACTTGGCGCCGCCTTTCAGCTTGCCGATGGCGGCCTTGGCTTCGTCCTCGGTCGTGAACAGGATGTGACGCACATGGTATTCCTTGTCGCCGGTCTGCGCCTTGAACTTGTCGTACTCGGCCTTGATCTGGGCGTCGCTCACCGGGTTCTTGGCGATGTATTCGCGGGCCAGGGCGTTGACGACGATCGACTGGCGGGCGTTATCCAGCGCTTCGCGCACTTCGGGCTTCTTGTCGTAGCCTTGCTTGACGGCTTCTTGCATCAGCACTTCGCGGGCGATCAGGTCATTCTTGACGGCTTCGCGCAGTTCTGGCGAATCCTGGTTCTGGCCCTGGGCCACGACCTGCTTGACGACGGCTTCGGCGCGCGACGAAGGGATCGCCTTGCCATTCACCACTGCGAGGTTCTGGGCGAAAGCGGGAGCCGATGCAACGGCGACAAGGGCTAACAGCAGGCGAGCTGGCTTAAAGGTCATGTGTGTTCCTGTAGCGGGGATAGTTGCTGGACGAGATTAGATTAGTTCTTTTGACGAGCAGTGTAAATTGTCGGGCAAATTACTTAAAGCTGCCTGAAGCCGACGCTCAGGCTAGCTCGGAAGGCGCGACCGCATGGATGGCGAGCGCGTGGATTTCCGCCTTGTTGATCATATCGTGAACGGCATCATACACAAGACGATGGCGCATGACTAGCTTGAGGCCCTCAAAGCGGGACGACACGATTTTGACCGTGTAATGGCTGCCCCCGGTGTTGCCGGCGTGGCCGGCATGCAGGTGCGAGTCGTCGATGATCTCGAGCGATGCCGGGGCCAGCTCGGCCTCGAGAATGGCGCGCAGGCGAGTTTCGCGGTCGATGGTGGTCATGCTTCTTCCTCCTTGATGTATTTCGAAAGCATCATCATCTGGATCACGATGAATCCGAACATGATGCCGGTAAAGCCGAACAGCTTGAAGCTGACCCAGGCGCTGGTGTCGTTACGGAAGACCACGAAAGCCATCAACAAGTTCAGCAGGCCCATGCCGGCGAAGAACAGGATCCAGCTGTAGCCGAGCCGGTTCCACACCAGATCGGGCAGCTTGATATTGGCCTCCATCACGGAGCGCATCAGGTTCTTCTTGTAGAACACCTGCGCCACCAGCAGGGCGACGGCAAAGGCCCAGTACAGGATGGTCGGCTTCCATTTGATAAACAGGTCGTCATGGAAATAGATCGTGGCGCCGCCGGCAACCAGGATCACGGCCATCGACAGCCACAGCATATTGTCGACTTTGCGGCCGCGCACCAGCAGGTAGCCGACCTGCAGCGCGGTGGCGACGATCGCCACTGCCGTGGCCAGCAGGATCGCCGACTGCGCGGGGGGCACCGCGCCGCCCGCGATCAGGCCACCCAGGTACTCGACGGCCATGCGATGCGCCCACTCCTGGTTGCTGTCGCCGTACTTGTAGACGCCAAAGAACAGGAGGACCGGGAACAGGTCGAACAGAAATTTCTTCACCGCGGCACCCTCAGATCGGTTCGAACCGCATCGAGGCGGAATTGATGCAATAGCGCAAGCCGGTCGGCGGCGGGCCGTCCGGGAACACGTGGCCCAGGTGGGCGTCGCACACGCCGCAGATGACTTCGGTGCGCACCATGCCGTGCGTGCGGTCGACCTTCTCGATCACATTCGCCGGGTCGAGGGCCTTGAAGTAGCTGGGCCAGCCGCAGCCCGAGTCGAACTTGGTGTCCGATTCGAACAGCGGGGTGTCGCAGCACACGCAGTGATAAATGCCGTGCTCGTGGTGGTCCCAGTACTTGCCGGTGAAGGCGCGCTCGGTGGCGGCGTGGCGGGTCACCTGGTACTCCGTCGGGTCGAGCTGGTCGCGCCACTCGGCGTCGGTCTTGGTCACTTTGTCGGTCATGATTCTCTTTCGTGGTGTTGATGGGGCGAAGCACGGGCGAGGCTCAGGAAGAGCAGCTCACCTCGAGGTGGGCCGCCCAGTCCGGCGGCAGGGCCGCATAGGATTCGTTTTCAGGCTGCTCGTCGAACGGACGTTCCAGCACGGCCAGCAGCTTGTGTACGCCGCTGAAATCCCCGTTCTGGGCCTGTTCGATGGCGATCTGCGCCAGGTAGTTGCGCAGGATGTATTTCGGATTGGCCCGGTGCATGGACTCGCGCCGGGCCGCATCGACACTGCCTTCCTGGCGCAGACGGGCGCGGTATTCGGCGACCCAGGCGTCGAAGGCCGCACGGTCGATGAACAGATCGCGCAGCGGTTCATCCAGGGCCGGCTCATCGAGGCGCAGTTCGCCCAGGCCGCGGAAGAACAGCGTGAAGTCGGCGTGATTGTCCTGCAGCAGCGTGAACATATTGTCGAACAGCGCCGCATCGCCGTCGCGCGTTTCCTTCAGGCCAAGCTTGGCGTGCAGAAGGGTGTCGAGCTGGCGGCCGAACTCCGGGCGATAGAGGTCGAGCGCCGCCTCGGCCGCCTCGGGCTCGCCGATCAGCGGCAGCAGGGCATTGGCCAGCGCATAGCAGTTCCAGTGGCCCACCGGCACCTGGTTGGCATACGAATAGCGGCCGCCCTGGTCGGTGTGGTTGCAGATGTGCTTGGCATCGAAGGCTTCCATGAAGCCGAACGGGCCGTAATCCAGGGTCAGGCCCAGGATCGACATATTGTCGGTGTTCATCACGCCATGCATGAAGCCGACCGCCTGCCAGTGCGCGATCATGCGCGCGGTGCGGCGGGTGACTTCGGCCAGCAATTCCTGGTAGGGGTTGGCGGCGCCCTGGAATTGTGGGTAGTACTGGCGGATAACGTAGTCGGCGAGCGTCTTGAGCTCGGCCTCTTTCCCTTGCGAGGCCCAGTGCTCGAAGGAGCCGAAGCGCACGAAGGTAGGCGCCATGCGCGTGACGACGGCGGTACTTTCCATGGTCTCGCGCGCCACCTGTTGTGGCGAGCCGGTGACCATCAGCGCGCGTGTGGTCGGGATGCCGAGGGCGGCCATGGCTTCGGAACACAGGAATTCGCGGATCGACGAGCGCAGCACAGCGCGGCCGTCGCCCATGCGCGAATACGGCGTGCGACCGGCGCCTTTCAGTTGCAGCTCCATCGGGCCGGTCGGCGTGGCGAGCTCGCCCAGCGTGATTGCGCGGCCGTCGCCCAACTGGCCGGCCCAGACGCCGAACTGGTGGCCGGAATACACGGCGGACAGGGGCTGCGAACGTGCAGCGACCTTGTTGCCAGTAAAGACCTCGACAAAATCAGGACGCGCGAGATCGGCCGCATCCAGCCCGATCAGGGCGGCGGCAGGGCTGCTTGCCGCCACGAAATGGGGCGAAGGCAGCGGCGTCGGCATGAGGCGCGTGTAGAACGCCGGTGGCAATTCGGCAAATGAATTGTTCAGTGGAAGTTCGTCGGCAGTGATGGCAGTGTCCGTAGCAAAGTGATCAAGATTGGCGGGATTTTACCGCACCAGGCCGATTCTATTCGCGCACCCGTGCGGCGTGGGCCGGCGTTACATCCGGTAACCGCTCGTTGCCGATCTGGCTCAAGGAGTTGATGCGCTGCATCATCGAATCCGGTTGACGAGTGCACGATGCGAGGATGACACTTTCCAGGTTGCCATTCTAGTCACGGAGACGCGATGCATGACTATCCAATAAGTCCCTTGCAAGGCCAGATGATGGATCAACCGCTGCTGATCTCGGGCATTCTGGAGTTTGCGGCGCGCCATTACGGCGATACCGAGATCGTCTCGCGCCGGGTCGAGGGCGACCTGCACCGCTACACCTACCGCGATTGCGCGCGCCGCGCGCGCCAGCTGGCCAACGCCCTGGGCGCGCTGGGCATCGGGATGGGTGAACGCATCGCGACGCTGGCCTGGAACGGCTATCGCCACCTGGAACTCTACTATGGCGTATCCGGATCGGGCGCGGTGTTGCATACGATCAATCCGCGCCTGCATCCGGAGCAGATCGCCTATATCGTCAATCACGCCGACGACCGCGTGCTGTTCTTCGACCTGACCTTCCTGCCGGCCATCGAAGCCATGGCGCGCCAGTGCAAGACCGTCAAGGCCTACGTCGCCCTGTGCGGCCGCGAGCACATGCCGCCGGCGGGCGCGATTCCCGGCCTGCTGTGCTATGAAGACCTGATCGAACAAGAGTCCAGCGACTACGACTGGCCGCAGTTCGACGAGCGTTCGGCGGCGGCCCTGTGCTATACCTCGGGCACGACTGGCAATCCGAAGGGCGCCCTGTACTCGCACCGCTCGACCGTACTGCACGCCTATGCCTCTGCGATGCCGAACGCCCTGAGCGTCTCGAGTGCCGATGTGGTGCTGCCGGTGGTGCCGATGTTCCATGTGAATGCCTGGGGGCTGCCGTACTCCGCACCGCTGGCGGGCGCCACGCTGGTGTTTCCGGGACCTGCGCTGGACGGCAAGTCGCTGTATGAACTATTCGAGGCCGAGGGCGTGACCTTCTCGGCCGGCGTGCCGACTGTCTGGCTGGGTCTGATCAACCACGTCCTGTCCAATGACTTGCAGTTCTCGACCTTCCGCCGCACCGTGATCGGAGGCTCGGCCTGTCCGCCGGCCATGATGGATGCCCTGATCGACCGCCTGGGAGTCCAGGTGGTGCACGCCTGGGGCATGACCGAGATGTCGCCGCTCGGCACCGCCTGCAACCTGCTGGCCAAACATAGCGACTTGCCGCAGGAGGCGCAGCGCGCCGTGCTGAGGAAGCAGGGCCACGCGATCTATGGCGTCGACATGAAGATCGTCGACGACGACGGGACTGAACTGCCATGGGACGGCGCGACCTATGGCCATTTGCTGGTCAAGGGGCCGTGGGTGGTATCCGGGTATTTTGGCGGGGAGGGCGGCGACGTGCTGCGGGATGGCTGGTTCCCGACCGGCGACGTGGCCACGATCGATGCCGACGGCTACCTGGCGATCACCGACCGCAGCAAGGACGTGATCAAGTCGGGCGGCGAATGGATCGGCACGATCGACCTCGAGAACGTGGCGATGTCGCACCCTGCGGTGCTGCAGGCGGCCTGCATCGGCGTGCAGCATCCGAAGTGGGCCGAGCGGCCCTTGCTGGTGGTGGTGCGCCGGCCCGGTATGGAGGTCTCGCGCGAGGAGTTGATCGACTGGTTCGGCGGCAAGGTGGCCAAGTGGTGGACGCCGGACGACGTGGTGTTCGCCGAGAGCCTGCCGGTGGGCGGCACCGGCAAGATTCAGAAGAACAAGCTGCGCGACGCGTATGCGGGGCACCGCTTGCCGACTGCCTGAAGCGCGGATGGCATCAAGTTAGCCTTGAAGCCGTCGTTGCTGCCAGTGGCAGCATCGACCTACTGCGCTGGCCACTGCCGCCTGGAATATTTATACGCAAAGTATGCCCGTCATCCCCGCGCAGGCGCACTGGTGTCCGGAATATTTATACGCAAAGTATGCATCGTCATCCCCGCGGAGGCGCACTGGTGTCCGGAATATTTATACGCAAAGTATGCATCGTCATCCCCGCGAAGGCGGGGATCCAAGTGAAATCACAGAATGTTCATGCTCTTGCGTTGCCCGAACGTTCATCAGAGGTCGATTTTTAGGGCACTGGCCATGCACAATTGGGTTCCCGCCTCCGCGGGAACGACGTGGATTAGCCTATGAATCGGCCACTTGGCGCACGGCGGCAATGGCTTCGATCTTGATCATCGTGGCCGGATCGTACAGGGCCTTGATCGACGTCTATCCCGGTACCTCGCTCTATCCCTGGCGCCGCAGGACAAGGCGCGCGCCCGCCAGGTGCAGGCGTGGATCAGGAGCGACTTGATGCCCATCCGCCAGGAGCGCCCGCCGCTCTAAGCGCCTATCCAGCATGCGCTGCGAAGCGCCAATCGGAACACGGCAAAGTGCGCATGGCAGTTAGACTGTTATCACTTTTGATAACTTTTGCTCACAGGATTTTCCATGCGCCTGCTCATCGCCCTCATCCTCCCCTGGCTCACCTTCTTCACCATCGGCCGCCCGATCGCCGGCATCATCTGTCTGATCCTGCAAATCACCCTGGTCGGCTGGCTGCCTGCCGCGATCTGGGCCGTCTACGCACTGAGCCAGTACAAGACCGACCAGAAGATCGAACGGGCACGCCAGCAACGCGATTTCTGACCTCCATCGGCCGTTGCCTGAATAGTACGTTCGTGCATTTTCTGCGGTATAGTGGTCAGCTCAGCCAGCACCACCTACAAGGAGAAGCAGAGACATGAGCGCCGACTACCAGGTCCACGGCAGCGTTGCCGTCATCACCCTGAACAACCCGCCGGTCAACGGTCTGGGGCTCGCGACCCGCAGCGCCGCCGTGCAGGGCGTGCAGGCGGCCGAGAGCGATCCGGCGGTGAAGGCGATCGTGCTCACGGGCGCCGGCAAGGCCTTCTCGGGCGGCGCCGACATCCGTGAATTCAATTCTCCGAAGGCGCTCACCGAACCGACCCTGCATTCGCTGATCCGGGTGGTCGAAGGTTCCTCCAAGCCGGTCGTGGCGGCGATCCACAGCGTGGCCATGGGCGGCGGCCTGGAGCTGGCGTTGGGCTGCCACTATCGCGTGGCGCTGCCTGGCGCGCAGATTGCGCTGCCCGAAGTGAAGCTGGGCCTGATCCCGGGCGCCGGCGGCACCCAGCGTCTGCCGCGCCTGCTCGGCCTGGAAAAAGCGCTGGGCATGATTGTTGGCGGGATCCCGGTGCTGTCCGAAAAGCTGGCTGGCACCCCGCTGTTCGACGAGGTGTTCGCGCCCGGCGCCGAGCTGCTGCCGGCCGCCATCGCCTACGCCGAGCGCATCGCCGACCTGCGTCCGCTGCCGAAGGTGCGCGACCGCGCGGTCGAACATCCCGACGCCGCCGGCTTCCTGGCCTCGGCGCGGGCCCAGGTCGATGCCGCCGCCGGCCCGTTCCCGGCGCCGCGCGCCTGCGTGGAAGCGGTGGCGGCGTCGGTGACGGCCGACTCGTTCGAGGACGGCCTGCGCTTCGAGCGCGAGCGCTTCATTCAACTGACCACGACGAGCGAATCGAAGGCGCTGCGCCATGCCTTCTTTGCCGAGCGCTCAGCCGGCAAGGTGCCGGATGTGCCGGCCGACACGCCGCTGCGCCGCATCGCGACCGCGGCGGTCGTTGGCGCCGGCACCATGGGCCGCGGGATCGCCATGAACTTCGCCAACGCCGGCATTCCGGTACTGCTCCTCGAAACGAAGCAGGACGCCCTGGACCAGGGGCTCGCGGCGATGCGAAGGATGTACGAAAGCAGCGTCCACAAGGGCAAGCTGCAGGCCGAACAGCTCGAGCAGCGCATGGCGCTGGTCAGCGGTACGCTGTCCTATGACGCCATCGCCCAGGCCGATATCGTGGTCGAGGCGGTGTTCGAGGACATCGGCGTCAAGGAACTCGTGTTCCGCGAGCTGGACAAGGTCATGAAGCGTGGCGCGATCCTGGCCACCAATACCTCCACGCTCGACGTGAACCGGATCGCCGCGTTCACGCGGCGCCCGCAGGACGTGATCGGCCTGCATTTCTTCAGCCCCGCGCACGTGATGAAGCTGCTCGAGATCGTGCGCGGCGCTCAGACCGGCAAGGACGTGCTGGCCACGGCGCTGGCGCTGTCGAAAAAGCTCAGGAAGACCGGCGTGGTTTCCGGCGTGTGCGACGGCTTCATCGGCAACCGCATGCTGGAGCAGTACCTGCGCCAGGCTTACTTCTTGCTGGAAGAAGGCGCGCTGCCGGAGCAGGTCGACCGCGCGATCGAAGCGTTCGGTTTTGCCATGGGGCCGTTCCGCATGAGCGACCTGGCAGGCAACGATATCGGCTGGCAGATCCGCAAGCGCCGCGCGCTGGAGTCGCCGGGCTTCGCGTATTCGAAGCTGCCCGACCTGCTATGCGAACAGGGACGTTTCGGGCAGAAGACCGGGGCCGGCTGGTACGACTACCGCGCGGGCGAACGCAAGGCGCTGCCGTCGGAGGGGATAAACGATATGGTCGTGCAGCACTCGGCCGACATTGGCGTGCCGCGGCGCGCGATTGCGGACGAGGAGATCGTCGAGCGCCTGGTGTACGCGCTGGTAAATGAAGGCGCGAAGATCGTGGAAGAAGGCATTGCGCTGCGCGCTTCCGACGTCGACATGGTCTATCTGAGCGGGTATGGCTTCCCCTTGCATTGGGGCGGACCGATGTTGTATGCCGATAGCGTCGGCTTGCCGAAGGTGCTGGCGGCGGTCGAAGGATTTGGGCGCGGGCGCCAGGGCGAGGCGTGGCAGCCGGCGCCGTTGCTGGCGCGGCTGGCGCCGCTCGGCCAGGGCTTCAACGGATAAGGGGCGAAGCCGCTTTCGTCGACTCGAAAAAAATGCCGCTGGCTAGCCAGCGGCATTTTTCATTTGGTACCCGTCATCTCAGTCGTTCGCGTAAATATTATTGTCCTTGGTCTCCCGCACGAACAAGGCCCCGATCACGAAGGTGATCAGCGCAATGACGATCGGATACCACAACCCATAATAGATGTCGCCCTTGAACGCCACCAGCGCGAAGGCCGTCGTCGGCAGCAGGCCGCCAAACCAGCCGTTACCGATGTGATACGGCAGGGACATCGAGGTATAGCGGATCCGGGTCGGGAACATCTCGACCAGCATCGCCGCGATCGGGCCGTACACCATGGTCACGTACAGCACCAGGATGAACAGGAACAGCACCAGCATCGGCTTGTTGATCTGCGTCGGATCGGCCTTGTCCGGGTAGCCGGCCGCCTTGAGGGCGCCGTTGACCTCGGCCTTGAGCGCGGCTTCGCTGGCCAGTGAAGCCTTGTCGAAGTTCAGGTTATCCGGCGTCATGACGGCGTTGAAGGAGCGGTACTCGGTGTCGCCGATCTTGATCGTCGCGACGGTGCCGGCCGGCGCATCGATGCGGTTGTAGCTCACCGAGGCGGCAGTGAGCATGCGGGTGGCGATGTCGCACGAGTTCGGGAATTTCTTGGTGCCGGTGGCGTCGATCTGGAAGCTGCAGGTGTCCGGATCGGCCACTACCACGACTGGCGCGGTCTGCAGCGCGGTTTCGAGCGCCGGGTTGCCGTAGTGGGTGATGGCCTTGAAGATCGGGAAGTAGGTGGCGGCGGCGATCACGCAACCACCGAGGATGATCCACTTGCGGCCGATCTTGTCCGACAGCGCGCCGAACACGATGAAGAACGGGGTGGCCAGCAGCAGCGCGATGGCGATCAGGATGTTCGCGGTCGGGTCGGCGATCTTGAGCGTCTTGGTCAGGAAGAACAGGGCGTAGAACTGGCCGGTGTACCACACCACGGCCTGGCCCATCGTCAGGCCGAGCAGGGCCAGCAGGGCAACCTTGGCGTTCTTCGGCCTGAGGAAAGCTTCGGACAACGGCGCTTTCGAGGTCTTGCCTTCGGCCTTCATCTTGGCGAAGGCCGGCGATTCGTTCATCGACAGTCGGATCCAGACCGAGATGCCGAGCAGCACGACCGAGATCAGGAAGGGAATACGCCAGCCCCAGGCCTGGAATTCCTCTTCGCCGGTCAGGGTGCGGGTGCCCAGGATGACCAGCAGCGACAGGAACAGGCCGATCGTGGCCGTGGTCTGGATGAAGGCCGTGAACAGGCCGCGCTTGCCATGCGGCGCGTGCTCGGCCACGTAGGTGGCGGCGCCGCCATACTCGCCGCCCAGCGCCAGGCCTTGCAGGATGCGCAGGGTGACCAGGATGATCGGCGCAGCGATGCCGATCTGCGAATAGCTCGGCAGGATGCCGACCAGGAAGGTCGAGGCGCCCATCAGCAGGATGGTCACCAGGAAGGTGTACTTACGCCCGATCATGTCGCCCAGGCGGCCGAACACCAGCGCGCCGAACGGGCGCACGATGAAGCCGGCTGCAAAGGCGAGCAGGGCGAAGATGAAGGTGGTGTTGGGGTCGCCGATGAAGAACTGCTTGGCGATGATGGATGCGAGCGAACCGTAGAGATAGAAGTCGTACCATTCGAAAACGGTGCCGAGGGAAGAGGCGGCGATGACTTTGCGCTCTTCCTTGGTGAGTCCGGCGGAGGTCGGTGCAGCTTGTCCTCCGACAGTATTGCCGGGTGTGATAGCCATGGGTGTCTCCGTAATTAATTTTGTGTAACCGGAAATGCTGATTGTTGGTCAGCTAACTTAAATGTGCTCCCGAATCCTTACGCGAATCTTGCATGCGGCTTACATAAAGCTTACGCACTCCTTCTGATGCTCCCCTTTCTCATGTAAGACGACACCCCGCTCATAGGAGAGAATCATCCTATCCAGTGTCAATATGAATTTGGCATTTTTTCGCGAACGGTCGTGCTGTCGCTATGCTATGCTCGATCGGCGTCTCGTCCCCGCGCAGGGGGGGCGTGGAAGACGATCACCCACTATGGATAGAACAGGAAAGAGCATGATCAAGCACATCGTGATGTGGAAGTTGAAGGAACAGGCTGAAGGCGCGGACCGCGTGAGCAATGCGCACGAGATGAAGCGCCGGCTCGACCAGTGCGCGACCATCGTGCCGGGCATCCTGACTTTTGAAGTCACCTTGGCCCAGCCCGACCTCGAAGCGACCTATGACGTGGTGCTGTATTCGGAATTTGCCGACCGCGCCGCGCTCGACGCTTACATCAAGCATCCGACCCACCAGGCGGTCGTGCCCTTCATCGGCGCCATCCGCGAAGGGCGCCAGTGCATGGACTACGAGGTCTGAGCCTTCCATCACAATAATCAGGAGACCGCATGCGCACCACGCAGGAGCTGTTTTCACTGAAGGGCAAGACCGCCATCGTGACCGGCGGCTCGCGCGGGCTCGGCCTGCAGATGGCGCAGGCGCTCGGCGAGCAGGGCGCGCGGCTGGTGATCTCGTCGCGCAAGCAGGAGGAACTCGATGCCACCGTGGCCCAGCTGCACACCCTCGGCATCGAGGCCAGCTGCTTCGCGGGAGATCTCTCGGACCCTGGCCAGGCGCAGGCGCTGGTTGAACAGGCGATCGCGCGCCTCGGGCACGTCGACATCCTGGTCAACAATGCGGGCGCCACCTGGGGCGCACCGGCCGAGGACTATCCGCTCGAGGCCTGGGACAAGGTGATGAACCTGAACGTGCGCTCGATCTTCCTGGTGTCGCAGGCGGTCGGCAAGCTGTCGATGATCCCGCGCCGCTACGGCCGCATCATCAATATCTCGTCGATCGCCGGCCTGGCCGGCAACCCGCCCGATGCGATGCAGACGCTGGCGTACAACACGTCCAAGGGCGCAGTGGTAAATTTCACCCGTACGCTTGCCGGCGAGTGGGGACGCTACGGCATCACGGTCAACTCGATCGCGCCGGGATTTTTCCCGTCGAAGATGACGAAGGGCGTGCTCGCCACCTATGGCGTCGATGGCCTGGCGGCCGCGGCGCCGCTCAAGCGCCTGGGCGACGACGAAGACCTGAAGGGCGCCGTGGTGTTGTTCGCTTCGGATGCGGGCAAGCACATCACCGGCCAGGTGCTGGCGGTGGATGGCGGGGTGACGGCGGTCTAGTTTAAGGAGGGGCAGGGATGGACGAGTTTCACGGAAAGGTTGCGGTCATCACGGGCGCCGCCAGCGGCATGGGGCGCGAGTTCGCCAACCTGGCCGCGAGCCTGGGCATGAAGCTGGTGCTGGCCGATGTCCAGCCCAAGGCCCTCGAAAAGGCGGCCGATGAACTGGCAAAGCAGACCGAGGTGCTGGCCATGGTGTGCGATGTGCGCAAGGGCGAGCACGTGCAGGAACTGGCCGATTCGGCTATGGCGCGTTTCGGCGCGGTGCACCTGGTGTTCAACAATGCCGGCGTGGGTGCCGGCGGGTTGGTGTGGGAGAACACCGAGGAAGACTGGGAGTGGGTGCTGGGCGTGAACCTGTGGGGTGTGATCCACGGCGTGCGGGTGTTTACGCGCACGATGCTCGAATGCGCGGCGCAGGATCCGGGCTATCGCGGCTGGATCGTCAATACCGCTTCGATGGCGGGGCTGCTCAATTCGCCGGCGCTGGGCATCTATAACGTGTCCAAGCATGCGGTGGTGTCGCTGACCGAGACCTTGTATCACGACCTCAAGCTGGTCGACGCGCCGATCGGCGCCTCGGTGCTGTGCCCGTATTTCATCCCGACCGCGATCGCGCAGTCGCACCGCCACCGGCCGGACGAATTGCGCACCGACGAAATCATGACCGCGAGCCAGATCGCGGCGCAGGCGCTTACCGAAAAGGCGGTCGGTTCCGGCAAGGTGTCGGCGGCGGACGTGGCGCGCCTGACCTTCGACGCGATCCGCGAAGAGCGCTTTTATGTGTTTTCGCATCCGCAGGCGTTGGGGGCGGTGGCTGAGCGCATGGATGCCTTGGTTCATGCGCGGCAGCCGGCGGATCCGTATGCGGCGACGCCGCATTTGAAAGAGATTTTGAAGGCGGGGATGAAAGGGCGACATTAGGTCGCGCTTTCAGGGCGACATTAGGTCGCGCTTTCAGGGCGACATTAGGTCGTGCTTTCGACGCTGCGGTAAATACTTGGGTTCTCGCCTGCGCGGGAACGACGTGCTGGCGATACCAATGATGCGCAACGACGCCACTAGCCCGGAGACCGTCGTTCCCGCGAAGGCGGGAACCTAAGCTCGCTCGCGTCAACGCAACACCGAATCAAGCCGCAGCCACAACCCCCGGCTGCACCACCCGCTCATGCAACTCCGGCCCCGCATCCCGATACAGCTTGACCACGGTCGAGGTGCGCGTGCCATATTCCGGCGACTCGATGCACACCGGCGACAGCATGCGCTCCATCTCGATCGGCACGCCGGTCTCCGGCAGCCGCACGTCCGGTGCGCGCGTGGTATCGGCCAGCATCTCGAAATACGCATCCTCGGGCGCCCCCTGGCACAGCAGGCTCGCGAACTGGGCCTTGGTGCGCAGCACCTTGGGCCACGGCGTGTCGAGCAGGCCGTTGGAGATGCCGTAGATGCGGCCCCGTTCCAGAGGCTGGCCGTTGCGCGGGTCGGCATCGCCGCGGTTCGAGTACCAGTACAGGGTCTCGCGGTCGCCCAGCACCAGGTTGTAGCCGTTGTACAGGTCGGGACGCGCCGCCAGTTCGGCCACATAGGCTGCCGCATCGAGCTCGCCGCGCAGGTAGTCGGCCACCAGAGCGCCGCGCGACGGTGCGTCCGTGCGGCGTTCCTGAGGACCGCGGATATTGGTCAGCGCCGCGAAGCGCGGGCCGTTGGGGCCGGTGACCGACACGCCCATCCAGCTGCCGCCACCCTGCAGGTCGCGACCCGCGATCACGTGCGGCGCCTGCGGCCAGGGGCCGGCCGGGGCGGCGGGGCGGTCATAGAATTCGTCGCGGTTGGCGGCCGCGATGACGGGCATGCCGGGAACGACGTGCCAGGCGAAGACGATCAGGCACATGGCGGCAAGTCCGTGAAAATTTCGAGGCGGCGCGGCCCGGCGAGCAGGGCCTCGATGCCGGCGTCGACGACCGCCCGCCTCAATACCGCATCGAAAGCGTCAGTCACGCCCGGATAGACTTCCATCCAGGTCTGCAGGCCGTCCTTGTCTTCGGGACGGCGCTTGAGCTGCACCTGCACGCCCGCGTCCTGCGCCAGGTGGCGCCCCATCGCGTGCACCAGCGGCGCCAACCGGGCGGCATCGATGCTGCGCACCTTGTAGTAGACGTATAGGTCGACCATCGCTAGTCGTCGATCGCGTCGAGGCTGTAGGGCATGGGTAGGAAATGCAGCGGTGCGCCGGTGGCCGAGCCCAGGCGCACTTCTTCACCCAGTGCCGCCAGCTTGATTTCGACCAGCGCATCGGCGCCGCCACGGCCGTTCGGCGCGGCGTTGACCACCATGCCGCAGGGTTGATCGGGGTCCGCCGCAGAGAACACTTCGTCGCCGGCACGCGCGGCGGCATTCTCGATGCCGGCCAGCGCGGCGCGGCGCTTGATCTTGCCCAGGTATTTGGTGCGCGCGACGATTTCCTGGCCCGGATAGCAGCCCTTCTTGAAATTGACGCCGCCCAGCAGTTCGAGGTTGATCATCTGCGGCACGAACTGTTCTTGCGTCGCGGCGCTCACTTGCGGCTCGCCGGCGTGGATGGTGGCCAGGCGCCAGGCCTGGTTGCCGCCCAGGGCCAGTTCCTGTTTGAGCGAAGGCAGCGCGGCGCTGGCTGCTTCGCTCGACGTGATCCACAGGTAGCGCGGCGCTTCAAAGGCGTCATGCAGACGCAGCACGGTGCCGAACTCGCCGCTGGTCTTGCCCATCGGCGCGGCTGGCAGCGTATTGACGAAGCGACCGAGCGCCGCTTGCGCCTTGGCGCCGCCGAGGCCGAGCAATGCCGCGAAGGGCGCTTCGTCGGTGGCGTCACGCAGCTTGGCTTTGCTGCGCAGCACAAACATCGACAGGCGCTTTTGAAGCGGCGGCTGGATGACGCGCGGCAGCTGCAAATAGACGGTATCAAGCCCGGCATCGGTGTCGCGCCACATCAAAAAGCTCGCTTGCAGGCGGCCTTTCGGCGTGCAGAAGCCGGCGAAGCGGGCCTCGGTTTGCTGCAGGTGCTCGACGTCGTTGGTGAGCTGCGCATGCAGGAATTTCGCGGCCTCATCGCCGGCGACGGCGATCAGGCCCTGGTCGGTGACGGTGGCGACAAAACCGGCCGCGAGCGCGTCAATATCCAGGGGCGCGCCGAAGTCCTCGACCTGGGTGGCTTCGTCGAGATGGAAGCGTGCGCCATGCGTGGCGAGGTGTTCAGTCCAGTTACTCATGAAATTCCGAAATATTTTGGCAATTAGGCTTTATCATTACGGCCTCATTATAGAGTTGTCGGGGAAATCGCGCCGGGAGCGCCGCAATCCGCATTTGCATCCGTGTTTGAACCCGCACACACCACATGGCATTCATAAAAAAATTACTCGTTACCGGCGTCGTGGTCACGCTGGCAGCCGCAGGCGGATTCTCCTGGTGGACCAAGCACTCGCTGACCACGGGCGGTGAACCGATCGAATTCACGATCAATCCCGGCAGCGGCGTGGCATCGAGCGCGCAGCAGATGGTGGCGGCCGGTGTGCCGATCAACCCGACCATGTTCGTGCTGCTGGCGCGCCTGACGGGCGACGCCGCGCGCATCAAGGCCGGCAGTTATGAACTCAAACCCGATACCAGCCCGCGGCGTCTGCTGACCCAGCTGGTGCGCGGCGAGTTCGCGCAAGAAGCGATCGTCATCATCGAGGGCTGGACCTTCCGCCAGATGCGCCAGGCCATCAGCTCGCACAATCGTCTCAAGCACGATACCGTCAAGCTCTCCGATCAGGAAGTGATGGCCAAAATCTCGACCGAGTTCAAAGACCCTGAGGGCATGTTCTTCCCGGATACTTACCTGTTCGCCAAGGGCTCGTCGGAAATCGAGATCTACCGGCGCGCGCACCAGGCGATGATCGACCACCTGAACGCAGCCTGGGAAAAGCGCGACAAGGAGCTACCGTACAAGACGCCGTACGAGGCCCTGATCATGGCTTCGATCGTCGAAAAGGAAACGGGCCAGAAGAGCGAGCGCAATATGATCGCCGGCGTGTTCGTCAACCGTCTGCGTACCGGTATGCTGCTGCAGACCGACCCGACCGTGATCTACGGCATGGGCCAAGCCTATGCGGGCCAGATCCGCAAGAAGGACCTGCTGACGGATACCCCTTACAATACCTACACGCGCGGTGGCCTGCCGCCGACGCCGATCGCGCTGCCGGGGTTGCAGTCGCTGAATGCGGCGCTTGCGCCGGCCGAGACGCCGGCACTGTATTTCGTGGCGCGCGGCGATGGCACCAGCCATTTTTCGGACAACCTGCTGGACCATAACCGCGCGGTCAATCGTTTCCAGCGTGGCATCACCAACGGGCCACTGACTCAATCCCACTAACACGAAGCAAGGCAGCACATGCAGGGCAAGTTCATTACATTCGAAGGCATCGACGGGGCCGGGAAATCGACACATATCGGGTTCGTCACCGATTTCCTCGAGTCGCACGGCAAGACCGTTGTCTCTTCACGTGAACCCGGTGGCACGCCGCTCGGCGAGAAGTTGCGCGACTTGCTTTTGCACGAAAAGATGGACCTGGAAACCGAGGCGCTGCTGATGTTCGCAAGCCGACGTGAGCACATCGCGCAGGTAATTGCGCCCAACCTGGGTGAAGGCAAGTGGGTACTGTCGGACCGCTTCACCGACGCGAGCTTTGCCTATCAGAGCGGTGGCCGCGGCCTGGCGCGTGCCAAGATGGAGGCGCTGGAAGCCTGGGTTCATGCCGATCTGCAGCCCGACCTTACCCTCCTGTTTGACGTGCCGCTCGAAGTGGCGCGTCAGCGCCTGAATGCCACGCGCACGCTCGACAAGTTCGAGCGCGAGCAAGCCGATTTCTTCGCCCGCTGCCGCGCCGAATACCTGCGCCGCGCGGAACAATTCCCCGAGCGTTTCGTCGTGGTCGACTCGACCAGGAGCATTGCCGATATCCAGGCCAGCCTGGCCCAGGTTCTGGAGAAATTGTTGTGACGATGTACCCGTGGCAAGGGGCCGCCTGGTCCCAGCTGCAGCAGATGCGCGCGCGCATGCCGCACGCGATCCTGTTCCATGGCCCGGCCGGCACCGGCAAGGCCGATTTTATCGAGGGTTTTGCCCAGGCCCTGCTGTGCGAGAGCCCGCAACCTGACGGCCATGCCTGCGGCACCTGCGCGTCCTGCGGCTGGTTCGTGCAGCACAACCACCCGGATTATCGCCGCGTGCGGCCGGAGGTATTCGAAGACGAGCTGCCCGCCGACGGCGAGGACGGCGAGGCGGGCGCCAAGTCGAAATCGGCCAAGGCGCCGTCGAAAGAGATCAAGATCGAGCAGATCCGCAACCTGTCGGATTTCATGAACATCTCGACCCACCGCCAGGGCTTGCGGGTGGTGGTGCTGTACCCGGCCGAGGCGCTGAACATGCCGGCGTCGAATGCGCTGCTCAAGACGCTGGAAGAACCGCCGCCCGGCACCGTGTTCCTGCTGTCCTCCAACAGCATCGACCGCCTGCTGCCGACGATCCTGTCGCGTTGCCGCAAGTTCGCGCTGCCGACGCCGTCGCATGCCGAGGCCCTGGCCTGGCTCAAGGAGCAGGGCGTGCCGGACGCCGACAGCTGGCTGCGCGAGCAGGGTGGGGCGCCGCTGGCGGCCCTGGCCGAGTCGACCAGCGGCAGCCGTGAGGACATGGAGGCGTTGCTGCATTTCCTGGCCCGGCCGGCGCCGGACTCCGCGCTGCGCGCCGCCGAGAAGCTGGCCAAGGCCGAGCTGCCGGCCCTGGTGTCGTGGACCCAGCGCTGGCTGTACGATGTGTTTTCGTACAAATTGTCGGGCAATATCCGCTACTACCCGCGTTACCAGAAGGAACTGGCGGCGCTGGCCGGCCGCGTCCAAACGCCTGGCCTGCTGCGCGTGATCAAGGCCGTGAACGAGCGGCGGGCTGTGGCGGATCATCCTTTGTCGGCAAAATTGTTTGTCGAAGATATGCTGCTTGAGTACACTGCTTGCTGCACATGAAAGGACCACGATGAGCGTCACCCAGCCAGAGACGAACGCAGCCCAGGCCCCGCGGCCTTCGGTGCTGTCGCTGGCGATCAAGGAAAAGGCGGCGCTGTACGCGGCTTACATGCCGTTCCTCAAGAACGGCGGCATGTTCGTGCCCACCAACAAACCTTATAAAATCGGCGACGAGATCTACCTGATCCTGGCGCTGATGGAGGACCCTAACAAATACCCGATCGCCGGCACCGTGGCCTGGATCACCCCGAGCGGCGCCAATAACAACAAGGCGCAAGGCATCGGCGTGCATTTCCCGGCCGACGAGGCGGGACAGCGCGCCAAGGCCCGTATCGAAGAGATTCTTGGCGCGGCGCTGCGGTCGTCGCGCGCAACCCATACCCTGTAACCACCACCTTTCGTTTCATGCCATCCTACGTCCATCGCCTGGCTCGACGCGATGACCTGCCGGTCATCGTCGATATCTACAATTCCACCGTCGCTTCGCGCGAAGTTACTGCCGATACCGCACCAATTACGGTCGAGTCGCGCGTGGGCTGGTTCAATGACCATACGCCCGATCGGCGTCCGCTGTGGGTGATTCACGATGCCGAGGACAAGAGCGAGCAGCCGGAAGTGCTGGGCTGGCTGTCGTATTCGAATTTCTATGGTCGTCCGGCCTATTCGGGTACGGCTGAGGTGTCGATCTATATCGCCGAAAGCGCGCGCGGCAAGGGACTGGGGCGTTATTGCCTGGAATTGGCGATGGCGTTCGCACCCGAGGTCAAGGTGCATACCTTGCTAGGGTTCATTTTTGGTCATAACCAGCCTAGCCTGGCGCTATTCCGCAAATACGGGTTCGAGACGTGGGCAAATTTCCCGCGCGTGGCCAATCTCGACGGGATCGAGCGCGACCTGATTATTCTGGGCAAGCGCGTCGCAGACTGATGTAAAAAGAGCGGCATACATACCGCTCTTTTTTCTTGGCGCTGTCATCGTTACCTGTTGATGACCCCGAGTGCAATCCGCAGCAATTGCTCGACAGAAGTGACTCGCCCGCCATCAAGCGCCCAATGCCAGCCCAGGTAGTTGGGCAGCCGGCGCGACGCTACGCCGTGGAAGCGCGCCAGCCATTCCTTGAAGCGCCGGTGATACGCATTCACATTTTGAACATGGATCGCGCCTTCTACACCGTTGCGGACGCGTTCGCCGACGCTGAGATTGACGGGCTGGTGGGCGATACCATGGGCACGGGCGAAGGCGGGATAGGCTGCGTTGGCATCGGTGACCAGCAGCGCCTGGGGATCGAGTTTCGGCAGCAAGTACTTGACCAGCTGGGCCACCTTCAAGGCGCCGCGTCCGGTCACGGCGTCGAGGGTTTGTCCGCTGCGGTCGCGTGCCACCAGGATACAGTCGAGGTGATGCGAAATCCCGCGTAGGGACGCCCTGCCGCCACGCCTGCGCGGCTGGCGATCGAGCTTGCGTGCCCCTTTCTGCGATTCGAGCAGGAACGTTTCGTCGGCCTCGACGATGCCGACCAGGCGCTCGGGCCGGTCGTCCTTGACCCGGTCGAGAAAGCGATGGCGCCAGCGAAACGTCGTGTTCGGGTGCACGCCGAGCCGCTTGGCCGAAGAGCGGACTGTTCGGGAATCGAGCACTGTGTCCAGATAATCGAGCCACTTGCCCTTGTGCCTGAGCCGCGCTAGCGGCGTACCTGTCAGGTCGTTGAAAGTGCGGCCGCACGCGCAACAGCGAAAGCGTTGCAGGTCGTTGGCATGGCCATGGCGGTGGCAACGCTCGCAGGCGCAATCCGGGCAACAACGCCCCTTTGACCGAATCTCGTCGATGAGGGCGACCACCCGGTCGAGCCCAGCAGCTGGATGCAGGGCGGCGAGCACCTGCTGACGCTGAGGCTGGTTCAGCAGCGCCAGCTGGGCGAATAACTCATCAAACTCCGGCGTTTTCATGGCGCGCTCCCGATCGATGGCGACCGGGATTGGACCGCGGGTCAGCCCAGCAGTTCAATCCTCATCCATATCTAACGGGTACAGCGCCTTTTTCTTTGGGCCGTTACAACGCTGTGTCAGCGCAGCCTGGCGCTGTTTCAGCGATCACTTCGGCTTGTAGGAAACGCGACCCGATAACGCAATCGTGCCGGCGCCGGTGGACAGGTCTTCGGTGCCGCTCAAATAGCCGCCGCCGGTTGCGCGAGAATAGGTGCCGGAGCCGCCGGTGATGGTGAAGGTGCCGCCGTTCATGACGTAGGCAGTGCCTTCGCCGGTGGGAACGAACTGGCCACCGTAGTTAGCGAAGATCTGGTCGCCGTTCGGAAACAGCAGGATGAACTTGCCGTTGCTGAAGGTGAATGTGGTGCCAGATTGGGCGAAGCAATCTCCGCCGACGAACGCGACTGGCGTTCCGTCGGCAGTCTCACCGTGGCCGGCAAGCTTGCCGCCGAGGGTGGACGCACATTGCGGCGCGGGACCGACTTTTTCATTGAATACGCCTTTGACTTCAAGCGCCCTGGCCACGGTCGGGCCGGCCGAGGCCGAGAACGAAGCGGCCATCAGGACGAGGCTGGGCAGAAGGCGGAGTGATACAGTTTTCATCGCAATATTTCTTCGGTTGTTAAAAAATTGATATGGCACATACTAAGATAAGTGAAGAATTTTGTTGCGCGCACGATTCGATCTTTTTACGTTGTTGCAAGTTATCCACGTTTTCCGCATGCACCGCCGTCTCCCCGGATGGAGAGTGAAGCAACTGTCTGCTAGTGGCCTGCATGGCGCTCCCCGCCGCCTGGCTTTACAATGACAGGATGTACATCGATTCCCATTGCCACATCAATTTCCCGGAATTGGCAGCCCGCATGCCCGAAGTCCTGGCCAAGATGGCCGAGAACAAGGTGACGCACGCCCTGTGCGTGTCGGTCGACCTGCCTGACTTCCCGCAAGTGCTCGCCCTGGCCGAGCAGCATCCCCACATTTTCGCGTCGGTCGGCGTCCACCCCGACTATGAAGACACCCCGGAGCCGACCGTGCAGCAGCTGGTCGAGCTGGCCAGCCACCCGAAGATCGTCGCCATCGGCGAGACCGGCCTGGATTACTACCGGCTCGAAGGCGACCTGGAATGGCAGCGCGAGCGCTTCCGCGTGCACATCCGGGCTTCGCGCGAAACCCGCAAGCCCCTGATCATCCACACCCGCGCCGCCAGCGAGGACACGATCCGCCTGATGAAGGAAGAGGGCGCCGGCACTGACGCCGGTGGCGTCGCCGGAGTCATGCACTGCTTTACCGAATCGCTGGCCGTGGCCGAGGCCGCCATGGCCCAGGGCTTCTATATCTCGTTCTCGGGCATCGTCACGTTCAAGAGCGCCAAGGAATTGCAGGCGGTGGCGCAAGCCGTGCCGCTCGAGCGCATGCTGATCGAAACCGATTCGCCATATCTCGCGCCAGTGCCTTTCCGCGGCAGGATGAACGAGCCGGGCTATGTGGCCCACGTGGCCGAGTACATCGCCACGCTCAAGGGCGTCTCGCTGCGCGAGGTTGCCGACCGCACCAGCGAGAATTTCTTCAACTTGTTCCAGACCGCCAGGAGCTGACACGTGCCGATCCGCCGCTTGCTTGCCACCAGTTTGCTGTTTGCCGCAATCGCCGGCGCCCACGCCGCCGAACCGCCCACGCCGCAGCAGGTGAGTTCCTTCTTCCGCGCCGTGCAGATGGATGACGCCAGTACGGTGCGCAAAATGGTCGGCGCGGTCGTCAATGCCAACGAACTGAATCCCCTGGGCGGCGAGCCGGCCCTGGTGCTGGCGATCCGCGAAGGTTCGCGCGAGGTGATCCTTGAACTGCTGCGCCATCCGGGCACCGACCTCGAGCGCAAGGCGGTCAATGGCAATACGGCGCTGATGATGGCCGCCTTCAAGCGCGACGAAGAAGTCGTCCGCGCGCTGCTGAAAAAAGGTGCCAAGGTCAATCAACCAGGTTGGACCGCGCTCCACTATGCCGCCGCCAGTGGCGACGACAAGATCGCGCAATTGCTGATCGAGCACGGCGCCAAGCTCGACGCCGTGTCGCCGCGCGCCAGCGGCGCCTTCACGCCGCTGATGATGGCGGCGCGTGAAGGGATGGATGCGACGGCGCGACTGCTGGTCGCCCGTGGCGCCAACACCAGTCTGAAAAACACCGAGGGCCTGACGGCGGCCCAGATCGCCAAGCAGGCGGGGCGCGAACAACTGGCCAAGGAATTGGCGGCTGCGCGGCGCTGATCCCGCCCGCGTCACAATTCGATCCTGAATTGGACGGTAAAACGCGCTTAGCTCGACCAATTGCGCAAGGGCAATGGTATCCATAATGCTTCTACGGTCAAACGACCACCGATTACCAAGGATACTCATGCTCAACGAACGCGAAATCGAAAGCTGCTACCTGGGGCAGTTCATTCCAGTCCACTACCATCACAATATGCTGATGGACCAGAACCGGATGCACAGCTTCAAGAATGCCATCCACTATTCCGTGTTCCCCGGCGCGAAAGTGCTGGAGCTGGGTGGCGGCACCGGTGTGCTTTCCTTCTTCGCGGCCCAGAGCGCTTCGAAAGTGTATTGCGTCGAGTTCAATCCGGACATGGTGCAGGAGGCGCGCCGCTTCCTGGCAATGAACCCCAATGGCCACAAGGTCGAGGTGGTGCACGCCGACGCCTTCGACTACCTTCCGCCGGAACCGGTCGATGTCGTGATCTGCGAAATGATCCACGTCGGCATGCTGCGCGAAAAACAGGTTGAGGTGATCGAATCGTTCAAGCGCCGCTACCTGGCCAAATTCGGTGGCCCGCTGCCGCTGTTCATGCCGGAAGCCGTGATCATGGCGGTCCAGCCGATCCAGCAAGCGTATGACTTCGATGGCTTCTACGCCCCGATCGTCCAGTTCCAGGAAACCGGTGTGGTCCAGCCAGGCACGGTCGAGCTGGCCCAGCCCGCCGTCTACAGCATTCTCGACTTCAGCCAGCCGGTCGACAGCCTGATCGCCTGGGAAGGCTCGATGCTGGTGGAGCAGGGCGGTACCCTGAACGCGATGCGTTTCGTGACCAAGAACGTGCTGGCCATCGTGCAGGAGCAGGCGACCACGATCGATTGGCTCAATCACTATATGACGCTGCCGCTGTACCGTCCGGTCGAGGTGAAGGCAGGCGACCTGCTGCGCATGTCGTTCGCCTACCGTGCGGGCGGTTCGATTCCGTCGCTGCAGGCGTCGATCAAGGTCGAGGTCGTCAGTCCGCAGGAGTCGTACGTTCCTGCCGAGCAGGAAACCGCGGCCATCGCCTGACTCCCGAAACGATCAACGTCGTCCCCGCGCAGGCGGGGACCCAAGTTTTAAGCGCGCCACTTACAGATACCGATGTGGCTGTGCTGGCAGCCTTGGGTCCCCGCCTTCGCGGGGACGACGTATTTCGAAGCAGCGATTTACGCACGCTCTACCGTTCGTCCCATCATTCCCCCCGTTTATCGCACGGCACTGGCCCGGTCGCCTCTTTCGGCCTACATTCACCATGATGCTTCTTCATGGAGAAAGACGATGCTGAGTTTCCTGGTATGGTTGGTGCTGCTGTTCCTTTGCTGGCCAATCGCGCTGCTTGCCCTGCTGCTGTATCCTGTGGTGTGGCTGTTGTTACTGCCGTTCCGCCTGCTTGGCATCGGCGTCGATGCCGTGTTCAGCCTGCTGCGCGCGATCGTCATGCTGCCCGCGCGCGTGCTCGGCTACAATCCGGCGCGCTGACGAGCCTGCTTAAGTCTTCGGCAGAATGTTCGGCAGATAACAGACTATGGCCACTTGATCTTCTACTATGGAGCTGCGCGCTTTCATCCGGAAAGCGCGCATTGAATAGAGGAAAATGACTATGCGCCTGGATATTTACCGCAGAGCCGAACACGACGGCAAGTTTTCGTACCTGGCCGTGCCCGAAGCCAAGAACATCCCCGAAGAAGCCACCAATACCGATTGGGAGATCGAAGCCCGTGCCTTCGAGGTCGACGACAGCGCCGACCAGATCGAGGATTTCGACATCGATAACCTCAACGGCCAGATCGCCGAAAAAGGGTATGCGATGACGTCGGTGCTGCACTAACATTTTCCTGGCGGTCTAGCCACCGCCACCGCCGGCGGGCGGGCCATTCGGCCCGTGTGCCGGCGTTATCCTCTCTCCCCAGCGAGTCGGCAGGGCCGTCACGGCCCAGTAGCCGATGTGGTATCCTGCGTCCTTGATCAAGGGAGTCAGCCGCTTGCATGGCTGCGATGGAGGATGTGATGAAGTGGGTCGTGGTGGGTTTCTATATTCTGTCTATCCTGCACATCCATTTCCGCGGGCGCGTGCGCCTGCCGTTCCGTCGCCAGATCTTCGATCATTCGTCGTTCATGGCGCCCATCAATATCTTCATGCACAAGTTCTCGAAGGTGGCGAACACGCCCTTCATTCCGGTGAGCGAGTTTCCTGAACTGGCGCGCCTGCAAGAGAACTGGCCGATCATCCGCGCCGAAGCCGAGAACCTGCTCGCGCTCAAGAAGATCAAGGCCGCCGAGCAGAACGACGATGCCGGCTTCAATTCCTTCTTCAAGAATGGCTGGAAGCGCTTCTACCTCAAGTGGTATGACGCCAGCCATCCCTCGGCCGAGCGCCTGTGCCCGCAAACCTATGCGCTGCTGCAATCGATCCCCTCGGTCAAGGCGGCGATGTTCGCCGAGCTGCCGCCGGGCGGCAAGCTCAATCCGCACCGCGACCCGTTCGCCGGCTCGATGCGCTACCACCTGGGCCTGGCCACGCCGAACGACGACCGCTGCTTCATCGACGTCGATGGCGAGCGCCACAGCTGGCGCGACGGCGAGGGCGTCGTGTTCGACGAAACCTATATCCACTGGGCGATCAACGGCAGCGAGAGCGACCGCGTGATCCTGTTCTGCGACGTCGAGCGCCCGATGCGCTACCGCTGGATGCAGGCCTTCAACCGCTGGTTCGGCCGCACCGTGATGACCGCCGCCGCCTCTCCGAATGAAACTGGCGACCAGGTCGGCCTGGTGAGCAAGCTGTTCCGCATTTCCTTCTATGCCGGCCAGTATCGCCGCCGCTTCAAGGCCTGGAACAAGACCGCCTACAACATCACCCGCGTGGCGCTGGTCATCGCGCTGGCCGCCTTCATCTACTGGATCTGATCCGACTTAAGGCCTAGTGCGCGAGAGGCGCCTCGCCTGCACAATCCCTGTGTTCCCGAAAACGGACATTCGGCCATTGTCGCTACAATGGCCGTCCTGAATCCCACACATGGAGGAAGTCGATGGCAAAAGTACTGGTTCTGTATTACTCGTCGTATGGCCACATCGAGACGATGGCAAACGCTGTCGCCGAAGGCGCGCGCAGCACGGGCGCGACGGTCGACGTCAAGCGGGTTCCTGAAACCGTCCCCGAGGACGTCGCCAAGGGCGCCCACTTCAAGCTCGAGCAGGCCGCGCCAGTCGCCACTGTTGCCGAGCTGGAGCACTACGATGCCATCATCGTCGGCGCGCCGACCCGCTACGGCCGCATGCCGGGCCAGATGGCGGCCTTCCTCGATCAGACCGGCAGCCTGTGGGCGCGCGGCGCCCTGAACGGCAAGGTGGGCGGCGCCTTCACTTCCACCGCCACCCAGCACGGCGGCCAGGAAGCGACGCTGTTCTCGATCATCACCAACCTGCTGCACTTCGGCATGACCATCGTCGGCCTGCCGTACAGCTACCAGGAACAGATGACGCTGGACGAGATCGTCGGCGGCAGCCCTTACGGCGCCACCACCATCGCCGGTGGACAAGGCCAGCGCCAGCCGAGCGAGAAGGACCTGGGCGGCGCCCGCCACCAGGGTGAACTTATTGCCAAGACCGCCAACAAGCTGTTCGGCTGATCCACGCGCTGCTGCCCGCTGCTGGCAAGTGCGCAGCGGGCATATTGAATCTTTGGTATCTTGGCACTCTGCCGCCGCGGCGGTTCTTCAAGAGGCGCCAACGACATGACCACGCTTTCCGATTTTCCCATCACCAAAAAATGGCCGGCCGTACATCCCGACCGGCTGCAGCTGTACTCGATGCCCACCCCGAACGGCGTCAAGGTCCCGATCATGCTCGAAGAGATCGGCCTGCCGTACGAGGTGCACAAGGTCGACTTCGCCAAGGATGAGCAAAACTCGCCGGCCTTCCTGTCGCTGAACCCGAACAACAAGATTCCCGCCATCCTCGATCCGGACGGCCCCGATGGGCAGCCGCTGGCGCTGTTCGAATCGGGCGCGATCCTGCTCTACCTGGCCGAGAAAAGCGGCAAGCTCATCCCAAGCGACGCGGCAGGACGCTACCGTGTCATCCAGTGGGTGATGTTCCAGATCGGTGGGGTGGGACCGATGTTTGGCCAGCTCGGCTTCTTCGTCAAGTTCGCCGGCAAGGACTACGAAGACAAGCGCCCGCGTGACCGCTACGTGGCCGAATCGCGCCGGCTACTCGGCGTGATCGACGCCCAGCTGGCGCAGCATACCTGGATCGCGGGCAACGACTTCACCATTGCCGACATCGCGGTATTCCCCTGGATTAATGGCTTGCTGAACTTCTACGAGGCGGAGGACCTGATCGGCGCCGAAGACTTCGGCAATGTGAGGGACGCGCTGGATCGTTTCCTGGCGCGGCCCTCGGTCAGGAAGGGACTCAAGATCCCGTCCTGATGTCGCCGTGGATCAGTAGGGGCTGGACGTCGGCCGCACGATCATCTCGCTGACGTCGACATCCGCCGGCTGCTCGATGGCGAAGGCGATGGCGCGCGCGATCGCTTCCGGCTTGATGGCGCCCTTGCGGAATTCGCGCATCGTGTCGCGCGCCAGCGGGTCCGAGATCGAATCGGCCAGTTCGGACTCTACCACGCCAGGCGAGACCAGGGTCACGCGGATGTCGCCGCCCACTTCCTGGCGCAGGCCCTCGGTGATGGCCGCCACCGCGAACTTGGTGGCGCAGTAGACGGCGGCCGTCGGGCTGACGGCATATGCGCCGATCGAGGCGATATTGATGAACTGGCCGCTGCGGCGCGCCTGCATTCCCGGCAACACGGTAGCGATCCCGTGCAGCACGCCGCGGATATTCACGTCGATCATGCGGTTCCATTCGTCGATCTTGAGTGCATCGAGCTTTGAGAGCGGCATCACGCCCGCATTGTTGATCAGCACGTCGACCTGGCCATGGCGCTCGATGGCGAAGTCGACGAATTCACGCATGCTCTCCAGGCTCGTCACGTCGAGCTGGGCAACGTCGGCCTTGCCGCCGGCTTCGCGGATATCGGCCGCCAGCGCCACCAGGCGTTCGGTGCGGCGTGCGCCGAGCACCACGCGGTGGCCGAGCGCCGCAAGATGGCGGGCGGTGGCTTCGCCGATGCCGCTGCTGGCGCCGGTGATCAGGACGACTTTGGACAGTTGGTCTTTCATGGTGGGCTCCGTTGTGTGGTTGGACAGTGGAGCCAGTATGGACGCGGACGCGCACGCCGCCCATGCCGAAAAATCGCGGCGGATTGCACAATAGTCCGGAATTGAGAACGGCGCCTGTGGGCCATTTGCCGTCAACTTATGAGCAGACCCGTCGTCGTTCCCGCGCAGGCGGGAACCTAAGTTTTGCAAGCGTTTCGACTACGTCGAGGACTTAGGTTCCCGCCTTCGCGGGAACGACGCTTCTACGCTAACTCGAGCGCATACCCTGCGACATGCAGCCGCTCAGGTCTTCGGCGCTTGATCGCGCGGACGCTGGCGATGGAAGGTCAACGGGGTGTAAGCCACATTCGACGGCGGCGGCGATTTCAGGATATTCGTCTTCATGGCGCCCACCACGTGCATCTCGCACGGCTTGCAATCGAAACGCAGCGTGTATTTCTCGTCGCCGCTGACCAGCGTCATCGGCTCGGCCTTCACCTGTCCTTGCACGCCTTGCACGCCCTTGGCCTGTTTCGGGCACAGGTTGAACGAGAAGCGCAGGCAGTGCTTGGTGATCATCAGCGACACTTCGCCGGCTTCCTCGTGCGCCTCATACGCCGCGTCGATCAGCTGCACACCGTGCTTGTGGTAGAAGGCGCGCGCCTTTTCGTTGTAGACGTTGGCCAGGTAGCTGAGCTGCGTGTCCGGGTAGACGGGTGGCGGTTGCACCGACGCCTTGCGCTGCGGGCGCTCCCAGGCCGCCAGGCGCGCCGCTTCGTGCGCCGCGATGGCGTCGCGGCGCAGGGCATTGATGGCGGCGCTCGGCACGAACCACGGCTGGCTCAGCTGCAGGGCGACGTGGCCGGCCTCGAACATCGTGTTGCCCAGCTTTGCCAGGCTGGCGCGCAGCCCGGCGTCGGCCTGGGCCGCCTGCTGGGCCGGCTGCAGTTCGAGCATGGCCTCGGCACCGGAGGCGATGCCGTCCTCGTCGACGACGTCCAGGCGCAGGCCGCCAGGCACTTCGCTCAGGATCAGGTCGACCGCCACCTTGCGCTCGGACGATTTTTTATTGAGCGTGGCTTCCCACTGGTGGTCGCGGTTGCGGTGGATGACGGTGCCCACCTTCAGTCCGGTCAGGGACTGCATCGGCTCGTTGGGGAATACGCGCCAGCGCTGGCCGTCGGCTTCCTCGCCCAGCTTCTGGGCGAGGTTGGCCTGGATGCCGCAGGTGTCGCGCTTGTTCATGTAGTTCAGGCCGTCGCCGTTGGCCATCGGCGCCGAGGTGACGATGTCGAAGCTGTCGCCGTTCAGGCGCGCCACGATGCCCAGTTCCACGCCCACGTACTTCGGAGAGTCGAAGGCGCCGATGTCCGTCAGGCGGCCCTGGGCGAAGTATTCGGTGTGGCCGCGGTGGAAATTCTTGTCGACGTCGGGCGTAAACATCACGCGGGTGCGGCCACTGGCGGCGCGCGCGAACTCCGGACGGCGCTCGAGCAGCTCGTCCAGCAGCAGGCGGTAGTTGGCCGTGATGTTCTTGACGTAGCCCATGTCCTTGTAGCGGCCCTCGATCTTGAACGAGCGGATGCCGGCATCGACCAGCGCTTCCAGGTTGCGGCTCTGGTCGTTGTCCTTCATCGACAGCAGGTGCTTGTCGAAGGCGACCACGCGGCCCTGGCCGTCGGAGAGGGTGTAGGGCAGGCGGCAGGCTTGCGAGCAATCGCCGCGGTTGGCCGAGCGGCCGGTGTCGGCGTGCGAGATATAGCACTGGCCCGAATAGGCCACGCACAGCGCGCCGTGCACGAAGTATTCGAGTGGGGTGTCGGTGGCGGCGTGGATCTTGCGGATCTGGTCGACCGTCAGCTCGCGCGCCAGCACCAGCTGCGAGAAGCCGACGTCGCCCAGGAATTTCGCTTTCTCGGCGCCGCGGATGTCGCACTGGGTGCTGGCGTGCAGCTGGATCGGCGGCAGGTCGAGTTCGAGCAGGCCCAGGTCCTGGATGATCAGCGCATCGACGCCGGCCTCGTACAGCTGCCAGATCTGCTTGCGGGCAAGCTCGAGTTCACTGTCGTGCATAATCGTGTTCATGGTCACGAAGATGCGTGCGCGGTAGCCGTGGGCAAACCGCACCAGCGCGGCGATGTCTTCAAGCGGATTACTCGCGTTGTGGCGCGCCCCAAAGGCCGGGCCGCCAATGTACACGGCGTCGGCGCCATGGAGGATCGCTTCGCGGCCGATCTCGGCGGTTTTGGCGGGCGAAAGCAATTCGAGCTCGTGGGCAAGCAGTGACATGGTGTTTCCTTTGGGGCGAAGGACGAAATTATAGCGATATGAGGCGCTGGCGTCATGTCCGGCGTCGCGCAATGGCGCACAGCGGCGCACGCTGCAGCAGTGGCGTGGTCCAATCGGCAACGAACTGAGAAGGGAGTGATCGATGGTACAAGTACGGCAACCCGAAGTCGAGGCAGGCGACGGACCCACCCGCCATGCGAGTTACCTGCTGCTGGGCGGCGGCCTGGCCGCCGCAACAGCGGCCGAAGCCCTGCGCCAGGAGGGCGCCGAAGGCGCGATCGTCATGGTGGCCGACGAACGCGATCCGCCGTATCACCGACCGCAATTGTCGACCCGCTTCCTGACATTACCCGAGGTCCCGCCGCTGGCGACCGTGTTTCCGGAAGGGTTTATTCACGATAAGGAAATCACGCTCCTGTCCGGCGTGCGCGCGCTGGGCATCGACACCGCCCGGCGCATCGTGCGCACCGATCATGCGGGCGCCATTGCCTACGACAAGCTCCTGATCGCCACTGGCGTACGACCGATGCGCCTCGACGTGCCCGGCGCGCGGCTGCCCGGGATCCACTACCTGCGTACGGCCAGCGAAGCGCGTACCTTGCGCGGGGCGATGGAGGGGGCGCGCACGGCAGTGGTGGTGGGAGCCGGTTTCATCGCGCTCGAGATGGCAGCCGCGTTTGCCCAGCAGGGGATGCGGGTGACGCTGCTGGCGCGCCACGGCCAGCTGTTCGACAAGCTGCACGACCGCGGCATCAGCAACTACCTGCGCGCGCTGTATGCCGGCCAGGGCGTGGAGATCCTGGCCGACTCGGTCGCCGCCTTCCACGGCGACAAGCGCGTCGAGATGGTCGTGACCGAGGGCGGCTTGCGCTTGCCGTGCGATCTGGTCGGCGTCGGCATCGGCGTCGCGCCCGAGCTCGGCTGGCTGGAAGGCAGCGGCCTGGCGCTGGGCGATGGTATTTGCGTCGACCAGCATCTGCAGACGTCGGACCAGGCGGTTTGGGCGGCGGGTGATATCGCCAACTTCGACGATCCCGTGTTCAAGCTGCGCCACCGCATCGAGCATTGGGATAATGCGGTCAAGCAGGGACGGCTGGTGGCGCGAAATATGCTCGGCATGCGGCTGCGCTACGACGAGGTGTCGTACTTTTCGTGCGAGCTCTTCGGCCAGGCCTTCCAGGTCGTGGGCCATCCTGAGGCCGGCCACGAGCATGCGCGCCTGGGCCAGCCTGAGAGCGGTTCATGGGGATGCCTGTACCTGGACCACGAAGTGCCGCGCGCCCTGTTCTCGACTGGACGTCCGGCTGCCGAGACGCGCGCGGTCGAATCGCTGATCCGCTACCGCACCAACATCGGCTGGGCCTGCAAACGCCTGCATGAGCCCGCGTTTTCCATCACCGACATCCCGAGCCAGACGGCGCTGATCCTGCAGGGCGGCGGGGCTCTGGGGGCCTTTGAGTGCGGCGTGGCCCAGGCGATGGAGGAGGCTGGCGTCCACCCCGACATCGTGGCCGGGGTCTCGATCGGCGCTTTCAACGGCGTCATCATCGCGGCCAACCCGGGCAATGCGGCGGGCGCACTGAGGGACTTCTGGCGCCGGCTGTCGCTGGACATGCCGCAACTGGCCGACGCGCTGGTCGACGACCGCGCACGCCGCCTGCTCGGCTCGTGGCAGACACTGGCCTTCGGCGTACCGGCCTTCTTCAAGCCGCGCTGGGCCGGGCTGCCGTTTACCGCCGAACCACCCATGAACTGGACCAGCTTCTACGATCCGGCACCGGTCAAGGAGTTATTAGAACGCCACGTCGATTTCGCCGCCCTCAAGTCGAGCTCGGTGCGCCTGCTGGTCAGTGCCGTCAATGTCGAAACCTCGCGCCTGGAAGTGTTCGACAGCTATGTCGACGACCTGACGCCCGAGCATATCCTGGCCAGCGGTAGCCTGCCGCCGGGCTTTCCGTGGACGACGATCAAAGGCCAGCACTACTGGGACGGCGGGATCATCAGCAATTCGCCGCTGGAGATGCTGCTCGAACGTTCGGGCACGGCACGCAAGCGCATCTTTATCGTCGACCTGTTTCCCGACACCCGCCCCTTGCCGACCAGCCTGATGGAAGTGCTGGGCAGGCGCGACGAAATCGTGTTCGCCGAACGCATCCGGCGCGATAGTGTGGAGGCGGGGCTGGTGCGCGACTTCCACAAGCTGGTCGAGAGCATCCTGAGCCATGCCAGCACCCCGGCCCAGGCCGACAGGGTGCGCGAGTGGCCGACTTATATCCAGCTGATGGGCGACCGCGATGCGCCACCGGACATCACGCGCATCGTGCGCAAGGGGAGTGACTGCGAATCAGCATCGAGGGATTACGATTTTTCGGCGACCTCGATCTCCCGTCATATGGAAGAGGGGTATGCCGCCGCGCGAGATGCGCTGTCGGCTCGGAAGAAATAAGGCATTGATGAACGATCGTGGATGTTAGCGCAAACGCATAAGCTGGCACGGTGGATGTCGCCTCCGACGGCGGCGAGTCAGGTGTGCTAACATCGTACAACATTGCCATCTATTAAAGAAACATTTCCGATATGAACAAAGCAAGTATCGAGGCCATCCGAGAATCGATGGAGCCCGGCAAACCCACCATGGTGGACGTTGCCAAGCTCGCCGGGGTGTCCGCGATGACTGTTTCACGCGTCATGAATGGCAAAAGCCTGGTGCGCGAGAGCACCCGCCGCAAAGTAGCCGAAGCGGTCGCGGCGCTCAACTACACACCGAACCAGGAAGCGCGCAACCTCGCTGGCTCCAAGCCGATCCGGATCGGCTTTTTGTACAGCAACCCGAGTGCCGCCTACCTGAGCGAATTCCTCGTCGGCCTGCTCAACCAGTCCGGCCTGAACAACGTCCAGCTGTTCGTCGAGAAGTGCGAAGCCGGCAATCACGAGATCGAGCATACCCAGCGCCTGATCAATAACGGCCTGGATGGCGTGATCCTGCCGCCGCCGCTGTGCGACAGCGTGGCCGTGCTCGAGTGCGTGGCCAAGGCGGGGATTCCGGCCGTGGTCGTGGCCTGCGGCTCGCCGGCGCCGAGCGTCGGCGCGGTCAGCATCGACGACTACGAAGCGGCCCGCTACATGGCGCGTCACCTGATCGCGCTGGGCCACCAGCGCATCGGCTTCATCGTCGGCCATCCGAACCAGACCGCCAGCGCGCGCCGCCTGGATGGATACCGCAAGGCGATCGCCGAAAAGGGCGCCGACTCCTCCGACGAGCTGGTGGTGCAGGGCATGTTCACCTATCGCTCGGGCCTGGACGCGGCCGAGCAGCTGCTGGCCCTGCAGGATCGGCCGACGGCGATCTTTGCCAGCAACGACGATATGGCGGCCGCCACGGTGGCGGTCGCGCACCGCCTGGGCCTGGACGTGCCGGGCGACCTGACCGTCACCGGCTTCGACGATACGGCTCTCGCCACCACGATCTGGCCCGAACTGACGACCGTGCGCCAGCCGATCGCCGGCATGGCGCGCGAGGCGGTGCAGGCGCTGGTGCGCCGCGTGCGCGCGCTACGCGAAGACGAACCGGCCGAGCCGGAACAGACCCACATGGACTTCGAGCTGGTGCGCCGCCAGTCCGATGCCGCCCCCCGCATCCGCCCGCCGGCACGCCTGCCTTCGGTCGCGAAAGCGCGCTGATCGCCGGCGCCTGCGTACGCCGAACGGCGTGCGCATCCGGCAAATCCGGTCGCTATGAAATCCATTTCAATAATTCGTTGACAACCGTCGAAGGCCCCCATTAGACTGGGATGATTGCGCTAACAGTCCTGTTAAAGGGCTGTTCTGTGCAGCCATAATACTCAGAATAATCTGGAGACAACCATGACGGCAGCCGCCGCCCCGACGCTGGGCTACGCGACCTATCCGGACTTGCGCGACAAGCGCGTCGTGATCACCGGGGGCGGCTCGGGGATCGGCAGTGAACTGGTGCGGGCCTTCGCCGGCCAGGGCGCGCGGGTCTGGTTCCTCGATATCGCGGTTGCCCCGGGACAGGCGCTGGCCGCGGCGCTCCACGGCGCGCACCATGCGCCACGTTTCCTGCACTGCGACCTGACCGACCTCGATGCGCTGGCCGCGGCCTTTGCCGCCATCGAGGGCGAGGCGGGCGGCATCGACATCCTCCTCAATAACGCAGCCAACGACGACCGCCACCATATCGAGACCGTGACGCCCGCCTATTGGGAAAACCGGATGGCGGTCAACCTGCGCCACCAGTTCTTTTGCGCCCAGGCGGCGGTGGGGTCGATGCGGCGCCAGCAGGGCGGCGTGATCCTCAACTTCGGCTCGATCTCATGGCACCTGCCGCACACGGAGCTGGCGCTGTACATGACGGCCAAGGCCGCGATCGAGGGCCTGAGCCGCGCCCTGGCGCGCGACCTTGGTCCTGACCATATCCGCGTCAACACCGTGGTGCCGGGCGCCGTGCGCACCCCGCGCCAGGAGGCCCTGTGGCATACGCCGGCCGAAGAAAACCGCATCCTGGCTGGCCAGTGCCTGCCGGCGCGGGTCGAGATGCAGGACGTGGCGGCGCTGTCGCTATTCCTCGCTTCGAACAATGCGCGCCGCTGCAGCGGGCGCGAGTACTTCGTCGACGCCGGCTGGTACGGCGCCTGACTCGAATAGAATGTCAATACGGCGCGACGCGTAGGCGCACGCGCCGACAATAAAGGAGACAAGCATGAAGGTTAGCATCACGAAGATGGGCGCCGCGATCGGACTTGGTTGCGCGCTGCTGTTTACGTCGGCCCCGAGCATGGCCGACGCCAAGAATCCCAAGATCGGCTTCTCGATCGACGACCTGCGGCTGGAGCGCTGGACGCGTGACCGCGATTACTTCATCGGCGCCGCCGAAAAGCTCGGCGCCAAGGTCTATGTGCAGTCGGCCGACGCCAGCGAGCAGCGCCAGATCGCCCAGATCGAGAACCTGATCTCGCGCGGCGTCGACGTGCTGGTGATCGTGCCCTATAACGCCACGGTGTTGAACAATGCGATCCGTGAAGCGAAGAAGGCCAAGATCAAGGTGCTGTCGTACGACCGCCTGATCCTCAACGCCGACGTCGACGCCTACATCTCGTTCGACAACAAGGCGGTGGGCGAGCTGCAGGCGCAGTCGATCGTCGGCCTGAAACCGAAGGGTAACTACTATCTGCTGGGCGGGGCGCCGACCGACAACAACGCCAAGATCCTGCGCGAAGGCCAGATGAAGGTGCTGCAGCCGCTGATCGACAAGGGCGACATCAAGGTGGTCGGCCGCCAGTGGGTCAAGGACTGGAGCGCCTCCGAAGCGATGTCGATCGTCGAGAATGCGCTGACGGCCAACGGCAACAAGATCGACGCCGTGGTCGCGTCCAACGACGCCACCGCCGGCGGCGCGATCCAGGCGCTGGCCTCGCAGAAGCTGGCCGGCAAGGTGCCGGTGTCGGGCCAGGACGCCGACCTGGCAGCGGTGCGGCGCGTGATCGCCGGCACCCAGGCCATGACGGTCTACAAGCCGCTCAAGACCATCGCCACCAGCGCCGCCACCCTGGCCGTGCAGCTGGTGCGCAATGAAAAGCCGGCCTATAACTCTCAGATCAACAACGGCCACAAGCAGGTCAGCACCGTGCTGCTCAAACCCATCTTGCTGACAAAATCGAACGTCGACCTGCTGGTGAAGGACGGGTTCTACACCCAGGGCCAGCTGGCCGGTAAATAAGCCTGCTTCTCTCCTTTCCCCGTGCCCGCTCCTGCGGCCCGGGGATTTTTTCACGCCTTGGAAGTCTTGCGATGTCGGGCTATCTGCTTGAAATGAAGGGAATCGCCAAGCGATTCGACGGGGTGCCCGCGCTGGACGGCATCGACCTGGCGATCCAGTCGGGCGAGTGCGTCGGCCTGTGCGGCGAGAACGGGGCTGGCAAGTCGACCCTGATGAAAGTGCTGTCGGCGGTCTACCCGCATGGCAGCTGGGACGGCGAGATCGTGTGGGACGGCCAGCCGTTGCGCGCGCGCTCGGTGCGCGAGACCGAAGAGGCGGGGATCATCATCATTCACCAGGAACTGATGCTGGTGCCCGAGCTGTCGGTGGCCGAGAACATCTTTTTGGGGAACGAGATCACCTTGCCTGGCGGCCGGCTCGACTACCCGGCGATGAACCGGCGCGCCGAGGAAATCCTGCGCGGCCTGCGCCTGCCGGACGTGAACGTGGTGCTGCCGGTGAAGCATTACGGCGGCGGCCACCAGCAGCTGATCGAGATCGGCAAGGCGTTGAACAAGAATGCGCGGCTGCTGATTCTCGATGAACCATCGGCCTCGCTCAGCGCCTCCGAGATCGACGTGCTGCTCGGGACGGTGCGCGACCTGAAGGCGCGCGGCGTGGCCTGCGTCTACATCTCGCACAAGCTCGAAGAAGTGGCCGCCATCTGCGACACCATCGTCGTCATCCGCGACGGCAGGCACATCGCCACCACGCCGATGCCGCAGATGAGCGTGGACCGGATCATCGCCCAGATGTGCGGGCGCGAGATGAACCAGATGTATCCGTCGTTCCCTCACGCGATCGGCGAGGTCGTGATGGAGGCGCGCCACATCACCTGCTACGACCCCGAGAACCCGCGCCGCAAGAAGGTGGACGACGTCTCGTTCCAGGTGCGGCGCGGCGAGATCCTCGGCATCGCCGGGATCGTCGGCGCCGGCCGCACTGAGCTGGTGACGGCGATCTTCGGCGCCTATCCGGGCCGCCATGAGGGCGAGGTCTGGCTCGAAGGCCAACGGGTCGATACATCGGAACCCATGAAGGCGATCCGCGCCGGCTTCGCCCTGGTGCCCGAAGACCGCAAGCACCACGGCATCGTGCGCGACCTGTCGGTGGGCGAGAACATCACGCTGTCGGTGCTGCAGCGCTATGCGCACCTGACCCGCATCGACGACGGCGAGGAAACCAGCGCGGTCAGCGAACAGATCGCGCGCCTGGCGCTCAAGACCGCCAGCCCCGCGCTGCCGATCACGGCGCTCTCGGGCGGCAACCAGCAAAAGGCGGTACTGGCCCGAATGCTGCTGACCGGCCCCAAGGTGCTGATCCTCGACGAGCCGACGCGCGGCGTCGACGTCGGCGCCAAGTTTGAAATCTACCGCCTGATGCTGGAACTGGCGGCACAGGGCATCGCCATCGTCATGGTCTCGTCCGAGCTGGCCGAGGTGCTGGGCGTGTCCGACCGCGTGCTGGTGCTGCAAGAAGGCCGGCTGCGCGGCGATTTTCTCAACGATGGCCTGAGCCAGGAGACGGTGCTGGCCGCCGCCCTGGGCCAGGGCTGACAAGCAAACGACTCCCATGGATACAACGACACTCAAGCGGCTGTTCACCCAATACAAGATCCTGGCCCTTCTGGTGGCGGTCGCCCTGATCTGGACCTTCTTCCACTGGATGACCGAGGGCGGCTTCACCTCGGCGCGCAACGTCTCGAACCTGATGCGCCAGATGTCGATCACCGGCATCCTGGCCTGCGGCATGGTGTTCGTCATCATCGCCGGCGAGATCGACCTGTCGATCGGTTCGTTGCTTGGCCTCCTGGGCGGGATGGCGGCGGTGCTCGACGTCACCCACGGCATGCCGCTGCCGCTATCGATCGCGGTGGTGCTGGGCGCGGGCCTCTTTTGCGGCTTCCTCAACGGCTATTTGACGGCCTATGCGGGCATACCGTCCTTCATCGTCGGGCTCGGGGGCATGCTGGCCTATCGCGGCGTGGTGCTGGGCCTGACCGACGGCGCCACCGTGGCGCCGGTCTCGCCGGGCTTCGAGCAGATCGGGCAGGCCTATCTGCCGCCGGCCTGGGGGATCGGGCTGGGCGTGCTGCTGTTCGCGCTGGCCGGCGTGCTGGCCTGGCGCCAGCGGGTGAACCAGGCGCGCCACGGACTGCCGGTGATCGCGCTGTGGCGCTCGGTGGCTCGGGTGGCGCTGGTCGGCGTGGCGCTGGCCGGCCTGATCACCACCTTCAACAGCTACGAGGGCATTCCGCTGCCGGTGCTGATTCTCCTGACCCTGATGGGCGTGTTCAGCTACATCGCGCGCCAGACCGTGTTCGGCCGCCGCATCTATGCGGTGGGCAGCAATATGGAGGCGACGCGGCTGTCCGGCATCGACGTGCGCAAGGTGAAGCTGTGGATCTTCGGCCTGATGGGCCTGATGTGCGCGCTGGCTGGCCTGATCAACACCGCGCGCCTGGCGGCCGGCTCGCCGTCGGCCGGCGTGTCGGCGGAGCTGGACGTGATCGCGGCCTGCTTCATCGGCGGCACCTCGATGCGCGGCGGCGCCGGCACCGTGCATGGCGCCCTGGTGGGCGCGCTGGTGATGGCCAGCCTGGACAACGGCATGTCGATGCTCGACGTCGACGCTTACTGGCAGATGATCGTCAAGGGGTTGATCCTGACCCTGGCTGTGTGGCTGGATGTGGCGACGCGCAGCACTACGCGCTGAGGTCACTCGAAACGTCGTCCCCACGAAGGCGGGGACGACGTTCAGGCGTCAACGATTGAAGAGACGTCTTCGATTCAACCTTGATTACGCCAGCTTCACTTCACCATCTACCAGGCGCACGATCCCGAGCGGATTACCGTCCTTGAGCGCCTCTGGCAGCAGGCCGGCCGGCACGTCCTGGTAGCACACCGGACGCAGGAAGCGCTCGATCGCGGTCGCGCCGACCGAGGTGCTGCGGGCATCCGAGGTCGCCGGGAACGGCCCGCCGTGCACCATCGCATACGACACTTCGACGCCGGTCGGGAAGCCGTTGAACAGGATGCGGCCCACCTTGCGTTCCAGTAGCGGAAGCAGGGCGCCGGCCAGTGCATGGTCGCTCTCGAGGGCGTGCACGGTGGCGGTCAGCTGGCCTTCCAGGTGCCGGGTCACGGCCAGGATCTCGTCTTGATTGCGGCAGACGATCAGCAGGGACACCGGTCCAAAGATCTCTTCTTCCAGCGCCGGGTTGGCAAGGAAGGTCGCGGCGTCGCACTGGTAGAGGGCGGCGCGTGCGGCGCAGCCGGGGCCTTCCTGGCTGCCGTTGGCCACCAGCTGCACGCCGGCGACGCCCGTGCGTTTGCCGATGGCGTTGTCATACGCCTGATGGATTCCGGCGCTGAGCATGGTGCCGGCCGGCTTGAGCTGCAGCGCGGCAGCGGCGGCGTCGCGGAAGGCGTCCAGCTGCGGCCCGGCCAGGCCGATCACCAGGCCCGGGTTGGTGCAGAACTGGCCGACGCCCATGGTCAGCGAATCGACGAAGGCGCCGGCCAGCTTGGCGCCGCCCGCTTCCAGCGCGCCCGGCAGCAGGTAGACCGGATTGATGCTGCTCATCTCGGCGTACACGGGAATCGGCTCCTTGCGCTTGGCCGCGATCTGAGCCAGCGCCAGGCCACCGCCGCGCGAGCCGGTGAAGCCGACGGCGCGGATCGCAGGGTGGCTCACCAGGTCACCACCAATTTGGTTGCCTTCGCCGATCACGAGCGAGAACACGCCTTCCGGCATGCCGCATTCGAGCGCGGCCTGCAGCACGGCCTTGCCGACCAGTTCCGAGGTGCCGAGGTGGGCGTTGTGGGCCTTGACCACGACCGGGCAACCGGCGGCCAGCGCCGAGGCGGTATCGCCGCCGGCCACCGAGAACGCGAGCGGGAAGTTACTGGCGCCGAAGACGGCGACCGCGCCGAGCGGGATCTTGCGCATGCGCAGGTCGGAGCGCGGCGGGGTGCGCTCGGGCAGGGCCGAATCCAGGGTCGCTCCCAGGAAGTGGCCGTCGCGGACCACCTTGGCGAACAGGCGCAGCTGGTTCACGGTGCGGCCACGTTCACCCTCGAGGCGGGCTGCCGGCAAACCGCTTTCCTGGCCGGCGCGTTCGATCAGCAGCGGACCCAGGTCGAGAATGCGCTGGGCGATCGTCTCCAGGAAGCGTGCGCGCAGTTCCAGGGGCAGTGCGCGATAGGGCTCGACGGCGGCATCGGCCAGTTCGCAGGCGCGGGCCAGGTCGGCGGGCGTGGCCAGACCAAACTCGGGCTCGAGGTCCTGCTTGCTGGCGGGATTGTAGGCGCGCGCGACGCCGGCACTGCCGCGCAGGATCTGGTGGCCGATGATCATTTCGCCGCTGATATTCATGGTGGATCTCCTAGTTGGAATTGATGGGGGAGGTTTCAAGCCCTCGATGTCATACGCAATCAGACGCTGAAGCGGGATCGGCGATAAAACATCCAGCCTGAATGATAACGTTTTCTGTTAGCGCGAACATTTTAGTTGCAAGGCCTCCCTGTATTGATTAGCATGGTTGCAAGCAAGTCAATAATAAATACAGGCAGGAGACATGATGCGTACCACGATCGCCCGTCGACCCGGCATGGGTTGGCGCTCGAGCCTGGGCGTGGTTGCGGCCGTGTGCGTCGCCGCCGCGGCCATGGCCGCCCCCGTCGCCCAGGACCGCGCCAGCTATGTCTGGGACAGCGTCGCCATCGGCGGCGGCGGCTTCGTGACCGCGATCGTTCCGAGCCGCAGCGAACCGGGCGTCGCCTACGCCCGCACCGACGTCGGCGGCGCCTACCTGTGGCGGGCGAAAGAAGGCCGTTGGACGCCGCTGCTCGACTGGGTGGGCGAAGACCAGACGGGCTTCCTGGGCATCGACGCATTGGCGATCGACCCTGACAACGCCGGCCGGGTGTGGCTGCTGGCCGGCATCGCCTACCTGAACGGCGGACGCACCGCCATCCTGCGCTCGACCGATTACGGCAAGACTTTCGACGTGATCGACGTCAGCGGCCAGTTCAAGACCCACGGCAACGGCTTCGGACGCCAGGGCGGCGAACGGCTCGCCGTCGATCCGGGGACCAGCAAGCGCCTCTACCTGGGCTCACGCCGCGACGGCCTGTTCGAGAGCGCCGACCTTGGCAGCACCTGGCAACGCAACCCTGCGCTGGCGGTGACGACCACCCCCAACGACGTGGGCCTGAACATCGTGCTGCCCGATCCCGCCAGCGTCAAGCAGGGCCGCGCACAGAGGCTGTTCGTCGGCGTGTCGCGCTTCGGCGGCGTCGGCCCCAACCTGTACCGCAGCGACGACGCCGGCGCGACCTTCGTGCCGGTGGCGGGCAGCCCGGCCGGGCTGATGCCGCAGCGCGCTGCCTTCGACGGCGCCGGCAAGCTGTACATCACTTATGCCAACGGCGCCGGCCCGCACCCGGACAAGAGCGGCAGCGAGCCGATCGACCGCGGCCAGGTGTGGCAGTACGAGATCGCCAGCGGCGCCTGGCGCAACGTGACGCCGGTGGGATCGACCCGGCCTTTCGCGGGGATCAGCGTCGACCCGAGGAACCCCAAGCGGCTGGTGGTCTCCACCATCAATACCTTCATCGCCCAGGGCGATGCGCGCGGCGACCGCATCTTCGTGTCGAACGATGCCGGCGCCAACTGGGTCGACGTGATCGCGCGCGGCTTCCAGCGCGACGCGGCCGGCGTGCCCTGGCTCGAAGGCCATGCAATCCACTGGGCCGGCTCGGTCGAATTCGATCCGCTCGATTCGCGCGCGGTGTGGGTCACGTCCGGCAACGGGGTGTTCCGCACGCCCGATATCGACGCCACGCCCGCCACCTGGACGTTTACCGTAAAAGGCCTGGAAGAGACGGTGCCGCTCGGCCTGGTCAGCATGCCGGGCGCGCCGCTGGTCTCGGCCATCGGCGACTACGACGGCTTCGTGCACGACGATCCGGCGCGCCCGGGTCGCATCCACCGGCCCGAGATCGGCACTACCACCGGGCTCGATGCCGCCGCCCGGCGCCCGGGCAGCATGGTAAGGGTGGGCGACGCCATGCTCGTGACCCGCGACGGTGGCGTCACCTGGACGCAGACGCCGGCGCTGCAGGGCAAGCGCGGGACGATCGCGATGTCGAGCGATGGCGCGACCCTTGTCCATACGCCGCAGGGCTCGTCGACCCTGTACCGGTCGGATGACGAAGGCGCCAGCTGGACGCAAGTGGCTGGCCTGGCGGGCCGCGACTTGCGCGCCGTCGCCGATCCGGTCAACCCGAAGGTGTTCTATGCCTACGACGGCAAGGCCCTGATGGCAAGCAATGACGGCGGCGCCAGCTTCGCGCCGCGCGCCAGCCTGCCGCCGGGCGGCTCGACACTGATTCGGCCGCTACCGGGCCGCGAGGGCGATTTGTGGGTGGCGCTCAAGGACGGAGGCCTGGTGCGCTCGCTCGATGGCGGCGCCAGCTTCGCGCCGCTGGCCGGCGTCGGCTACTGCGGCGCGGTCGGTTTCGGCAAGGCTGCCCCGGGCAAGCTTGAACCGACCGTGTACATCTGGGGCAGCGTCAAGGGCGTGCGCGGCATTCACCGTTCGCTCGACCTGGGGCGCAGCTGGCAGCGCATCAACGACGACGCCCACCAGTACGGCGGCCCTGGCGACGGCCACTTCATCGTCGGCGACATGAACCGGTTCGGCGTGGTCTATATGAGCACCGCAGGCCGAGGCATCGTCTACGGAAGGCCTGGTCCGATATGAAAATCTTCTGCAGCCTGCGCCTGCTGCTCGGCGCCTGCGCCTTCGTGCTGGCGGCGAGCAGCAGCGCCGCACCCGAGATGGTGCTGCGCTACGACCGGCCCGCCCAGGACAACGACCAGGGCTGGGAGAAAGAGGCGCTCCCGATCGGCAATGGCCGCATCGGCGCCATGGTGTTCGGCCAGCCCGGCCGCGAGCACCTGCAGTTCAACGACATCACGCTGTGGACCGGCGACGACCAGACCATGGGCGCCTTCCAGCCCTTCGGCGACTTGCTGGTCGAGCTGGCTGGCCACGAGAACGGCGTGACCGACTACCGCCGCACGCTCGACCTCGAACGCGGCGTGCACACCGTCACTTACACGCATGGTGGCGTGCGTTACCGGCGCGAAGCCTGGGCGAGTCACCCGGCGCAGGTGATCGTGCTGCGCCTGACTGCCGACCGGCCCGGCCGCTATACCGGCGCCGTGTCCCTGACCGACCGCCACGGTGCCCACCTCGCTGTCGCGAACGGCCGCCTGTATGCCTCTGGCACGCTGGCCGGCTTCGCGCTGCCCGACCAGGCGCCGAGCGGCAACGTGATGTCGTACGCAAGCCAGGTGCAGGTGCTCAGTGATGGCGGCAAGCTGGTGGCCGACGGCACGCGCATCGCCTTCGCCGGCGCCGATGGATTGACCCTGATACTTGGCGCCGGCACCAGTTACGTGCTCGACGCCGCGCGCAACTTCGACGGCGGGCATCCGCTGGCGCGCGTGACCGCGCAGGTTGACAAGGCCGCGGCACGCTCGCCAGGCGCGCTGCGCACAGAGCACGAGGATGACTTCCAGCGCCTGCTAAAACGTGTGGCGATCGACCTGGGCGAGACGCCGGCCGCGCGCCGGGCGCTGCCGACCGATGCGCGCCTGCTGGCCTACACGAAGGCGGGACGCGACCCGGAGCTGGAGGCCCAGTACTTCCAGTACGGCCGCTACCTGCTGGCTTCCAGTTCGCGCGGCTCGTTGCCGGCCAATCTGCAGGGCCTGTGGAACAACAGTCTCACGCCGCCGTGGAATTCGGACTACCACACCAACATCAACATCCAGATGAATTACTGGCCGGCCGAGGTGACCAACCTTGGCGAGCTGGCGCTGCCATTCTTTGATTTCGTGAGCGGCGTGGCCCCGGTGTGGCGGCGCGCCACGGCCGAGGAATTCCGCCGCGCCGACGGCCAGGCGGTGCGCGGCTGGACCCTGCGCACCGAGTCGAATCCCTTCGGCGCCATGGGCTACTTGTGGAACAAGACCGGCAACGCCTGGTATGCCCAGCACTTCTGGGAACATTATGCCTTCACGCGCGACGAGCGCTTCCTGCGCGAGGTGGCCTACCCGATGATGAAGGAGGCCAGCGCCTTCTGGCAGGACTATCTGAAGGAGCTGCCGGACGGGCGCCTGGTCGCGCCGCAGGGCTGGTCGCCGGAACACGGCCCGGTCGAGGATGGCATCGCCTACGACCAGCAGATCGTGTGGGACCTGTTCAACAACACGGTGGAGGCGGCCGGCATCCTGCAAGTCGATCCGGAGCTGCGCGCCACGCTGACCGCCATGCGCGACCGCCTGGCCGGGCCGCGCATCGGCAGCTGGGGCCAGCTGCTGGAATGGCTTGAAGAGAAGAAAGACCCGGTGCTCGACACGCCGCAGGACACCCATCGCCACGTGTCGCACCTGTTCGCGCTGTTCCCCGGACGCCAGATCGATGCCGTGCGCACGCCCGAACTGGCGCGCGCCGCGCGGCGCACCCTGGAAGCACGCGGCGACGCCGGCACCGGCTGGTCGATGGCCTGGAAGATGGCGTTCTGGGCCAGGCTGCACGACGGCGACCGTGCTCACCGCATGCTGCGCGGCCTGCTGGCGGCGCCGGGCGCGCGCGCCGCCGAACAGGCCGGCATCTTTTCGGAGCATAACAACGCCGGCGGCACCTATCCGAACCTGCTGGACGCCCATCCGCCGTTCCAGATCGACGGCAATTTCGGCGCCACCGCGGCGATCGCGGAAATGCTGCTGCAGTCGCAGGGCGGCGAGCTGCACCTGCTGCCGGCGCTGCCGTCGACCTGGGCGCGTGGGTCGGTGAAGGGATTGCGTGCGCGTGGTGGCTATGAGGTGGACCTGCGCTGGGCTAATGGCCGCTTGCAGGCCGCCACCGTGCGCGCGGTGGCCGGGGACGGCGGTCCCGTCAAGGTACGTTATGGCGCAAAGCTTATCGAGATCGACCTGGCGAAAGACCAGAGCCGCAGCCTGGACGCGGCGCAGTTCCGCTAAAGACAAGAACGACAACCAAGGAGACAACCAGCATGACCATGACTCAGATCGCCCGCCGCCTGGCGTCGCTATGCCTGCTGCTGGCCAGCGCCGGCGCAGCGGCCGCCGACCCCGAGCTGCCACGCCTCGTCGAAAAGGATGGCCGGCACGCCCTGATGGTGGACGGCGCGCCGTTCCTGATGCTCGCGGGCCAGGCCCACAACTCCAGCAACTATCCGGGCGCCTTGCCCAAGGTCTGGGCGGCGCTCAAGGACGCGCACGCCAATACCCTCGAGATGCCGATCGCTTGGGAACAGGTGGAGCCGAAAGAAGGAGAATTCGACTTCAGCTTCCTCGACGCCCTCGTTTCGCAAGCGCGTGAAAACGATATCAGAGTCGTCCTCGTCTGGTTCGGCACCTGGAAGAACACGGGGCCCGGCTACCTGCCGGAGTGGGTCAAGTTCGATAACCGGCGCTTCCCGCGCATGAAGGACAAGGACGGCAAGACGGTCTACAGCCATTCCCCGTTCGGTGAGCAGACGCTGGCGCTCGATCGGCGCGCCTTCGTGAAAATGATGGAGCACATCAGGAAGATCGACAGCGGTCACCGCACCGTGATCATGGTGCAGGTCGAGAACGAGGTGGGCACCTACGGCGTCCCGCGCGACCATGGCGAACTCGCCGAGGCGGCCTTCCGCCAGCCGGTGCCGGCCGCGGTGCTGGCGCGCCAGAAGCCGAAGGTGGCGGGCGTGACCCAGGGCAGCTGGCGCCAGGTGTATGGCGACTACGCCGACCAGTACTTCCATTCCTGGGCTATCGCCAGCTATATCGAGTCGATCGCCAAGGCCGGCCGTGCGGTGTACGACCTGCCGATGTTCGTCAACGCCGCCCTGCGCGAGCCTTCGCTCGACGGCAAGCCGGCAGCGCCGTGGAAATCCAACTTCGCCAGCGGTGGGCCGACCTGGGACGTGATCGACATCTACAAGGCTGCCGCGCCGCACATCGACCTGGCGGCGCCCGACATCTACATGCCGGAGTCGAACAAGGTGACGGCGGTGCTCAAATCCTACCTTCGGCCCGACAATGCGCTGATGGTGCCCGAGATGGGCAATGCGGCGGGCTATGCGCGCTATGTGTATCAGATCCTCGGCATGGGCGCCCTGGGCGTGGCGCCGTTCGGGCTCGACTACTTCGACTACAGCAACTACCCGCTGGGCTCCAAGTACACCGACCGCCGCATGATCGAGCCTTTCGCCACCGTGTATGGCGTGTTCGCACCGATGCAGCGCCAGTGGGCACGCTGGGCCTTCGAGGGCCGCACCCATGGCGTGGCCGAGGGCGACGACCGCGCGCCGCAGACGGTGGCGCTCAAGGGCTGGAAGGCGACCGTGTCGTTCCGCGAATTCCAGTTCGGCGAGCGCCAGTACCTGAAGGACAAGAGCGAATACAAGGAAGGAACCGTGAAGCCGGGTGGCGGCGTGTCCATCGCCCAGGTTGGCGAGAGCGAGTTCGTGCTCGTCGGCCAGCAGGCGCGGGTGAAGTTCGCGGGCGATGGCCCGAACGCAGGCAAGCCTTCGCTGCTGGCGCGGGTGGAGGAGGGCCGTTTCGACGCCAATGGCCGCTGGGTCATGGAGCGCAACTGGAACGGCGACCAGACCGACTATGGCCTGAACCTGCCGGCGACGCCGGTGGTGCTGAAGGTCAGGCTCGGTACGTACCAGGAATAACAACGATTATTACAGGAGATCGACAATGCGTATGACACAGCTGGCAGCCGCGGTGCTGTTCCTCGCCTCTGGGCTCCAGGCCCATGCAGGCACTTTCCAGCAGACCGCCACCGGCATCGAGGTCAGGCCCGACACCGGCGCCAAGGTGGTGCGCCTGAACCTCATGAGCGACAACATCATCCAGGTGGTGAAGCTCGCCCAGGACAACAAGACGCTCACACCCTCGCTCATGACGGTGGCGACGCCTTGCGCCGACAAATGCGCGTTCACGGTGGCGCCGGGCAAGGACGCTGTGCAGCTCAAGGCCGGCAAGATTGCCGCCACCGTGTCCTTGAAAGACGGCCAGGTCCAGTTCTTCGACGCCGCCGGCAAGCGCTTCCTGGCGCAGGCGTCCGAGTCGATGCAGCCGGTCGACGTCGGCGGCAAGCCCTTCCTGGCGATCAAGCAAGGTTTCAACCACGGCACCAAAGACGCCTATTACGGCCTGGGCCAGCACCAGAACAACCAGATGAACTACAACGGCGAAGACGTGCTGCTGGCCCAGCACAATATGATCGCCGCCGTGCCCTTCGTGGTGTCGGACAAAGGCTATGGCCTCCTGTGGGACAACAACTCGATCTCGCGCTTCGGCGACGCCACGCCCTACGACCACATGTCGCGCGACCTGGTCTTGCGCAGCCCGGACGGCAAGCAGGCCGGCCTGACCGCACGCTACTACGTCGATGGCAAGCTGGCGCTGACGCGCCAGGAAAAGGACATCGATTACCAATACCTGAAGGACGTGGACGAGAACTGGCCCAAGGAGCTCACGCCGGCCAAGGACCTCAAGAACGTGCGCGTGGTGTGGGAAGGCACGATGAGCAGCGACAAGCCGGGCGTGCACAAGATGCAGCTCTATTCATCGGACTACGCCAAGCTGACGGTGGACGGCAAGGAAGTAATGGACGTGTGGCGCATGGGCTGGAACCCGTGGTACCACAACTTCGAGGTCAAATTCGACAAGAACAAGCCGGTCAAGCTGCACCTCGAGTGGAAGCCGTCGGGCGGCATGGTGGCCATCACCCACAACAACCCGCTGCCGAGCGCGGAACGCCATTCGCTGACCATGTCGTCCGAGATCGCCGAGGCGATCAACTACCACGTGATCAGCGCCGACAGCATGGACGGCGCGATCGCCGGCTACCGCCACCTGACCGGCCAGGCGCCGATGATGCCGAAATGGGCCTATGGCTTCTGGCAGTCGCGCCAGCGCTACGAGACCCAGCAGCAGCTGCTCGACGCCCTGGGCGAATACCGCAAGCGCGGCTGGCCGCTCGATAATATCGTGCAGGACTGGTTCTACTGGCCCGAGGATGGCTGGGGTTCGCACGACTTCGACAAGACCCGCTTCCCGGATCCGAAGGGCCTGGTCGACGCCGTCCACAAGCAGAATGCGCGCATCATGCTGTCGGTGTGGGGCAAGTTCTACGCCAATACCGACAACTACAAGGAGTTCGCAGCCAAGGGCCATATGTGGACCAAGAACGTCGAGAACGGCTCGCGCGACTGGGTCGGCAAGGGTTACCTCAACAGCCACTACGATCCGTACACCAAGGAAGCGCGCGAGATCTACTATCGTCAGCTCAAGAGCAAGCTGGTCGACCTCGGCTTCGACGCCTGGTGGATGGACAATACCGAACCGGATGTGCTGTCCAACAGCCGCCTGGAGGACTTCAAGGAGCTGATCGGGCCGACCGTGTACGGCGCGGGCGAGATCACCTTCAATCCCTACAGCCTGGTGAGCACGGGCGCCATGATCGATGGCCTCAAGCGCGACCAGCCCGACAAGCGCCAGTTCATCCTGTCGCGCTCGGGCTTCGCCGGCATCCAGCGTAACGCGGTGGCGGTGTGGAGCGGCGACACGGTCGGGCGCTGGAACAATCTGTACGACCAGATCGCCTCGGGCACCAATATGTCGATGTCGGGCGTTCCGAACTGGACCCACGATATCGGCGGCTACGCCCAGGAAGTGCGGTTCCAGACCGGCGATGTCGGCTCGGCCCAGGAAAACCGCGTCACCAGCCGCGCCAATGCCAATCCGGAAGACATGGAAGAGTGGCGCGAGCTGAATCACCGCTGGTTCCAGTTCGGCGCCTTCACGCCGCTGTTCCGTTCGCACGGCGAGGTGGTCAAGCGCGAGATCTACAACATCGCCGCCAGCGACGACGCCATGCGCGACAATATGGTGTGGTGGCTGAAGCTGCGCTATCGCCTGATGCCGTATATTTACACTGTCGCGTCGGACACCCACTACCGCTCGGGCACCATGATGCGCGGCCTAGCGATGGACTTCCCCAACGATGAGAAGGCCAAGAACGTCAAGGACCAGTATATGTTCGGCCCATCGTTCCTGGTGGCGCCGGTGTACGCGTACAAGGCGCGCCAGCGCCAGGTCTACCTGCCGGCCGGCGCCGACTGGTACGACTTCCACACCGGCGAGCGCCACCAGGGCGGCGCGACCCGCACCATCCAGGCGCCGCGCGAGCGCATGCCGCTGTTCGTCAAGGCAGGCTCGGTGATCACTGCCGGTCCAGTGACCCAGTACGTCGACGAGAAGCCGGATGCGCCGGTGACGGTGTTCGTGTACGCCGGGGCGAATGGCGTGGCGACCCTGTACGAGGACGACGGCGTTTCGAACGGCTACCAGCGCGGTGAAGCCAGCCGCATCCCGATCAGCTACGACGACAAGGCCGGCGTGGTGCAGATTGGCGAGCGCGCGGGACGCTACCAGGGCATGGTCGAGAAGCGCGAGTTCAAGGTGCGCCTGATCAAGCCGGGCGTATCGACCGCAGCCGACATGGATGCGTCGGACAAGTCGGTGGTCTATGAAGGCAAGCCGGTGAGCATCAAGCTGTAACCACAGGCCGGGCGCGTGCCCGGCTTTTTCTATCGACACTCATGAATATCTTCTCTTACGCGACCTGCGTGGCCCTGGCCGCGCTGCTCCACCTGGCGCCGGCGCACGCACTCGAAACGGTGACGCCGGACCACCAGCACCTGCAGTACACGGGCCGCATCGATGTCAGCGATCGCCGCGCGCCGTTGCTGAGCTGGCCCGGCACGTCGGTGGCGACCACTTTCACCGGCACCTCGCTGGCCATCGTCCTCGACGACCAGCACGGCAAGAATTACTACAACGTCTTTATCGACGGCGACACCGAACGGCCGATCATCCTGCAGCTCGACAAGGGCAAGAAGACCTACCTGGTGGCCAACGGCTTGAAGCCCGGAGCGCATCGGCTCCTGCTGACCAAGCGCACCGAGGGCGAGGAGGGCGCCACCGTCTTCCTTGGCCTGGAGCTGGACGATAAAGCATCATTGCAGGCACCGGCGGCCAGGCCGGGACGGCGCATCGAATTCTTCGGCGACTCCATCACCAGCGGCATGGGCAACGAGGCTCCAGACGATGGCGAAGACCACCACGGCAAGGACAAGAACAACTACCGCTCCTATGCCGCGATCGCCGCCCGCCAACTGGACGCCGAAGCGCATTTCACCTCGCAGGGCGGCATCGGCATCATGATCAGTTGGTTCCCGTTCACGATGCCGGACTTTTATGACCAGCTGAGCGCCGTTGGCGACAACGACAGCCGCTGGGATTTTTCGCGCTGGACGCCGGACGTGGTGGTGGTGAACCTGATGCAGAACGACAGCTGGCTGATCGGGCGCGACCGCAAGCTGCAACCCGAACCCGATGAGGCGCAGCGGATCGCGGCCTATCAGGCCTTCGTCGCGCGCGTCCGGTCCCTGTACCCGAAGGCCTATATCGTGTGCGCGCTCGGCAGCATGGATGCGACGAAGGCCGGTTCGCCCTGGCCTGGTTATGTAGAGACCGCCGTCAGGAATCTGCGCACGGCGGGTGACGCGCGCATCGACACGCTATTCTTCCCGTTCACGGGCTATGGCAAGCACCCGCGGGTGGCGCAGCATCAGGCGAACGCCGATCTCCTGACGGTTTTCGTGCGCAAGCGAATGGGCTGGTAGTGTGATGGCAGGGGCAGTGATATCATCCCGCCCTTAGTCAAGAAAGCCGCACATGCTCATCATCACCATCAAGCAGGGCAAGGAAAAGTCGATCCTTGCCGGCGACCCCTGGATCTACCAGTCCGCCATCGAAAAAGTCGAGGGCAAGCCGCACGAGCGCAACAAGATCGGCGTCACCGCCCTCGTGCAGTCGTCGTCGCGCCACTTCCTGGCGCGCGCCGCCTACAACGGCAAGTCGCAGATCGCGGCCCGCGTCTGGACCCTGCGTGAGGATGAAGCGATCGACCATGCGCTCATCAAGCGCCGCGTGCAGGCCGCCTTCGAGCGTCGCGCCGATACCTGGCGCGCGATTGGGCCGGATGCGCTGATCGGGCTGATCGATGGGGAAAAGGATGGCTTGCCCGGCCTGGTTGTGCAGGGCTATGGCGGCCCAAGCGGCTACCTGATCTGCCAGTTCAATGCCGGCGGCGTCGACCTGTGGAAGGTGCCGGTGGTGCAGGCGCTGCTGGCGGCCACCGGCTGCCCGAACGTCTACGAGCGTTGCGATGCGCTGGTGCGCAAGGCGGAAGGATTGCCGTTCACGCCGGGCGCCCTGGCCGGCGAGGAGCCGCCGCAGCGCCTGACGGTGCGTACGCGCGAGAAGCTGGCGCCGATGGATATCCGCACCGGCTTCACCTACCCGCGCTGAGCGGTTTTCAGGCCAGTGCTTCCTTCGCGGCCTCTTCAGGCGTGAGCGAATCGTAGAACTGGTCGGTGAACCACTCGATCTCTTCCTCGATGTGATCCTGGGCCTCCTTGACGGTGGCGCCGCCGGCGACCAGGAAACCTTCCACTTCGATGCACCACTGGATGAACGCCAATGTTTCTTCGTCCAGTTCTTCTTCCTTCTTTGCCATATCTTTTCCCGTATTGTTGCGTGACCAGTGAGCGCTGGATCGAAGCGATCAGCGTTGCACGATTCTAACGTAGTCGGATGTCGAGGCCAATGCTTCACCACCACGAAGTGCAAACCGGCGCTTGGCTTGTTATAGATATAAGGTGCCGTCCGCGCTGCGCGTCATGATGCTCCCTCTATCGACGCATATTCAGGGAGGTCGCGATGAAGTTGCTCTTGGCGCGTACAGTGCTCGCCGGCTCGATCCTCGGGCTGACAGGTTGCGCAGCATTCGATTGGTGGCCGCAGTCGACGGCCAAAGCGGACGTAAAGACACAGCAGTCCGCGGATAATACCGCCGGCGGTCCGGCGATATATCCGCGCGCTCCTGATGGCGGGTCGACCGTGACCGCCAGCTCGACCGAGACTTCCGCCGCCGCCGTGGCGACGGCCCCGGCGCCGGACGTCGCCGCGCCGGTCGCCGCGACCGGGCTCGATAGCGCGACCATGGTCGACATGCTCGGCATGGCCTGGCAAGGTCTCCAGCGGCCGCAGCCGGTCGACCCGGCCATCTCGAAATACCTCGGCGGCTTCGGTGTCGTGGTCGACATGCTGCAAAGAGGCTTCGATGCCAGGGCGGCGCGCGAGGCGCATGCGGGCATCGCCCGGCTGCGCGACGCGATGGGGCCGGGAGAGACCAAGATCATCCATATCAGGCAGGCAGCGGACGGCCGGGTGCAGGTTGTCGAAGTCCCCGGGCGCTTCACACCGATCGCGAAGAACCCGGGCGAGAAGGTCATCGAGTCCGAGATCGTCACGCCCGAGGTCGTCGTCGAGCGCGATGGCAGTCTGCTGCACATCTTCACCTCGAAAGGCGCGCTCACGCAAAAGGCGAGGGCGAGCTATGACCAGGAATGGCCGGCGTTCTACAAACGTTCCGATGCGGCGATCACTGCCATCCTGGCGCGAGGCTGACGCGTTATTTTGCAGGCGCGAACTGCAGCAGGTAGACGTCGTTCTCGCGCAGCGGCAGGCTGGTGGCCAGCCGTCCGTCAGCGCCGACGGTGACCGTCTTTTGCTGCGACGGCTTGCCGGTGGCCTGGGCCTTGAGCGCCGCGACCTGCTGCCGGCTCAGTTGTTTCGGCGAGCCCATGCCGATATAGGCCGTGAAGGCGTCGTTCTGCTTGTAGCCGACCTGCGACACGGTCATCGCGTAGGCGCCCGGTTTCATGCCCCGCAGCGCCACCGCGACCTGGCCCTTGGGCTTCGGCGGCAAGTCCTTGATATAGAACTGCTGGTTGTTGACCTTATCGGGCAGCGTATGGGTCACGTCCCATAGCAGGACCTGGGCATTGCCCTTGTCGTCGAGCGTGGCCCAGGAATCCTTGTCCGCATTCCTGAGCTCCGTGTGGCCGAGCTGGTTCAGGAACTGGTAGGCGAAATAGGCCGGTTTCTTGATGCCTTGCGTGTTCATCAGGCCGAAGCCGCCGTGGAAGGCCTCGAAGCGCGGGCCCGGCTCTTCGAAGATATCGGTGAACACCCAGTACGACATCGACTGCACCGCGCCGCTGCTCTGCTTGAGCTTCTTGAGGATGTAGGCGGCCTGGTGGTAGCTGTCGTGGGTCGGATCGGCCGGTGTGTACGACGAACTCCATTCGGTGTAGTGCAGTTCGAGCTTGGGCATGCTGGAGGCGGCGATCTCCTTGCGGTTCTTGAGCACGTCGCTGGCTACCGCCATATCGTCGCGGCTCAAGATCGTCCCGGTGGTGCCGAATTCGTCGAGGAAGCCCTGGCTCACGCCGTAGGAATGGGTGCTGACGAAGTCCAGCGGCACCTTGTTCTTGTCGGCATAGGCGATCATCTCGGGAATCCAGGCGGCGCCGGCGGTGGCCGGTCCGCCGACCCGGTAGGACGGGTCGACCCGCTTGACCGCGCGCGCCGCATGCGCGTACAGCCTGAAATACTCGTCCTGGGTGCCGGCCCAGAAGCCGTCCAGGTTCGGTTCGTTCCACACCTCGAAGTACCAGCTTGCCACCTCGTCGCGGCCGTAGCGTTCGGTCCAGTGGCGCGTGAGGGCTTCGATCAGGCGCTCCCACTGGCCATAGTCGCGCGGCGGCGTGACGTTGCCGCGCCACCAGAAGATGGTCTTCGTGCCGCTGGCCATGGCATTGGGCATGAAACCCAGCTCCACGAAGGGCTTGATCCCGATCGAGAGCAGGTAGTCGAACAGCGCATCGATGTACTGGAAGTTGTACTGTTCCTTGCCCTGGGCATCGATCTTGTACACGCCCATGTCGTCGGTCAACAAGCCGTGGAAGCGGATGTAGCGAAAGCCCGCGTCGCGCCGGATCTCGGCCAGTTGCTGTTGCCAGTCGGCGCGCAAGCCCTCGTTGGCGCGCCCCGCGCCGATGGACAGGTTGAACATGCGGTCAAGCTTGCCCTGCACCTGGGTGACGTCGACGTCGATATTGCGCTGCTGTGCCAGCGCGGCCAGGGGTAGGGCTAGGGGAAGGGCGCACAGCGCCGCGACAACGGCGTGCAGGAGGCGCTTCTGTTTCATGGGTCAACTCTCTGATGGTGAACAGGACGAGGCGCCAGCATACGTCTGGCTGGCTCTCACGGCGTGCTCCATGCGGATAGTTGAAGCAATCGTGCCGGACGTTTCAGCTTGCCGGGCCGCATCCGGCGCGCCCGCCAGCGAAGCGCGGAACGCCTTCGGCGTGCAGCCATACTCCTGCCTGAACAGCTTGTTGAAATAGGAGGCGTTGTTGTAGCCGACCGTGTAGGCGATCTCGCAGACCGTGGCCGATCCCTTCTCGGCCAGCAGGCGCGCGGCCTCGGTCAGGCGCAGCTTGTTCAGGTAGCCGGTGAAGGTAAAACCCAGTTCGGCCTTGAGGATCTCGTTGACCTTGTTGCGGTTGACGGCGGCGGCCTGCACCACGGCTTCCAGGTCCAGGTTGGCCTGAGCGTAGCGGCTCGCCATCGCCTGCAGGATGGCCGCCTTCTCGCGGTCGCGCCGCGGCTCGAGCGGAAGTTCGAGCAAGAGCTGCTGGTAGGCCACGATTGGCAAGTCCTTCTGCAACTTGTCCTGCAGTTCGCGGCGCAGGGCGCGCGCGTGGGCGCGGAACAGCCACAGGCCGAAGCCGGCCCAGGCCAGCAGCACCAGCGCGCTGGGGACAACAATCCAGCGCATGTCGCGGCCATGCAAGGTCAGGCTGCTGACGTCGACCACCAGCGGCACGTCGCGCGGCGTCTGGAAGGTGCTGCCGATGGCCAGCTTGGGCACCTGGTCCAGGCGGTAGGATTGGCGCGACAGCGGCAGCCCGGCATGGGCGAACCACCATTGCGGCGTCTCCATGCGCGTCAGGTCCAGTTCGATCCGGCTGCCTTGCTCGCTGCAGGAAAAGAAGCTCGAGGGCGCGCGGTAGCTTGCCGGGTCGCCGCGCCGCGACAGGCCCTCCTCGAAGGTCGGCGCCACCAGCGACAGGGTATTCCGTGGCGCGCAGGTGGCGACGAAGGACACCGAAGCAAAACGCGTCAGGTCGGCGTGCACCGGTGCTCCGTCCGGTCCCAGGAAGAACAGGTTGGCCTCGGCGTACGGATAGGCCGTGCCGCTGGCGACGTTCAGCGCCATGCGCAAGCGCCGGCCGTCGTCGAGTACCCGTACGCTGGAGGCGCCGCCGGCCGAGGCATCGACACCCGGACGGACACGCCAGGCCGCCTGGCTCTCTCCCGGGCCGCTCAGGAGCGCGACTTCGAGGAAGCTGCGCCGATAGACGGCGAGGCCTATGATGACGCTCGCGATGAGCAGCGCGACGAAGGCCAGCAGCGCCCGGCGTTGGAAGGCGTGCATGACAAGTCCCTAGCGTGCTCCGGCCGCGAACTCGCGCGCCGCCAGGCGCACGGTCACCGTCTGCACCGGGGCGTCGGCAGCCGTCGCCAGCATCACCCGATACTCTCCGGCCGCGATCTTCCAGCGGTTCGACGCGGCGTCGAACACCGCCAGCGTGCGCGGGTCGACCGCGACCTTGCTTGCGCGGCGCTCGCCGGCGTTCAGTGCCAGCTTGTCCCAGCCGCCCAGGCGCTTCGGCGCTTCCCAGCCGGCGCCGACCTTCGACACATACACTTGCGGCACCGCCTTGCCGGCGCGCGCGCCGCTGTTGAGGGTGTCGAAGCTGACCTGGATGCCGCCATCCGCTGCCTCGGCCTTCAGGTTGGTGTAGGTGAAGCTGGTGTACGACAGGCCGTGGCCGAAGGCGAACAGCGGTTTGATGCCCTTCAGGTCGAACCATTTGTAGCCGACCGCCGCGCCTTCGATGTCATAGTCGACGTCGAAGCGGCTGTCCTTGGGCAGGTCCAGGCCATCGAGCTTCGGCCGCGGCAGCTGGTTCTCGGACAGCGGGAAGGTCTGCGGCAGGCGTCCCGAGGCGTCCACTTCGCCGCTCAGCACGCGCGCGATCGCTTCGCCGCCATTCGTGCCCGGATACCAGGCCTGGACCACGCCGGCCACGGCGTCCACCCACGGCATCGTCACCGGGGTGCCGGTCTGCAGCACCACCACCGTGCGCGGATTGGCTTTCGCTACGGCGGCGATCAGCGCGTCCTGCGCGTTCGGCAGCGACAGGTTCGGCACGTCGTTCGCCTCCGAGGTCCACTGGGTCGCGAACACCAGCACCACGTCGGCGCCAGCGGCGATCTTCGCGGCGCCTGCCACATCCTTGCCGTCATGCCAGTCGAGCTTGGCCTTGCTGCGGCGGGCCAGGGCCTGCATCGGCGATCCTGGCAGATAGACCATCGGCCCCGGCCAGGCGGCCGGTCCCTCGTTCGGCACCGCCATGCCGCCGCGCGGATAGACCTGGGCCGAGCCGCCGCCGGACAGCACGCCCTTGTTGGCGTGGCCGCCGATGATGGCGATGCGTTTCAAGCCTGCGGCCAGCGGCAGCACATTGCCCGCGTTCTTGAGCAGGACGATGCCCTCCTCGGCGTCTTCCTGCGAGATGCGGCCGTGGGCGGCATAATCGATATCCTTGTCGCGTACCTTCACTGGGTTATCCAGCACGCCATGCGTGCCCATCGCCCACAGGATGCGCGCGACCATATCGTCCAGGCGCTGTTCCGGCACGTGGCCGTTCTGCACCGCCTCCTTGAGCGCGCCGTCGAAGTAGGGCGACTTGTCGAAGGGGTAGCCGGACTGCTGGTCCAGGCCTGCCAGCGCCGCCGGGATGGTCGAATGCACGGCGCCCCAGTCGGACATCACATAGCCCTTGTAGCCCCAGTCGCGCTTGAGCACCTTGTTAAGCAGGTGATCGTTCTCGCAGCCGTACACGCCGCCGATGCGGTTGTACGAGCACATGACCGAGCCCGGATTGCCGCGCTCGATGGCGATCTGGAAGGCCAGCAGGTCGGACATGCGGCCGGCCGCGTCGTCGATCTTGACGTTCAGGTGGTTGCGGCCCGTCTCCTGGTCGTTGTAGGCATAGTGCTTGAGGGTCGAGATCACGTGGTTCGACTGCACGCCGCGAATCTGTTCGCCGGCCATGATCCCGGCCAGCAGTGGGTCTTCGCCGGTGTACTCGAAGTTGCGGCCGTTGCGCGGCTCGCGCGCCAGGTTGACGCTCCCGCCCAGCATCACATTGAAGCCCGACAGGCGCGCTTCCTTGCCGATCATGGCCGCGCCCTTGAAGGCCAGCGCCGGGTTCCAGGTGGCGGCGGTGGCGATCCCCGCCGGCAGCGAGGTGCGCAGGCGCGTCTCTTTGCCCGGCTGCGAGGCAACCCCGATGCCGGCGTCGGTCAGCCACTGCGGCGTAATGCCCAGGCGCTCGATGCCCTTGATGTAGCCGGCTGACTGCACCAGGGCCTCGGCGGGCGGCTGCTTGCCCTGGAATTCGGTGCCGAACTGGCCGAAGACCATGCCGATCTTTTCGTCGATGGTCATCTGGCTCACCAGTTTTGCCGCGCGTTGCTGGGCGTCGTCGGGGGCGGCTTGCGCGCACTGGACGGCGCAGGCGGCGGCGAGGGCAATGGCCCAGCGGGCGTTCGGCAAAGCTTGCTGCATATTGTTGTCTCCTTATTTTGTTTGATGGCCGCGCCGCCCCTGAAGGACGTGCGCGGCCGGCTTGCTTCAAGTTAGAACGACACGCCCAGACGCACGCTGTAGCGCGGCCCCGTCACGAACCACGCGCGGCCCTTGTCGCCGACGTGGTGGGTCATGATCTGCTTGTACTTCGCATCGGTCAGGTTCTGCGCCTGGAAGTCGATGCGGTAGTTGTCGTTGAACTTGTAGCTGACGCCGCCGTCGAGCTGGCCATAGTCGTCGGCCCAGATCGGCAAGCCCCAGGCCACCACGTTCTGGCCGAAGGTCGGGCTGTCCGGGTTGCTGTCGACACCGTTCGTTCCGTTGGTGCCGTTGTTGTTGTTGCCGAGAAGGCTCTTCGAACGCCAGCTCCAGGCCAGGCGCGCCGACCAAGGGCCGCGGTCATACAGCAGTGCGAAGTTATAGGAGTTGCGCGACATGTACTCGAGCGGCAGGTCGCCGAAGGAGCGGCCATCGGTGTCGCAGCCATTCAGGTTCAGGTTCAGGTTGGCAGCATTGTTGCCGGCGCCGCACCAGGGCGAGTACACCGGGCTGTACAGGTCACGCTTGGTCTTGACGTGGGTATAGTTGGCCTGCACGCCAAAACCGGCCAGCCAGCCTGGCAGGCGGTCGAAGTACTGCTGGTAAGCGACTTCCATGCCGCGCGCGCTTCCGCGCGCCCCATTCACTGGCGTGGCGACGGTGAAATCGATTGCACGACCGGCCGAGTCGGTCAGCTGATAAAACGAGCTCTGCTTGATGATGATGTCGCGCAGGCGCTTGTCGAACAGGCCCACGGTGAGCGAACCGGCCTTGGCGAAGTACCATTCCGCGGTCAGGTCGATATTGCGCGAGGTGACCGGACGCAACAGGGGATTGCCTTTCGCTTCCCCTGTGTGGCCGACCGAGGTGACATCGGTGACCTGTCCTGCGCCGGTGCCGGTGGTGGTGCTTGTCACGTTCTGGCTGAGCGTGGTGTAGGCCTGCAACTGGTCGAAGTTCGGACGCGACATGCCCTTGCCGATAGCGAAGCGGAATTGCAGCTCGTCGCTGGCCTTCATCCGCAGGTTCAGACTCGGCAGCCAGTTGTGATAGCCGTTCTCATAGTCTTCGCGGCCGGCGAAGGGGGCGATCACGGGCACGGGCAGGCCGGTGGTGCCGCCGGGAGGAATGTTAAAGGTCGAATTGTAGACCGTGTAGCCATAGGACTTGGCATCGGTCTTGACGTAGCGAACGCCGATATTGCCGTCCACAGGGAAACGCAGGTTATCGAAACCGAAGCGCATCTGCGTGTACAGCGCCTTGGTCTTCTCGCCCTGTTCATTGTCGCCCGATGGATTGGCTTCGCCGAACGCTGCCGGGGTCCATGGCGCGCACGCGTTGCCGACTTCGGCGCACAGGATGTCGTGGAAGCCGTGCAACTGGGCGTAGCTGCCCGGGTAGCCGCCGGTGACCGAGCGAGCCGGGAAGATGATGGCCGGTACGCTGGCGTCGCCATTGAAGAAATTCTTGAACTGGTTGACCGTGGTCGGGGCCTGGAAGCGTGGATCGCTCAGGTAGGCCAGGTTGTTGATCTGCCAGGGCATCATCCAGCGCTGTGAAATCCCGACCCAGTTGAAGTCAGGGTTGGAGACGATGGTCTTCGCATCGCGATCGGTCAGGCGTACGCCGATTCGCAGGTCGCGCAGCACCGGGTGGTCGAAGTCGTACTTGACATCGCCTTTCCACGCCTTCTGCTCGGCCACGCTGCGGTCGAGGTGCTCCATCGAGAACGCCCAGAAGAAGTTGTTCGGGTCGCTCATCGCTGCCGCCTGCGATGGACTAAAGCTGATGCGTGGCAGCTTGCCGGTCAGGTCGAGATTCAGCTGGGGCATCAGGGTGCCGAGGGCGACCGTCGAATCGAAGCCCTCCGACCTGGCCTTCACGTGCTGGAAGTCCGAGGTCAGCGTCCAGTTGCTGGCGGGTTTCCATTCGACGTTCCAGGCGACGTCGGTGGTCGTCGAATCGCGGCTTGCGGTACGGGCGTTGTTGGCGTACTCGATGCTGCCCGCGGTGGGATTGACGATGGTGCCGCTCAGGAAGGCGCCGTTGGCATCGTAGACGCCGTTCTGCACGCGCAACTGGGTTGGATTGCCTTCGGCCGAGAACAGCGCGTTCTCGTCCCAGCGCATATCGTATTTCGAGCGGAACCAGGTCAGGTGGCTCTTGAGGGTATTGTCCTTCTTCCACTGCAGGGCGCCATAGGTGCCCTGGCGCTTGCGGTCGAAGTCCAGCGTGCGCCACTGCGCGCCTTTCGGGATCCAGACGGTGCGGCCCGGTTCGGCGTCGGCCACCGGATAATAGGGCTCCACCTGGAAGGCATCGGTCCGGGTGACGCTGCGCGAGCTGGCGAAGTTGACCAGTGCGCCGATCTCGCCGATGCCGGTCTGCCAGCGGTTCGAGTACAGGATCGAGCCGGCCGGGCGGGTCTTGCCCTTCTTGAGTTCCGAGTAGGTGCCTTCGACGCTGCCCGAAATGCGTTGGCCCTTGATGTCGAATGGCAGCGCCGTGCGCAGGTTCACCAGGCCCGAGATGCCGCCCTCGATCTGCTCGGCCGACGGGTTCTTGTAGACGTCGACGCCAGCCATCAGCTCGGGCGGCACGTCCTCGAAGTTCAGGGCCCGCCCGCCGGTGGACGAGAAGGAGTCGCGGCCGTTCAGTTCGGAGCGTACCCAAGACAGGCCGCGGATCGACACCCCCGAGCCTTCGACCGAAAAGTGTTCTGGATCGCTGCGCGACATGGTGCGGTCGATCGTCACGCCCGGCACGCGCTGCAGCACTTCGGTAATGGATTTGTCGGGCAGCTTGCCGATGTCCTCGGCGACGATCGAATCGACCACCTCGTCCGAGTTTTTCTTGAGCTGCTGGGCGCTGTCGAGGGCGGCGCGCTGGCCGGTGACCGTGACTACCTGGGCGCCAGCAGGGGCCGGGGCGGCGCTCGTCGCTGGCGCTGCTTGCTGCGCGAAGGCTGCCGACAACCAGCACAGATGTGCGACGCCCACGGCAATGGCCGACTTGTTCAACTGTCTCATGTTGTGTCTCCGTCTTTGTTGTGAAGAACCCGTCTGTGGGATTCTTTTCAGGTGCTACCGGGGTTGTCGGCGGTTCGCGGCCGCATAACCTGACAGTAAATATAACACCTAATGTTTGGCGCAATCATTGCCTTTTCGACCTCGTTGTAAATATTTATTGATGTTGTTGCCATTTCGATGAAATCGTTATCATCGCGTCGCTTTTTTACGTCGTTGACAGGCCGGACGTGGAACTGCGAGAGGCGCCAACTGCCTAAAAGCGACAGGTCGGCGTTTTCTGGTGCCTGTGTTTGAACCATGGGCGAATGCCCGCCTCGATTGTCGATTCGGACGAGGGAGGACATAATGCCTGTCAAAAACATCGCCATCGCCTGCCAGGGCGGAGGCAGTCACGCGGCCTATGCCGCCGGCGCCTTGCCGGTGCTGCTGCCGCAGTTTCGCAACGCCGAGCTCGCGACCAGCGAGGGGCGGGCAATGCTGGCCCAGGAACCCGGAGAGGTGCTGCGCCTGACCGGCATCAGCGGCACCTCGGGCGGCGCCATCAGTGCCTTGCTGGCCTGGTATGGATTCCTGCTGGGCGGCCCGCAGGCGGCCAAGGCCGGGCTCGAACGCTTCTGGGATGCGAACTGCGCCATCGCGCCCGGTGAACGCCTGCTGAACGACATCGGCCAGTGGGCCGGCAGCCTGGCCCAGGTCGACCTCAAGCTGAGCCCCTATCTATCGCCGCTGCGCGAGATCGAAACCTTCGCCACGGCCACCTGGCCGATGCTCACTGCCATGTGGCCGCCGCTGGGCGGCTGGATCCGTGGCCCTTATTTCCAGCTGCGCGAGTCGATCGCGCCGCACGTCGATTTCGACCTGATCGGCGCCATCGGCGACTTTTGCAGCATTCCGCGAGAGATCAAGCGCTGGCAGGCGATCGCCCTCGAGGCGCGCATGGCCGATGCGCCGCCCGAGCGCGAGCGGTTGCAGGCCCGCCAGGCCGCGATCGAGCACGACCTGCGGGCCCGGCTGGCCTCGGGCGGCTGGATCGCGGCCTGGTCGGAGGCGCACGAGCTGGCGCCGGGCACGCTGTTGCGGACCACCTTCGATGGCCTTCAACTGCCCGAGCTGCGCTTCGAGCCGGACGCCCTGGGCAGCCTGGCGCATGCGGTGCGCGACGCCGCCCGCTCGCTCCCGCAATTGCTGATCGGCGCGGTCGATATCGACAGTGGCGCCTTCGTTGCCTTCAGCTCCGAGCGGGCGCCGATCGACGCCGGCATCACCCTCGACGCGGTGGTGGCCTCGGCCTGCCTGCCCTGGGTCTTCATGGCCCAGTCGATCCAGGCGCTCGACCCGGAGACCCACGAGCCGCGCCGCATGGTGTGCTGGGATGGCCTGTTCTCGCAAAACCCGCCGATCAAGAATTTCGTCTCGTCGGGCGTCGATCCGGTCAAGAAGCCGGACGGGCTCTGGATCCTGCAGATCAACCAGGACCGCTACGACTTCAGCGGCAAGGTTGCCGGCCCGGGCAGCGCCCAGTCGGGCGACGAGCTGTGGCACCGCCGCGATACCTTGTCCGGCAACCTGTCGTTGAACCAGGAAGTGGCCTTCATCGAAGCCGTCAATGCCCGTCTTGACGATCCGGGCCAGCGCTTCCGTCCCCACGACAAGCCGATCGAGGTGGTGCGCATCGTGCTTGACGGCGAGGCGGTGGGCGGCGCGGTGCGCAAGGAGCTGGGGCTGTTCTCCAAGTTCGACCGCGACCCGCAACTGGCACAGGCCCTGCTGGCGCACGGACGGGAGCAGGCCGGGCGCTACCTGGCGCTGCGCGCGCAATCCGGCGCCTTGTGGGAGGCCCTGGCCGGGCAGGTGGGCATGATGGGGGCCAGGCCCAGCGACCGCCTGGCCCAGGCCATGCCCTATCTGCCGGGCCATGCGCGCATGGCCGGCGGCCTGGTGGCGCCGGACGTGATCACGATCGAGGGCGCCGGCCAGGCCAGCCTGCGCTGGCATGCGAGCGAAGCCGAGGTCGAGGGACATCTGGTGCGGATGAAGGGGAGCACGCTGCTGCGCATGGGCGAGGAGGGCTGGAGCCTGGCCGAGACCCGCCTGCTCGATGTCGAGGAGAGGGTGGCGCCGGCGGCCACTGCGGGCCAGGGTGAAGCGGCGGCGGGGCCAACCCCGGCGGCGCGGCGGCGTGTGGGTGGCGCGCGCAAGGGCGATGGCAGTGAAACGTCTTTACATTAGCGGCAGCCCGGCGATGCTAGCACGACAAGCGCGGTTCAATTCTCACCTAAAGTCACGCAGGAATTGTATACATTGCGTAAAATACTTATTTGTAGCGTTCATCAATTCATATATATTTCCGATATATCTCACGGCCAACGGATATTGCAATGCAACATACCATGTATATTAAAAACCGCACCCTGCTCAGCGCAGGCATGTTGGCCGCCGTCCTCGCCCTGTCGGCGTGCGGCAAGAAGGCCGACGTCGAGGCCTCCCCGGCCCCGACAGATCCGGCATCGCCGGCAGCAGTCGCCACCCAGAACCCGGATCCACATGCCGGCATTGTCGCCGAACCGACCACGTCGCCGGAAGCCATTCCGGGCACAGGTCCGGGAGAGGGCGGCACCGCGATCGGCGGCGTGGTCGCTGGCCAGGATGCAGGCAAGCCCCGCGACAGCGGTGCTTCCGAACCGACCGGTGGCGATGGCGCCACCCAGGCAACGACGCCGCCGGCCAAGTAACACAACCGGCGACGTAGCAAGGCGCGCACGCCACCTGACGGTGGCAGCGTCGCGATCGGATCAGCATGCCGGGGCGTTGACCCCGGCACATCCTTTTGCGGCGTGCGCAATCCATTACTAGTAGGAGAACCTAGATGGGCATGAATCGTAGGCAGTTCCTCCGCGTAAGCGGTGCGGGACTGGCCGCGTCCACCATCGTCGCGCTCGGCTTTTCGCCGCTGCCGGCAATGGCCGAGACCCGGCACTATAAACTGGCGAAGGCCAAGGAGACGCGCAACACGTGTCCGTACTGCTCGGTGGGCTGCGGCCTGCTGATGTACAGCATCGGCGACGGCGCAAAGAACGTCACCTCGGACATCATTCATATCGAAGGCGACCCGGATCACCCGGTGAACCGCGGCACCCTGTGCCCGAAAGGCGCAGGCCTGCTCGACTTCGTGCACTCCCCGAACCGCCTCAAATATCCTGAAGTCCGCGAGCCGGGCAGCAAGGAATGGAAGCGTATTTCGTGGGACCAGGCGATGTCGCGCATTGCCAAGTTCATGAAGGACGACCGCGACGCCAACTTCATCGTCAACAACGCCGAAGGCAAACTCGTCAACCGCTGGACCAGCACTGGTATGCTGTGTGCGTCCGCGGCGAGCAACGAAACGGGCTACATCACGCACAAAGCGATGCGTTCGATGGGCATGCTCGTCTTCGATAACCAGGCTCGCGTTTGACACGGACCTACGGTGGCCGGTCTGGCCCCGACGTTCGGACGAGGAGCGATGACCAACCATTGGGTTGACATCAAGAATGCCGATGTAGTACTGATTATGGGCGGCAATGCCGCCGAAGCTCACCCTTGCGGTTTCAAGTGGGTGATCGAAGCCAAGCATCACAATAAAGCCAAGCTGGTCGTGGTCGACCCGCGCTTCACGCGTTCGGCCGCCATGAGCGACTATTACGCGCCGATCCGCGCTGGCTCCGACATCGCCTTCCTGGGCGGCGTCATCAATTATCTGCTGAGTAACGACAAGATCCAGACCGAATACGTCCGGAGCTATACCAATGCGTCGTTCATCGTCGGTCCCGACTTCTCGTTCGAAGACGGTATCTTCTCCGGCTACGACGAAGCCAAGCGCCGCTACGACAACAAGTCGTGGGGCTATGCCATGGGTGAAGACGGTTTCGCCAAGGTCGATCCGACCATGCAAGACCCGAATTGCGTCCTGCAGGTGATGAAGCGCCATTACTCGCGCTACACCCCTGAGCAGGTCAGCAAGATCACCGGTACCCCGGTCAAGCAATTTCTGAAAGTCTGCGAGTACATCTCGTCGACCGCCGTGCCGGGCCGCGCCATGACGATCATGTATGCGCTGGGCTGGACCCAACACAGCCAGGGCAGCCAGATCATCCGTACCGGCGCCATCATGCAGCTGCTGCTGGGTAACGTCGGCGTCGCCGGCGGTGGCCTGAACGCACTGCGCGGCCACTCCAACATCCAGGGTCTGACCGACCTGGGCCTGCTGTCGAACTCGCTGCCGGGCTATCTGTCTCTGGCAACCGACAACGAGCAGGACCTGGAGACCTATTACAAGCCGCGCGCACTCAAGCCGCTGCGTCCGAACCAGATGAGCTACTGGCAGAACTATCCCAAGTTCTTCGTCAGCCTGCAAAAAGCCTGGTGGGGCGATGCCGCGACCGCGGAAAACAACTGGGCCTTCGACTACCTGCCGAAGATCGACAAGCTGTACGACGTGCTGCAGGCCTTCGAGCTGATGGGTCAAGGCAAGTTGAACGGCTACATCTGCCAGGGCTTCAATCCGGTTGGTTCCTTCCCTAACAAGAAGAAAATCATCGCCGGCCTGTCGAAACTGAAATTCCTGGTGACGATGGATCCGCTCAATACCGAGACTTCGGAATTCTGGCAGAACTTCGGCGAGTCGAACGACGTCAATCCGGCCGAGATCCAGACCACCGTGTTCCGCCTGCCGACCACCTGCTTCGCCGAGGAAGACGGTTCGCTGTCGAACTCGTCGCGCTGGCTGCAATGGCACTGGAAGGGCGGCGAAGCGCCGTACGAAGCCAAGCCGGACATCGAGATCATCGCCGACCTGTTCACCCGCATGAAGAATGCGTACATCAAGGATGGCGGCGCCTTCCCTGATGCGATGGTGAACCTGGCCTGGCCGTACAAGATTCCGCACAGCCCATCGGCTGAAGAACTTGCTAAAGAGTTCAACGGCAAGGCGCTGGCCGATATCCCGGATGCCAAGGACCCGAGCAAGATCATCCTCAAGAAGGGTCAGCAGGTGCCGGGCTTCGGCGTGCTGCGCGACGATGGCACCACCGCCAGCGGCTGCTGGGTATACGCCGGTTCGTGGACCGAGGCCGGCAACCAGATGGCCAACCGCGACAATGCCGACCCGTATGGCGTGGGCAATACGCTGGGCTGGGCCTGGGCATGGCCGGCCAACCGCCGCGTGCTGTACAACGCGGCATCGGCCGATCCGTCCGGCAAGCCGTGGAATCCGCACCGCAACCTGATCTCGTGGAATGGCACCAGCTGGACCGGTTCCGATATTCCGGACATCCGTCCCGATGCCAATCCGGGCGACGAAGACCGCGTGCAGCCGTTCATCATGACGGCCGAAGGCGTGTCGCGCCTGTTCGCGCCGACCGGCATGGCCGAAGGTCCGCTGCCTGAGCACTACGAGCCGTTCGAGTCGCCGTTCCCGGTCAACCCGATGCACCCGAAAAACCCGAAAGCCCGTGCCAACCCAGCGGCGCGCGTGTTCAAGGGCGATATGGAAGCATTCGGCACCGCGAAGGACTTCCCGTACGTCGCGACCAGCTACCGCCTGACCGAGCACTTCCACTACTGGACCAAGAACGTGTTGTCCAACGCGATCATCCAGCCGCAGCAGTTCGTGGAAATCGGCGAGGAACTGGCCAAGGCCAAGGGCATCAGCAATGGCGATATGGTCAAGGTGTCGTCGATGCGCGGCTACATCAAGGCCAAGTGCGTCGTCACCAAGCGCATTCCGCAGCTCGATTGCGATGGCATGAAGGTGGACACGGTGGGCTTGCCGAACCACTGGGGCTTCGTCGGTTTGACCAAGCCGGGCTTCCTGGTGAACACGCTGACCCCGTTCGTGGGTGATGCGAATACCCAGACGCCTGAGTTCAAGTCGTTCCTGGTCAATATCGAAAGGATTTAAGTCATGTCTTCACTACAATCTCTCGATATCGCAGCGCGGTCGGCCACCACGGCGACCGTGCCCGTGGCCAGGACCCACAAGCCGGAAGTGGCCAAGCTGATCGACGTCACGAGCTGCATCGGCTGCAAGGCATGCCAGGTGGCGTGCATGCAGTGGAACGATCTGCGCGACGACGTCGGCGACAACAACGGTACCTACGACAACCCGCGCGACCTGACGCCGCAGTCGTGGACGGTCATGAAGTACTCGGAAATCGTCACCAAGACGGAAGACGAAGGTGACCGCCTGGAGTGGCTGATCCGCAAGGACGGCTGCATGCACTGCGACGAACCGGGCTGCCTGAAGGCCTGCCCGGCGCCGGGCGCGATCGTCAAGTACACCAACGGCATCGTCGACTTCATCAGCGAAAACTGCATCGGCTGCGGCTACTGCGTCGCCGGCTGCCCGTTCGACGTGCCACGCATCAGCAAGGTGGACTCGAAGGCCTATAAGTGCTCGCTGTGCGCGGACCGCGTGGCAGTGAACATGGAACCGGCTTGCGTCAAGATCTGTCCTACCGGCGCCATCCGCTTCGGCACCAAGGAAGACATGATCCATTACGCGTCGGATCGCGTGGTCGACCTGAAGGAGCGCGGTTACCAGAACGCAGGCCTGTACAACCCGGCCGGCGTCGGCGGCACGCACGTGATGTACGTGCTGCAGCACGCCGACAAGCCGACCCTGTACGCCGGCCTGCCCGAGAACCCGACCATCAGCCCGACCGTGGCGCTGTGGAAGGGCGTGGCCAAGCCGCTGGGCGTGGCCGCGATGATCGGCGCCGCCGTGGCTGGTTTCTTCCACTACATGAAAGTGGGTCCGATCGAGACCCATGTGGACGAGCCGCCAGTGCAGCCGACGCCTGACGCAGATCAGCGCGAAGATACGCGCGTTTAAGGAGAAGAACATGTTTATCACTCGCTATCGCGACCGCACGCGGATGAACCACTGGGCCGTGGCCCTGCTGTTCATCTGCGCGGGTCTGACCGGGCTGGCATTGTTCCATCCTTCGATGTACTTCTTCAGCGTCTTCTTCGGCGGGGGCTACTGGACCCGTGTGCTGCACCCGTTCTTCGGGCTGATGATGGTGCTGGGCTTCGTGTTCCTGTTCTTTGCCGTGGTACGCGACAACTTCTGGACCCGTGCCGATACGGAATGGGTCAAGAAGGCGCCGAAAATGGTGACCACCGGCGACGAGCACGACATGCCGCCGGTGCACAAGTACAACGCCGGCCAGAAGGGCGTGTTCTGGGTGTTCGCCATCAGCCTCGTGCTGCTGCTGATCACCGGCTTCATGTTCTGGCAGCCATGGTTTGCGGACTTCTTCCCGATTCCGCTGCGCCGTGTCGCCATGCTGGTGCATGCGGTGGCGGCCCTGGCGCTGGTGCTCAGCGTGATCGTCCACGTGTACGCCGCCATCTGGGTCAAGGGCTCGTTCCGCGCCATGACCCGTGGCACCGTGCATGAGGACTGGGCGAAGTCGCACCATCCGCTGTGGTATAAGGAAGTCACGCAAAATACGCGAGACAACGCCACGCGCACGAAACGTTAAGGACATCACTGCTCTATGAGTGTTACCAAAGCAACACCGCTGCTCAGCCCGGAAGAAATCGCGGTCCGGTCCGGGCAGCAGATGCCCTACCTGCACCTCCCGGTGCGGGCGGAGCTCTTCGCCACCCGTGAAACCCGCCTGCGTCAGCTGGCGGCAGGGCATGCGATGCGCGACTTCATGCTGTTCGCCGCCGAACTGGCGCACGTCCAGCATGAAGTCCTGCAGGACTATCCCGAAGTTGCGCTGCCCAGCGACGACGACTTGCTGGCCGCCGGCCGCGCCGCCCAGGCGCCGCTGCCGGCGCCGCTGTGGCCGCGTGACCCGGCCTGGCGTGGGGCCATGCGCCGCATGCTGGAGCTGCTGGTCCCGCGCCTGGCGGGCAGCCCGGCCCAGGCGGCCGTGCAGGCCTTGCTGGCCGCCGGTGACGACCATCTCGAGGGACAAGCCGAACTGCTGCTGCAAGGCGCAGCCGGCCTGGACATGAGTGCGGCGCCACTGGTGGCGGCCGGCCTGCAGGTCTACTGGACCCATATGGTGCTGGAAATCCAGAAAGCCCACGGCGCGGCGCGCCAGGAACCGTTCGGGCGCACGCTCGACGTGACCTTGTGCCCATGCTGCGGCAGCTTGCCGACCTCGTCGGTGACGCGCCTGGATGCCGGTGGTAGCCACTTCCGCTACCTCAATTGCGCACTGTGCTCGACGCAGTGGCATATGGTGCGGGTCAAGTGCAGCCACTGCCAGAGCACCAAGGGCATCCACTACCATTCGCTGCAGGCGGTGGCCACCGATGGCGCGCAGGAAGATACTGCGCAGGCATCGGTGCAGGCCGAAACCTGCGACGAGTGCGGCCACTACCTCAAGATCGTGCGCATGGAGAGAGATCTCCACGTCGATCCGGTGGCCGACGACGTGGCGACCCTGACACTGGACATCCTGGTGTCGGAGGCGGGCTTCCAGCCACATGGCGTCAACCTGCTGCTGCTCACGGGCGGCGAGGACGACGCTCCGGAAAACGATCAACCAGGGAGTCATTGACCATGTCGCTTGACGAGTCCGTGGTCCACGGCTCGAAGGCGACAGTCAAGGATCTGCCTTCGATCGATAAACTGCTGCGCCTGCCATCCGTGCAGGCGCAGGTTTCCGCTCACGGCCATGCCTTGGTCGCGGCGGAAGCGCGCGCGCAGGTCGATAGCCTGCGCGCGCAGGCCCTGGCCGGCGTGCTCTCCGCGAGCGCGCTGCGGCCGGAGGCGCTCGGCCAGATGCTGGCCGGGCGCATTGCCGAACGCCTGGCGCCGAAGATGCGCCGCGTGATCAACCTGACCGGTACGGTCATCCATACCAATCTCGGACGCGCCGTCCTGCCGCAAGCGGCAATCGACCACCTGGTCGCGATGATGGCCGGCCCGAACAACCTCGAATACGATCTGGCCAGCGGCTCGCGCGGCGATCGCGACAGCATCGTCGAAGGCCTGCTGTGCGAGATCACCGGCGCCGAGGCGGCGACCGTGGTCAACAACAATGCCGCCGCCGTGCTGCTGTCGCTGGCCGCCCTGGGCGGCGGGCGCGAGGCGATCGTCTCGCGCGGCGAACTGGTGGAAATCGGCGGCGCTTTCCGCATGCCCGACGTGATGGCCAGCGCCGGCGCCCACATGGTCGAAGTCGGCACCACCAACCGCACCCACCTGGCGGACTACGAACGCGCGATCAACGAGCGCACCGCGCTCTTGATAAAGGTCCACACCAGCAATTACGCGGTGCAGGGCTTTACCAGTTCGGTGTCCGAAGCCGAACTGGCGCCATTGGCGCGCGCCCGCAACGTGGCCCTGGTCAGCGACCTGGGTAGCGGTTCGCTGATCGACATGGGCAAGTACGGCCTGCCGCAGGAACCGACGCCGCAGCAGATGCTGGCGGCGGGCTGCGACGTGGTTACCTTCTCGGGCGACAAGCTGCTGGGTGGGCCACAGGCCGGCCTGATCGTCGGCTCGAAGGAATTCGTCACGCGCATCCGCAAATTTCCGATGAAGCGCGCGCTGCGCCTGTCGAAACTGCCGCTGGCGGCGCTGGAAGCGACCCTGCGGCTCTACCTGCAACCCGAGCTGCTGCTGCGCGAACTGCCGACCCTGCGCTGGCTGACGCGCACGCAAGAGCAGGTGGGCGCGACCGCGAACGCCATCCTGACGCCGCTGCGCGAGGCGCTGGCGCCGCGCTATACGGTGACGCTGGAGACGATGGTGAGCCAGATCGGTTCCGGTTCGCTGCCGATCGACCGCCTGCCGTCGAGCGGGCTGGCGATCGCGCCGAACCTGGCCGGCAAGCGCGGCATGGGCACGGCGCTGGACGCCCTGGCCGAAGCGCTGCGCGAGTTGCCGTTGCCGGTGATCGGCCGCATCGCCGACGACCGCCTGCTGCTCGACTGCCGCTGCATCGACGACCCGGCTGAGCTGCTGGGGCAACTGGGCGCACTGCGCGCGGCGCTGGTCGAAGCATAAGAAAGTAAAGGATTTCACATGATCGTCGGCACTGCCGGACATATTGACCACGGCAAGACCGCGCTGGTGCGCGCGCTCACCGGCATCGACGCCGACCGCCTGCCGGAAGAAAAAAAGCGTGGCATCACGATCGAGCTGGGCTACGCCTGGATGCCGCTCGAGGATGGCGGCCGCATCGGCTTCGTCGACGTGCCGGGCCACGAAAAACTGGTGCGCACGATGGTGGCGGGCGCCAGCGGCATCGATTTCGGTCTGCTGCTGATCGCGGCCGACGACGGCCCGATGCCGCAGACGATCGAGCATGCAACCATCTTGTCCCTGCTGGGCGTACGGCGCGGCGCGGCCGTGATCACCAAGATCGACCGCGTCGATGCCGAGCGCCTGCGCGCGACCGAGGCGGCGGTCGCCGGCCTCTTGGCCAGCGCCGGCCTCGAAGATTACCCGGTGCTGCAGGTGTCGAGCATCCGCGGCGACGGCATCGATGCCTTGCGCGCACTGCTGGTGGACGCGCTGCATACGGCGCCTGGCGACGGCGTTCCCGGCGCGGGCTTTCGCATGGGCCTGGACCGCGCGTTTACCCTGGACGGCGTGGGCACCGTGGTCGCGGGCAGCGTCTCGGCTGGCAAGGTCGCCATCGGCGACGGCTTGTCGCTGGCCACCACGCCGGACAAGCAATACCGGGTGCGCAGCCTGCAGGTGCATAGCCGCGCCGCGCAAGAGGCGCATGCGGGCCAGCGCTGCGCCGTCGGCCTGGCCGGCCTGGAACGCAGCGACGAGCTGCGTGGCCAGGTGCTGTGCGACCCGGCCATCGCGCTCACGACACAGCGCATCGACGTCTGGCTGCAGGTAGCGGCCACCGAGGAGCGCGCGCTGCGTTCGGGCACCCTGGTGCATCTGCACGCGGCGACCCAGGATTGCCTGGCCACCGTGGCGGTATTGGGCCAGCCATCGATCGCGCCGGGCGGCGCGGCGCCGGCGCAGCTGGTGCTCCACAAGCCGGCCAACGTCTGGCACGGCGACCGTTTTATTCTGCGCGACGCCTCGGCGATCCGCACCGTCGCCGGCGGGGCGGTGCTCGATCCGCTGGGCTTGGCGCGCTACCGCCAGACGCCGGAACGCCTGGCCTATCTGGAAACCCAGCGCGCCGACGATCCAATGACCCGTCTGCTGGGTGCGCTGGTGCAGGCGCCGTATGGCGTCAACGGTGCGACCTGGCTGCGTAGCTCAGGGCTGGCGGCGAGGCCATTCGACCTGGCGAGCGTGCCGGATATCGTGGTCGGCGGCGGCGGCGAATGGATTGTTTCACGCGCACGGCTGCAGGAGAACGAGGCCGGCCTGCTGCGCGTGCTGGGCGACTTTCATGCGAAATACCCGGACGAGATCGGCCCCGACCTGCTGCGCGCGCGCCGCCTGGCCGCGCCGCGCATGCCGGAGGCGCTGTGGCTGCAGCTGACCGAACACATGATCGCGGCCGGCAGCATCAATCGCCGCAACGGCTTCCTGCACCTGCCGGAGCACGGCGTGGCCTTGCGTGCGGCCGAGCAGGTGGTGGCGGAACATGCTCTGCCGAAGCTGCTGGACGGCCGCTTCGATCCGCCGTGGGTGCGCGATATCGCCCAGACCGCGCGCCTGCCCGAAGTACAGGTGCGCCAGGTGCTGGGCCGCATGGCGCGCGGCGGCGACGTCTATCAGATCGTGAAAGACCTGTTCTACCACCCGGCCGTGATGCAGGAGGCCGCCGACCTGGTGCGCCGCCTGGCGCACGAGGATGCCCAGGGCCAGGTCACGGCGGCGCGTTTCCGCGACGAGACGGGCCTGGGCCGCAAGCGTGCGATCCAGATCCTGGAGTTCTTCGACCGGATCGGTTTCTTGCGCCGGGTCGGCGACGTGCACCTGTTACGGCCGGGGACCTTGCTGTTTCCGCCGAAGGACTAGCAGGCCGCCTACGCCGGCCAGCAGCAGGGCCGGCATGCCCGGTTCCGGCACCTGTGTGGCATCCACGAAAGTGAAGTCGTCCATCGCGTAGGAACCCTGAGCGCCGGTGCGCACGATCACCGAATCGATCGCGCCATTCCAGCCGGCGTCGAGGAAGGCCGACGTGCTCGATAGCTGCAGTGCCGCCGAGCTGGCAACCAGCTGGCCACCGAAGTAGAGGTCGAAGCGCACGCTGCTGTCCTCATACCCCGAGAACCACGCGCCGTTGAACACCGTCGGCGCCAGGAAGCGGATGGTGCTCGCGATCGGCCCACCGTCGATCCAGTCGGTCGTCACCTGGCCCAGGCCCGAATGTGGCGTGAAGGGCTTGCCGTGCGCAGTGAACACGTTCAGGCCTGACGCCGACCAGTCCAGGCCACCGTAGTTGCCGGGCACGGCGGCGAAGCCGTCGGGACCGACGATGTCGTCGAAGTTCAGCACGGCGGCCGAGGCGAAGGGGGCGCACAGCGCGATGGCGGCGGCGAGCGCGAAGTTGCGAATGATCGATTGCATGAGAATTCCTTTCAATAGTGTGTTCAGGCGCGGCCCAGCGCCGGGTCGCTGACCGTGTGGCGGCCGGTCTCGACGCGGCCGGCGAAGCGGCGCAGATAGTCGGGTTGGCCGGATACCGTGGCGCTGAAGTCGTACCAGTAATCGTTGCCCGCCACGGGAATGCGCACGGTCAGTTCGGTGCGCGGCGCCAGCGTGTGCTGCTGTCGAAGCTGTGCATACGCGTTGGCGCCCAGGACGAAGGTGCATGGCGCCGCGCCGGTGTTCACCAGGCGCAGCACCAGTTCGCCGGTAGCGGCGTCGCAGCGCACCTGGACCTCGGGCCGCGGCTGGCCCGCCGCCACGGCGCGCAGCGCGCTGCCGGTGTAATGGCGGTGATAGCCGTTCGGTCCCAGCACCCACAGGTCGTAGGCGCCGCCAACGGCGGGCGTCCAGACGTCCGCCAGCGACTTGCCCGCTTCGACCGTGTAGCGGCGCGGGATGGCGGCCAGGTTCTTGCGGTCGTAGACGTGGAACACGGCGCCCTGGCGGCCGCTGTTGATGAAGGTCAGCGCCACCCGCGCCGCGGCCATCGTGGCGCCGGGCTGGATTTCGAAGGTGGTCGCAAGTTCATACGGCAGCGCGCGCTACGGCCGGGTGCCCGCGGCCTGCACGGGCATCTGCGGCGTGGCCGGCGCTGGCACCTGCGGCAGGCGCTGCTGCGCGGCGCGCAGGGCATCGGCCTCGCCCTTGCTCTTGCGGCCGGTGAGCACCGGCAGCGCTTCATCGTTGGGCGACACGAAGTTGAAGGCGCTGGTCAGGTCGCCGCACACCGCGCGGCGGAACGGGCTGATATTCGGCTCCTTGACACCGAAGCGCGCTTCCAGGAAGCGCAGCACCGAGGTGTGGTCGAACACCTGCGAGTTGACCCAGCCGCCACGGCTCCAGGGCGAGATCACATACATCGGCACGCGCGGGCCAGGGCCGTACACCCGGCCGTCCGGCGCCGGCTGCTTGTTGCTGCCGGGAGGGCGCGAATGCGTGTAGTACTCGTGCGTCAGGTCGCCGGCCGCCAGCGTGGTCTTGCCGGCGTAGCCGCCCTTGCCGTCGGGCGAGGGCGCCGAGGGGGAGGGCACGTGGTCGAAGTAGCCGTCGTTCTCGTCGAAGTTGACGATCAGGACCGTCTTGCTCCAGACCTCGGGGTTGGCGGTGAGGGCGTCCAGCACCTCTTGCAGGAACCAGGAGCCCTGCACCGGGCTCGATGGGCCGGGATGCTCGCAGTAGATCGACGGCGCGTTCATCCATGCTACCTGCGGCAGCTTGCCTTCGCGGATGTCGCGCTTGAAGGCGTCCAGGTACTGTTCAGGCCGGGTGCCGGGCAGGGTGTTGGCGATGCCCTTGTAGAGCGGATTGTTGGCGTTGTCGGTCGCCGCGTCATAGGCCTTGTAGGGCAGCGGCTGGCCAGTATTGGTGTAGGGCTGGCTAGGTGCGCCGCCGCTGGAGACCGGATAGCCCGAGGCGATATTGGCGCGCCTGAACTGGCGGAAGGCGCCCAGCATATTGTCGCCCCACTCGTCGGGCATGTTCTGGTAGCTGATCCAGCTGACGCCGGCAGCCTCCAGGCGTTCGGCATAGGTGGTCCAGGTGTAGCCGGTGTTGACGCCGGCGGCGACGCCATCGATCGCATCCCATTCATTGGTGACGAAGGCGGTGCCGGTGGGTACGGCGCCGTTGGTGCCGGTCAGGAAGAACGAGCGGTTGGCGTCGGTCCCGGTGTGCATGGAGCAGTGGTAGGCATCGCACAGGGTAAAGGCATTGGCCAGCGCGAAGGCGAACGGGATTTCGCTGTCCTTGAAGTAACCCATCGAGATCGGGTTCTTGTAGCGCGGCCACTGGTCCATGCGGCCGTTGTCCCAGGCCAGCTGGCTGTCGAGCCAATCGTGCGGCGTGCCGTTGGCGCGTTGGGCATTGCCCTTGCTGCCGTCGAGGTGGAACGGCATCATCAGGTTGCCGTTGCCCATGCGCTGCTGCCACACGTTGCGGCCTTCGGGCAGGGGGATCGGGAAGCGGTCGCCGAAGCCGCGTACGCCGGCCAGGGTGCCGAAATAGTGGTCGAAGGCGCGGTTCTCCTGCATCAGGATCACCACGTGCTCGACGTCGCGGATGGTGCCGGTGGCATTGTTGGCGGGGATGGCGAGCGCGCGCTGGATGGCGGGCGGGAAGGCGGCGTAGGTGGCGGCGGCGATGCCGGCGCGGGCACTGCTGCTCAGGAATGTGCGGCGTGAAGTCATGAGATCTATCCGGGAATAGGTGTTTGCGATTGGGCAACAACAATTGCCGCGTTATGTTGTTGTGCCGATATTGTTTGCAACTTCGCCAAGGTAAGCGATGTGCATGACGATGTAATGACATGCCGATGCATGCAGCCCGTCGCCCCTGTCGAAACCCACGCCGCTCCGGTATCATGGCGGGATGAATCAGAATCCTTCGCAACCCTTTGTACCCTTTGTCATTGGCGTGGCCGGCGGCAGCGGCAGTGGCAAATCGACGGTGACGCAGCAAGTGCTGTCGTCGTTCGGCACCGATCTCGTTTCCGTCGTCATGCAGGACGACTACTATCGCGACCAGACCCATCTCACCATGGAAGAGCGGCGCGAACAGAACTACGATCACCCGCATGCCTTCGACTGGCCGCTGCTGGTCGAGCATGTGCGCGCCTTGCGCAACGGCGAATCGATCGCGATGCCGATCTACGACTTCACCGTGTCCAACCGTACCGACCAGACCATTCCCGTCAAACCGGCCCCGGTGATCGTGATCGAGGGCCTGTTCGCCCTGTACGATGCCGACCTGCGCGACATGATGTCGCTGAAGATCTTCGTCGACACCGCGCCCGACGTGCGCTTCATCCGCCGGCTGCAGCGCGACGTCGCCGAACGCGGCCGTTCGCTGGACAGCATCGTCGGCCAGTACATGGACACGGTGCGTCCGATGCACAAGCAATTCATCGAACCGACCAGGCGCAGCGCCGACATGATCCTGCCGCACGGCGCAAATGGCCCGGCGATCGACGTCATCACGACCAAGGTGGCGAGCGTGCTCGGCAAACTGCAGATCCTCGAGCGTCGTTCCAGCCCGCCACTGGATTGAATTGCCCGCACGCGGTAAAATGCGGGCTCTTCGGAAGGAAATCGTCCCTGGTGGGGCGGCTGGGCTTCAAACCCAGTTGGTGGCGCCATGCGTCGCCGGGTGGGTTCGACTCCCGCATCCTTCCGCCATGATTTTCTCTTCCTCGCTACCATGCTCATCCTCGGCTTCGACTATCCGGACGACTGCTACTTCGACCTCGAGAACGATATGTGGTGCCGCGACCTGGGCGAAGGCCGCATGCAGGTCGGCGTCAGCGCCTTCGGCGTCAAGATCAGCGGTAATTATTTCTATATGTGCCGGCCGAAGTCGGTCGGCACCGAGCTCGAGCAGGGCAAGACCATGGGTGTGGTCGAGCTGAGCAAGACCGTGGTGACGATCAAGACGCCGGTCTCCGGCACCGTGGTAGAGATCAACGAACTGCTCGAAGACAAGCCCGAACTCATCAACCAGGACCCGTATGGCAAGGGCTGGATCTGTGTGATCCAGGCCAGCGACTGGGAGCGCGACCGTGCCAGGCTGGCACATGGCGCCACCCTGGCCGAACAGGCCGAGCACCGCATGCGGCTCGAGCCGAGCGACGACTGGATCAAGCCGTGAACACGGCAGCGCGCGGGCTGGCCATCCTGGTCTGGTCCTGCGACCTGTCGCGTCCCGAACTGCTCGCCACGCCCTTCATGACCGCCCAAGCTGCGGCGGCGCTCGATATGCGGGTCAAGATGCTGTTTTCCAGCCAGTCGGTGCTGTGGCTGCTGGCTGAGAATGCGACGCGCCTGACCGGCTTCGGCGCCGAGCAGTGGCCGATCTCACGTCACCTGGAGGCGAGCGCTGATCTGGGCGTGGAGATCCGCGCCTGCACCCAGGCGCTGCATGCCAGCGGCGCCGACCGTCCGGCGCTCGCGCCGCACTGCGCCGGTGTCGAAGGCATGGTGTCCTTTGTCGAGCAGGGCAGCGCGCCGGGCTGGCGCATGCTGGTGTTCTAGGCGGCGACCATTGCCCGCTCTTCCGGACGCAGGGTAAGTACCTCCACGCCGCTCGCCGTCACCGCGACCGTATGCTCGAACTGGGCCGATAATGACCCGTCGCGCGTCACGACAGTCCAGCCATCGTCCTCGGTGCGCACGCTGCGTCCGCCCCGGTTGAGCATGGGCTCGATGGTGAACACCATGCCCTCGCGCAGCTTGAGGCCCGCGCCTTTCGACCCGAAGTGCAGCACCTGCGGTTCCTCGTGCATCTCGCGGCCGATGCCGTGGCCGCAATACTCGCGCACCACCGAACAGCCATTGCGCTTGGCGTGGCGCTCGATCGCATGGCCGACGTCGCCCAGGGTGGCGCCGGGCCGCACCGCGCGGATGCCTTTCCACATCGCCTCGTAAGTCGTCTGGACCAGGCGGCGCGCGGCCAGGTCGACGTCGCCGACCAGATAGGTCTTGCTGGAGTCGGCGATATAGCCGTTCTTTTCGAGCGTGATGTCGAAGTTCACGATGTCGCCGTCCTTCAGGATGTCGATCGTCGACGGCACGCCGTGGCAGACCACGTGGTTGATCGACGAGTTGAGCACGAAACCGTAGTCGTACTGGCCCTTGCTGGCCGGCCGTGCGCCGAGATGGTCCACGATGAAGCGTTCGACGAACGTGTCCACCTCGAGGGTCGTCATGCCGGCCAGGGACAGCTGGTCGAGCATCCCGAACACGGATGCCAGCAGGCGGCCCGACTCGGCCATCAGCGCCAGTTCATGCGGTTGCTTGGTCATGCCGCGCTCAGGGTCAGGGGCGGCGCCGAGACGCCGGCGGCGGCCAGCTCGCGCTGCACGATCTCGTTGAAGCTGAGGGTGGGATTGGTCTCGCACAGCATGCCGATCTTGATCCAGAACGCGGCTTGCGCGTTGATCGAGCGGCAGGAAACCTTGGTGGCGAGGCGGACCTGGTCGTGCAGGTCGTCTTCGATGTTGACAATGCCCATGATATTGCTCCTATATGATTCGTATATTTATTGTATACGTTTCATATATCGAGTCAACCCTGGCGATGAGATGAAAAATGGCGCCGGGATCGCTCCCGGCGCCTTTCAGCTTAGCCTTGCGGCGTTCAGCTTACAGCGAGCGCAGGAAAGCCAGCAGCTCGTCGCGCTGGGCTTTCGCCAGCTTCGCGAAGCGGTTGCGGGCCGCGGCGGCTTCGCCGTCGTGCCACATGATCGCTTCGGTCAGGTTGCGCGCGCGGCCGTCGTGCAGGTAGCCGACGCTGCCTTCGCGGTCCAGCACCTTTTCGGTGTAGCCCAGGCCCCACAGCGCCGGCGTGCGCCACATGCGGCCGCTGGCCTGGCCTTCCTGGTAGTCGTCGGCGAGGCCGGAACCCATATCGTGCAGCAGCAGGTCGGTGTAAGGACGGATCGTCTGGTCGCGCAGTTCCGCGAACAGGTGGTTCGCGCCGGTCTTCATCGACGCGGTGTGGCAGGCCACGCAGCGCATCGCCTCGAACAGCTTGGCGCCGGCGGCGACCTGGCGGCTGTCGACGTCCAGCTCCTCGATGGCCGACACGCCTTTAGGGAAGCCGCTCGGCAGGCTGCGCTGTGCAGGCACGGCCAGCAGGGCCAGGTAGTTCGAGAGCTGCTGCAGGTCGGCTTCCGAGATGCCGCGCTGCTTCGGCGCCGAGGCGCAGCCAGCCGGGTTGCTGTCGCAGCTGCGGTTCGGATAGACCGGCGAGGTCACTGCCATGTCCTGCAGCAGCGCGCTGGCAGTCTGGTGACGCAGCGTCGCCTTCGACGCCTTCCAGCCGAAGCGGCCAATGTGCACCGCACCGGTCTCGGGATCGAACACGAAGTTGGCCACGCCCTTGACGCCGTCCTGGTCAGGCACGCTGCGCACGCGCGCCAGGATGTCGGCCTCGGGCACCGCTTCGAGCAGGCCGGTGCCGATCATCGGCTGGGCGGCGCGCAGCGACACCGTGTCCGGGGTCGGACCGTCGAACACCAGTACCGGCTTGCGCAACTGCACGTCGGTGCCGTCGGCCAGCTTGACGGTGCGCGTTTCGAACTCCTTCACGCGCACGCCGCCCCAGTTCTGGGGCGTGCCGGCCGCGGTGGAGGCGTTCATCTGCACCGTCGTCCCGTAAGTCGGGTGCGGCAGCTGGGTGCCGTCCGCCGCCGTTTTTGCGACGCGCACAGCCATGGTGTCCAGGCGGCGACCGACTTCCGGTGCAGCGCTGCGGCCGTTATTGGTATGGCAGGCGATACAGGCCGACTGGCTGAAACGCTGGCCCTGGAGTCCGACCACGTTCGGATGCGGATCGTTGCCCGGCTCGTTGTGCTTGCCCGTGGTGAAGTTGGTGTGCACCAGGCGGCGTCCCTCGACGAAGCGCTGCATGTTCTGCATGCCGGTATTGTTATGCGGCTGCTGGAACATGAAACTGCCGTTGTCGCTGTAGTTATAGGACACAGAGCCGATGCCGCCCGACAGGGTGTCGAAGGGCAGCGGTGCGTTCATCAGGCGTGGCTGCACGCCATACCATGGACGCAGACCCTGGCCGACCACATAGGTCCACTCGTTCGAGTAGTAGCGGATGCCGCCGGAGTCGCCCTTGGCCTGCATCGCCGCAGTGGTCGAGAACATCGAGGGCGAGATCTCGACCACGTCGCCGGCGACAAGCGGACGGGCCGGAACGCTGCGGCCGTTCGGGAAGCCGTCGGAGTTCAGCTCGGCGTGGCCCGGATAGGTCCAGTGCTGCAGGGCGCAGTCGCCATTGGCCAGGTTCGCGTTGTACAGCGTGTTGTTGCGTGGATACGGCGTCGGCGGGCAGATCGCGACCTTGTCGTTGATCAGCTGGCCCGGATTCATCCAGCCGAAGCCGGTGTCGCCCGGCCGGTCGAAGGCGCGGAAGAACGCCACACCACCCGGCAGGAAGTCCACCAGCGTGTACTGGTTGACGATCAGGACCGGACGGGTGTTGTTTGCCACGCGGCTGCGGTCGATGACCTCGACGCCCCAGGTGCGGTTCTGGTGGTACTGCGGCACGAAGGTCAGGTGGCGGCCGGGCGCCGGGTTGACCGGCTGGCCGGTAGCGGGATCGACCGTCCTGTTGGGGCCGTAGCCGATCTCGTTCCATTCCTCGCCGCGTTCGCGTCCATGGCGGTCCTGGACGCGGGCGCCGAAGCGCGTCACCAGGGTGCCGTCGGGCAGCGTGAACTGGAGCGACTCGATGGCGTCGTTCGAGCCCGGCAACGGCGTCCAGCCATTGCCGCTGGCCGGGAATGCCTGCGCCGAGGTTGGCTGTTCGGGGATGGTGTTGTCGCTGCCCGGTGTCTTGAACTCGACTTCCCACAGCGAGTAGCCGTATTGCGTCGCGCGCATCAGGCCTTGCAGGCGGACATGCTTGGCGACGATATTGAGGTTGAAGAACTCCTCGACCCCGCCCTGGCCCTTGTCGACGATGCGCAGGTCGGTCCAGTTGACGTTGTCGTTCGACGTCTGCAGCTTGTACTGCTTGGCGTAGGAATTCTCCCAGTTCAGCTTGATATAGCCAATAGGGGTCGGGGCGGCGAAGTCGAACTGGATCCAGCCGCCGTTGCCATCGGCCTGATGGCTGGCCCAGCGGGTGTTCGGCTTGCCGTCGATCGCCATCGAGGCGCTCATGCCGCCGTTCTCGGGGCGTGACGAGGTCGCGCCTGCCGCCTTGATTGGCACGCCAGGCTTGCTCAGGTCGACCGGGACCTCGGGTGCGGGAGCGGGCTCGGTCGGCGCGTCGGGGTCAAGCGGCGTGCCGGTGAAGGCCTGGATCTCGAGGATCGAATAGCCATACTGCCCGGCGCGCTCGGCGCCTTTCACGCGCAGGTAGCGACCCTCGCCGGCGAAGCCTTTCAGGTCTTCGACGCCGCCCTGGCTGTCGGTCACGGTCTTGATCGTGGTCCAGCTGTCGCCGTCCTCGGAGACCTGCAGCTCGTATTTGCGGGCGTGCGCGTTCTCCCAGTCGATGCGGACACGGGTGATCACCACGCTTTCCGCGAACTCGAGCACGAGTTCTTCTTCATTCGTGAACTTGCTGCCCCAACGGGTGTTTCGGTCGCCATCGATGGCGAATTTGGCGTCGAGATCGTCTCGCTCGCGCGAGGTGGCGGTGGCGCCGGTCGGGGTGAGGGGCATTTCCGGCCCCTCGGCCGTTGCTGAAAAGGCCTTGAACAGGCTCTTGCTGGCGCTTTGCATGGAAGACATGGGCGATTCGCCATCTCCACCACCGCCGCAACCGGCAAGCAACATCGTGAGCGCGAGCGTCAGGCCGGGCATGCGGTAGCGGCCTGAGGACTGCCCGCGAGGCAGTAAGTTCATTTGATACTCCTTGGTCATCAATTTTTGATTGGGATCCTGCGCAGGCGGCAACCGCCATCCGCACTGCGCAGGCCGTGCTATTTCCGCGTGCCTGTGGCCGAGTTCTCGTACCTCCCCCCTTGGTACCAAGGGTTAATTGCTCTAAGGCAACTTTTAACGTTAAGATATCCGGCGCGTCAATACCTGTCAAGGGCATGCGTCATGATCTACACTATGGAAGAGCTTTTGGATGCAGCTTTTGGCGTTGACGGAAGTGAAGGTCATCACCAATAATCGAAGGTCATGCACATCTTGCGCACATCGTCGATGCTGGTCCGATTGGTCCTGGCCTGGTTCGTCCTCACCCTGGGCGCTGCCAGTGCGGCCCCCATGGTGCAGCCGGTCGCGATGGCGCTGGTCTGTTCCGAGGGCGGCGTCAAGGTCGTCCTCATCGACCGCGACGGCGCCGCCGTGCACGCCAAGGGGCATACCCTCGATTGCCCACTGTGCCTGCCCGCCGCCGTCCCGCCGCTGCTGGCGGCGCCGTGCGTTCCGCCGCCGCCGCCGGCCGCCGCCGTGGTGCACGTGCCTGCCGCCTTCCACGTCGCCGCCACTGTCGGCGCACCGCTGCCGCCACGCGGGCCGCCCGCACACTCCTGACCTTGTTCTACCGGCTGCAAGGCCGGCGCAGTCTTTACGCGCGCAGCGCGGCGTAGCCCATGGAGGTTTGCGCCTGCACATCGCGCGCTCATCCAGAAGTATCCAGGAGTAGCAAGATGAATCAACGAGTTTCAAGCATCACCTCGCGGCGCGCCTTCGTGCTGTCCGGCACGACCCTCGCGCTGGGGCTGCTTGCCGGCTGCAGCTTGGGCAGTTCGGTCAGTTTCAACGGCACCGACATCACCGGCGCCGATTTCGGCCGCGATTTCCGTCTCAAGGATCCGACCGGCCAGGAACGCACGCTGGCCGACTTCAAGGACAAGGTCGTGCTGGTGTTCTTTGGCTTTACCCAATGCCCGGACGTGTGCCCAACCGCGCTGGCGCGTGCGGCCGAAGTCAAGACCCTGTTGGGACCGGACGGCGACCGCCTGCAGGTGCTGTTCGTCAGCGTCGACCCGGAGCGCGATACGCCCGAGGTCCTGAATGCCTATACGGCCGCCTTCGATCCGACTTTCCTCGCCCTGTACGGTGACCAGGAGCGCCTGGCCGAGACCGCAAAGGAATTCAAGGTCATCTACCAGAAAGTGCCCACCGGCGATTCCTACACCATCGACCATACCTCGGTCACCTATGCCTTTGACACCAAGGGCAAGCTGCGCCTGAAACTCTCGCACAGCCAGTCGGCGATCGAGTACGCTGCCGACGTGCGCAAGCTGCTGCATGCCGCTTGAGTCATCCCAATTCAAATCAAGGAGAACACCATGAACCATTTCATCCGCACTGTCGTTGCTGCCGCCATGCTGGCGGCCGTAGCTAGTTCCGCCCAGGCCCAGGCCAACGTCACCGTCAAGGACGCCTGGGTGCGCGCCACCGTTCCCCAACAGAAGGCGACCGGCGCCTTCATGCAGCTGCATGCGGCCAAGGACAGCAAGTTCGTGTCGGCCAGCTCGCCGCTGACGCCGACCGTCGAAGTGCACGAGATGGCGATGCAGGGCGACGTCATGCGCATGCGCCAGGTGCAGTCGGTCGACCTGCCGGCCGGCAAGACGGTGGAGCTGAAGCCGGGCGGCTATCACATCATGATGATGAACCTGAAAGCCCAGGTGAAGGAGGGCGATACCGTGCCGTTCACCCTGGTCTTCGAGGGCAAGGATGGCAAGCGCGAGCAGGTCGAGATCCAGGCGCCCGTGAAGGCCCTGAACAGCGCCGCCAAGCCGGCCCACGCCGGCCATTGAAACCGCGATCCCACAGTGCGATCGTTGACGTGAAAACAACAACCATCGGTAGGAGTTCTCTGTGAACCAATCGTGCGCGTGATGCCGCTTCGTACAATCGCCAGATTGCCGACAGGTCTTCCGACAAGGAGCACCGCGGCCTCATGCGATTGGAGCGGATATGCGACGAAGTACATCGTGGTTGCCGGGCGGGCAAGGCGAATGGGCGCTGCTGGCAGCGCTTGCCGCCTGCTATCCGGCCAGCCTGGTGTTGCCCGCGGCCTGGGCGCGCGAGGGTGGCCTGCTGGAAAGCCTGCAGGTGGTCGTGCTGTGCGCCGGCAGCACGCTGGCGCTGCTGATGTATGTGCGCACCCGGCCGGCGCGCGTCGCCATGCTGGCGCTGTGGGTCGTGCCGGTCTGGCTGTTGCTGGCCGGGCGAGAGCTCAGCTGGTGCAGGGCATGGCTGCCTGACCGCTCCACCGCCGCCGATACCACGGCGGCGATGGCGCTGTGGTTCCAGCCACTGGCCAGGCCCGGCGCCGCCGTGCTGCTGGCGCTACTGGTGCTCAGTGCGGTTTACTACCGGATCGACGGGCCGCTGCGGGCCGCGTTCGCCCGGCGCATGCCCTGGGTGAAGCTGGTGGTCGTGCTGGCCGCCGCCATGGGGTCGACCTGCGCCGAGGGCCATATGTCTTGTCATCTCGACAGGGTGCTTGCCAGCGCCCAGACGTTCGAGGAATTGTGCGAGCTGCTTGCCTACGTCGCGTTGTTCATGGTCCAGCATGTGGTTTTCATGCATCAAATGCCGGTAAAACGTGTGCCGGTGTGGTGCATACGGCCACGGTCGCGCCGGAAGAAGTGGGTTAATTAACCCAAATTTCATAGCATATACGGCAACTGGGACATTTTGCCCGTATGTGTGCACCGCGATTTCCTCTAGGATGTCGGGTTTTGGGTAAGGACCGCCATCTTCGCGCCGCGGTCGAGCGATCATGTCGAACGTTAAAGTTATAGATTTGGAAACGGCAGACCCGGGCGACGGCGCCGCTGCCGGCCTGGCCGCCTACTGCTTGCAGTACTGGGCGCTGACCAAGCCGCGCGTCACGATGCTGACCGTGTTCTGCGCCGTCATCGGCAGCCTGCTGGCCAGCGATGGCTTCCCCGGCTGGGGCGTGCTGCTGTACAGCGGCGCGGGCATCTGGCTGCTGGCCGGCGCCGCTTTCGCAGTCAATTGCCTGCTCGAAGCGCGGATCGACGCCCGGATGGCGCGCACCGCGCGCCGCGCGACCGCCAGCGGCAGCCTGGGACCGCTGCAAACCGTCGTGTTCTCGCTGGTGCTGGGTGGCGCCGGTGCGGCGCTGCTGTATACCCGGGTCAATCCGCTGACGATGTGGCTGACCCTGGCGACCTTCGTCGGCTATGCCTTCATCTACACGCTGCTGCTCAAGCCAAATACCTCGCAGAACATCGTGATCGGCGGCTTCGCCGGCGCCATGCCGCCGGCGCTGGGCTGGGCCGCGGTCGCCAATGCGGTGCCGATGGAAGCCTGGTTGCTGGTCCTGATCATTTTCTTGTGGACGCCGCCGCACTTCTGGGCGCTGGCGATGTACCGCCGCGACGACTACGCGCGCTCCGGCCTGCCGATGCTGCCCGTTACCCACGGCATGGCGCATACCGGCCTGCAGGTGTGGCGCTACAGCCTGGCGCTGGCGGCCGGCACCGCGCTGCCGTGGGCGGTGGGCATGAGTGGGATCGTGTACCTGGTGGCCGCCTGTGCGCTGAACGCCGTGTTCCTGCGCTACGGCTGGCTGGTGCACAAGCGCTATAGCGACCAGATCGCCCGCAAGTCCTTCGCCTGGTCGATCATGTACCTGGCGCTGCTGTTCGCGGCACTGCTGCTGGACCATTACATCGCCCTCTGAAAATTGCCATTAGGTAAATTGTCAATTTGAGTACGCTGGCGCACGGTGGGGTGGAACGTTAACATATTAAGCTGTTTGCATGACAGCGAGATACCAATCCCACCCCACCACGCGGGTGCGCGGCAATCAAGCGCATCTACCGACTCATCTCCCGGACGGGCTGCCCGCCGATCGCCGCCGCCACGAGCGCAGCCTGAAAGCGCCGGCCAGCCCGCTCGACCCGGCCGACGTGCGCGACAGCGCCGACCTGGCCCGCCTGCTCGAGCAGCTGGGCTGCGGCGACGACCTGATCGTCGTCTCGAACCGGGCTCCTTGCATCCATTCCCATACCCCAGACGGCATCGTTGCACAGCGTCCCGCTGGCGGCCTGGTCACGGCGCTCGAAGCCGTACTGGCCAAGGAAGGCGGCTGCTGGATCGCCCATGGCAGCGGCGACGCCGACCGCGCCACCTGCGACGAGCACGACCACGTGCGCAAGCACTACCTGGACGCTCCCTACCGCCTGCGCCGCCTGTGGTTGGACGCGGATGAAGTGGCCGGCTATTACGACGGCCTGGCCAACGAGGGCCTGTGGCCGCTGTGCCACCGCACCGACGTCGAACCGACCTTCCGCGCCGCCGACTGGGAGCATTATGTGCGGGTCAACCGCCGCTTCGCCGAGGCCGTGGTGGCCGAAGCCGCGAGCGCGCGCCCGGTGGTGCTGGTCCAGGATTACCACCTGGCGCTGGTGCCGCAGATGGTGCGCGAGCGCCTGCCGGACGCGGTCATCGTGCTGTTCTGGCATATTCCATTCCCGGCGCCGCAGCGCCTGGCGCGCCTGCCATGGCGCGAGCAGGTGATGGCGGGCCTGCTGGCCAGCACCGTGGTCGGCCTGCAGACCCCGGCTGACCGGGACAACTTCAAGCTGGCGCGCGCCGCCTGCGCCCAGGGGGCCGGCAGCGCCCACGTCGAGGCCTATCCGATCTCGATCGCCTGGCCCGGCCGCCAGGAACTGCCCGCGCCCGGCCTGGGCGACGAGGTCCGGCGCCGCTTCGGCATCGCGCCAGGGGTGCGCCTGCTGGTCGGCGTCGACCGCATGGATTACACCAAGGGCATTCCGGAGCGCTTGCAGGCCTTCGAGCTGCTGCTGGAACAGCGTCCAGAACTCCTGGGCCAGCTGACCTTGCTGCAGATCGGCGCGCCATGTCGCGGTGCCTTGCCGGCCTACCAGGAAATCTCGCGCCAGGTGAAGGCGCTGACGGCCAGGATCAATGCCCGCTTCGGTAATGATGCCTGGCAGCCGGTGGTGCTGCACGCCGCCAGCGCCGACGCAGCCACCGTCACCGACTGCTACCGCGCCAGCGACGTGTGCGTGGTCACGAGCCTGCACGACGGGATGAACCTGGTGGCCAAGGAATTCGTGGCGGCGCGCAATGACTTGCGTGGCGCGCTGGTGCTCAGCCGCCAGGCCGGCGCCGCGGCGGAGCTGGGTCAAGCCCTGCTGGTCGAGCCGCGCGATATCGCCGGCATCGCCCGCGCCCTCGGCCGCGCGCTGGACATGCCTGCGCAGGAACAGATGGACCGGATGCGCGCGATGCGCGGCGTGGTGAGCCAGAACACGGTATTCGGCTGGGCGGCCCGCCTGCTGGGCGACGGCATGCGCGTCGCGGCGGGTCGTACGGCGCGTCCGGAGCTGGCCCGTCTCAGTCAGCGGGCTGCGGCGTAGGCCAGGGCGCTGCCTCGAGGGGCAGCAGGCCGGCGGCCAGTGCCCGCAGCGTATCGCCGAAACCGCCGCGCGCCCGCGCGTCGGTCCTGGCGCTGGTGACGACCCTGGGTTGCGCGCTCCAGGCGAAGCGGGCCCCGATGCCTTCCAGTGCCCGCACCAGCAGCACGTCTTCGTGGCAGGCAACGCAGGCGAACCCGCCGACCGCCAGGTAAGCCTTGGCGCTCACGCCCAGGTTCGCCCCGTGGATGTGGCGATGGCCGTCGCGGTCCTGGTAGTCGCCCCTGAATCGCTCGCACAGCACGGAGGACTGGTCGCCATGCGCCGACCAGTCTTCGACGCCGACCGAACCGCACACCACATCGGCGCCGAGCGCGATCTGCGCCGCAAGCCAGCCTGGCGCGACGCAGGTGTCGGCATCGGTGAACGCCAGCCAGCGTGCGCCGCGCTCCAGCAGATGCCGGGCACCGGCGGCGCGCGCGGCGCCGACCTGGCGCGCCGAGATTTCGCACCACGCCAGACGACAGCCCGCGGCGCCGAACAGCGCCTCATGCAAGGCAACGACGTCCAGCGAGCGGTCGCTGCAGGCATCGAGCACGACGCATACCATGACTTGCTCTCCCGCCAGCGCCGGATGGCACGCCGCGCGCAGCAGGGCGTGCAGGCAGGCGTCGAGGTAGGCCTCTTCGTCGTGGGCGGGAATGGCGACGCCGATCATGGCCGACCTCCATGGGCCGTCCAGGTCTCGAGCAAGAAATCCCGGTCACGATGAACCATGCTGCGCTGCAGGCCGGGAATGTCGCCAGCAGCCCGGTGCAGCGCGTCCGTGCCGCATGCGCGATCGTCGAAGTCGTGCAGATAATGGCACATCACGAGCTCGCCGTCGGGCGCCATGCCGGCGGCGGCCCGGGCAAGTAGCGCGGCGGCCTCGGGCAGCGCAAAATAATAGGCCAGCTCGCTGATGACGATCAGGTCGAAGGTTTCGTCGTCCGGCCAGTCGTCCGGCAGCCTGCGCTGCTCGAACCGTATTGCGCCGGACAGGTCGGGCGGCACATCCCTGCGCGCCGCATCGAGTGCGGCGGCCGCGCCATCGCTGGCCAGCAGGCGCGCGCATCGCGGCGCAAGCGCGGTGCTCAGCGCGCCATTGCCGCAACCGGGTTCGAAGGCGTTGCGGTAGTGCGGTTTGGCCAGGCTGGCGAGGAGGATGGCGCGCTTGCGCCGTTCGTACCAGGCGCCGCGCACATTCCAGGGATCGTCGCTGGCGCTGTACAGCGCTTCGAAGTGGTGCAGGCGCGTGTCAGTCATGGCAGTCGAAGAACAGTTCGAAGGGGTGGAGCACGCGCTCCATCGCGAATGCCGGCAGGATCGGGGCGGCGCCGGTGCTGGCGTCGCCCTCGACCTGGCTGGTGAAGCAGGCCAGCGCGGCGCGCTTGCGCTCGACCGCATCGATCGGCAGCTGGAGTTTGCGGGCGTGTGTCCAGGGCATCGCCCCGTCGCCCGGTGCGCTCCAGTGCCAGCCCCATACCGGCGCCTGGAGCAGGCAGACTTGCCGTTCACGCGCCGCCGCGGCGCAGGCGCGCGCCGTGGCCTCGTGATCCGGATGGCCGTCGTGGTGCCAGGTGGTGATCACGAGGTCGCCCGGCCGCAGCAGCGCGCCCAGCCTGGCGGCCAGCATCGACTCGGCTGCCGTGACGCCGCCGTCGGCAATGCCGAGCCGTTCGATGTGCGGCTGCGCCAGGCCCAGGCAGGCGAGCGCAGCCCCGGTCTCCTGGATTCGCTGCGCGCGCAGGCGCATTGGCGGCCAGTCGGGCGAGCCGGGGTGGCTCGCTTCGCCATCGGTGACGGCGACCACCAGTGGCGCGTCGCCCCGCTGCGCGAGCATGTACAGCAAGGCCCCGCAGGCGAGGATTTCGTCGTCCGGATGCGGCGCGACCACCACGACGCGGATTCCGGGAGGCACGAGCCGATCGAGCGTCGTGGACGGCGCCATGGCCAGCTCGGACGCCTGGCGCCAGGCCGCGGCCGTGGTGCCGGCGCCGGCGATGTGGCGCGAGCGGGCTACAGTGTCCATGGCGCCGCTCCTGATTTACTAACCATGCGCCCGAGCGCTTCCAGGTCGCGCTCTGCGTGGCTCTGGCGCATGAAGACCGGCAGGTCGGCGTACAGCCGCGCCAGCGCCGCGTCCTTGCACAGCGGACCGGCGCCCAGCGCGCGTCCGGCCGCGGCCAGCACCAGGCCGGCGCTTGCCTCGACGCTCAGGCGCACCGACAGCGCATCGCCCATCGCGTTGGCCTGCGGCGAGCGGTCGATGCGCGCGGCGGCTTCGCGCATCAGCGCCGCGCTCCCCTGCAGCGCCACCGCCGCGTCGCCCAGTTGCGCGAGGCGGTGAGGATCGCCGCGTCCGGCCACGCGTTCGCGCAGGGCATCGGCAAGACGGGTTGCGGCGCCGAACCAGCAGGCCGCAACGCCGGCGCCGCCATGCCAGAAGCCGGCGCGTTCGACATAGAAACCCGGGCCGCCCAGCACCTGGGCCTCGACGCCATCGAAGCGCACGTCGACGCTGCCGCTGGCCGCCATGCCGACGGCGTGCCAGCCATCATCGCTGACCGTGACGCCGGCGTGGCGCAGGTCGACCGCCGCCAGCATCGCAGCGCCGTCCGGGCTCCAACAGCTCACCACGGCGTGGCTGACGTCGCGCGCACCCGAACACCATGCCTTGCGTCCGTCGAGACGGTGTCCGCCATGGCTGCCGGGCGACAGCGCCAGGCGTGCATCGGGCGGCTCGGCGCACCAGGTGGCCCAGAGTGCGTCGTCGGCGCCGCCATGGGCGCCCGCCTCATGGAGGATGGCAAGCGCGTCGGTGTGACCTTCGAACAGCTTGGCGAGCGCGAGGTCGTGGGCGCCCACGGCCGCCAGCGCACGCCAGCGATCGAGCGTGGCGCCGTGGCCGGGCAGCGGCAGGCGGTCCAGGCGCACGGTGGCGAGCTGCTTCAACGCGGCCGCCGGTGGGGCGTCGCGCAGGGAGGCGAGCGCCGAAGGCAGAAGCGTCATGAGTGGTGCGCCGACCGAGGTCATATCGGAATGCATGGCTACTATCTTGTAAAAATTACATCGTATCATTTGCTCAAGAGTTCGCTCGTCCGGCAGGCGCTCAAGCGTGCGCGCTTTAATGGCATTCCTGGAGTTGCGATAACAGCGGACTGCCGTGCCCCGTCCACCATAAGGAAGAGCTCAGGCGCGAGCCGGCATGCCGTGCTGCTACACTTGCCGCATGTCCGTCATCACACCGTCCCCATGAACCTCCAGCTCAGCGATATCGGCGAGGCCATCCAGCTGGCGATCGCGCCGGTGTTCCTGCTGGCCGGGGTGGGCACGATGCTGATCGTGCTGACCAACCGGCTGGGTCGACTGATCGACCGCAGCCGGGTGCTGGAAGACCGCCTGAAGGTCGATCCCGAAAACGAATGCGTGGGCGAGCTGCTCAGCCTGTACTACCGCGCCCGTCTGATCAACGTCGGCATCACCGCCAGCACCGCTTGCGGGCTGCTGATCTGCGTCGTGATCGCGATGCTGTTCCTGGGCGGCACCACCGACCTGCCACTCGACCAGTACATCGCGCTGTGCTTCGTGGGCGGCATGCTGGCGCTGATCGTCGCCTTCGTTTATCTGATGCGCGAGATCCTGATCTGCTGCAGCTTCATGCGCGCACAGCAGCTGAAGGTGCTCGATGGCTGCGGGGCGAGGGCGGGATAGGCGTGGACATCGGCTGGCACCGATGGCCGCCGGCCTGGCTAAAAAGTAAGTGATGGTCGGAAAAGGTAAAAAAATGGCGTGACTTTTACCGGAAAAGACGCAAACTTACTGGACAGGCATGGTCACTCCGGAGTCTCTTAAGGATATGGAACCCAATCACGCAATGCCGGGCGCGGCGCCCGACGACATCGAGCGCGAATACCTGTTCGGGACCACCCGCGCCTATGCGCTCGACAAGCTCGAGGCAGACGGCGAGGCGCCCGAGATGCGCCGGCGCCTGGCACGGCTGGAGTGTGCGCTGGACGGACAGGCCGAGGTTTGCCGTGGCGCCAGTGCGCCGCTGCTGACCAGGGCCGGCGGCACCCCCGGCAACATAGCGGGACGGGCCCCCCGAGCAGCCCTGCACACGAACGACGGCATCTCCGTGCCCGGGACCACGCCATGAGCGCCACGCCGATCCTGGCGCCGCTTCCCACGCCGAATCTGGAGAAGCGGCGCCACCAGATCTATCCGGTGCTGGACGAGGACGACCTCCAGCATGTGCGCCAGTTCGGCGCGCCGCAGCGCCACAGGGACGGCGCAGCCGTGTTCGAGGCCGGCCAGGCCAGGCCCGCCATCCTGTTCATCCTGCGCGGCCAGTTGCTGCTGCGGCGCCACGATGGGCTCGGCGTGAACGAGGCGATGGCGCTGCTGGGCCCCGGCCAGTTCAGCGGCGAAGAGGGACAACTGGCCGGCCGCCCGGCGATGGAAGACGGCTGGGCCGTCGGCGAACTCGAGGTGCTGGCGCTGACGTCCGAGTCGCTGCGCATGCTTCTGGTGGCGCAGGCCGAGCTGGGCGAGCGCATCGTGCGCTCCCTGATCTTGCGCCGGGTGATCCTGATGCAGAAGAACTCGGGCGGGCCGGTCATCGTCGCGCCGCATGGCCACCCGGGCATCCGCGACCTCGAGCGCTTCCTGTCGTCCAACGCGCATCCCTACAGCCTGTACGATCCTGAGCACGACCCGGCCGCCGCCGCCCTGGCCGAAGGGCTGCGGCCGGGGCCGGACGACTGGCCGCTGGTGTTCTGTCCGGGGACGGAACCCAAGCGCAATCCCTCGCTGGCCGAGCTGGGCCGCTGCATCGGCCTGCTGCAGGAATGCGATCCTGGCAAGGTGTGGGACGTGGCGGTGGTCGGCGCAGGACCGGCCGGCCTGGCCACCGCCGTGTATGCGGCGTCGGAAGGCCTGTCGGTGGTGGTGCTCGAGACCTTTTCGTATGGCGGCCAGGCCGCGGCCAGCGCCCGCATCGAGAACTACCTGGGTTTTCCAACCGGGATCTCGGGTGGGGCCCTGACAGGCCGCGCCTATGTGCAGGCCGAGAAGTTCGGCGTCGAGGTGGCGATTCCGGCGTCGGCGACCTGCCTGGATCGAGATTCGGATCGAGACTCGGGCCAACTGCGCATGACCCTGTGCGAAGGCCTCGGCACGGTGCGTGCGCATAGCGTGGTGCTGGCCTGCGGCGCCCGGTACCGACGGCCGTCGCTCGCCAACCTGAAGCGGCTCGAGGGTCGCGGCGTGTATTACTGGGCCTCGTCGCTCGAGACGCGCCTGTGCAAGGGACAAGAGGTGATCCTGGTGGGCGGCGGCAACTCGGCCGGCCAGGCGGCGGTCTTCCTGGCCGGGCATGCGGCCCGGGTACACGTGCTGGTGCGGCGCGACGGCCTGGCGGCGGCCATGTCGAACTACCTGATCGAGCGCATCGCGGCTACGCCCAATATCTCGCTGCATACCTGCGCCGAGATCGCGGGGCTGGTCGATACCGACAAAGGCCTCGAGCGGGTGCAGGTGCGCGACCTGCGCACCGGGCTCGAGACCGACTATGACATCCGCCACGTCTTCCTGTTCATCGGCGCCGACCCGAACACCGGCTGGCTGCACGGCAGCGACATCGAGGTGGACCGCAACGGTTTTATTTGCACCGGCAGCGACGTCACCGTCGCTACCGACAAGCCACGCAAGATGCTGGAAACCAGCATGCCCGGGGTGTTCGCGATCGGCGACGTGCGCGCCGGCTCGACCAAGCGGGTGGCGGCCGCGGTGGGGGAAGGCGCGGCCGTCGTCGCCCAGATTCACCAGTATCTAGGCGAACCCGGAGCTTAGGCTTATTTGCGCGGGCCCAGGTGGCGGTCCAGGAAGGTGCGCATCGCGCGCGCGATCTCGGGTCCGTGGGTCTCGATCGCGAAGTGACCGCTGTTCAGGAAGCGCACTTCCGCCTTCGGAATGTCGCGCTTGAAGGCCTCGGCGCCGGGCGGCAGGAAGAAGGGATCGTTCTTGCCCCAGATGGCCAGCAGCGGCGGCTGGTGCTGGCGGAAGTAGGCGTGCAGCTGGGCGTATTGCTTGATGTTCTGGCCGTAGTCCACCAGCAGGTCCATCTGCGGGTCGACGCCGATGCGCTCGATCGCCTCGTGGGCCAGCAGGTAACCGTCGGGCGCCACCGTTGAGGTGTCCTTGACGCCCTCGACGTATTGCCACTTTAGCATGTCCAGGGTATTGAACTTGCGCAGCGCTTCGCGGTTCGCCGGCGTCGGATCGGCCCAGGCGGCCCGCATCGGCGCCCAGCCGGGGCTCAGGCCTTCTTCATAGGCATTGCCGTTCTGGCTCACGATCGCCGTGATTTTCTCTGGATGGCGCACCGCCAGGCGCCAGCCCACCGGTGCGCCATAGTCGAATACATAGATCGCATAGCGCTGCAGGCCCTTGGCGGTGGTGAAGGCGTCGATCACGTCGGCCAGGTTGTCGAAGGTGTACTTGAACGACTTGTCGGCGCGTGTGAGGCCGAAGCCGGGCAGGTCGGGCGCGATCACGCGGTAACCGGTCGCCAGCTGCGGGATCAGGTCGCGGAACATATGGGAAGAGGCGCCGAAGCCGTGCAGCAGCAGGACGGCGGGCGCGTCTTTCGGTCCGGCTTCACGGTAGAACACGTCGACGCCCTTGACCTGGACGGTGTCGTAACGCACGGCGGGCGCCTGTTGCGCAGCCTGGACGGCGCCGGCGCTGCCGATCGCGGCTGCCATGAGGATTGGTTTCAGAATGCTGTTCATGATGCGCTCCCTGTATGAGGTGTGGGTTTTGAAGTAACCATTAAAACTATGTATCAGAGGTTATGCATCAAGTATGGCATGCTTTCAGTAACCGTTCAAGTATAATGTTGATGGTTATTGCGAAAGGAAGACCATGTCTGACAACAAACTGGAAGCCACCCTGACCGAACCGCCGCTCGTAGGCGATCATCTGGCGCTCGACCTGCTCAATACCGAAGCGGGAAGTGGCGCGCTGCATACCGATTTCTGGCGCAGCGGGGAAGACGTGCTGGATTGGCTGGCGCGTTGCGGAATCGACGTGGGCCGACTGGGCGACCAGGCGGCAAGTGACGCCGTGTTACACGACGCCAGGGAGCTGAGGGCGAGCGCGCGTGAACTGGTCGAGCTGCGCAAGCAGGGGGAACGGGGCGATCCGCAGCGGATCAACCGCTACCTCGCAACGCTGCAGTCGGCGCCGGTGCTGGAGTGGGGCGAGGGCGGCCCCCTGCTCACGCGCCGGCTTCCCGCGCCGTCGCCGCAACAGGCGCTGGGCCAGGTGGCAGAGTCGGTGGCGGAGCTGCTGGCCGCCGCGCAGTTCGAGTACGTGCGCCAGTGCGAGCATCCCGACTGCGTGCTGTGGTTCTACGACCGCACCAAATCGCATCGCCGCCGCTGGTGCAGCATGGCGCTGTGCGGCAACAGGCACAAGGCGGCCGAGTTCCGTAAGCGGAACCGTGCGGCGGCCTGAGCGATTTGACAATCATTTACTGGCCCCAGCGGGCGAACCTTGCCATGATGCGGAGGTAGTCCGCTGGCGCCTGCAGCGCTCCCATGCGCCCAGCCTGATTCCTGGAGCGTCGACCACGACGAGGAGCAATCATGAGCCTGAAAGACAAGCTGCCAATGAACCCGCTCGGTTTCGGCACGGCGCCGCTTGGCAATATGTTCCGCAAGATCCCCGAGCAGGAAGCGGCCGACACCATCGACGCCGCCTGGCGCGAAGGAACGCGCTATTTCGATACCGCGCCGTTCTATGGGGCCGGCCTGTCCGAGTTCCGCCTGGGCGAGCTGCTGGCAAAGTATCCGCGCGACGAATATGTGCTGAGCACCAAGGTCGGGCGCCTGATCCTGGACGAAGTCGAAGATCCGGTTGCGCGCGAGCTGGGCGACAAGGGCGGCCTGTTCGAGCATGGAAGGCCGAATCGCATCGTCAACGATTACTCGGCCGACGCCACGCTGCGCTCGATCGAGGATAGCCTCAAGCGGCTGCGCACCGACAGGATCGAGATTGTCTGGGTTCACGACATCGCCCAGGATTTCTACGGCGACGCCTGGCTGTCGCATTTCGAGCAGGCCCGCACGGGCGCATTCCGGGTCCTGGACCGGCTGCGCGACGAAGGCGTGATCAAGGCCTGGGGCCTGGGCGTGAACCGGGTCGAGCCATGCGAACTGACGCTCGACCTCGAGGGGGCGCGGCCCGACGGCTTCCTGCTGGCGGGACGCTATACGCTGCTGGACCATGCACGCGCCTTGCAGCGCCTGATGCCGGCGGCGGTCAAGCGCGGCGTGGAGATCGTGGTCGGCGGGCCGTATAGTTCGGGCGTGCTGGTGGGCGGCACGCATTTCGAATACCAGCCGGCCTCGCCCGAGATCCTGGCCCGGGTGGCGCGGCTCCAGTCCATCGCCGAGCGCCATGGGGTGCCGATCAAGGCGGCCGGGCTGCAGTTCGCGCTGGCCAATCCTGCGGTGGCGGCGGTCATCCCGGGCGCGAGCCGTCCAGAGCGGGTGGCGCAAGACCAGGCCGCCCTGCAGGCGGTCATCCCGCCCGCCTTCTGGCACGAGTTGCGCGAACAAGGGCTGGTGGCGCCCGAGGCGCCGCTTCCGATCGACGCCAAGGGCAGGTAAAGCCAGGGCGGCGATTACGGCCGCTGGTGCGTCCCGATCGCCTTGTTCGCTGGCCTTGCCTGCAGCGTCACCGAGGCCGGCGCCAGGCCATCGGCCGTCACCTTCACCGTGATCGGGCCAGTGGCGCCCGGCTTGGCGCGCACGATGCCAAGCACCAGTCCGTTGAAGGCGGCGCGTTCAGCGGACGGGAACGGCTCGAAACTGGTCGGGTCGCCGTTGTCGGTGGCCACCAGTTCGCCCGGTCCCTCGACCGAGAAGCGTACTCGCTGCATGCTGCGCGGGACATCGACGCCAGCCTTGTCGGCGATGCGCACGGTGACGAAGGACAGGTCGCGTCCATCGCCGGCGATCGTCGTACGGTCGGCGCTGGCCTGCAGCGACGCCGCTTGGCCCGCCGTTTTCACCGAGGCGCGGGCCCATTCCTTCCCGGCCTTGTAGCTCACGACGCGCACCTCGCCCGGCTCATACTTGACGTCGTCCCAGCGCAGGCGATAGGTGAACGGGGCCTTCTTCTTGCGGCCCTGCGACTTGCCGTTGACGAACAGCTCGGCCTCGTCGCCCGAGGTGAACACGTGCACCGGCGTGACCTGGCCGACCCGTTCCGGCCAGGTCCAGTGCGGCAGGATGTGGGCCATCTTGAGGTCCGGACGCCAGCGCGACTGGTACAGCCAGAAGCGGTCCTTCTTGAAGCCGGCCAGGTCGAGGATGCCGGTATAGGAGCTGCGCGCGCCGTAGTAGGGAGTCGGCTCGCCCAGGTAGTCGAAGCCGGTCCAGACAAATTCGCCGGCTACATAGGGATGGCGGTCGAGCGAGGCGAACACCTTGTCGGCCGAGGATCCGAAATCGACGGCATACAGCTCGTACGAGCTCACTTGCTGCAGTTTCGAGTCGCCACCGCGGCCGTCGCGCACAATCGAGCTGTCGGTGGGGTGGACGGGGAAGAAATAGACGCCGCGGCTGCTGAACGCCGACGCCGATTCGCTGGTGAGGATCACCTTGTCCGGGAAAGCCTTATGGAAGCCCGGATACTGCGGCGGCGTGCGAATGCGGTCGGTGCCCTCGAACTCCGGATCCTGGCGGATGCCTTCGCCCTGGTAGTTCAGGCTGATGATGTCCACCTCGGCCGGCAGCGGCATGTGCGGCTTGGCGTAATTCATGGACAGGGTGGTCGGCCGGGTCGGGTCTTCGTCGCGCGAGATGCCGTGCAGGCGGCGCGCGAGCGCAGCGCCTTCGTGCTCGGTGTACTGCTCGCCGACCTCGTTCCCGATGCTCCACATGATGATCGACGGGTGGTTGCGGTCGCGCCGGATCATCGAGCGCAGGTCTTGTTCATGCCAGTCGTCGAAGATCAGGTGGAAGTCGAGCGGCGTCTTCTTGCGCTGCCATGAGTCGAACACTTCGTTCACCACCAGGATGCCCATGCGGTCGGTCAGGGCCAGGAGTTGCGGGTCGGGTGGGTTGTGGGCCATGCGCACGGCGTTGGCGCCCATCTCCTGCAGCAATTCGAGCTGGCGTTCGGCCGCGCGCACATTGAAGGCCGCGCCGAGCGCGCCGAGGTCGTGATGGTTGTTCACGCCGCGCAGCACGATCTTTTCGCCGTTGACGAACACGCCTTCCTTGCCATCGAAGCGCAGCGTGCGGATGCCGAACGGCGTCTCGACGCGGTCAACGATGCGGCCATCCTGGCGCACCGTGGTCACGGCCAGGTAGCGGTTGGGTTGCTGGGTTGGCAGCGGGCCCCACAGGCGCGGCTTGGCGAGCGTCGCCGTGCCGTCGATGCTGGTGCTGGCGCCCGACGCAACGGTCGACGCGGCAGACGTCACGCTTGCCACCGGCTTGCCGGTCGGCTTGCCCTGGGCGTCGAGCACGAGCAGTTCGGTGACGACATCGGCCTTGACCGGCGCGGTGCCCTTGTTGTCGAGGGTGACGCGCCAGGCCACCTGGGCCGATTCCTTCGACACCTGGGGCGTCGTGATCTGCACGCCCCATTGGCCGACGTGCAGCGGCGCCGTCTTGGTGATCCAGACGTCGCGATACAGGCCCGCGCCCGGGTACCAGCGCGCCGATTCGGCCGTGTTGTCGAGGCGGATCGCCACCTGGTTGCTGGCGCCCGGCGTCACGTAGGGCGTGAGGTCGATGCGGAACGAGTTGTAGCCATAGGGCCAGCCACCGGCCAGGCGGCCGTTGACCCAGACACTGGCATAGGCCATGGCGCCGTCGATGTCGAGGAAGATCTGCTTGCCGCGGTCGGCCGCGGCGAGGTCGAGCGTCTTGCGGTACCAGGCGGGGCCCCAGGTCTTGAGGCGGCCCATGCCGCCATACGGCCCGGTTTCCAGGAAGGGACCGGCGATCGCCCAGTCGTGCGGCAGGCGCACCTGGCTCCAGGCGCTGTCGTCGAATCCCAGGCGCGCGAATGGCGCGTCGATGGTTGGATCGGACGCCGGCCGCGTATGGCGGCGCGCCGGATCCTTGATGAAGGCATTGCCGCTTGGGAGTATCCATGGCTTGAGCAAGGCCACGCCGCTACGCTCGACCTGCACCGCCTGGTCGGGCCTGGCATCGGCGTCCTTGCCGTCGGCCGACTTCTTGACTTCGGGGCGCACGTCGTACAGGTAGGGCGTCGAGTCGCCGCCCGGGTCGCCCAGGGTGAAGCGCCAGCCGTCGTTGAAACTGATGCGCTGACGGCCTTCGGACTGCGCTGCCTGCGTTGCCGGCTGCGCGGCAGCCGGCGCCGTCGCCAGCGCCCCGGCGAGTGTGGCGCTCAGCAGGCAGGCGACAGTCAGGGCGGCGTTGCGGGCGCGGGGCGCGCGCCTGCCTGCCAAGGTTGTTGGCGGATGGTGTTCCAAGTCTCCTCCTATCGTATTGTTATGCTTCAGACACGTTGTCCGGTAAGCCTACCATTGCTTAACTTAAAATGGTAGCGCATAACAAAGAATGTTAGGAATTGCTTTGGCCGAGATTCCCATCCCGGCCATGAGACGGCGACGCTGTCAATACGCCGGATTCGCGCCGCCGGCGCCGGCCCGCCAGACATAGGGGCCGACGATCGTGCCGGTGAATCCGCCGGCCTTGCTGGTCGACAGGAACGTTGCATCGACCCCGGTGCGCAGCACGCTGCGCACGCCGCCGATGGTGTAGAAGAAGTCCATGCGGCCGGCGTCGATGCGGATCTCGAGGTCGATCGCATCGCCATCCAGCGGCGCGCTGGCCACCAGGCGGTCGGCGTCTGACTTGTCTCTTACTGTGAGGGCGAGCACGTCGCGCTGGCCCATCCGCCTCACCCCGAAGAACAGGTGCGAAGCGTCGCTCTGGTAGGCCACCAGCCCGGCGCGGTCGCCTTCGCGGGCGGGACGAAAGCGAAGGCTGGTGCTGACCATTGCCACATGATGCTGCTGGCGGCGGGCGAGGAAGGCCGGCGTGGCGGCCAGGTCGCCGAGCCGGCCGCGCGGCTCCAGCACCAGGCGGCCTGCTTCCAGCCGGTGGAAGGGCGCCGCAGGCGTGCGCACGCCGATCCAGGCGTCGGACAGGCGGGCGCCGTCGAATTCATCGACGTAGGCAAAGTCGCCTGAGAGCGGCAGGGCCGGGCGCCCCTGCGCAGGCAGTGCGGGCCGGGCGGCGACAAAGGGAATCGGCTTGCCGTCCTCGAGCACGAGCGGCCAGTCATCTTTCCAGCTGACCGGCAGCAGGAAGGTCTCGCGGCCGATGTTGTACATGCCGTCCCGGTAGGGGCGGGTGGCGAGGAAGGTTGCCCACCATTGCCCGTCCGGGGTCTGGACGAACTTGGCGTGGCCGGCCGAGGTGACCGGGTTCGGGCGCGCCGGATCGAGCTTGCGCTGGCTGAGGATCGGATTGTGCGCGTAGGGCGTGAACGGGCCGCGCACGCTCTTCGAGCGGAACACGACCTGGGAGTGGTTGTCGCCGGTGCCGCCTTCGGCCGCGATCAGGTAGTAGTAGGCGCCGCGGCGGAAGATGTGGGGGCCTTCGATCCAGCTCGGTTCGGCCGCGATGTCGACGCCGCCGTTGACCAGCAAGGTGCGCTCGCCCTTGACCGACAGCGCTGCCGGGTCGAATTCCTGGACCCAGATGGCGCGGTGACCATCGTAGCGCGGCTTTTCGGCCGGCGCGTCATTGCCGACCAGGTAGACCTTGCCGTCCGTATCCCAGAACAGCGAAGGATCGATGCCGCCGAAGGCCAGCTTGACCGGCTCGGACCATGGGCCTTCGGGCCTGGTCGCGGTCATGACCATATTGCCGCCGCAATCGACGCAGGTGGTGACGACGTAGAAGACGCCGTTGTGGTGCGAGATATCAGGGGCGTAGATGCCGCGCGACGAGCGCAGGCCCTGGAAATTCGCTTGCGAAGGGCGGGTGATCACGTTGGCGATCTGGGTCCAGGTGCTCAGGTCGCGCGAATGAAACAGCGGCAGGCCGGGGAAGTTGGTGAACGACGAGTTGATCAGGTAATAGTCGTCCTCTACGCGCAGCACGGAAGGGTCGGGGTAGTAGCCGGACAGGATCGGGTTGCGGTATTGGGCGGCGGTGGGCGTTGCGGTTTCCTGCGACCGTCCCTCGTAGCTGAAGCGTTCGAAGTGGGCGGGGCCTGCCGGTGGGCTGTCGATGCCGGTCTGGCTGGCCGTGGTGGAGCAGGCTGCCAGTCCGGTCAACGATGCGATGGCAGCCAGGGTGCGAAGGAAAATCATGAAGACCTTGAAAGAGTGAAGGCGCGCGCTTGCGGATGATAGAAAAGGGAACATGATCACCATCAATTGATTGCGCAATCATTGTCGTTCAATAAATATCAAACTGCAATAATCTTCGCATGGGCAGGACAACCATATTGATGGTGCGCACGGTGCGGCACTGCATTCTCGCATCAAAAAGTAACTAACCAACAATTGAAACACAGCCAAAAAATACGCTCGAAGCTTCCGACTACGGAAGCAACAACACGAACCTCCGTAGCGACCAGGGGATGGTGGTCGAAGACCGATGCGACTAGCGGAGAAGGGCCCTGCACGGTTTTGCCAGGTATCAGAACTCCGGTAGTAGCAATTGAACGTGTCTATTCCGATACTTCCGGAGTTGCGGTATCCTCGTGCCAGGAGGACATTCGATGAGAGCTGATTTTCGACTGGCGCGCATGCTGCATGCGCTGGTGCACATACACGGACGTAAGGGTACGACAAGCTCGGAGGAGCTGGCCGTCATGCTGGATACCAATCCCGTCCTGGTGCGCCGCATGATGGGCGGCTTGCGCGATGCCGGTTACGTGCGGTCGACGGCTGGACGCAATGGCGGCTGGGTGCTGGCGGTGGAGCCGGACACCATCACGGTGCTGGACGTCTACCAGGCGCTCGAGGAGCCAGTGATCTTCGCCATCGGCGTGAATGTCGATCATCCGGGTTGCGCCCAGGAGCAGGCGATCAATGGTGCGCTCGAGGTGGCGATGGCGCAGGCTGCTGGTGCATTGTTGCGGGAGTTCAGCCAGGTGAAGCTGTCTGCGTTCATTGCGCCGGTCGCCGCCTGACGCGATTGCCGAGGCAAGCCGCCGGCTGGCTGCATCGGCACCGCTGGCGTGCCGGTCGAAGCGATACTGCATTTCGTCGCGTGGCAGTATGGGTCGATGCCTGGTCGAGCGAGAAAGCCGGCCGTGACGCTCGATAATGCCGTGATGCGAGATTCCGGCACTCCACGAGTGACAGTTGGCGGTGTCGATGGCTAAGGCGCGAATACCGCGCGCACGCAGCCATCCGTTTTGTGCTTGAACATTTCGTAGCCGTGTGGCGCGTCTTCGAGTGGAAAGCGGTGGGTGGCGAGGTAAGCAGGGTTCAGCTCGCCTTTCTGTGCGTGGGCAAGCAGCCGCTCCATATAGGCCTGGCCATGCTGCTGGGCGGTGCGCACCGTCATGCCCTTGTTCATGATGGCGCCTATTGGAAACTTGTCAGTCAGGCCGTAGACACCGAGCACCGACAACGTGCCGCCTTTGCGGCAGGCCATGATGGCTTCGCGCAGGGCTTGTCCACGGTCCGTCGCGAGGTGCAAGGCTTGCTTGACGCGGTCATAGGCGTATTGCGGCCCGGTCCCGTGCGCCTCCATGCCGACCGCATCGATGAATGCGTCGGGGCCGCGTCCGCCAGTCATTTCCATGAGTACGTCCAGCACGCTGTCGACCTGCGTGTAGTCGATCGTCTCGGACCCAGCATGTTCGCGCGCCATCTGCAGCCGTTCGGGGAAGCGATCGATCGCAATCACGCGCTCGGCGCCCATCAGACGCGCGCTTTGCTGCGCCATCAGGCCAACGCCGCCGCAGCCCCAGACAGCCACCGTATCGCCAGGCTGGATGGCGCAAAAATCGGCGCCCATATAGCCGGTCGGGGCCGCATCCGAAAGAAACAGCGCAGTCTCGTCCGCCACCCCATCGGGGACCTTGAAGCAGTCGTTGTCGGCGAACGGCACGCGCACGTATTGCGCGTGCGCGCCGGCGTAGCCGCCGAAGGCATGGGTGTAACCGTAGATGCCCGCCGTGGTATAGCCGCCAAGCAGCGGCTCCTGCAACTCCGGTTTCGGATGGGTGTTGTCGCACAGCGAGTAGAGGGAATGCTGGCAGTACCAGCATTGTCCACAAACGATGAACGAGGGAACGACGACGCGGTCGCCTTTGCTGACGCGCTTGACCGCGGGGCCGACTTCCTCGATCACGCCCATGAACTCATGGCCGATCACGTCGCCAGCCCTCATGGTCGGGATATAGCCGTCGATGAAGTGCAGGTCCGAGCCGCAGGTCGTCGACAGGCTGACGCGCAGGATGGCGTCCTGCGGGTTCACGATCTCGGGGTCTTTCACCGTGCCGACCCTCAGGTCGTTCACGCCGTTCCAGTAAAGTGCTCGCATGTCCTGCTCCTCAATAGGTGTCGGCGCGAGCGGCAGGCTGGCGCGCGGTGGTCGGGATCTCGCCGGTCTCGACGAGGTTCTTGAAGCGCCGCAGGATGCCGTCGGCGACCAGGCGCAGCGGGATGGTGCCCAGCAATTCGAGGAGCCACTTGCCCGGGGCTCCATCCGGCGGTTCGAAGCGAAAGCGCAGCGTGACCACGGTGCCGCGACCGGCCGGGGCAGGGAGGAAGCGGACCCATCCCTCGTTCGAGATTGCGCCGCCGGCCGGCGTGCGCCACCCCATGCCCCCGTCGTGCCGGTCCACCGTTTCGGTGTCCCATTCCTGGCCGTAGGACTGGACCTGGCTGGAAAGGTCTGCCCCGGCAAGGCCCTTTCCGGTGAGCGCCGCACTCTGGATGCGATAGAGCGTGGTGCCGGTGAGCGCTTTCCAGTACAGCCAGGCGCCGTCGGACGACAGGGCGATGCTGTCGGCGGCGAACAGCACCGGACGTCCGTCCGGATAGCGCAGGGGCCTGCCGTCGGTACGCACGACGACGCCTTTTTCGGGCTGGGTGGCCGGATGGCCATCCAGTACCCGACGCGCCTTGCCGCTGGCCAGGTCGACAACGACCAGCGCGCCGCGCTGCCCTGCATCGGTCAGGAACGCATGCTTGCCGTCATGGGAGAAGCGCACGTCGTTCAGGAAGGAGCCGGGAATCGCGACGTCCGGCCCGAACCGGATCACCTGGACCACCCGGTCGGCAGCCAGATCGATGCGCACCAGCTTCGGGCCGCCTGGCACCAGGCCGTCAACGGCAGGCGCCGCGGGATCGACAACCCATACGCTGCCGCGGCCGTCGGCAACGACGCTTTGCACACAGACCCAGTGCCGGCCTGGATCGAGCTCATCGCGCCGGACATTGCGCCAGGCATTCCATTGCTCGTCGGGATAAGGACGCAGGCTGCCGTCCTTCATGACTTCGGCGACCGAGACCGGAGAGTCTTCTGTCCAGCGGGGGAAATTGACGAACAGGCGGCCCTGTTCGCTGACGGTCACGCCGGTGACCTGGTGTTCGAACCGGGCCGCCTGCTGGAGCGTCGCGCCGCCCCCACGTGGCTCAAACTGGACGGAAGACCGCGCCGGAATTTGCGCCGAGGCCAACGTCGCGCACGAGCCGGCGAGGGCAAGAACGAGCGCGAGAAACCGGACAGTGATTCGCATGACGCTTCCTTTCTCAAGTCAGCACGCTGCGCTGGAAGAGCCCCGGGAGTACGGACGTCGCCGACACCAGGCGGATCATGTGAAAGTGGACGGCTACATCGAAGCACACAGGCCCGCAAGGCTGTTTCGCGCGTTTGCGAGCGTGTGGATCAATAGCGACTCGGCGCTGGAAAATTCAATGGAATCGCCGCTTGTCATTCCACGAATGTGGGTCTAGCCTGTGTCGCCTCTGCTGCGGAACATCGATGCGCCAGCGCCAGGCAGATGGTCCCGCGGACCTTCCGCGGATATCGCCAACCACTGCCGGTACGCATAGCCGTGTCCTGTTTCCTGTCATGTGGGCGGGCTATTTCCTGGCAGCTAAAGGAGTAGACTATGAAAGCTGTTGTCTATCGAGGTCCCAATCAGGTTGCCGTCGAAGATGTGCCTGATCCAAAGATCGAACGTCCGACGGATGCCATCGTCAAGATTACCAGCACCAATATCTGCGGCTCCGACCTGCACATGTACGAGGGTCGGACCGATTTCGAGCAGGGCCGCGTATTTGGCCACGAGAACCTCGGGGTCGTCATGGAAGTCGGCGCCGCGGTCGAGCGGCTCAAGCCCGGCGACTGGGTCTGCATGCCCTTCAATATCAGCTGCGGGCATTGCAGGAACTGCGAACGCGGCCTGACGGCCTACTGCCTCAAGGCGAACGAGCCGGGCGTGGCCGGCGGCGCCTTCGGCTTTGCCGACATGGGCCCCTGGCAGGGCGGGCAAGCCGAGTTTCTGCGGGTGCCCTGGGCCGACTTCATGTGCCTGAAGCTGCCGCCGGACGCCGAGGAAAAACAGTCCGACTACGTGATGTGCGCCGACATCTTCCCGACCGGCTGGCACGCCACCGAACTGGCCGGCATGAAGCCCGGCGACGCGGTGGTGATCTACGGCGCCGGGCCAGTCGGCCTGATGGCGGCGCACTCGGCAATGATCAAGGGGGCGTGCAGCGTGATGGTGGTCGACTGTCACTCGGACCGGCTCAAGCTGGCCGAATCGATCGGCGCGGTGGCGATCGATTATTCCAAGGAGGACCCGGTGCAGCGGGTCATGGACCTGACCCACGGGCAGGGCGCCGACGCGGGCTGCGAATGCGTCGGCTACCAGTGCCACGACCATCACCATCACCGGCAGGAGCGCCCCAACCTGACGATGAACAACCTGGTCAGCTCGGTCAAGTTCACCGGCGGTATCGGCGTGGTGGGCGTGTTCGTTCCAGAGGATCCAAACAGCCCGGACGACCTGGAAAAGGAAGGAAAGATCGCGCTCGACTGGGGCAAGCTCTGGTTCAAGGGCCAGCGCGTGGCCACCGGCCAGTGCAACGTCAAGGCCTACAACCGCCAGCTGCGCGACCTGATCCACGCCGGCCGGGCCAAGCCGTCGTTCATCGTCTCGCATGAGCTGAAGCTGGAGCAGGCGCCAGACGCCTACCAGCACTTCGACGTGCGCGATCACGGCTGGACCAAGGTGATCCTGCACCCAGGTTCCTAGCGCAGCAGGGCGTTCATCCGACGATAGTCGACATCGTGTGTCAGTGAAAGCCGCCCATCCGGACGACAGGTCACGAGCGGCATATCGACGCCTGTGACCGGTATATCGAAACCCGTGGAGTGGCGATATGCGGGATCGGGCCGGCGACCTGGCAAAGCGGCCGGCAATCTGCCCGAATATGTCGGACGCACCGGATTCGGCACGTTGGTGGGCGACTGCCAGCGCGCCGGCCGCGCCGTCTACAAGGTTAGCTGCAAGCCTGGGCCAACCGAGCCCGTAGGCTGCGCCAATGACCTGGACGGTATCGTTAGCGTGGGATGAGGCGGAGCCCGAGTCGTCCGGCAGTCGTCGAAGCTTGATCGATGGCCCGGGCATTGAGAACAGGCCGCTGGGTGTCATGAGACTTGATTCGCATCGACGGATGTCTGTATAAGTCCGGGGTGGCCGGTCAACCAAACTTCGCATAATCTATATTATGTTAAATACGCTATCTGGCCACCAGGCCCGCGGTCAATCACAAGTCGGGGCACCCACTCCAATGCCATACCCAGATAGCCTGAAGACCGCGATCCACCTACGCCGTCCAGATCGCCGCCGAGGCGTCGTCCGCCGCCTTGACCGCGCGTGCCCCCGTGCCGCCGGCGACTGCTTCATACGTTCGCAGCTCGTCCAGCATCGCCGGCAATCCCCGTTCGAGACAAGCCTCCATCAGTGCGCCATCCGTGTAGCGGCCATACGGATCGACCAGCCGATAAAAGCCGTCGGTCATGATCAGCAGGCTCGCTCCCAGCTCCAGGTCGACGCTCCGCACGCGCGCCTGGAATGCACCGTTCGGACGCAGGCACAGGACTGTCGGCGTCGGCTGGGTATTCTGGAACTCGCGTCGCGCACGCAGCATTGGCAGCATGCGTTCGCGCCGTTGCTCGGGGTCGTTGACGCCTTCTGCGCGCAGTGTCGCGATCGCGGCCTGCAGTACGGCGTCCTGCGGATTCACGAACGGATCGAGATCGACACAGCCGCCGGCCGCCGTGCGCAGGAGACTCGTGCAGTCGCCCAGGCTGTATAACGCTGCGCGCTGAGCGCCGTCCTGCTGGTCGACGCGCAGCCAGGTCATCGCCGCGATCGGCCATGCATGCAGCGGCATCGCGCCATGTCCAGCCATCTGCTCGAACCCGGCGCGGACCACGCCGATCGCGGCATGTACGCATTCCTGCTGGCCTCGCCCGGGCGCAATTTCGTGCTTCAGCGCATCCGTGAACGCGTGTACGAACCACGCAACGTCGCCCTGAACAGGATCGAGATAGTCGCGCTCGGCCACCGAGGTACCGCCGTCGATCACCAGGATGTCGGTGACGCCGGCAAGATTGAAGACAGCCACATGGTCGTCATTACGGTGTGACGTTGCTCCTGCAGAGATATGCGCGATTTTCATCGGATGTGGCTGGTTTTTGATGTGTCGGGGACTCTACCCGCGCCGGAAGCGGAAGACAAGCGTGATGACCCTATCTCGCATTTAACTCGACAATATATATGCTAATGTCGAGTTAGAGTCATTCCTCAGGCAGCGGTCGGTACCGCAGCTTCTCCGTTCATCCAGACCGGCTTCTCGCTGAGAAATTCGCGTCGGACGCCGCCTCCTACTGACATCATCGGCCTCTCCGCCAGGCTCGCTCGACCACCACGGCGATTGATATCGGCCAGGGTAGCGCGGGTCTGCTCGGTCATTGACGGATGGTCGGGGCGCAGCGGTGGAAATTGTACGGGGCGATGGGCGTGCCCTCCTGACGCCCTCACCCTACGCCGCCCGGCCCTCCTCTACAAGCAGCGTCAGCGGTTCTGATAGCCGCCGAACTGGCGCACCGGACTCCAGGCCGGGGACACCGCGGGCAGTGCCGGCGACAGCTTTTCGAATTCGCCGGCGCCATAGACCACCTGCCCGTTCACCACCGTCAGCACGCTCTCCAGGTCCTTGATTTTCTCCACGTCCATTGTGAAGTAATCCTGCGGCAGCACCGCGAAGTCGGCGTACTGGCCTTCCACCAGGCGGCCCTTGATTTCTTCTTCGCCGCTCATCCAGGCGCTGCCCCGGGTCATGAGCTGCAGTGCTTCGTGGCGCGACAGCACGTCCTTTGCCTGCCAGGTCGCCAGCCCGCCGGCCGTCTTGCCCGTCACAGCCCAATAGATCGACGGCCACGGCCCATAGCTGCTCACCCGCGTGCCGTCGGTACCCAGGCCCACCGGCAGGCCGAGCTCGAGCATCTTGCGGATCGGCGGCAGTTGGCGGGTCTGGGCGCCGTAGCGTTCGCGATAGGCTTCGCCCTGGAAGTACATGCGGTTCTGCACGGCCACTCCGCCGCCCAGCGCCTTGATGCGTTTCAGCTGGTCATCGGTCACTGTCTCGGCGTGGTCGACGATCCAGCGCAGGCCGGCCAAGGGTGTGCTGCGGTTGACCTTTTCGATCACGGCCAGGTCGCGCTCGATGCTTTCGCCATAGGTGGCGTGGATGCGGAACGGCCAGCGGTTCTTGACCAGCAGCGTGACGACGCGTTCCAGCTCGTCTTCCATATGGTGCGGCAGGTCGGGACGCGGTTCCAGGAAGTTCTCGAAGTCGGCCGCGCTCGAGACCAGGTTCTCGCCGGCGCCTTCGGTCGTAAAACCGTTGGCGTAGAACAGGTGGTCGTTGCGGTTCGGCTTGGTCATCGCGATCCAGCGCTGGTAGTCTTCCAGCTCCTTGCCTGCGTTCTGGGCGAACAGGTAATAGGCGGTGCGCACACTGAGCTTGCCCTCTTTGGCCAGCTCGATCGTCACGCCATAGTCGTCCGGATAGGCCTGGCCGCCACCGCCGGCGTCGACCGCGCTGGTCATCCCCAGCCGGTTCAGGTCGCGGTAAAAGTGCAAGGTCGAGTTGCGCTGGTCGGCGCGATCGAGTTTGTTGGTCTTGGCCAGGGTCGAGTACAGGATCATGGCGTTCGGCTTGGCCAGCAACAGGCCGGTCGGCTTGCCGGCGGTGTCGAGTTCCACCTCGCCGTCGAGGTACTTTGTCTCCTTGGTATAGCCGAGCGTCTCGATGCCTTTCCGGTTCAGGAAGGCCTTGCCATATAAATAGAGGATGAAGACCGGCTTGTCGGGCACCGCGGCATTGATCTCGGCCAGGGTGGGCAGGCGCTTTTCGGCGAACTGGTGTTCGCTCCAGCCGCCCACGACCTTGACCCACTGGCCCTCGGGCGTGCGTGCTGCCTGCTCCCTGAGCATTTCCATCGCCCGTCTCAGGCTGCGCACGCCATCCCAGCGCACCTCCATATTGTAGTTGAGGCCCGCGCGGATCACGTGGGTGTGGGAATCGTTCAGGCCCGGAATGACGGTGCGCCCGCCCACGTCGACGACCCGGGTGTCCTTCTGCTTGAGGCGGAGCACGCGCTCGTTGCTGCCGGTGGCGGCGATCTTGCCGTCCTTGACCGCCAGCGCCTGGACGAACTCGCCGTCGCTCGCCATGGTCGCGATCTTGCCGTTGGTGAGGATCAGGTCGGCCTGGGCGTGGGCGGTCGAGGCGGCCAGCGTGCCGGCGGCGAACAGCGCGAGGGCGAGTTGATTCATTGCTTGACTCCGTGTTGGTTGGACTGCGTCCAGTATCCGTCGTCGTCACCAATGTTGAAAAGCGGATAATTTTGACGATGGCATTCGATTCCATCGACCGTTCGACCTCGCAGGCCCAGGGGTGCGCACGGCAGGCGCCCGGCGGCGTGCATGCAATCCCTGGCTGCGTCACAATGGACTTACACGAACTGATCATTCAAAGGAAGAGCATGAACATCACGGTCCAGAATACCGTCCCCGATACCGCCCGCATTACCCTGGTCGGCGAGCTGCACGATGGCAGCTTCAAGGCCAAGGTCATGACCGAAACTGCCGTGCCGTACACGCCCTACTGGGACAATCTGCTCGAACAGCGCATCGTCTATATCCAGCCCGACGACGAGCAACTGGGCTCGATCGTGGCGGCGCTGAACGAACGCCGTCTGTCACTCGACGAGTTGCAGAATTACGGCAGCTCGGATGGCGGGACTTCGTCGATCCCGGTCTGACGTTACAGAATGCCCTTGCGGTCCGAACCGAGGATTTCGTCGTGGCGTTCCTTGTCGGTCTTGTGCAGATAGCCGGCGGTGGTGGCGATATTGGCGTGGCCGGCCGTGTCCTGCAGGGTCTTGAGCTGCACCCCGCTATTGGCGTGGTTGGTCAGCATGCTGTGCCGTAGCCAGTGCGGCGACGCCTGGCGCAGCATCGACGCGCTATCGCCGTCGCCCCGGGCCGCCGCCTCGCTGGCGGCCTGCTGGAAGATCGCCTTGAGCGCCTCGGAGGCCGCTTCGTCGGTGACGCGCACATGGTCGCGCGTGCGGCTCGACAGCACCAACGGCATGTGGTCGCCGCGGCTGGTCTGCTCCAGCAGGCCGAAGGCGCGCCGGTAGTCGCGGTAGGCGGCCAGCGTGGCCGGCGGCACCGGCAGCCGGCGCGGCTTGTTGCCTTTGCCCAGGACGTCCAGCCACCAGCGGCCGTCGCCTTCGCTGTAGATCGATCCCATGCGGGCGCTCACGATCTCGTTGAGGCGGGCGCCGGTCTGGGCGAAGGCGATCAGCAGGAAGCGGTCGCGGGCGCGCTGGCGCGCCGCGGCTTCGGAATCGGCGTCGCGCGCCTCGGCCGCCGCCAGCGCATAGGCCAGCGCGGCCGGCGTCAGGTAGCGGGTGATGCGGCCGGCATGCGGCGCCCGCACATTGCGCACCAGGCGCGCCGGGTTGCGGCGCAGATAGCCGGTGTGCTCGGCGAAGGCCAGCAAGCCCTTGATGGCGATCATCGACTGGCGCCGGCTGGTGTCGGACAAGGGGCCCGAAAATGGGCGATAGCGCGCATCGTTGCGCGGCCACTTGGTCGTGCATACCCACTCTGGCGGCGGGTTGCGGATGAACTCCTTGTAGGCGTTCAGATCGGCCACGTTCAGCTGCTGAAAAGTCTTTTTCGCTTCTTCGCGGCACCAGGTCAGGAAGCGGTACAGCTCCTTCTGCAGGTTGGCGATCGACTTGGGGCTCAGCTCGCCGTGAGAGATGTATTCGCGTGCCAGTTCGGCGTCGTTGCGGGCCGAGGTGACCGGCTCGTCATGTACGCCCGAGAAGATGCCGGCGTCCGGGCGACTCGCCGCCGCCCGGTCCGGATGTTCGGTGGGCAGCGGCTCGAGGTCGATCGGCAGGAAGACGGGCATGGGACGAAATGGCGATAACTGTATGGATGTACAGTATAGCACCGGCCCCGCCGATTGCGGAAGCATCATGCTTGAGGCCGCTCGAATATCGGCCTTGTGGGCGGTCGAGTCCTACAGCCGCCCGCCCTGCAGGCCGATAGTGAGCGGGCCGAGCCTGCCCGACAATGCGGTATCGATCCCGCCATTTCATACATTGAGGAGACCCCGATGAACACCGCATCCAACCCAGGCCCAGGCAAGGACGACAGCGTCACTGTAGGCGTCGGCGGCCAGACCAGCGGCCAGCAAGACGCCACCCCGAGCCACGAGAGCCATACTGAAACCGGCGGCAACGGCGGCCCTGGCCTGACCCGCAACCAGTCCGGCCCCTACGTCAACGCACCGGACGGTACCGAGGGCGCGGCCGCCACCGATGTCGAAACGCACGAGGCCGCGCCGCGCACCGAATCGGTGGACGCAGCCATGACCCATGCCAATCCGGGCGCCCAGGACACGCGATCTGGACAGGCGGGTCCGCGCGCGACCGGGCTGGGGACTCCCGAGACGGGCGGCAACCAGGACGAGCGGGATCTGCCGCCGGTCCAGCCCTGATCAGGTGCCTGCGCGCTCGCGCCTGGCCAGCCTGGTCCACCAGACCCAGGACACGATCGCATTGACCCAGAAGCACAGGTAGAGGAAGGCCGTGAGGTGCAACCCGCGGCTGTAGTACAGCGGCACGGCGATGGTATTGACCAGCAGCCAGACCGGCCAGTTCTCGATGCGCCGCTGCATCATCAGGAGCTGGGCGATGACGCTGAACACCAGCACCGCAGAATCGATGAAGGGCGCGTAGGCATTCGTATAAAAATGGAGCAAGGCGCCATAGGCGGCGGTGGCGGCAATGCCGGCCGGAATCATCCATGCGAGGCTGCGCCAGCCGGCGTGCGTGATCGGCAGTGGCGCCCCATCGTTGCCGTGCAGCCAGCGCCACCAGCCCAGCACCCCAGTGCCGACGAAGAACATCTGCAGCACGACGTCGGCATACAAGCGGTTCTGGGCGAACAGCACGCCGAACAGCGTGCAGCCGACGATGCCGGTCCACCAGGTGTGGACATTGTTGCGACCGGCCAGCAGGATGGCGGCGGCCGTGAAGGCGTTGGCCGCCAGTTCGAGCGGGCTGGTCATTATGTGCGCTCCAGGATTCGGGAGCGCTACTGTAAGGCACGCGCGTGCCCTACTGCAAGAATTACAGCTTGATGGTGCCGTGCTCGCCGTCCACGTCAGGCTGGGTGCCGGTCACGGCCGCCTTGGCCATGGCGAACAGGCGCACCATCTTGCTATCGTTCGAATCCCAGTATTCGGCGGCGTGCGGGTCGACCCGCACCAGCACCGCGTGCTGGTCTCCCGGGCCGGCCGGGAACCAGGCCTGCACCATTGGATTCCAACGTGCGACGACCTGCGCGCGGTCGACGACCCGTTCGGCGCGGCCGCTGACCGAGACATAGGTGCTGTTGTCGTTGTCGGCGAAGCTGACGTTGACTTCCGGCTGGTGCGCGATGCTGTCCCACAACTCGGTCGTGGAGTTGACGAAGAACCAGATGCCGCCTTCGGCATCGACGTCCTGCTTGGTCATCGGCTGGCTGACCAGGTGGTCGTACTGGTCACGGAAGGTGAACATGGCGAAGCGCATCGAGCCGATCCGGTCGGCGAGCGCGGCTGCGTGGTGGCGGTCTGCGGTCATGGTATGTCCTTGATGGGTGACTAAAACCCCATCCTAACGTGCCTGGGGGCCGCTGTTCGGTGCGGGGCCGTACAGTGTTGACCGAACTGGACGCCTTCCCCCCAGCCTGACGTATCGACCACAAATCGCTTATAGTGATGCCTCTGTACACATATGACATTGCCATGAAATTTGACGTCGCGATCGTCGGTAGCGGCCTGGCCGGCCTGTCCGTTGCCCTGCACCTGGCCGAGACCCGCAAGGTCGCCATCATCTCGAAGCGCGCACTGCGCGATGGCGCCAGCAGCTGGGCCCAGGGCGGGATCGCCGCCGTCCTCGATTCTGGCGACAGTCATGACCAGCACATCGACGACACCCTGGTCGCCGGCGCCGGCCTGTGCGACGAAGGGGCGACCCGCGCCATCGTCGAGGGTGGCCGCGCCGCCATCGAATGGCTGATCGAACAGGGCGTGCCGTTCACGCGCGACGCCACGGCCGAGCTGGGCTTCCACCTGACCCGCGAAGGCGGCCACAGCCAGCGCCGCATCATCCATGCCGCCGACGCCACCGGCCACGCGGTGCAGGTGACGCTCGAAGAAAAGGTGCGCGCGCACCCGAATATTGCGCTGTTCGAGCACCACGTGGCGATCGACGTCATCACGTCCGACAAGCTGGGCGCGCCGGCGCTGGTGGGCCAGCCGCGCTGCTATGGCCTGTATGTGCAGGACATCGAGAGCGGCCAGGTGCTGACCTTCGAGGCCGACCACACCGTGCTGGCCACGGGCGGCGCCGGCAAGGTCTATCTGTACACGACCAATCCCGACACCGCCACCGGCGACGGCATCGCCATGGCCTGGCGCGCCGGCTGCCGGGTGTCGAACATGGAATTCATCCAGTTCCACCCGACCTGCCTGTACCACCCCTACGCCAAATCGTTCCTGATCACCGAGGCGATCCGCGGCGAAGGCGGATTGCTCAAGCTGCCGCGCGAAGCCGGCGCCGTGGCCGGCACCCGCTTCATGCCGGCCCACGACGAGCGTGGCGAGCTGGCCCCGCGCGACGTCGTCGCCCGCGCCATCGACTTCGAGATGAAGAAGCGCGGCCTGGATCACGTGGACCTCGATATCAGCCACCAGGATCCGGAATTCCTCAAGGAGCACTTCCCGACGATTTACGCGCGCTGCCTGGAGCTGGGCATCGACATCACGCGCGAGCCGATCCCCGTGGTGCCGGCCGTGCACTTTACTTGTGGCGGCATCGTGACCGACCTGGCCGGCCGCACCGACATCCCCGGCCTGTATGCGGTGGGCGAAACCGCCTGCACCGGCCTGCACGGCGCCAATCGACTGGCCAGCAATTCGCTGCTGGAGTGCGTGGTGGTGGGGCGCGCCTGCGCCGAGCATATTGCGGGGAGCAGCCCGGCCGAGCATCCGGCGCTGCCGGCCTGGGACGAGAGCCGCGTCACGAATGCCGACGAAGAAGTAGTCATCGCCCATAACTGGGACGAGCTGCGCCGCTTCATGTGGAATTACGTCGGCATCGTGCGCACCACCAAGCGCCTCGAGCGGGCCGAGCACCGCATCAAGCTGCTCAAGGAAGAAATCGACGAGTATTACCGCAACTTCCGCATCACGCCCGACCTGCTGGAGCTGCGCAACCTGGTCGAGGTGGCGCACCTGATCGTCAAGAGCGCGCTGTCGCGTCACGAAAGCCGCGGCCTGCATTATTCGCGCGATTTCCCGGACACCCTGCCGAAGGCGCTGCCGAGTGTCTTGACGCCGCGGCGCGGCTGAGATGTCGACGCCCGGCTATCGGCTGACCCCGGCCACCGCCCTGCTCCTGACCATCCCACCTGTGCTGTGGGCGGGCAACGCCATCGTCGGCCGCCTGGTGCGCGACGCGGTGCCGCCGATGACGCTCAACCTGATCCGCTGGTCGATCGCGCTCGCTGTCCTGCTGCCGCTGGGCCGCGCCGCCCTGCGCTCCGGCAGCGGCGTATTGACCAACTGGAAGCGCTACAGCATGCTCGGCCTGCTGGGCGTCGGCCTGTACAACTCGCTGCAATACCTGGCGTTGCAGAGTTCGTCCCCGATCAACGTGACCCTGGTCGCCTCCGGCGTGCCGGTGTGGATGCTGCTGGTCGGGCGGCTGTTTTTCGGCATCCCGGTCAAGCGCAGGCAGGTCGCGGGGGCGGTGCTGTCGATCGCGGGCGTGCTGGTAGTCCTGTGCCGCGGCTCGCTGGCCGAGCTGGCGGCGCTGCGGCTGATGGCGGGCGACCTGTACATGATCCTGGCCACCATCGCCTGGTCTTTCTATAGCTGGCTCCTGATGCAGCAGAAGGACGTGCCGGCGCTGCGCGCGGACTGGGCCGCTTTTCTGCTCGCCCAGGTCGGCTTCGGCGTACTGTGGTCGGGTGCGCTGGCCGGCGGCGAATGGGCGATCAGGGACGTGCACATCGCCTGGAGCTGGCCGCTCGTCGCCGCCCTGCTGTACGTGGCGATCGGCCCGGCCATCATCGCCATGCGCTGCTGGGGCGCCGGCGTGCAACGCGCCGGGCCGAGCCTGGGCGCCTTCTTCATCAACCTGACGCCGCTGTTTACGGCGCTGCTGTCGTCGGCCTTTTTGGGCGAGGCGCCGCACCTGTATCACGTGCTGGCATTCGGCATGATCGTGGGCGGGATCGCGGTATCCGCCAGATAAGCGGCGCTGACCCGGGGAATCGTGTGTGGCTCCCGGATTGCCGATGTTACGATCCCATGCATGGGAGGAAGAAGCGGCATGGCAGAAGGTCTCAGCAATCACGAGGGTATCGACGCGCTGGCCTCTTTATTGGCAAGGCACCCGCGTACCCTGGTCCTGACCGGCGCCGGCCTGTCGACCGCCTCCGGCATCCCCGATTACCGCGACCGTGACGGCGTGCGGCGCGGCCGGCTACCGATCCAGGGCCCGGAATTCCGGCGCGACGTCGCGGTCCAGCGCCGTTACTGGGCGCGCAGCATGGTCGGCTGGCCGCTGCTGGCGCGCGCCAGGCCCAACGACGGCCATCGGGCACTGGCCGCCCTCGAAACGGCCGGCAAGCTCGGTTTCATCCTGACCCAGAACGTCGACGGCCTGCACCAGCAGGCCGGCAGCCATGCGCTGCTCGAATTGCACGGCAATATCCACCATGTGGCCTGTTTAGCCTGCCATGCGCGCTTCCCCCGTGCTTTTGTGCAGACCCAGCTCGAATTCGCCAACCCGGCCCTGCTGCAGGCGATGGCCACGCCGCTGCCGGATGGCGATGCGGCGCTCGATCCCGACGCCGTCACCGGCGTCGAGATTCCTGCCTGCGTGCACTGTGGCGGAGTACTGATGCCCGACGTCGTCTTCTTCGGCGATAACGTGCCGCCGGCGCGCACCGCCTGCGCGCTGGCCCAGATGGAGGCGGCCGACGCACTGCTGGTGGTCGGCTCGTCGCTGATGGTGTATTCGGGCTTCCGTTTCTGCCGGCTGGCGCATGCGGCCGGCAAACCGATCGCCGCCATCAACCTCGGGCGCACCCGCGCGGACGACATGCTGGCGCTCAAGCTCGAAGCGACGGCCGAACAGATCTTGCCGCAGGTGGCGCAACTACTTGGGGCGAACCGGCCCGCGCCGCCATCCGACCTTATCGACCATAGGGGGACCATGTGATCAGCACCTATCGAAGCACAAACGCAAGCAGCACGCGGCGCCTGTCGGCCGGCGTCGCCATCGCCGGCCTTAGCCTGCTGGCATCCTGGCTGCTGGTACGCGCCAAATCCCGGCGCGCCGAACGCGACCACCCGCCGACGGGCAGCTTCATCACGGTCGACGGCGTCAAGCTCCATTACCTGGAGCGCGGCCAGGGCCCAGTGCTGCTGCTCTTGCACGGCAACGGCGTCGACGCCACCGACTGGGAACACAGCGGCCTGCTGGACGCCGCTGCCGAGCATTACCGGGTGATCGCCTTCGACCGCCCCGGCTTCGGCTACAGCGAACGGCCGCGCACCACGGTCTGGACCCCGGACCGCCAGGCGCGCCTGTTGCATCACGCGCTGCAGGAACTGAACGTGGACAGCGCCATCGTCGCCGGCCATTCCTGGGGCACGCTGGTGGCGCTGAGCATGGGGCTGCAGGTGCCGGAGTTCGTGCGCGGGCTGGTGCTGGTCTCGGGCTACTACTATCCGAGCGTGCGCATGGACGTGCTGGTCGGCGCGCCGCCGGCCCTGCCGCTAGTGGGCGATGCACTGCGCTACACGGTGGCGCCGCTCGCCGGAAGGCTGATCTGGCCGGCGGCGATCGGCCGCGCGTTCGCACCGTTGCCGGTATCGGAGCGCTTCCGCGAGACGTCGCCGTGGATGGTGCTGCGGCCCGCGCAGCTACGGGCGAACGCCGCCGATTCGAGCCTGATGGTGCCGGGCGCAATGTCGCTTGCGCGGCGTTATGGCCAACTGAAAGTGCCGGTGCAGATCCTGTCCGGCACCCAGGATGGCGTCTGCGATTGTGGCCACAACGCCGAACGGCTGCATGCGGCGCTGCGGCATAGCGAACTGTCGCTGACGCCGGGCGTGGGCCATATGCTGCATTACGCCGAACCGGGCAAGGTGCTGGGGGCGATCGATGCGATTGCGGCACAGGCCGGGGTGCCGGCGCATATTCCTACCGCGCGCGAGAATGCGCTGGCAGCGGCCGGCGAAAGCGGGGTTTGACGTCGTCCCCGCGACGGCGGCGTTTGACGTTACACCCGCGAAGCCGGCTTTGACGTCGTTCCCGCGAAGGCGGGGACCCAAGGCTGCTTGCATATCGCAAGGGCAGACGGTACTTCAGGTTTAAGAGTACTTGGGTCCCCGCCTGCGCGGGAAGTCGTTACTGCCAGTGGCAGTAACGACGGGTTCGAGCGGTGCGGGCTAAAGGATCAGCTATTACCGAGCTTGATCGCCAGCCCGGCAAACAGGCTCGCCGCCATCGCCAGCGACAACACGCCATGCACGGCCGTCGACCCAATCGACGACGCCTCGGCCGAGTCGTCGCGCTTGAGCGCCATCGCGCGGCCCAGCACAACCGGGCGCAGGAAGCCGCGGATGCCGACCAGCAGCATGCCGATACCGAAGAACAGTTCGCCCTTCATGCCATACATGATGCCGTCGAGGAGCTGGGGCACGCCCAGCAGCAGGCCGAAGCCCAGCCAGAACAGGCGAAAGCCAAGCGAACGTTTCAACTTGTCGGAAGTCGTCATGAAGATCCTGTGAAAATGAATGGTCAGATGATGCGCAGCGAGTAGTCGGTGGCCCGCACGTCCTTGGTCAGACTGCCGATCGAAATGCGGTCGACGCCCGTCTCGGCGATCGCGCGCACCGTCTCCATATTGATGCCGCCGGACGCCTCGAGCAGCGCACGGCCGGCATTGACCTGCACCGCTTCGCGCATGCGCGCCAAATCGAAGTTGTCGAGCAAGACCGACTTGACGCCGGCATCGAGCGCTTCCTGGAGCTGGGCGATGGTCTCGACTTCGATCTGCACCGGCGTGCCGGAATTGAGTGCGGCGGCCGCCTGCAGCGCGGCGGTGACGCCGCCAGCAGCCGCGATATGGTTCTCCTTGATCAGGATGCCGTCATACAGCGCCAGGCGCTGGTTCTTGCCGCCGCCGACGCGCACCGCGTACTTTTGCGCCAGGCGCAGGCCCGGCAAGGTCTTGCGGGTGTCGAGGATCGCGGCTTTGGTGCCGGCAATCACGTCGACATAGCGGCGGGTGGCCGTCGCTACGCCAGAGAGCAGCTGCATGAAGTTCAACGCGCCGCGTTCGGCCGTGAGCAGTGAACGCGGATTGGCGCGGATGGTGCACACCGTCGAGTCAAGCGTCATGAGCTCGCCCTCGGCATAGTGCCAGTCGATCTCGATGTCCTGGTCGACCGCCAGCATCAGGCCTTCGAACCACGGCGCGCCGCACAGGACGGCGGCTTCGCGCACGATCACGCGCGCCGTCACCACGCCATCGTTCGGCACCAGCTTGCCGGTCAGGTCGCCGGTGCCGATGTCTTCCAGCAGTGCGGCCAGGATGTTCTGCTCGAAGGCTGCCTGCAGTCTGTCGTCGAACTGGGCGTGTTGGTTTCTCAGTGTGGTCATGCAGGTCCTACCCCCGAGAACATCGGGGCATTGTTTTCCAGTTTGCCGGTCGGGAGTGCCTTGGCGCGCTTGGCGGCCGCGAAATCGAGCATGCGGTCGATGGCGCGTTTCGCTTGCAGGCCCACAGCCGGGTCGACGTGGATCTGGTTGGCGCCCGATTCGAGCACTTCGGCCAGGTTGCGCAGGCCGTTCATGGCCATCCACGGGCAATGCGCGCAGCTCTTGCAGGTCGCGCTGTTACCTGCGGTCGGCGCCTCGATGAAGGTCTTACCCGGGGCCGCCATCCGCATCTTGTGCAGGATGCCGTTGTCGGTGGCGACGATGAAATGGGTCGCGTCCATGGTCTGGGCCGCGTTGATCAGCTGGGTGGTCGAGCCGACGGCGTCGGCCAGGGCCACGACGTTGGCGGGCGATTCCGGGTGTACCAGCACTTTCGCATTCGGGTACTCGGCTTTCAGCAGGTCGAGTTCGATGCCCTTGAATTCGTCGTGCACCAGGCAGGAGCCCTGCCACAGCAGCATATCGGCGCCGGTCTTGGCCTGGATGTAGGAACCCAGGTGGCGGTCGGGCGCCCACAGGATCTTCTTGCCTTGGGCGTGCAGCTCGGCCACGATGTCCAGGCCGATCGACGAGGTCACCATCCAGTCGGCGCGCGCCTTCACGGCCGCGCTGGTATTGGCATACACGACCACGGTGCGGTCCGGATGCTGGTCGCAGAAGGCCGCGAATTCGTCGGCCGGGCAGCCCAGGTCGAGCGAACAGGTCGCGTCGAGGTCGGGCATCAGGATGGTTTTTTCGGGACTCAGGATCTTGGCGGTCTCGCCCATGAAACGCACGCCGGCCACCACCAGGGTCTGGGCCGAATGGTCGCGGCCGAAGCGCGCCATCTCCAGCGAATCCGACACGCAGCCGCCGGTTTCCTCGGCCAGGTCTTGCAGGTCGGCGTCCACGTAATAGTGGGCCACCAGCACGGCGCCCTTCTCTTTCAGCAGGCGCCGGATGCGATCCTTCAGTTCGGCGCGCTCGGCCATCTCGGGCGCGCTCGGGATTTTCGCCCAGGCCTCGGCGGTGCAGGCCATGCCGGCCTGGGGCCGGTCGTATTCGTAGGTCTTGATTGGTACTGTTACGGCATTCATGCTCGCGCGTCTCCTCGCGTTGGCGGGGACCTGCCCCGCCATCTCCTTCAAACGTCTACCCGTGGATCAGTCGATGCCCTGGCTGCGCAGGTATTCCTCGTAGTTGCCCTGGAAGTCGACCACGTCGTTTTCGCGGATCTCGATGACGCGGGTGGCCAGCGAAGACACGAACTCGCGGTCGTGCGAGACGAAGATCAGGGTGCCGGCATACTTGTCGAGCGCGATGTTCAGCGATTCGATCGATTCCATGTCCATGTGGTTGGTCGGCTCGTCGAGCAGCATCACATTGTGACGGCCCAGCATCAGCTTGCCGTACATCATGCGGCCCTTCTCGCCACCCGACAGCACCTTGACCGACTTCTTGACTTCGTCGCCGCCGAACAGCAGGCGGCCCAGGATCGAACGCACGGCCTGGTCGTCGTCGCCCTCTTGCGTCCAGCGGCCCATCCAGTCGGTGAGGGTTTCGCCACTGGCGAATTCCTCGGTCGGATCCTGCGGCATATAGCCGGGGTTCGCGTTCTCGGCCCACTTCACGCGGCCGCTGTCCGGCTGCAGGTTGCACAGCTCGCCGCCGATCGTGCGCAGCAGCGTGGTTTTACCGGCGCCGTTGGCGCCGATGATCGCGATGCGCTCGCCCGCCTCGACCATGATCGAGAAGTTCTTGAACAGTTGGCGATCATAGGCTTTCGAGATATTCTCGGCTTCCACCGCCAGGCGGTGCAGCTTCTTCTCGCCTTCGAAACGCACGAAGGGATAGGCGCGCGACGACGGCTTGAATTCCTCGATCTTGATCTTGTCGATCTGCTTGGCGCGCGAAGTCGCCTGGCGCGCCTTCGATTTATTGGCCGAGAAGCGGCGCACGAAGTCCTGCAGTTCGGCGACCTTCTCTTTGGCCTTGGCGTTGTTCGCCAGTTGCTGGTTGCGCGCCTGGGTCGAGGCCAGCATGTAGTCGTCGTAGTTGCCCGGATAGACCTTCAGGGTGCCGTAGTCCATGTCGGCCACGTGGGTGCAGACCTGGTTCAGGAAGTGACGATCGTGGGAAATGATGATCATGGTGGAATTACGCTCGTTGAGCATGTTTTCCAGCCAGCGGATCGTGTTGATGTCCAGGTTATTGGTTGGTTCGTCGAGCAGCAGGATGTCTGGATTCGAGAACAGGGCCTGGGCCAGCAGCACGCGCAGCTTCCAGCCCGGCGCCACGGCGCTCATCGGCCCCTGGTGCAGGTCGGTGCCGATTTCCAGGCCCAGCAGCAGTTCGCCGGCGCGCGCCTCGGCCGAGTAACCATCGTATTCGGCCACTTTGCCCTCGAGTTCGGCGGCCTTCATGTAGTCGTCGTCGGTCGCTTCCGGATTGGCGTAGATCGCATCGCGTTCGGCGATCGCGTTCCACAGCTCGGTGTGGCCCATCATGACGACGTCCAGCACGCGCACGTCTTCGTAGGCGAACTGGTCCTGGCGCAGCTTGCCGAGGCGCTCGCCCGGATCGAGGCTGACGTTGCCCGCCGACGGCTCGAGGTCGCCGCCCAGGATTTTCATGAAGGTCGACTTGCCGCAGCCGTTGGCGCCGATCAGGCCATAACGGTTGCCTTCGCCAAATTTGACGGAAATGTTCTCGAACAGCGGCTTGGCGCCGAATTGCATCGTGATATTGGCTGTGGATAGCACTGTATTACCCCAAAAAGCATATTTGATTAACCGGCTATTTTACCATTCTGCGCCTTGCCAGGCGAATAAGGGTCGATTCCGGACAGCGGCTGGCGCGTCAGGCGCGCAGATCAGGCGCGAACCAGGGTCGGATAGTCGGACAAGGTCAGGCGGAAGCCAATGGCATCGGACACCAGATGGCCCTGGGCGCCGAACGGGATGGTGACGCGGCGCTCGATATGGCCGAAGGAGAGGCCCGTCAATACCGGCAGCGGCAGGGTCTGGCGCAGGTAGGCCAGCATGGCATCGAAGTCGTAACCGTTGTCGAGCGGTCCCAGGCGATAGCCCGAAAAGTCGCCCAGCACTACGGCCTGCTGGCGTTCGAGAATGCCGGCCTGCATCAGTTGCAGCAGCATGCGCTCGACCCGGTACGGATGTTCGGCGATGTCTTCGAGCCACAGGATGCCGTCGTCGATGCGCGGAAAGTATGGCGTGCCGACCATTGCGCCGATCATGGCCAGATTGCCACCCCAGACGGTGCCGCGCACGTCGAGCGCCGGATTGCCGGCCACGCGCTCGGTGATGGTATGGGTGGGGCCGGCCAGGCAAGACCAGAAATCCTCGAGCGTGAACGCGACCGGCTCGAGCGCGCCGAAGTCGCCCGCGATCATCGGCCCGGCATAGCTCAGACCGCCCGCCTTCGCCATCAGGCCCATGTGCAGGGCTGTCAGGTCCGAAAACCCGACCACGATCTTGCCGCTGGCCGCGATCGCCTCGAAGTCGATGCGCGGCAGCAGGCGGCTAATGCCGTAGCCGCCGCGCAGGGCGATGATGAGGTGTACGTCGGGATCGGCCGCGGCGGCATGCAGTTGTTCCAGGCGCGCGTCGTCGGTGCCGCCGAAGCGCAGGTAGGAGCAGCTGTGGTCGTAGTAATTACGCACCAGGAAGCCCTGCTCCTCGAGGCGCGCGATGGCGCGTTCGAGCGCCGATGGTTCGGGAATGCAGCCGGCTGGCGCCACGATGGCGATGCCGGGACGGGAAATGATCACTGTTTGACGTAGAGCCGGGGTGTTGAATCTGGCAACATCTTACCCCGCGCATGGGAGTCGATCAAGGCAAGGATGCGCTCGACCAGCTGTGGCGGCAAATCGTGGCCCATCCCTTCGATGATTTCGAGCCGCGCGCCATCGATGTGGCGCGCGACGTCCTGGCCGCAGGCGGCGGGCAGCAGCGGATCGGCGGCGCCGTGGATGACGAGGGTGGGCGCCGCGATCGCCGGCAGCAGCGCGCTGCGGTCGCCGGCGGCAAGCAGCGCCAGCATCTGGCGCGCACTACCGCCTGGGCAATAGCAGCGTCGCATCGAGCGCGTGACGCGCTTGCGCAACTGCCGGTCAGGCGTCGGATAGGACGGGCTGCCCAATGCCCGCAGCAGCCCGACCGCATGGTCGATGACGCTGTCGAGATTGGCTGGATCGGCCGGACGGCTGGCCAGCGCCTTGCGCACTGTCGCGCTTGGCCCTGGCAGGCCGCGCCGGCCGCTGGTGGACATGATGGAAGTCAGGCTCAGCACCCGCTGTGGATGCCGCGCCGCCAGTTGCTGCGCGACCATGCCGCCCAGCGCCGAGACGCCCACCAGATGCGCCCGGGCCACGCCCAGCGCCGACAGCACGCCGAGGGCATCGGCCGCCATATCGTCGATGCCATAGGGCGAGCGCAGCGACCAGCCGAGGGCCGCCTTGATGCGTGCCAGCGTGAGGTTCGGGGTGCCGGCAAGTTCGAACTTGGTCGACAGGCCGCTGTCGCGGTGGTCGAAGCGGATCACGTAGAAGCCAAGCTCGACCAGGCCTTCGACGAATTCATCGGGCCAGTTGCTCAGCTGCATGCCGAGGCCGTGGATCAGGAGCAGTGGCGCGGCTTTGGGGTCGCCCGTGGTGTCGAAGGCGATGCGCAGGCCATTGGCGTGGAGGGTAGGCATGACGGCAGGTCAGGAGCGCGTAATGTGGCGCCGCCTGGCGCCGATGCTGTTCGTGGTTCACATCCCGATGGTCGGACGGCCGTGCCGTCATGGCGACTTGAAATCAGAATAACAGCTTATTGGCGCGCATGGCGCTCCGCCTGATGGAATGCGCCCGGACCGCCCTGCCGGCTTACCCCTGGACCGCGGCCGGCTTGCGCGCCGCGTTGCGGCGTTCCACGAAAAAGGCCTTGAGCATGGCGCTTGCCTCTTCCGCCATGACGCCGCCGACCACCTCGGTGTGGTGGTTCAGCCTGTCTTCGTCGAACAGATTGACGACCGAGCCGCAGGCGCCGGTCTTGGGGTCGGTCGCCGCGTACACGACCTTCGCCAGGCGCGCATGCATCATCGCCCCCGAGCACATGATGCAGGGTTCCAGGGTCACGTACAGCTCGCAACCAGGGAGCCGGTAGTTACCCAGCTTTTCGGCGGCCGCGCGCAGGGCCACGATCTCGGCGTGGGCGGTCGGATCGTGGCCGCTGATCGGCTGGTTGAAGCCGGTCGCGATGACTTCGCCATCCTTGACCACGACGGCGCCGACCGGCACCTCGCCGCGGTCCCAGGCCAGCTGCGCCTGGGCCAGGGCCAGGCCCATATAGCGCCCTTGCGCGGTCGCGGTCGGTGCTTGCTGGGCGGCCTGGTCGGTCGAATCCGGCATCATTCCGTGATCTCGGCCCAGCAGTTCGGGGTTTCGTGCAGCACCAGCTTGTGCAGGCGCAGGCCGTTGCCGTAGCGGTCAATGAACACGGCCTTCAGGATATCAAACGCCACCTGGGCCAGGTTCTCGACGGTCGGGATGCGGTCGATCACGATCGTCTTGTGGTCCGGCAGCGATGCCAGGAACTCACGCACCTTGTCATCCTTTTCGTACACGATGAAGGCGTGGTCCCACACGTCGACCAAATGCTGTTTTGCCAGGGCCTTCACGTCGGAGAAATCCATGATCATGCCATTGTCGGAATTGCCATCGGAATCGATAACCTGGCCTGTCAGAGTAATCTCAAGGGTATAGCGGTGCCCGTGCAGGTTGCGGCACTGGCTTTTGTGGTCGGGAATCCGGTGTCCGGCATCGAATTCGAGCTTGCGGGTAATGGTCAACATGCTGCGTGTGGATCTTTAAGGAATCTGAAGAAGTTTATGGGTCTGGAGGCTGAGCTTCCATTTCGGGTTGGCGCGGCAGGTCTCGATCGCCAGCTGGATGTTGCGGGCGGCCAGCGGGCCGTCCATCGCCTGCACGAAGAAGTGCTCGAAGTCGAGTCCTTCATAGGTGGCCAGGTCCTGGCCGAGCTGCGGGATGACGACCTTGATCTCGCTGCCCTTGTGCACCACCAGCGTCGAGCCCATCTTGGGGCTGACGCAGATCCAGTCGACGCCTTCCGGCACCGGCAGGGTGCCGTTGGTCTCGATGGCGATGGTGAAGCCGCGCGCATGCATGGCGTCGATCAGGGGGCGGTCGAGCTGCAGCAGCGGTTCCCCGCCGGTGAACACCACGTATTTGCTGGCCGGATAAGTGGCCGGCCACAGGCTGTCAATCTCGGTCGCCAGCAAGTCCGCCTCCTTGAACTTGCCGCCGCGCTCGCCATCGGTGCCGACGAAATCGGTATCGCAGAACTGGCATACGGAGGTCAGACGGTCGGCTTCGCGCCCGGTCCAGAGGTTGCAGCCGGAAAACCGGCAGAACACGGCTGGCCGACCCGCATGGGCGCCCTCCCCCTGCAAGGTATAGAAGATCTCTTTGATGCTGTAAGTCACGTTAAGCCTCTCGTCAACCTTCCATTATAGCGCGGCATGCCGTGCGGCGGGTAGCGTGGCCCCGCGGTTGCCGCCGTTCCACAAAACGTGTCGCGTGGCAGGCGCTTGAGAAGAAACAATATTCCTACAGCCGCGCGGCGGTATGGTCCTACGGAATGTTCCGAATCCGGTAAGAGGGCTACCCATGAAAAAGTCTTCGGTTTTACTAGTTTTCCTATCCTTGCTTGCCCAAAGCGCCCAGGCCAGCGAAGCGCATGTACTGGTGCCCCTGCCCTGGCGCAGCGCGGCGCCGGAGATACTGGCCTGCGTCATGGTCACGCTGGCCGCGCTGGTGCTGGCCTACATCGGCCTGCGCCGCAGTGTCACCACCGATGAACGGGCGCGCGCCCTGCAGCACCAGCTCGCGGCCGAGCGCGAGGCGCGCTGTCAGTCCGACCAGGCGCTGGCCGACAACCACGATGTGCTGTGCCGCATGGTGCGCCAGCACGAAGGCGTACGCGAGGGCGAGCGGACCCGGATCGGATGTCAGTTGCAGGCCGAGCTGGGCCGTCGCCTGTCGAGCTTGCGCGACGAGATGGCGAACCTGCAAGAGTGCGCCCAGGCCACGCCCGCCCTCGCCGTCCGGCTGGACCGCGCGCTGGCCGGCATCGACGGCGCCATCCACGCAGTGCGCGCCGTCGCCGGCGGCCTGCGCGGCGCCAATCCGGGCGATGGTCTGCGCCAGGCCCTGGAACGCTGCCTGGCCGAGCACGCCCATCGCCACGGCCTGCGCTACCGCTTCGAGGCCGGCGTCGATCCGCGTTCACGCGCCAGCCAGGACCGGGCGGCGCGGCTGGCCGTATTCCGCGTGTTGGAGGACGTGCTCGCCGGCGCCACGCGCAAGGTCGGCGGCCGCGCCGACGATCAGGAACGCGAACTGCATGTCCGGTTGCTCGAAGGCGCCAGCACGCTCGGCCTCGAGATTGACGGCTGCGCCGGCTCTGTGGACGAGGTAACCGCCCTGCCCGTCGAGCTGGTCGAGCACATCCGCGCCATGGGCGGTGTGCTGCGAATGGTCGCCACCGCCGAGCGGCGCGCCCGCTGGACGCTCTCGGTGCCGGTGTGCGAGGCCGTACGCGATGCGGTGCAGGATGCGGCGCCCGGACTGCCCGCCATGAAGGTGGCCTGAACCGTCCAGCGTTGCAAAATGCCACCTCGCCATTGTCCTTGCTCAAAATCAATGGCCTGACCCTGCTCGTGTTGCAGTATCGGTCCCTAGCGGCAACTCCAGTTGTCGCCTTCCGATACCGCAACCACAGAGGACGGCTCATGAGCGCACCCAGCAAAGGCACAGGCCCGACAGACCTGGTCCAGGACGTGGCATTCGTGGGGCAGTTGATGGAAAGCCTGTCGGTGCCGGTATTCGTGCTGGGCACCGATGCCCGCGTCATGATCTGGAACCGCGCCTGCGAGGAGCTGACGGGCGTGCCGGCGCCCGAGGTGCTCGGCACCGGCGACCACTGGCGCAGTTTTTATGAAATCCAGCGCCCCACCCTGGCCGACATGGTGCTCAAGGGCCGGCGCGACGAGGCTCGGCTTCCCTCGGGGATGGACGGCCGCTCCCCCAGCCCCCTGTCGATCGAGAGCTGGTGCGACATGCCGCGCGCCGGCCGGCGCCGCTACCTGGCGGCCGACGCCAGCCCGATCTTCAATGCCAGCGGCCAGCTGTCGGCGGTGGTCGAGACCCTGCGCGATCTTACCGACGCCAAGATGGCGCAGATCGCGCTCGAGCAGCTGGCCACGCGCGACGGCCTGACGGGCCTGGCCAACCGGCGCTGCTTTGACGACACCTTGCATGAGGAATGGACGCGCGCGCTGCGCCAGATGCAGCCGCTGTCGCTGCTGATGGTGGACGTCGACAACTTCAAGTCCTATAACGACGCCCACGGCCACCTGGGTGGCGACGAATGCCTGAAACGGGTGGCGCGCGCCGTGGCCAGCGAGATGCGGGCCAACGACCTGGTGGCGCGCTACGGTGGCGAGGAATTCGCCGTGATCCTGCCCAATCAGTCGCTGAAAGGCGCCGCCATCGTGGCCGAGCGCATCCGCTGCCGGGTCGAACAGCTGCAACTGCCGTGCCGCTTCGCCGCCGGCCACGTGACGGTGTCGATCGGGGCCGCCACCGCCATCGCCGGGCCCGACAGCCACGCCAGCCAGCTGGTCGCGATCGCCGACGCCGCCCTGTACCGCGCCAAGCACCTGGGGCGCAACCGCATCAGCCTGCCGATGTCGGAAGCCGCGTAAACACGGGTATTCATCGGTAGTCCTGCGGCTGTTCATTCCTTGGCGGATAGACTATCCTTCGCGATTGTCTATTTCCCAAGGAGACATCGTGTTCCAATCGACCCTGTCGCGCACCACGCTCGCGACATTGATTTCCGGCGTGGTCCTGGCCGGCGCCGCCAATGCCGCTCCTGCCGCTGCGACTGCCAAGCCGGCCACCGGTGGCGACGTGCTGCCGTTCAAGGCCACCGAAAAACTGCTTCCCAACGGCCTGAAGGTCATCGTGGTGCCGACCGGCTTCCCGAACCTGGTCTCGGTGCATATCCCGGTGCAGACCGGTTCGCGCAATGAAGTCGAGCCGGGCAAGTCGGGCTTTGCCCACTTCTTCGAGCACATGATGTTCCGCGGGACGCCGACCTACCCGCCGGAAAAATACCAGGAAGTAATCACGAAGGCCGGCGCGCGCCAGAACGCGTATACCAGCGACGACCTGACCAATTACTACACCACCTTCGCCAAGCAGGACCTGGAGACGGTGCTGAAGGTCGAGGCCGACCGCTTCCAGCACCTGTCGTATCCGGTCGAGGCCTTCAAGACCGAATCGCGCGCCGTGCTGGGCGAATACAACAAGAACAGCGCGAATCCGATGTCGAAGCTGTTCGAGGTGCAGCGCGACGCCGCCTACACAACCCACACCTACAAGCACACCACGATGGGCTTCCTCAAGGACATCGAGGACATGCCCAACCAGTACGATTATTCGAAGGTCTTCTTCGATCGCTGGTATCGTCCTGAAAAGACCACCATCATCATCGCCGGCGACGTCGAGCCGTCGAAGGCGATCGCCATGGTCGAGAAATACTGGGCCGGCTGGAAGCGCGGCACCTTCAAGTCGAACGTGCCGGTCGAACCGGCGCCGCGCGGCGCCCAGTACCGCCACGTGGCCTGGCAGACACCGACCCTGCCGCTGGTGACGGTCGCCTACCGCGCCCCGAGCTTCGTCGCCCAGCAGAAGGAGCAGGCGGCGCTGTCGATGGCGCTGTCGCTGAGCTTTGGCCGCACCTCGCCGCTGTACAAGCGCCTGGTGCAGGACGAGCAAAAGGTCGACCAGCTGTTCGACTTCACCCCGAACCGGGTCGATCCGGCCCTGGCCACCATCGGCGCGCGCGTGAAGAATCCGGCGGACGCCCTGATGGTGCGCGACGCCATCCTGCAGACGGTGGCGAAGCTGCGCGACGAACCGGTGAGCGCCCAGGAACTCGAAGCCGCCAAGTCGGCCCAGAAGTATGGCCTGATCCGCTCGCTCGACAATACCGAGGCGATCGCCTCGACCCTGGCTTCCTATGTGCACTTCGAGCGCTCGTACGGCACCCTGAACGGCTACTACCGGGCGATCGACAGCTTGAGCCCGGCCGACCTGCAGGCCGCCGCGCGTAAATACCTGGTCGACGACAGCATGGTGGTCACCACCCTGTCGCATGACGCGCTGCCGAAGGGCATCGAGCAGCTGCCGAAGCTGGCGTCGTTCGCTCCTCAGGCAAGCGATGCGAAATTCGACGTGCTGGTGCAGAAGTCGGCGCTGCCGCAGATCCGCTTCAAGCTGCTGTTCGCCGCCGGCTCGGCCCACGACCCGAAAGGCAAGGAAGGCCTGGCCGCCCTGACCGCCGCGATGGTGGCCTCGAGCGGTTCTCGCGAGCGCAAGATCGACGAGGTGACCAAGGCGCTGTTCCCGATGGCCGGCAGCCTCACCGAGCAGACCGACAAGGAGATGACGACCTTCACCGGCACCATCCACAAGGACAACTGGGAAGAGTATCTCAATATCGCCATGCCGCTGCTGACCGACCCGGGCTTTCGCGAGGAGGATTTCCGGCGCCTGAAGGACGCCCAGCGTAACGCCCTGGTGCTGGACCTGAAGGACAATAACGAGGAAGAGTTCGGCAAGGAGCGGCTGCAGGCGAATGTGTTCGCCGGCACCGGCTACGGTCATCCGGTGCTGGGCACCGTCGCCGGCATCGACGCCATCTCCCTCGACGACGTGAAAGCCTTCTACGCCAGGGCCTATACCCGTGGCGCGGTGAAGGTCGGCATCTCGGGCGATGTGTCGGATGCGATGACGGCTTCGCTCAAGGCGCAGCTGGCGCGCCTGCCGCAAGGCGCGGGCCTGCCTGCCACGAGCGTGCCGAAAGGCCGCATGCCGACTGGCCTGGAGGTGGAAATCGTCGAAAAGAACACCCGCGCTACCGCGATGTCGTTCGGCCTGCCGCTCGAAGTCACGCGCACGCACCCGGACTTCGCCGCCCTGTGGCTGGCCAAGACCTGGTTCGGCGAACACCGCTCCTCGAGCGCCCACCTGTACCAGCGCATCCGCGAAGAGCGCGGCATGAACTACGGCGACTACGCGTACATCGAAGCCTTCCCGCGCGGGATGTTCCAGTTCTTCCCGAACCCCAACCTGGGCCGCAAGGCGCAGCTGTTCGAGGTATGGATCCGCCCGGTGGCGCCGCAGAACGGCCACTTCGCGCTGCGCGTGGCGCTGCACGAGCTGGGCAAGATGGTCGACGCGGGCATCAGCCAGGCCGACTTCGAGACCACCCGCGACTATCTGATGAAGAACGTGTTCGTGATGACCGCGACCCAGGACCAGCAGCTGGGTTATGCGCTCGATTCGCAGTGGTATGGCACGCCGGGCTTCACCTCCCTGATGCGCGACGCCCTGGCAAAGCTGAGCGCGGCCGACGTCAATGCGGCGATCAAGAAGCACCTGTCGGCCAAGAACCTGTCGGTGGTAATCATCACCAAGGATGCGGCCGGCCTGAAACAGGCGTTGGTGAGCGATGCCTTCTCGCCGATCAAGTACGACGCCAACAAGCCGCAGGCCTTGCTGGACGAGGACAAGCAGATCGGTGAGATGAAATTGAACATCAAGCCGGAGGCGGTGAAGATCACGCCGGCAGCCGAGGTGTTTGCCAAGTAAGTTAGCCCAAAAACGTCGTCCCCGCGAAGGCGGGGACCCAAGTTTGTCAGCGTTGTAGCAAATCCGGCAGGAGCGGTGCTGCAAGCTTGGGTCCCCGCCTTCGCGGGGAGTCGTTACTGCCAGTGGCAGTAACGACGTGCAAGATGCAACTCCAGGAGACGAATTTATCGCAACTCCTGAAGTTCGCCTTTAAACGCTCAACGCATCATCCGATCCCAGCCGTGACGCACGGCCGATTTCATCTTTTCCCACGTCGACTGCTCGCCCGGATAACGGGTATCCCAATCGCTGCGAAGGTCGGTTTCGACGTCGTTCCACGGGCGGCCGCGGTACTTGTCGTTGAGCGCCATCTCCGAACCGTAGCTGTAGGCCGGACGGTATTCGTCATACGCCTCGCCGCCGGCGCCGTAGACCGAGTTCCAGTGATTGCGGTAATAGGCGTCGTTATCGTCGTCGGTCATACGGTCCCAGCCGCGACGCACGGCCGATTTCATCTTGTCCCAGGTCGACGGACCGCCATCGCCCGGATAGCGGCGATCCCAGTCGCTGCGCAGGTCGGTCTCGACCGCGTCCCAGCTGCGGCCGCGGTACTGGTCATTGCGCGCCATTTCCGAACCGTAGCTGTAGGCCGGGCGGTACTCGTCGTACGCGCCGCCGGCGGCGCCGTAGGTCGTGTTCCAGTGGTTGCGGTAGTAGACGTCGTCGTCGTTGTCGTCGGTCATGCGGTCCCAGCCGTGGCGGACCGCGTTCTTGACGCGGTCCCAAGCCGACGGTTCGCTGGTGTCGCTGCCGGTGGTGCTGAAGTCGCGGGTGCCGTCGATGCGGTTGTCCCAGCCGGTGCGCAGGGTGCCTTCGACGTCGTCCCACGGCTGGTTGCGATACAGCTCGCTGCGGCGCGCTTCGCTGCCGTAGGCATAGGCCGGTTTCAGCTCCTCGAACCTGGTGCCGCTGGACGCATAGGTGCTGTCGTAGTGGCCGCGGTACAGGTCGTCGTCATCGTCGCGGGTCATGCGTTCCCAGCCGTGGCGCACCGCGGCCTTCATTTTTTCCCAGGTCGATGGTTCGCCGCCGTTGGCGTAGCGGCTGTCCCAGTCGCTGTGCAGGTCGGTTTCGATGTCGTCCCAGGCGCGGTTGGTGTAGCGGCCGCTGCGTGCGGCTTCGCTGCCGTAGCTGTAGGCCGGCAGGTAGTCGTCGTAGGCCGCGCCGGTGGCGCCGTAGGTGGTGTTGAAATGGTTGCGGTAATAGCCGTCGTCGTCGTCCGAACCCATGGTGCTCGACGCCGAACCGGCGCTGCCGCCCAGGCCCAGCGCAGCGTCGGACTGGCCGCGCGAGAAGATGCGCACGCCGCTGCGCTGCTTGTCCAGGCTCGAGGCGCCGCCCGACAGCGAGCCGGCTTGCGTGTCGCGCTGCAGCGAGTCGCTGCGGATCGAGCCGTCCAGGGCCGAACCCTGGAGCGACGAGGTGCTGCCCGCCGACGCGGTCGAGCCCAGGTTCGACCCCTGGGCCGCGATGCGGTCGTTGTCCAGCTGCGCGCTGCCGGCCGACAGGCCGCCCTGCTGGCTGCTGTCGAACGGCGCATTCTGCACCGGGTCGTCGCGCAGGGTCGAGCTTTGCAGCGAGGTGCCGCCGGTGGCGGTCAGGCCGCTGGTGCCCAGGGATTCCTGGTGGGTGCCGCCCACGGTCTGGCCCTGGTTCAGGGAACCTTGCTGGAACAGTTCACGTTCGCCCGGATTGTCGAGCCTGGGTGTCGGCGCCGCCTGGACGTTGCCGAGCGAACCGGACTGGGCCGACATCGACGACGATTGCTGCATGCCGGTGCTGCTGCCCATGCGCATGGCGCCGGCGCTGATGCCGCCCGTTGCGAGGTCCGGGGTGCCGGTGGTGTTCTCGTCGATATCGGTCGGGCCGTAGCGCTCGACGATGTCGGCGCCGCGCTCGACTTCCGGCAGCGAACTCGCGACCAGGGTCAGCACGTGGTGGCCGCGGGTGACGGCGCCCTCGTAGCGGCTCACGTGTTCGGCGTTATCCGAGCCAAACAGGTCACTGAAGAAATTCTTGATGCTGGCGGTGATGCCGGTATCGCCATCATGGCTGCGTTCGGTGTTGAGGTCGGAACGGCCGGTCAGGCTGTCGGTCTGGCCGGTCGGGTCGGCGTTGGACAGGCGGACGTCGGTCCGGGTGAAGCCTGACGACAGCAGTTCGTTCATCGCGTTCTGCGCATCGGTGCGGTTGTCGAACACCGCGACAAGAGTATGTTGCATGGTCGTTCCTCCGAAAAAATAGTGGTACTGGCGCCGGCGGCGAAGGTGCCGCTGCTTGTGCGCTTTGTTGTCAAGATTACTCCAATACTGATGGGGCTCGCGCACCATTGACCGTTGGAAATTTATGTCGGGACAAAGCGAAATGCGGCGTCAGACCAGGTCCGGATGGGTGCGTAGGAGCAGGACGACAAGGAGGGAAATGCCGGGAGTTCACCCGGCATGGACAGCGCACCGGAACCGGTGCGCCGGGGTCAGGCGAACGGGTTATCGATGGTCTTGATCTCGGGCGGCGGCAGCGCGTCGGGCAGCTCGCGCGCCTCGAGCGCGGCCACGATCTCACCCAACAGCGCGTGCAGGCGACGCGCCTTGTCCAGCCCGGGCATGTCGGCGGTCAGGTCGACGTCGCCCGAAATCGTGATGCGGTCGACCCGGTTTTCCAGCATCAGGTCGCCGATGCCGGCGACGTCGGCTTCGTTGGCGAACGGGGTGAAGGCGGCAGGTTTCTTCTTGCTCATGGCTTTCCTTTACGATCGGTTCTTGCGCTGCTTGATCTTGGGCAGGCGCAGCATGCGTTCCTTTTCCTTCGTCGACAGCGAAGGCAGCAGCTCGATGCCGACGATGCGCTCCAGTTCGGCCACCGGCACCACATTGATGGGCGCATTGGCGCGGTTCTCGGTGAACCAGGCCGCCGCCAGCTTCTGGCGCGGACTGTACACTACCTTGTACAGGTGGCTCGGCACGATCACATTGCCGACTTTCTTGAGGCTGGCGCCGAGGAAGGCCGGGCCGGTGATCACGTACAGCTCCCCTTCCTTCTTCGCCATGGTGCGCACCGCGCCCTCGATCGGCGCCCAGATGTGGCGGTTGTGGTCGCGGTCTTGCGGGACCATATTGGCCAGCGAAAAGCTTTCGCGCTGGGTGCGGCGGTCGGGCATGTTCGCGTTCGGCGCCAGGTGGCCGCGGTCGAAGCCGCTGCGCGCATAGTCCGACAGCTCGGCGCGCTGGCCGCGCGGCAGGCGCTGCTCGGCGTGGAACTTGTCGTCGCGGTCCAGGCCCTGGGCGCGCTTGAGGTTTTCGGCGCTCACGTGTTCGGCCGACCACAGCGGCGTGCGGGTCACGCCCGAATGCACGACGCCGAACACGCCATAGCACAGTTCGCGGGTGGCGGTGGCCAGTTTCTGGTTGTGGATCTCGGGCGCACGGCCATCGAGGTAGTGGATCGGGCAACTGGCGGCCTGGGCCGCGCCGGCGGCAATCAGGGCGCCGGCGACGGCGATGCGGGCGAGGAGTCTGCCCAGGGTGGAGCGAAGCATGATCGGTGGGCCATGGTGAAGAAAGCGCGCATTTTAGCTGAGCATGTGCTCCTGAGTATCAATTTTGCGTGCATGGGCGCGCACGATTGCGCGAGCAATTCCACGTGGAATGTTTTAAAATTATCGCTTTCTCAATAAGATTTTCCATTTGGGAAACAAATCCACTACGTATGACCCACCTGCCGATCCCGGAGGATCTACGCCGTTTCGTGCTGACGAGCATACCCTCCGTGCCCTTCCTGGAAGCCCTGCTCCTGCTGCGCGCCGACCCCACCCAGCAGTGGGAGAGCGCGATGCTGGCCAGCCGGCTCTATATCCGTGAGCGCGTGGCGAGCCAGCTGCTGGCCGACCTGTGCACGGCGGGCATTGCGCAATCCTGCGGTCCACCCGTCGCCCACTGCTACCGCTACGAGCCCGTCAGCGAGACCCTGCGCGAACGCATCGACCGCCTGGCCGACCTGTACGCGCGGCAACTGGTGGACGTCACCCACCTGATCCACTCCAGCCTCGAGCGTCAGGCCTGGCAGTTCGCCGATGCCTTCCGCCTACGCAAGGACGAATGAGATCGGGTTGGTAACAAGCTGGGTTGTATGCAATAAACTGAAGCAATAATCAGTCTCAATGAGCGGGCGCCAGGCGCCGACAAGAATAACGAGCATTACCTTCGGGACGATGTGATATGGGCGAAGTGATCTATACCCTCTGCATGCTGACCTCGCTGAGCTGCGCCGTGCTGCTGTTCGCCGGCTACCGGCGCACGCGCCTCCGGCTCCTGTTCTGGAGCGGCGCCTGTTTCGCGGGCATGACCTTGAATAATTTTTTGCTGTTATTGGACAAGGTCGTATTCCCGACCGAGGTCGACCTGCTGCCATGGCGCCAGGCCAGCGCGCTGGTGGCCTGCCTGCTCCTGCTCTACGGCCTGATCTACGAGAAGGACTGAGGCGATGACCCATATGCTGGCCGGCGCCATCGCCATGGCTTCCCTGATCATCGCCCTGTTCTTCTTGCGCTTCTGGCGCGCCAGCGGCGACCGTTTCTTCCTGTATTTCGCCCTGTCGTTCGCGATCGAGGGCTTGCACCGCGTGTACGCCGTAATGCGAGATGGCGGCGGCGAGGACTCTCCCCTGCACTACCTGATCAGGCTGCTGGCCTATGGCTTGATCTTGTGGGCCATTCTGGAAAAAAACCTGCCGCGCAAGAAGCGCCGCCCATGACCGCGCCACCGCTGGCGTGCGCCTGGCGCGGTGGCGCTGCGCCATAATCGGGGCATGCCAAATACACCATGGAGGCAAGCATGAGCACTCCCGAACACTCAGACCGCAAGCAGGATGCGCCGGTTCCCGGCGGCGGCCAGGACAACCGTTCCGACAATCTGTTGCCGGGCGACGAAGGCGCCGAAGACGGCCGCTTCGACGTGGCCGAGGAAGTGAACCTCGACCAGCAGTCGGACGAGGCGCGCAGGATCGGCCAGGCCCCGTCGCAGGGCATCGCCGATGCCATTCCCGAGGCACTACGCACGCCGGTGCCGTCGCAGCAGGTGCCCGACAAATCGTAGGATCGATGCACCGGAATGGCGCAAAATCGTTGACACGGCCCGGCTCCGCACTTAGATTGCCGAAATAACTATATTATCGGGCTACGATCACCTTGAATGACACCATACCGCACGGCAGCCACGGGAGCGTTCTCTTCATCTGCAAGCGCGCGATCGACGATCCGATCGTCAACCAGGTCTCGCGTGAACTGGAACAGGACATCGTGCGGGCCACCACCCCGGCCGACGGCCTGGACAAGGCGCGCACGGGCGACTTCGCGCTGATCCTGGTCGGCTATTCGGGCGATGCCGAGGGCATGCTCGAGACGGTGCGCGCGGTGCGCGCCAACCCGCGCTCGAACCGCACCCCGATCGTGGCGCTGGGCCTGCCGCAACCCCTGCCCTTCCCCCAGGAACTGCTGTACGACGCCGGCGCCATCGCCGTGCTCACCGAACCGCTCTCGCCCACGATCCTGCGCGCCAAGGCGCGCTTCTACATCGACGCGTTTACCAGCCAGTTCGAACGCCACCGCGCCGAAACCGAACTCGAGCAGACTCGGTCACGCCTGCAGCGCATCATCGAAGCCGCCGAGCTGGGCACCTGGTCGTGGGACATCGTGCCCGACCGGGTCGAGGCCGACGCCCGCATGGCGGCGCTGTTCGGCGTGCCGCAGGAGCGGCGCCTCGACACGCCGCTGGCCACCTACCTGGCGGCCTTCCACCCGGACGACGTCGCACCGACCGTCGCCCTGATCAATGCGGCCATCGACGGCGAAGGCGCCTACGCCGCCACCTACCGCATCCGCGCCGCCGGCGGCGGCTGGCGCTGGATGATCGCGCGCGGCCACGTCGAGTACGACGACCATGGCGCGCCGCGCGAGGTGCACGGCGTGGTGATGGACGCTACTCGCCAGCGCGAGGCCGAGCAGCAGCTGCACGCCACCGAAGAACGCTACCGTACCGTGTTCGACTCCATCGACGAGGGACTGTGCGTGATCGACATGATCTACGATGCCGACGGCAAGCCCTGCGACTACCTGTTCATCGAGGCCAATCCGGCCTTCGTCAAGCATACGGGCCTGGTCGACGCGGTGGGCAAGACGATCCGCCAGATCGTGCCTGCCCACGAGCAGCACTGGTTCGACATCTATGGCCGGGTGGCGCAAACCGGGGAGGCGGTGCGCTTCGAGAACGAAGCGCAGGGCCTGAACCGCTGGTACGACGTGCATGCGACGCGGCTGGGACCGGCCGAGAGCCACCGGGTCGCGGTGCTGTTCACCGACATCACCGAACGGCGTCAGTCAGAGGCTGCGCTGCGCCGCATGGCGGCCGACCTGTCCGAAGCCAACCGCCTCAAGACCGAGTTCCTCGCCACGCTGGCGCACGAGCTGAGAAATCCCCTGGCGCCGATCCGCAGCGGGCTGCAGTTCATCCGGCGCTCGCCGGCCGACCGCGACGCTGTGACCCGCGTGCACGACATCATGGAGCGCCAGCTCGACCACCTGGTGAACCTGGTCGACGACCTGCTGGATGTGGCGCGCATCACGCGCGGCCAGGTCGAGCTGCGGCTCGAGCGGGTCGACCTGTCGACGATCCTGACGGCCGCGGTCGAGACCAGCATGCCGCTGATAGAGGCGGCGCGCCATGCGTTCGACCTGCGCCTGCCGCACGAAGCACTCGTGCTCGAGGCCGATCCGACCCGCCTGACCCAGGTGGTGAGCAATCTGCTGAACAATGCGGCGCGCTACACGCCCAAGGGCGGCCGCATCGCGCTCGAGGCCAGGCGCGACGGTGGGCAGGCGGTGGTGACGGTGACAGATAACGGGATCGGCATCGCGCCCGAGGCGCTGGAAGAGGTGTTCCGCATGTTCACCCAGGTCGGCCAGGCGCAGCAGCCTGGATCCGGCGGGCTGGGCATCGGCCTGTCGCTGGTGCGCAGCCTGGTCGAGCTGCATGGCGGCAGCGTGAGCGCCGCCAGCGCCGGCACCAATGCCGGCAGCACTTTCACGGTACGCCTGCCGCTCGAGGCCGGTGCACATGCAGCGCTGCCTGCCGACGCGGCCGGGACGCTCGGGAACGCATCCGAGGCCGTGGCGCCAGGCCGCAATGTGCTGGTGGTCGACGACAACCGCGACGCGGCCGAAACCCTGGCCGCCCTGCTCAATATGATGGGCCACCGCGCCCCGGTAGCCAACGACGGCCGCCAGGCGCTGCGCATGCTGCCCAGCCTGATGCCCGACGTGGTGTTCCTTGACCTGGGCATGCCGGGTATGTCCGGCTACGAGGTGGCGGCGGCGATTCGTGAAGACGCCCGCCTGGCGGGCATCCGGCTGGTGGCGCTGACGGGCTGGGGCGGCGAAGCCGATCGCGCCAGGACCAAGGCAGCCGGGTTCGACGAACACCTGACCAAGCCGGCGACGGTGGAGGCGATCGAGGAAGTGCTCAGGAGGGTGTGATTCATGGCGCTCTGCAGGCGCCAACTTCCGCACGTGCCAACTTCTTTTGTTAGCGTAAAAACGTCGTCCCCGCGAAGGCGGGGACCCAATTCCTTCGCGCAGCTGCTACGTTCGATGTAGTGGCCAGGCTAAGTACCTTGGGTCCCCGCCTGCGCGGGGAGTCGTTACTGCCAGTGGCAGTAACGACGTGCTTAGTGTGCGGGCCGGTTTTACCGGCGTGGCTGCAATTAGCCTACTTGCGCCACCGGCAACTGCTCCGCCGGCACACGCACCGCTTCCTGGCTGTTGGCAAAGAAACGCTCGACCTTGTTGCCCGCGACGGCGTTGCCGATCAGCTCGTGCATGCGGCTGGCGGTCAGGTCCCACGAGGTGCCGGCCACCACTTCGCGCATGCGGCGCGTCATGGCCTGGCGCTGCTCGTCGCCCAGCGCCAGCTGGCGCTCGCAGGCGGCGATGAAGTCGGCGTGCGATTCGGCGATCTCCACCACGTCGCCATACGGCACCTTGACGTCGGTGATCGGGGTCGACACGCATGGCAGCTCGGCCGCCATGTATTCGAGCACCTTGGTCGGGCTGATGAACTTGGTCGAATCGTTCATCGCGAACGGCAGCAGGCAGACGTCCCAGCCGGCCAGGAACTGCGGCAGCTGGTCATAAGTGCGCTGGCCCATGTAATGGACGTTCGGCTGTTTCGGCAAGGTCGCCGGGTCGATCTTGACGACCGGGCCGACCAGCACGATCTGCCATTCAGGGTGAGCATCGGCCATGCTCGAGACCAGGTCGACGTCGAAGCGCTCGTCGATCACGCCATAGAAGCCCAGGCGCGGATGCGCGATGTGGGCCTGGTCCGGGTGCGAGATGGCGCGATCCTGGGCCTGGCGGAAGTGCTTGGCGTCGACGCTGCTCGAGAAGCAGTGGGCATTGGCGTGGCGGTCGCGTTTCGACTGGTACAGGCTCGGGCCACCGGTGAAGACGACGTCGGCGATGTTCAGCAGCGCGCTTTCGCGCTGCAGCAGCTGTTTCGGCGCATTCTTGAACATGGCCAGTTCGTCCATGCAGTCGTAGATCACCTTCGACGGCTTGAAGACCTGCAGCAGCGGCAGCGCCATCGGGGTATAGAACCAGACGATCGGCGCTTCGTTCTCGGGCACCAGGCTGGCCAGCAGCACCTGCAGGGTCGGCAACTGGTCGTCGTGGAAGCCGAACTGGTGGATCGGCGTATGCGGGCGGCACACGGTGATGTTCGGTGCGACCATGGTCTTTTCCAGGCGCGCCTCGCCTTCGGTATGCATCGGTTCTTCGACGAAGAGGACGTTGTAGTGTTCGGCCAGGCGGGTCATCAGGTGCTGTGGGCGTTGGAACACGAAATCCCAGCGGAGGTGGCAAAACACGATCAGGGTCGGCATGTCGATTTCCTTTCGCCTTGGCGGCGCTCTAGTTGTTGGTAAGGTCAACCGGGCCGGTTCTTCTCTCTCTCGGAAGGCCGTGGCGGCACACGGGGAGCCGGTCAGACCAGGGAATCGTATCATGCAATTTTCCCAATATTTTCAGTTGTGCAAAGCAACATTGCGCCGGATGTAACTAAATATTGCCTGGCACTGCCGGGCTTCATAGTGAGAGTCCGTCTATCAAGCAATTTTCTGTAAGGGGCGTCCTACGCCAACACAGGACAATCCACTACGAAAATCCGGCAAAAACTTTACTGTTTGCACCGAAATCGGGGGCCGAAAGCGCCCGATTACCGCCCTGGCGGCCAGGATCCGCAAAGATCTGGCCGGCGGGCGAAGGGAGATGGGGAGTCAGGCAGGGTGGTAGGGTTCGGCGCCTTCGGCATGGCCGTCGGCGCTGAAACCGGCCGCGATCGAGACGCCTTCCAGACCGAGCGACAATAGTGCATCGCACAATTCGTCGACCTCGGCGGCCAGGTCGGCGGCCAGATCGACCGGCTTTTCGACGCTGCCCCACGGTTGGCCGCCGTCGATCGCATACAGGTTGGCGCGTAGTACCACGTGCTCGCCCATATCGAGCGGCGCCACTGCGGCGTGCACCGCATCCGGAGCCAGGTCCTTGGCCGCCAGCAGGCGCTTGGCCTCAGCCAGCACGCCGAGCATTGCCAGCTCGGCCACGCCCTGCTCCTTGGCGCCGTAGAACAGGTCCTGGTAGAGGAAGTTCAGTTCCAGGCGATCCGGCTCGCGCGCAAGCACCCGCGCCACCAGCGGGGCGACGGCTTCGGTCCAGGCGCGGTAGCGCTCCATGCGCGCCGCGAAATAGGCGTCGCTGCCCGCCTCGTCGCGCGGCACCCGGTAGAACGGATCGTCGGCGCGCTTGAGCGAGAAGCCGAGCAGGAAGCGCAGCTCGAGCGCGGTCTCGTCGGGCGCCACCGGCTCGCCGGTCCAGCCGCGCATGCTGGCCTCGATGGTCGGAGCCGGCTGCAGCTTCTTGTCCATCAGCGAAGCGGCGGCTTCGCGCAGCATCAGGTGCAGCGTGCCGTAGGCGATATGGTCGATCTCGGCCAGGTCGTAGGCATGCTGCAGCAGCACGAGCTTGGCGCTCTTGCTGTCCAGGCCATGGTCCTGGAAGCTGGACGCAAGCGCCGCGAAGGCCGCCTCGTCCTGGAAAGTCTCGCGCGCATCCAGGCCACCCTGGCTGCGCACGAACAGCGGCACCAGGAAGGCGTCGATCTCATATTCGGGGCCGTCTTCGCGCCGGATGCGCAGGGTGGCGGCTTCTTCTTCCACGCGCGCGCGCAGCAGGCGGCAGGCCAGGGGATCGGTGTAGCGCGCCAGTTCGATGGCTTCGTACAGCACCTCGTCGTGCTTCTTGCGGATCGCCTTGCGCACCAGGGTGGCGAGCGCCTCCGCCTGCTCGCCGCCCTGCGCCGCTTCGTCCTCGCGTTCGGCGATCTCGAGGGCCATGTCGGCCATCAGCCGGGCTTGGCGCTCGGTGTCGGGTTCGCGCGTGTTGTTCGAGGTGCGGGGTGCGGGACGCTTGTTCTTCGGCATAGTGTGGACAGAATGGATGGAGGTTCGAGCCGGCATGGTAACACCGCCACGCGCCCCGGCGTAGCGCCATGGGCTGCAGGCGCCTTGCCCCGGTGTTATGCTTCGGGCAAAAAACACGTCCTGAAAGTCCCCCATGCTCGAACGTCTCTTCAAACTCAGCGAAAACAAGACCAACATCCGCACCGAGATGATGGCCGGACTGACTACTTTCCTGACGATGGTCTACATCATCTTCGTCAATCCCTCGATCCTGGGCGACGCCGGCATGCCGAAGGAATCGGTGTTCGTGGCCACCTGCCTGGTGGCCGCCGGCGGCACCGCCATCATGGGCCTGTATGCCAACTACCCTATCGCGATGGCGCCCGGCATGGGCCTGAACGCCTATTTCGCCTACGCCGTGGTGCTGGGCATGGGCATCCCCTGGCAGGCGGCGCTGGGCGCGGTGTTCATCTCGGGCTGCCTGTTCATCCTGGTCACCATGGTGGGCCTGCGCGCCATGATCGTGGACGGCATCCCGCGCTCGATGCGGGTCGCGATTACGGTGGGCCTGGGCATGTTCCTGGCCCTGATCGCCCTCAAGAACGCCGGCATCGTGGTCGCCAACGAAGCCACCCTGGTCAAGGCCGGCGACCTGCACCAGCCTGCCGCGATCATGGCGGTGGTCGGCTTCTTCGCCATCGTGGCGCTGGACCGGCTGCGGGTGCGCGGCGCGATCCTGATCGGCATCGTGCTGGTGACGGTGCTCAGCTTCTTCTTCGGCGGGAACACCTACCAGGGCCTGTTCTCGCTGCCGCCGTCGATCGAGCCGACGATGTTCCAGCTCGACATCCCGGGCGCCCTCGCCGCCGGCATCCTCAATGTGGTGCTGGTGTTCTTCCTGGTCGAGCTGTTCGACGCCACCGGCACCCTGATGGGCGTGGCGCGTCGCGCCGGCCTGCTGGTCGAGGGCAAGATGGACCGGCTGAACAAGGCCTTGCTGGCCGACAGCGGCGCCATCGTCGCCGGCAGCGTGCTGGGCACGTCCAGCACCACCGCCTACCTGGAAAGCGCGTCCGGCGTGCAGGCCGGCGGACGCACCGGCCTCACCGCCCTGACCGTGGCCGCGCTGTTCCTGGCCTGCCTGTTCATCGCCCCGCTGGCCGCCGTGGTGCCGGCCTACGCCACCGCGCCGGCGCTGCTGTTCGTGGCCTGCCTGATGCTGTCCGACCTGGGCGACGTCGAGTGGAGCGACAGTACCGAGAGCATCCCTGCCGCCGTCACTGCGCTGGGCATGCCGTTCACCTATTCGATCGCCGAGGGCATCGCCTTCGGCTTCATCAGCTATGCGGTACTCAAGCTGCTGACCGGGCGAGCGCGCGAGGTCAAGCCGGTGGTGTGGGTGATCGCGGGTCTGTTCGCTTTCAAGATCGCCTATGTTGGCACCTGAGGCACCTGAATGGTCCCGAAAAAGTGACCGGTCGTTCGCGTCGTCCTTTACTAAACAGCGCCCGGCTCGTGCCTGATTGCATCGCTTCGCGCTGTCTTTGCGTTACAATGTCCGCCAACTCGCGGCTACCACCACGGTCGCGCACGATCCACGAACGATGGGCCGGTCGCCCTGGGCACGCCACGCGGTACGGCGCGGCCCATGCGGCCGCTAGAAGCTGATGAAACCACTCTCGATCCTGGCGCTGGCCTTGGCTGGCATCCCGGGTGCGGCGCTTGCCGCTCCCGATCTTCCTCAAATCGGCGACGTCCATGCGCCGCTGGCGGTCGCGATGCCGGCGATTCCGGATGGCGGCTGGTTCACGTCCGCCGAACTGGGCGCGATCACGACCTCGGGCAATACCAACGGCACCTCGGTGACGGGCAAGATCGACGCCCGCCACGAAACTACTCGTTGGAGCCATGAGTTCATCGCCAGCGGCTACTTCAAGGAAGACGAATACGAAAACGAAGTCGGCGAGCCCGTCAAGAGCCGCTCGGCCCAGCGCTGGGCAACCTCGGCCAAGGCCTCCCTCAAGCTGCTGGGCGACGGCCGCCGCGCCTTCGTGCTGGCGTCCCACACCGACGACAAGTTCGGCGCCTACACGCGCTACTCGACGGTCGGCATCGGTTATGGCTCGCGCTGGTATACCGCGCCCGACAAGACGCTCGACGTCGAGATCGGTCCGGGCTATTCGGTCGGCGTGCGCGACAACGATGAAGAAGAAAAAGGCATGACGGTGCGTAGCGCGGCCCAATTCCGCTGGCAGGTCAGCCCTTCTGCCTTCTTCGCCCAGACCGTCAGCGTCGAAAAAGGTACCGGCAACACCCACTCGGTGGCCGAGACCTCGCTCAGCACCAAGATCAACGGCAGCATGCAGATGAAGGCCGGCTTCAGCGTCCGCAACGACAGCAACGTCCCGGACGACAAGAAGAACACCGATACCCAGACCTCGCTGACGATGGTCTATTCGTTCTAACGCCGCTGGCGGCCGAGCAGCACCAGCGCCGTTAGGCTGAGCAGCGACGCCGCACTGAGGTAGTAGCCCACCTGCGCCAGGCCATACCTGGTGCCCAGCCACAGCGCGATATAGGGCGCCACCGAAGCTCCCAGGATGCTGGCGAGATTGAAGGTCAGTGAAGCGCCGGTATAGCGCACCTCGGCCGGGAACAGCTCGGCCAGGAAGGTGCCGAGCGGGCCATAGACGAAGCCCACCAGCGACATCCCGAGCACCATGAAGACCCCCACCGGCAGCCAGGCACCGGCGCCGAACAGCGGTTTGTACAGCAGGCCGAAGCTGCCGATCGCCACGCTCACCAGCATCAGCGCGACCCTCCGTCCGAGACGGTCGGCCAGCAGCGCCGACAGGGGGATGGTGAGGGCGAAGAACACGATCGCGAACAGCTGCAGCAGCAGGAACTGCTGGCGCGTAAAGCCCATCCGGGTCGTGCCCCAGGTGAGCGCGAACACCGTCATCAGATAGAAGAAGGCAAAGCCGCCCATCGCCGCCAGCGCGCCCAGCAGCATCGTGCGGCCATGCTCGCGCACCACCGTCACCATCGGCATTTTCACCTGGGCGCCGCGCGCCTGCACCCGCTGGAAGTCGGGCGTCTCGGTGATCTTCAGGCGGATATACAGGCCGATCGCGACCAGCAAGGCGCTGGCCAGGAAGGGAACGCGCCAGCCCCAGCTGAAGAAGGCTTCGTCGCTCATCACCTCTCCCAGCAGCAGGAAGGTGGCGCCGGACAGGAAGAAGCCGATCGGCGCCCCCAGTTGCGGGAACATGCCGTACCAGGCGCGCTTGCCGGGCGGGGCGTTCTCGGTGGCGAGCAGCACCGCCCCGCCCCACTCCCCGCCCAGGCCGAGCCCCTGGCCGAAACGGCATAGCGCCAAGAGCAGTGGCGCCGCCACCCCGATCTGGGCATAGGTGGGCAGGAGGCCGATGACGACGGTCGAGATGCCCATCGTGAGCAGGGCCGCAACGAGGGTCGACTTGCGGCCGATGCGGTCGCCGAAGTGGCCGAACAGGGCCGAGCCGACGGGACGGGCCAGGAAGGCGATGGCGAAGGTGGCCAGTGACTGCAGGGTCGCGGCGCCCGGATCGCTGGCCGGGAAGAACAGCTGCGGGAACACCAGCACCGCGGCGGTGGCATAGATGTAGAAGTCGTAGAACTCGATCGTGGTGCCGATCAGGCTGGCGAAGAGGACGGTGCCGGGCTTGTTGGGTGTGTCGTTCGGTGCGGGTGCGGCCATGCGGGATCTCCTGGTAGATCTCGCACATACGCTGCGGATTTCATTCCGGATGCTCCCTCTTTTGGCGCCACTCGAGCTCCATGGTGGCGTCGTCGGCCTGCAGCAACGTGAAGCCCAGGCCTTCGTAGAGCCGGCGTGCGGCCAGGTTTTCAGTACGCACTCGCAGTGCAATGCGATCGGACTCCTCTTGCAACGCGTGCAGGACGCTGCTGGCAATGCCCTTGCGCCGTGCGGCCAGCGCCACCGACAGGTCCACCACGCGCACTGCGCCATCCGCCTCTGCCAGCACGACGCGCGCTATTGGGGTCTCCCTGTCGGTCACCAGCCAGGTCTCGAGCGCGGCATAACGACGCGCGTAGTCCTCGACCTGCATGGCGCGCTGGTGGCGCGCGATCCCTTCGATGACGCCGCGCGGCACCGGCAGCGCGCCGAGATCTGGACGGGAGTCGAGGTAGAGCGCGTCGAGGAAGGCCTCGTCGGCGGACGTGGGAGCACGCGCCCCGAGGTGTCCGAAGCGGCGCTCTCTCACCGCACGGGCGATGGCACCAGGCCCTTGGCCAGCGCCAGGGCGGCCAGGCTGATGAGCGCCGCGCCGCTCAGGTAGTAGCCGACGTACTCCAGCCCGTGGTTCGTGGCCAGCCACAGCGCGATATAGGGCGCCACCGACGCGCCGAGGATGCCGGCCAGGTTGAAGGTGAGCGAGGCGCCGGTATAGCGCACCTCGGGCGGGAACATCTCGGCCAGCAAGGTGCCGAGCGGGCCGTAGGTAAAACCGACGAGGCACATGCCGAGGACCATGAACAGGGTGACCGCGACCCAGCCGCCGGCGCCGAACAGCGGCCCGTACAGCAATCCGAACACGGCGATCGCGCCGCTCACCAGCATCATGGCGCTGCGCCGCCCGCGGCTGTCGGCCAGCAGTGCCGACGGCGGGATCGTGAGCGCGAAGAACACCACCGCGAACAGCTGCAGCACCAGGAATTCCTGGCGCGTATAGCCCAGCTGCGCCGTGCCCCAGCTCAGGGCGAACACCGTCATCAGGTAGAAGATGACAAAGGTCGACAAGGCGGTCAGGGTCCCGAGCACCAGCGCGCGGCGGTGGTCGCGCAGCACGGCCAGCATCGGCACCTTGACCCGCGCTTTTTGATCCAGCACTTTCTGGAAGTCGGGCGTCTCGGTGATTTTCAGGCGGATGTACAGGCCGACCGCCACCAGCAAGGCGCTGGCCAGGAAGGGAATCCGCCAACCCCAGGCGAAGAAGGCGTCGTCGTTCATCAACTCGCCCAGCAGCAGGAACACCCCGCCCGACAGGAAGAAGCCGATCGGCGCCCCCAGTTGCGGGAACATGCCGTACCACGCGCGCTTGCCCGGCGGCGCGTTCTCGGTCGCGAGCAGCACCGCCCCACCCCACTCACCGCCCAGGCCCAGGCCCTGGCCGAAGCGGCACAGCGCCAGCAGCAGGGGCGCCGCCACGCCGATCTGGGCATAGGTGGGCAGCATGCCGATCAGGATGGTCGAGATACCCATCGTGAGCAGGGCTGCGACCAGGGTCGCCTTGCGGCCGATACGGTCGCCGAAGTGGCCGAACACGGCCGAGCCGATCGGGCGTGCGAAGAAGGCGATGGCGAAGGTCGCCAGCGACTGCAGCACCGCCGCGCCCGGGTCGGCGGCCGGAAAGAACAGGCGCGGAAACACCAGCACCGCGGCGGTGGCGTAGATGTAGAAGTCGTAGAACTCGATCGTGGTGCCGATCAGGCTTGCAAACAGGACGGTGCGGGGTTTGTTGGCCGCAGGTTGATCTGCCAGCGCCGCCTGGCTCATGCGCCCGCCTGGGCCAGGGCCTGGCGCACCGCGTCGGCGTCGACCGGACGCACCACGCGCGCCACTTCCTGGCCATCCTTGAGCACCACGACCGTCGGCCACAGCTTGATGCGGAAAGAGCGGCCCAGCGGGCGGCCGGGGCCGTCCTCGACCTTGATGTGGCGGGCGGCCGGATAGTCGACCAGCGCCTGGTCGATCAGCGGCTCGGCGGCGCGGCAATAGCCGCACCAGTTGGCGCCGAAGTCCAGGGCGACCAGGCCCAGGGTGGCGTCGATGGAGCTGCGTTCGGGTTGAGAGGTAGCGTAGGGGGCGGACATGGGGTCTCCTTATTATTGCTATTCGAATACCGCAAGCCTACCTCAAAACGCGCCGTCTGGCATGCCGCGTGGCCGATTGCGCCGGCCGATCCGGCCCCAGAGTGTGGCAGCTAACGGAAGCTGAGGCCCGAGGCTGTCACCCTGTGCTCTACCGCCCAACAAGGAGCACGCAGCGATGGATATTCCCAAGCAACAACAGCAATGGCCCGGCCGTGAAGCCGCGCTGTCCCCGCAAGCCGACCATGGCGAGACCAGCTACCGCGGATCCGGCCGCCTGCAGGACAAGGCCACCGTCATCACAGGCGGGGACAGCGGCATCGGCCGCGCGGTGGCGCTGGCTTTCGCGCGCGAAGGCGCCGACGTCCTGATTTCCTACCTCGACGAGCACGACGACGCGAAAGAAACCGCGCGCCTGGTCGAGGAAGCCGGCCGCCGCGCCGTCCTGGTGCCGGGCGACATCGCCGACCGCGCCCATTGCCGCGCCATCATCGACAAGGCGGTGGCCGAGTTCGGCCGCATCGACGTGCTGGTCAATAATGCCGCGTTCCAGATGTCGCACGACTCGCTCGACGAGATCCCGGACGACGAATGGGACTACACCTTCAAGGTGAACATCACCGCCATGTTCCACCTCTGCAAGGCCGCGGTGAAGCATATGGCGTCTGGCTCCTCGATCATCAACACCACCTCGATCAACTCGGACAATCCCAAACCCACCCTGCTGGCCTATGCCACCACCAAGGGCGCGATCGCCAACTTCAGCGCCGGCCTGGCCCAGCTGCTGGCCGAAAAAGGCATCCGCGTGAACTCGGTGGCGCCGGGCCCGATCTGGACGCCATTGATTCCGTCGACCATGCCGCCGGAAGAAGTCGAGAACTTCGGCAGCCAGGTGCCGATGAAGCGCGCCGGCCAGCCAAAAGAGGTAGCGCCGGTGTTCGTGATGCTGGCGTCCAATGAGGCGAGCTATATCTCGGGCGCGCGCATCGCCGTCACGGGCGGCACGCCGATCCTGTAAGCGGTCGCTCAATGGCCGCTCTCCTGCGCAACCTTGTCGTCGCCGTCTTCCTGGTGCTGGCGTATGGCCTGCTCGAACCCTATATCGAGCGCGCCCTCTACACCATGCGCCTGGCCGCCATGCCCAAGCCCCAGGCACTGCCGGTGCCGGTCGAGGGCGTGCGCCAGCGCGCGCTGCGCGACACCTGGGGCGGCGCCCGCAGCGAGGGCCGCAAGCACGAGGGGATCGATATCTTCGCCAAACGCGGCACGCCGGTGGTGTCCAGCACCGAAGGCATCGTGAGCCAGGTGGGCACCAACCGCCTCGGTGGACTGGTGGTCTGGGTGCTGGGACCCGGAGGGCAGCGCCACTACTACGCCCATCTGGACGGCTATTCGGACGTCGAACCCGGCATGCGCATCGAGGCCGGCCGGGTGCTGGGCTTTGTCGGCGACACGGGCAATGCCAAGGGTACGCCGCCGCATCTCCACTACGGGATCTACGACACCGGCGGCGCGATCAACCCCTATCCGCTGCTCAAGGCCGATCCTGCCCCGATCGAGGCCCCAACGGCGGCGCCGGCAACGGTGTCGGCTACAGATCCGACGGCGTCGGGAAGCCAGTCGGCGGCGCGCTAGGCACAGGCGCAGCCTCGAGCGGTTCGATCGGCGGTTCGACCGCCTCTGGCGGCGGCGCCATCGGCATCTCCTCGGGGCCGCCTTCCGGCACGATTTCCTGAGCTTCGTCCATGACGATTTCTTCCGGCTCCTCTTCCACCACGTAGCGGCGCGGCTCCGGCGCGCGCCATCCGGGCAAGGTGGCCTTGGCGTCCAGGCTGCCGCCGTCGAAGGCGCCGCGGAAGAAGTCGCCCACCACCAGCGCCGCATTGTGCCCGCCCTGCCCCCAGTAGCTGCTGCGGATGGTGACCCGGTTGTCGTTGAAGCCGACCCAGGCCCCGGCCACCAGGTTCGGGTGCATCATGATGAACCAGCCGTCCTGGTTGTTCTGGCTGGTGCCGGTCTTGGCTGCCAGGTCGCCGCGGATGCCGAAGCGGTTGCGCACGCCATTGCCGGTGCCGCGGGTGACGACGCCGCGCAGCATGTCGATCAGCGCTTCGGCCGATTCGCGCGACATCGCGCGCTCGGGCTGGCCGACGCCAAAATCGGCGACCACGTTGCCTTCGCGGTCCTCGATTGTGCGGACAAAAATCGGCTTGTGGTATTCGCCCAGGGCCGCGATGGTGGCATAGCTGCTCACCATCTCGAGCAAGGTGACCGGGCTGGTGCCCAGGGCCAGTGAGGGCACGGCTTGGAGGCGGCTCTGGCGGATGCCCAGGCCCTGGGCCAGGCGCACGATGGGTTCGATGCCGACTTCCTGGCTCACCTGGGCGGTGATCGTGTTCTTCGAGAACACCAGGCCGTCGCGCATCGGCATCGAGCGGCCGCTATTGCCGTCCATATCGGTCGGTTTCCACACCTCGCCGTGGTCGCCCTTGAATTCCAGCACCACGTCGCGGTAGGCTTGGGTTGGCGGGATGCCGCGCTCGAGCGCCGCGCCATAGACGAAGGGCTTGAAGGTCGATCCCGGCTGGCGCGCGGCCTGGGCCACGTGGTCGTACTGGTCGCGCTCGAAGTCGCGGCTGCCGACCCAGGCCTTGACCGCGCCGCTGGCCGGGTCCACTGCCACGAAGCCCGCCTCCAGGCGCGACTTGGCGCTTTTCAGTTCATTCATGAAGCTGCGGTCGGCCTTCAGGCGCTTGAGCGCGGCCGCCGGCTCTTCGCCCTCCTCGACCGCGTTGCGGTAGGCGCCGCTCTCGCGCACGAAGGCGTCCAGCGCGCGCGCATTGGTGATCCAGTAGTAAGAGAAGGGATCGATGTTCGGGCGTATCGACGTATAGGTGGCGGTGGCGGTTGAACGGGGCACGTTGGGGTTGGCCCATTCGACGTCGGCGATCGCTTGCAGGATGTCGGCCTGGCGCCGCACCGCGCGCTCGGCCGCCGCCTGCAGTTCCGGGTCGAGCGTGGTGCGCACCACCAGCCCGTCGAGCTGCAGGTTGTAGTCGTTCTCGTCGGCCCAGTCGAGCAGCCACTTGCGCACGTGGTGGGTGAAATGGTCGTCCTTGCCGCTGCGATCGGGCAGGCGCGCGAAGCGCAGGCGCAGCGGTCGCTTGACCAGTTGCGCATACCGTTTGTCGTCGAAGGCGCCATGCTTGCGCATCTGGCCCAGCACCACGTTGCGGCGCGCCAGCGAGCGCTCGGGATTGGCGACCGGGTTGTAATAGTGGGTGCCCTTGAGCATGCCGACCAGGGTCGCCGATTCCAGCACGTCCAGCTTGAGCGCCGGCTTGCCGAAATAGGTGCGCGCCGCCATCTCGATGCCGTAGGCGTTGTACAGGAAAGGCACCGTGTTCAGGTAGGCTTCCAGGATCTGCGTCTTGCTATAGGTGTTCTCGATCTTGATCGCGGTGATCAGTTCCTTCATCTTGCGGCTCATGCTGCGCGCGCGGCCGATCTCTTGCGGGAACATATTGCGCGCCAGCTGCTGGGTGATGGTCGAGCCGCCCTGCGGGTCGCCCTTGACGCTGGCCCAGAGGGCGCCGGCCACGCGCTTGAAGTCGACGCCGTGGTGCTGGTAGAAGCGGTGGTCCTCGGTCGAGATCAGCGCCTCGACCACGTGCGGCGACACCTGCGACAGCTTGACGCGCTCCTGCAGGCCTTTCTCGAAGGTGCCGAGCGGGCGGCCGCCGGCGTCCAGGATCACGGTCGGGCGCGAGCGGCTCACTTGCTCCAGGTCGTCGATGCCGGGGGTGAACGGGATCAGGATCAGCAGCCAGGCCAGGATCGCCATCAGGCCCGCGGCCATGCTCCATAGCGCGATCAGGGCCAGCTTGACCGGCAGCGGCCGGCCGTGCAGGCGCGCGCGGGCGCCGCTCTTGAGCGCGCCGGCCCGGGTCGAGGCGCCGGCGAGCAGGCGCCGGGCGAGGCGCCGGGACACTTGCTTGATGCGTTGCTGCACGGTTGGCGCGCTGTTCGCGGTGTCCGTGTTCTCGTTGTTCTGTTGTTGGTCCACTCGCTATTCCTGCCCTGATCGAAGTAACAATGTGGGGCAAGTATAGCTGACCCCGACCGCCGCGACGGCACGGGACGCCCGACGACCCGGGCCGCCTAGGCGGCGCTGGCCACCGGCTCCACCCTGCCCGCGCGCAGCAGCGCCTCGACCCGCGTGGCCGGCTGCGGACGGCTGTAGACGTGACCCTGCACCTCGTCGCAGCCGCAGCCGCGCAGGTAGTCGAGCTGCTCGATCGTCTCGACCCCTTCGGCGATCACCTGCATGCGCAGGCAGTGGGCCAGCGAGATGATGGCGTCGACCAGGGCCGCGCCGTCCGGGTTGCCCACGATGTCCTGGACGAAGGAGCGGTCGATCTTGAGCACATCGACGGGCAGGCGCTTGAGGTATTGCAGGCTCGAGTATCCAGTGCCGAAGTCGTCGATGGACAGCTTGACGCCCATGCGCTTGAGGCACTCCATGGTGCGGATGGCGGCGTCGGCGTCGGCCATCATCATGCTCTCGGTGAGCTCGATCTCGAGCGAGCCCGGCGGCAGGCCGGTCTCGACCAGCACCTGGGCCACGGTGTCGACCAGGTCGGGCTCGGCGAACTGGCGCGCCGACAGGTTGACCGCGATGCGCAGCGGGCCCAGCCCGGCGCGCTGCCAGCGCCGGTTCTGGCGGCAGGCGGTGCGCAGCACCCAGGCGCCGATCGGCACGATCAGGCCGGTCTCTTCGGCCAGGGCGATGAAGCGGTCGGGCCGCACCGTGCCCAGCAGCGGATGGCGCCAGCGGATCAGCGCCTCGTTGCCGACCACGCAGCCGGTGGCCAGGTCGACCTGCGGCTGGAAATGCAGCTCGAACTGGTCGTCCTGCAGTGCATGGCGCAGCGCGCTCTCCAGGGCCAGGCGGTCGAAGGCCTGGGCATTCATGTGCGGGGCGTAGAACTGCACGCCGTTGCGGCCGATGGCCTTGGCGCGGTACATCGCGATCTCGGCGTGCTTGACCAGGGTGTCGGCGTCCATCCCGTCGACCGGGAACGCGGCCACGCCGGCGCTGCAGCTGAGCACCAGGCGCTGGCCGGCCAGGTGGATCGGCTCGCCCACCGCCTCGCGCACCTGCTGGATGCGGACCGCGGCCTGGCGCTCGTCGGCCACGCCGACCAGCACCAGCACGAAGTCGTCGCCGCCGACCCGGGCCGCGGTGTCCACCGGCCGCAGCGCACCCTTGATGCGGGCGGCGAGCATGCGCAGCGCCTCGTCGCCGGCGCGGCGGCCGAGGGTGTCGTTGATCAGCTTGAAGTGGTCGAAGTCGAGCAGCACGGTCCACACCGGCATGCCGCCGGCATTGGCGGTGGCGCGCTCGATGCGGTCGGACAGCAAGGCCCGGTTGGCCAGCCCGGTGAGCGTGTCGTAGTGGGCATGGCGTGCGAGCTCGGCCTCATAGCGCTTGGCGGTGGTGACGTCGTAGACGGTGACCACGAAATGCCCGGCCTGGCCATCGGCGCGGCGCACCGGCGCCACGTAGACGTCGCTGATCAGTTCCACCCCGTCGCGGGTGTGGACCGTGAGCAGGGCGTGCTCCTCGCGCTGCCCGTGCAGGGCGCGGCGCAACTCTTCCATCGCCGGCTGGTCGGCATCCAGGCCGGCGAGCAGCTTGAGCGGCTGGCCGGCCAGTTCGCGCGGCGCATAGCCGAAGGTGCGCTCACATGCCGGGTTGGCGTATTCGATCGGGTAGCCCGGCTGCTCTGCGTCGACCAGCAGGATCGGATTGGCGCTGGCCTCCATCGCGCGTTCGTACAGCCGCAGCGAGCCGGTGGCGCGTTCGAGCGCCGCGGTGCGCTGCTCGACCAGTGCCTCGATGCGGCGCGTGCGCGCCACCCGCTGCTGCACCAGGCCGGCGGCGGCGAAACTCAGGATCAGGCCCAGCGCCATCGCCACCAGCTCGGCCATGTGGGCGCCCAGTGCCGGCGGCTGTTCCTCGACCGCCACCTGCCAGGCGCTGCCGGCGATCTCGAACTCTTCGACATGGCGCAGGCTCATGCCGTCCAGCAATCGCTCCCACCAGCCCTCGGGCGTGGCCAGGCTGCCGTGCTGGTAGGCAGTGACCAGGTTGCCGAGGGCGTCGGGGCCGCGCAGCGACAGGGCAAAATTGTCGTCGTCGAGCAGGCGCACCGCTTCCAGGGTGCCGCCCACCAGCTGGGCAACGTCGATGATCACCTCGGTGGTGCCCACCACCGCGGCGCGCCGCTCCGGTGGCGCCAGAGGCCGGGTGCCGGGCCGGTAGACCGGCAGGAGGATCATGACCCCGTGGCGGGCGCCGCCTCCCTGCAGCAGGTTGATGATGGGGCTGGCGGCCGGTTCGCCGCTGTCGATCGCCCGTTGGGTATACACCCGCTGCGGCGCGTTGGACCAGGCGTCGTAGCCGAAGATGACTTCATTGCCGACGATCGGCGCCACATAGTCGTTGACCAGGTAGCGCCAGCGCACGCCGGCACGGACCAGGGTGGGCGCGCCGGTCTTGACGCGTTCGCGGATCTCGAAGCCTGGCCAGAATGCACGCCGATGGGCCTCGAAGGCGGCGCGCTCGGCGTCGCCCACGAAGCGCTGGAACACCAGCGCCTGCAGGTAGCCGTGGCGCGCCACCAGCGGCAGGGCGAAGGCGTCGAACTCTGCTCGCGTGATCTCGTTCGATGCGCGGAAGAACAGGTTGACGGCGCGCGCGGCATCGGTGGCCTCGGCGAAGGCGCGGGTGACGGCCGCGACCCGCACCACGGCGCGCTGCTCGAATTCGGCCTGGGCGCGGTCGTATTCCATCTTGCGCACCGCGCCGCATAGCAACGAGGTGAGCACCAGGCCGAGCAGACAGGTGACCATCGCGGCCCTGGACAGGCCGCGCTCCGGAACACCAGGGCTGGAGGATGCGTTGCGCATGAATCGATGCTAGCGCAGAACGGCCCTTTCAGGGGGCGCGGACTACGAAGAAAAAGAGCGGCGCCCGGCCCCGCTTTGCGGGCTGTTGCATTATCATCTCGCCCATGCCGTCCGAACCCAATCCAGCATCCCTGCCCACACCTGTGCCTGCCGATGCCCCGCCCCAGCGCGTGCTGCGCCAGTTCCGTATCGTCTTCAATGCCGTCAAGACGCATTTTCGCCAGCTCGAGCGTGATTCGGGCCTGGGCGGGGCCCAGGTCTGGGCATTGTCGGTGATCGAGAACCAGCCCGGCATTGGCGCCACCAGCCTGGGGCGCGCGATGGACATCCACCAGTCGACCGCCAGCAACCTGGTGCGCGGCCTGGTCGAGCGCGGCTATGTGGTGGCGGCGCGCGAAGGCAGCGACCGGCGCAACGTCGCGCTGCGCGTCTTGCCGGCGGGCCAGGAAGTGCTGCGCCGCGTCCCCGGCCCGGCGGCCGGCGTGTTGCCGGGCGCACTGGCGACGCTGGACGAGGCGACCCTGCTGCGCCTGGAACAGGACCTGGCAACGCTGATCGCCCGCCTGGATGCGGACGAGGCGGCGGGCAAGATTCCGTTGAGCCAGTCCTAGGGCCTACACCTCGCCGCGGAATTTCCCTAAGGCTAGATTGACCATCGCCTCCACGCTGCCCTCGTGCTCATGCACGATGCGCAGCTGTTCGGCGTCCCCGACCGCCCTGGTTACCCGCGACAGATGGGTCAGCGCGGCGCTCGAGCCGAGCTGCTCGGCGTGCGGCGCGATGCGCGCCAGGGTGGCCAGGATATCGTCGCGCAGGGACACCTGCTGGTGTTCCTGCGGCAGCACGATATTGCCGTCGAGCCCGAAGCGGCAGGCCTGGAAGCGGTTGTAGTTGTAGACCAGGTAGTCGTCTTCGCGCGGCGGCGCCTCGTTGCCGGCCAGCAGGTAGCTGCACAGCGCTTGCAGGTAGGCCGCCAGCGCCGCGGCGTGCTCGACCGTGAGCGGGGTGTCGCAGACGCGCAGCTCGATGGTGCCGTATTCGGGCTTGGGGCGCAAATCCCAATAGAAGTCCTTCATGCTGCGCACGATGCCGGTGTCTTCCATGCGCTTGAAATAATCGCGCTCGAAGTCTTCCCATTTCAGCAGGAACGGCGCCCTCCCCGACAGCGGGAAGGCGAACACCGAGTTCAGGCGCGAGGAGTGGAACTGGGTGTCGCTGCCCTGCAGGAAGGGCGATGAGGCAGACAGTGCGATGAAGTGCGGGATGTAGCGGTTCAGTGCGTGCAACAGGAACAGGGCATTGTCGCCGCTGCCACAGCCGATGTGCACGTGCTGGCCGAACACGGTGAACTGCTTGGCCAGGTAGCCGTACAGCGCCGACACCTCGCGAAAACGCGGCTTTTCATAGATGCGGCGCTCGGTCCACTGCTGGAACGGATGGGTGCCGCCGCCGCACACGCCCACGTTGAGGCGGTCGCCCGCCCGCAGCAGGGTGTCGCGGATCAGGCGCAGCTCGTCCACCAGCGGCGTGTAGCCGGTGTGGATGCTGCTGTTAATCTCGATCATGCTCTCGGTGATCTCGGGCGTGACGGCGCCGGGGAACGGCGCGCGCGCCAGCAGGTCGAGCATGTCCGGCGAGGCCGGCGCCAGGTCGAAATCCGACAGGCCGACCAGCTGCAACTCCAGCTCGACGCCCATGGTCAGCGGTTCCGAGCGCGCAAATTCAGGCAGCGGCATCCTTGTCCTCCTTCACGACATTCTTGTATTTGGCAAAACCCGACTCGCGCGCGCCGGTCAGCGCGATCTGGGTCAGGATCGGCGCCAGCACCTCCAGGATCATCGCCATCGCGGCCAACGGCGCCAGGGGTGTGAGGGTGTCGAACAGGTCGACGCCCGAGCGCCGGGTCTGCTCGATCAGGATGATGGCGAACACCGTCAGCGGCATGATCGCCACCCCGGTCAGGGCGCCCTTGCGCGCCGAGATGCCCGACACCCGGGCGGTGGCGGTGCACACCGCTACCTTGACCAGGGCCCGCACCAGCAGCAGCAGCAAGCCCAGCATCAGGCCTTCGGCGGTCGGCTGCCAGGCGATGGTGGTGGCCACGAAGAAGAACAGCAGCACGGTGAGCAGGTCGCCCAGGGCGCCGAAATTGCGCTGGGCCGGGCTCAGGGTGACGCGGCGGTGGCGCGCCACCAGGCCGAAGGTCAGCGCCGCCAGCACCGGCGACAGCTTCAATACATGGGTGATCGCCACCAGCAGGAACACGAAGACCGCGAACGTCAGGGTCGAATTGCTGCGCACATGGCTGGCCACGCGCTGCCACAGTGGCAGCAGCCAGCCCAGCGCCGCGCCCAGGCCGCTGGACGCCGCCAGCACCACCAGGCCGGTCCAGCTGGCGTGGACCACGTCGCCCGAGGTCTGGAACACGCCAAAGCCCACGGTCACGTTGAAGACGAACACGGCCAGCACGCAGTTCAGCGCCGTCAGGTGCATGGCGCGCTCGGTCACCTGGCCGCCGCCGCCCTGCTCGTTGACGATGCGCAGCAGGCCGGCCGGCGAACTGGCCATGGCCAGGGCCGCCAGCAGGCAGGCCGGCAGCACGGCCAGGCCGCAGATGCGCGAGACGTAGTACACCGCGGCCCAGGTCAGGCCGGCTTCCAGCAGCGAGGTGAGCAGCAACCAGGGATTGGTGCGCAGCCAGCGCAGGTTGATGCGGTAGCCGAGCTCGAACAGCATCAGTCCGAATCCGAGGTTGGCCAGCATCATGAAGTTGTCGGCCTGGGCCGGCGGCAGATAGCCGCTCGACAGGTTGCCGAACACGAAGCCGCAGAGTCCATAGATCGAGATGCGCGGCACGTTGGCCCAGCGGTACAGCAGTTCGCCGGTCATCCAGGCCAGCGTCAGCGCCAGCGGCCAGGCCAGCGCATGCGTGAGTGAAAGCAGCTCGCTCATCAAATCCTCCGGTGGGGCGCGCCAACCGGCGGCAGGGAGCCGCGCAGGCACGATGGTCCGATTCGGCACGGGGAGCGCCAGACGCGGCAGATGGGGGAACGCTACGCCGCGTGTCGAAAAATGCCCCCCGACGGATGCGGGGGGCGAAAAGAAACGGGTTGAGCCGCCTCATCGCTGATCGGGCCTCCGGATGCTACCGGTTGCCACCCAGCTATACTGCCCGAAAAGTATAATCGTGGCAACCCTATTTGTGCGAATGTACAGACAGGCGATAAGCTACCCTTCCCGTCCGTCAAGATGGGAATCGACGTGGTCGGCCGCGCTGTTCGTCTATTTGGGGCCATTCGTGCGCGCACTATGTGCTGGAAAATATTAGCATGGATGAAACAGATGGAGGCGCATTGGAGACATTGCCGGGGTGGCTGCAGGCGGGGTGCTGGGGACTGGTTGCGGGGGCAGCCCTGCTCCTGGGCGCCTTCATCGGGGTGCGTTTCAAGGTGCCGCAACGGCTGGTGGCGGCTGTCATGGCCTTCGGCAGCGGCGTCCTGATCTCGGCGCTGTCGTTCGAATTGATGGACGAGGCGATCGCGACCGGCGGCTTCGCGTCCACCGCCACCGGTTTCCTGCTGGGCGCCCTGTTCTATACGGCCGCGAACTGGTGGCTGGCGCACAAAGGCGCGCGCCACCGCAAGCGGGCCGCGCCGCGCCAGGCAAAAGGGGCGAGCGAAGGCAGCGGCGCCGCGCTGGCCGTCGGCGCCCTCCTCGACGGCATCCCGGAATCGATCGTGATCGGTCTGTCGCTGCTGGGTGGCGAAGGGGTCAGCGTGGCGGTGGTGGCGGCGGTCTTCCTGTCCAACCTGCCCGAAGGCCTGTCCAGCGCCGCCGGCATGCGCCACGCCGGCCGCTCGCCGGCCCATATCTACGGCGTCTGGAGCGGCATCGCCGCGGCGTCCGGGCTCGCTGCCCTGCTCGGCTATACGGTATTCCACCGCTTTCCGCCCGAAATGCTGGCGGCGACCACGGCGGTGGCCGCGGGCGGCGTGCTGGCGATGGTGGTCGATACCATGATCCCGGAGGCCTTCGACGAAACCCACGACTTCGCGGGACTGATCGTGGCCACCGGATTTTTGGCAGCCTTCGCGCTCAGCAAGCTCGGCACCTAGCATGGCTGCTGTCGGGAAATTTTACATTCTTCGGCGTATTTACTTGAAGTCTTATGTAGAAGTCATTGATTAATATCGATATATTAATCAGGCATGCTTTCTGCTTGGTGTTGTATCGGCGACATCATTGTGATGTCCACGAAATCAACCAGAGAGATGGAGCAATACGTGAAATTGGTAAAAAACCTGATGAAAGCGGCCCTGGCCACCGCCCTGCTGTCGGCCGGCGTTGCCAACGCAGCCCTGTACGAATTCAAGCTCAGCGGAGACTACACCGCAAGCTGGAAGCTGGATACCGAGCGCGATCCGGACAGCTCGGACAATAACGGGGGCCTGACTTTCAACGAGGTGGCGGGCACGTTCGCGGGTTACGACGCCCTGGACATCACGTTCTTCAACTCGGCGATCAGCGGCGGCCTGCAGCTGTACGACTTCTACACCGACCGCTATGTGCTGACCATGAATGGCCCGCAGCTGTACACCGGCAAGGAATCGCGCCATGAGTTCACCCTCGGCACCTTCTCGCTCACCGAATACGCTGGCTTGGGCAACTACGTCCTGACCATCAGCGACCTCGATGCCCTGCCGGATCCAGTCGAAGTGCCCGAGCCGGCCAGCGCCGCGCTGCTGGCCGCCGGCCTGGGCCTGCTGGCTGCCCGTCGTCGCAAGAGCGTCAAATAAGCGACGTCAAATAGGCGCTGGATAGCTGTATCAGGGACGCGGCTGGCCTTGCCCAGTCTCCGTCCCGCCCTGCGTGGCCAGGTAGGCCACGATGTCCCCCGCCTGACGGTCGCTCAGGAAACTCATGAAGCGCATCTTGTTCCCCGGGATGACTTTTTCCGAATCGCGGATGAAGGCCGTCAGGTTCGCTTCGTTCCACACCAGCGTCGACGCCTTCAGCGCCGGAGAATATGTGTAGCCGGCCACGCTGCCCGCTTCACGTCCCAGCACGTCGTTAAGATGCGGCCCGAAGATATGGCCGGCCTTCGGCCCCACCTCGTGGCAACCGGCGCAACGCGCGAACAGCTTGCGCCCGGCCTCGATGCGGGCCGGCGACGCCGTGTCGGAAGTCGGCGCCACCGCTGCCGTGTCGGCGCGGCCGCAGCCGGCCAGGGCAAGCAACAGCAGGACGCCCTGCAGCGTTGGTGCGCACCGCATCTACTTGACCCGCTGCTTTTCGAGCTTGCGCGCCAGGGTGCGTCGGTGCATGCCCAGCCGCCGCGCCGCCTCCGAAATATTGAAGTCGGTCTCGGCCAGCACGGCGTGGATGCGCTCCCACTCCAGGGTCTTGATCGAGGTAGAGCGGTTGGTAACCTCGACGTCGGTGGCGCCGGCGATGTGCCCGAAGGCGGCTTCGATATCGTCGGCGTCCGACGGCTTGGCCAGGTATTGCACGGCGCCCAGCTTGATCGCCTCGACCGCGGTGGCGATGCTGGCAAAGCCCGTCAGCACCACGATGAGCATGTCCGGGTCGTGCTCGTGCAGCAGCTGCACGCAGGCCAGGCCCGAGGTATTACCCTTGAGTTTCAGGTCGACCACGGCGTAGCCGGGGTTGTGCTGGGCCAGCAGCCCTGAGGCCTCGTCGTGGCCGGTGGCACTAAGCACGCGGTAGCCGCGCCGCTCGAACGAGCGGGAGAGGGTGCGGGCGAAGGCTTCGTCGTCTTCGATAATGAGCAGCAGCGGCTCAGGATTCTGCATCGTCTATTTCCTCTTCCAGTTCGATGGCGGCCAGCGGCAGGCGCACGGACACTTCGGCCCCGCCGTCCTCGTCCTGGCGCCGGTTGCGCGCCGTGACGGTGCCGCCGAGCTTGCGCACGACGTTCACCGCCAGGAACAGCCCCAGCCCGCCGCCGGGCTTGCCCTTGGTCGAGTGATAGGGCTTGCCGAAATGGGCCAGCATGCTGGGCGCGAAGCCGGGGCCGCGGTCGAAGACCGTCACCACCAGGGTGCGCTCGTCGATGTGGGCGTCCATATAGACCCAGTCGGGCGATGCTTCCAGCGCGTTGTCGAGCAGGTTGTCGATCGTCTGGCGCAGCGCCGAATCGCTGGCGACCGGCAGGTCGTCGGCGATCCGGTTATTGTAGATGAAGGTGCGCACCGGACGGCTGGCTTCCCAGCCTTCGGCCAGTTCGTTGAGGAAGCGGCTGACGGTGGTGCGCTCGGCCGACTCGCCGCGCGCTTCGCCCGCCGACAGCAGGATGCCGCTGACGATGGCCTTGCAGCGCTTGAGCTGGGTCTGCATCTCGGTCAGTTCGCCCAGCATCTCGGGATTGTTGCGAAACTCGGGCATGCGCTTCCAGTCGCCCAGGATTACCGAGACGGTCGACAGCGGCGTGCCCAGCTCGTGGGCGGCGCCGCTGGCAAGCAGGCCCATGCGCACGATGTGCTCTTCTTCGGCCGCACGCTGGCGCAGCGCGGCCAGCTGGGTCGCCTTGTCGCGGACGTTGTCCGAAATGCGCGAAATGAACATCACCAGCAGCGCCGCATTGAGCGCGAAGCAGACCAGCAGGCCCTGGACATACAGGCTGCCGATGCCGCGCGCATGGTCGAACGGCAGCGCGAGGGGCTGGGCGTAGATGGCCAGGCCGGCCATGCAGGCGATCGTGACCAGCACGATGCTCCAGGTCCACAGCACGTCGAGCAGCACGGCCGATACGATCACCTGCAGCAGATAGAGAAAGGCGAAGGGATTGGTGGTGCCGCCCGACAGGTAGAGCAGCACGGTGAGGCTGGAAACGTCGACCAGGATCGCCAGGAACATCTCGCCATTGGAGACCGGGCGCCGTTCGTGCCAGCGCAGGTGGCTGGCGACGTTGAAGGCGATCAGGCAGGCCAGCACCTGCAGCATGTGCACCAGCGGCAGCTCGATCCGGAAGATCATGATGGCCGAGGCGATCGTGGTGATCTGGCCGATGACGGCGATCCAGCGCAGCTCGATCAGCTGCAGCATATTCTTGTGGCCGGCCGCGAACTCGACGTTGGCGGCGGCGGCCGACGGCGACGAGCGCGCCGCCCTGGCAAAGAAATCCAGTGGAGATTGCATCGGAATCCGTGTTGTCTGTCCTGCGGCCAGCGCGCATGGCGCGCCAGGCCTCTTAATCGTCGGCGTCGCCGCTGCTGCTGCGCCTGGCCTCGTAGCGTACGATCCACCACGTGGCGGCAGCCACCATGAGGGCCAGAGCATACCAAGTGAGCGCGTAGACGAGGTGATTATTCGGGAAAGAGATGACGGTCAGGCCGCCGACCGCGGTTTCCGGCGCGTCCTTCGGATCCTGGCCCTTGCCGGCGTCGACGAAGAATGGCGCGACGTTTGCGGGGTCGAGGCCGCGCGCGGCGGCGATGGCGCCGACTTCGCGCGCATACCAGCGGTTGTTGACCGGGTCGTTATCGCGCAGGAAACCGCTCTTCGGCTCGGCGATGCGCAGCAGGCCGGTGAGCGCGACCGGCGCGCCAGGAGCGGCTGAGCACGGGTCGCCGGCGGCCTTGTCGGCCGGGTACTGCTGCGCGATATTGCCGCTCGACGGGATGAACCCGCGGTTGACGAGGATGATGTGGCCCTCTTGCGTGCATAACGGCGTGAGCAGCCAGAAACCGGCGCCGAGATCGGACAGCGCTTGCACCGGTGTGGTCAATTGGTAGAGATAGTGGCCCGACAGGCGCACGCGCCGGTATTCGTCGGACTCTTTCGAGACTTGCGGCCATTGCGTCGCCGAGGGCGGCGCAATGGGATCCGCATGAACGCGTGCGTCGACGCGTTCGATCAGGTCCAGTTTCCATTGCAGGCGAAACACCTGCCAGGTTCCCAGACCGGCAAACAGCACGAACAGCAGCAGGGCCGCCACTGCCAGGGCGCGCCGCACGAAGGCGGAGCGCTGAGGCGCATGAGACATTCCTTCCGGAACCACCGGCTGTTCGTGCACTACTGCCATCAGGTCATGTCGTGGGTGCTGTTCGGACCCATGCCCGGCATCATATTGGTGTTCATATGATGCATGACCCAGATCGAGCCGGCCAGCACGATGACCAGGATGACGATGGTCAGGATGGCGGCCATCATGTTCCAGCCGCCTTCCGACTTCGAGCTAAGGTGCAGGAAGTACACCATCTGCACGATCAGCTGCACGCCGGCGAACAGCAGGATGACCCACTTGGTGGTCTCTGGCGCCAGCACGTTGCCCATCACCAGCCAGAACGGGATGATCGTCAGGACCGCTGCCAGCACGAAGCCGATCAGGTAATCCTTCTGGCTGTAGTGCGTCACGTAGACGTCGTGGCCATGATGGCCGTGGTCGTGGTGGTCGCTCATGGCAGGACTCCCATCAGGTAGACAAAGGTGAAGACGAAGATCCAGATCAGGTCCAGGAAGTGCCAGAACAGCGACAGGCACGACAGGCGACGGAAGTTCTCCGGGGTCAGGCCGTGCTTACCCAGCTGGAAGAACAGGGTCACCAGCCAGATGATGCCGAACGTCACGTGCAGGCCGTGGGTGCCGACCAGCGCGAAGAACGCGGTCAGGAAGCCCGAACGCTGCGGACCCGCGCCCATATGGATCAGGTGCTGGAACTCATAGATTTCCACGCACAGGAAGGCCAGGCCCAGGATGCCGGTCGCGACCAGCCACATGCGGGTCTTGGCCAGGTTCTTCGCTTGCGCGGCGATCATGGCGAAGCCGAAGGTCAGCGACGACACCAGCAGGAACGCGGTGTTGAGCGCGATCAGCGGCAGCTCGAACAGCTCGGCGCCGGTCGGACCGCCGGCGTACGAGCGGCCTTGCACCGCGTAGGTCGCGAACAGGGACGCGAAGATGAGGCAGTCGCTCATCAGGTAGAGCCAGAAGCCCAGCAGCGTGCCCTGCTCCGGGTGGTGGTCGCGGGAGATGTAGCGCCCGCTCACGTCGTCGGCGACGCTGCCGCCGGTTACAGTTGCTTTAAGTTCAGACATGGCTTTCCAGCATACGGGTGCGCTCTGCTTCAGTACGGGCCACTTCTTCGGCCGGAATGTAGTAGTCGCGCTTGTAGTTGAAGGTATGGATGATGATCGCGACCATCATGGCGATGAACGACGCCACGGTCAGCGCCCACATATGCCAGATGATGCCGAAGCCGACCACGCACGAGATCGCGGAAATGATAATGCCGGCGCCGGTGTTCTTCGGCATGTGGATCGCCACGAAGTCCTTCAGCGGACGACGGTAGCCGTTCTTCTTCATGTCGGCGAAGGTATCGTTGTCGTACACCACCGGGGTGAAGGCGAAGTTGTAGTCCGGCGGTGGCGACGAGGTCGCCCACTCCAGGGTACGGCCTTCCCACGGGTCGCCGGTGAAGTCGCGCAGGCGAGCGGTGTTGCGGTCACGGAAGCTGACATAGAACTGCATCAGCAGCGCGCCGATACCACCGGCAATCATCAGGGTGCCCACGAACGAGATCTGGAACAGCCACTGCACCGAAGGATCGTCGAAGTGACTCACGCGACGGGTGTAGCCCATGAAGCCCAGGATGTACGGTGGGGTGAACGCGACCCAGAAACCGATCGACCACAGCCAGAACGAGACCAGGCCCCAGAAACGGTCCAGCTTGTAGCCGAAGGCTTTCGGGAACCAGTAGTTGATACCGGCGAAGATACCGAACACGACACCGCCGATGATGACGTTGTGGAAGTGGGCGATCAGGAACAGCGAGTTGTGCAGCACGAAGTCGGCCGCCGGGATGGCCAGCATGACGCCGGTCATGCCGCCGATCACGAAGGTCAGCATGAACGAGATCGTCCACATCATCGGCAGTTCGAAGCGGATACGGCCGCGGTACATGGTGAACAGCCAGTTGAAGATCTTGGCGCCGGTCGGGATCGAGATGATCATCGTCGTGATGCCGAAGAACGCATTGACGCTGGCGCCCGAACCCATGGTGAAGAAGTGGTGCAGCCACACCAGGTACGAGAGAACCATGATCACGCAGGTCGCGTACACCATCGAGGTGTAGCCGAACAGGCGCTTGCCGCAGAAGGTCGAGACGACTTCGGAGAAGATACCGAAGGCCGGCAGGATCAGGATGTAGACCTCGGGGTGGCCCCAGATCCAGATCAGGTTGACGTACATCATCGGGTTGCCGCCACGGTCGCTCGTGAAGAACGCGGTGTCGAGCAGGCGGTCCATGCCCAGCATGGCCAGCACGGCGGTCAGGATCGGGAAGGTGACCACGATCAGGATGTTGGTGCACAGCGAGGTCCAGACGAAGACTGGCATCTTCATCAGGTCCATGCCCGGCGCACGCATCTTGATGATGGTGACGATCAGGTTGACGCCCGACAGGGTCGTACCGACACCCGCGATCTGCAGCGCCCAGATGTAGTAGTCGACGCCGACACCCGGACTTGCCAGGATGCCCGACAGCGGCGGATACGCCAGCCAGCCGGTGCGTGCGAACTCACCCACGAACAGCGACGCCATGATCAGCACGGCGCCCATGGTGGTCATCCAGAACGAGAAGTTGTTCAGGAACGGGAAGGCCACGTCGCGCGCACCGATCTGCAGCGGCACCACGTAGTTCATCAGCCCCGTCACGAACGGCATCGCCACGAAGAAGATCATGATCACGCCGTGGGCGGTGAAGATCTGGTCGTAGTGGTGCGGCGGCAGGAAGCCGGCGTTGTCGCCGAAGGCGATCGCCTGCTGGGCGCGCATCATCAGGGCGTCGGCGAAGCCGCGCAGCAGCATGATCAGGCCCAGGATCATGTACATGATCCCGATTTTCTTGTGGTCGATACTGGTGATCCAGTCCTTCCACAGGGTGCCCCACAGGCGGAAGTACGACAGGATGGCCACGAGGGCCAGGCCGCCGACGATCACGCCTGCGAAGGTAGCGAGCAGAATCGGCTCATGGAGTGGGATCGCGTCCCAGCCCAGCCGACCGAAGATGAACTTCGTCAAGTCGAATGATTCTTGCATGATTACTTCATCAAGGTATTAATAGGAGCGACGCACATTTCCAGTGCTTCCGCCAGCTGCGACTTGCCACCCTGCGATTGCTGGCGGATAGCGGCGGCCATCTGGTTGCGCTTGTCGTCTTCGTGCATCTGCTGGTTCATGCACATGGTGCCTTCCGCCACGCAGCGGTTGACGACACGGTTGAACAGCGCAGGCTCGACCTGGCCGTAGTGGCGCACGGCCTCCTTGGCGGTCGGCTTTTCCAGCACCAGGTAGTCGGCGCGATCCAGGACTGCCGGATTGGCCTTCATTTCCTGCACCCAGGTGTTGAACTCTTCGTTGGTCACGCCCTTGTAGGCGAACTTCATGTGCGAGAAACCGTCGCCGCTGAAGTTGGCCGACAGGCCGTGGTAGTCACCGGTCTTGTTCAGCACCGCGTTCAATTCGGTCTGCATGCCAGGCATCGTGTAGATCATGCCGGCCAGCGTTGGAATATAGAAGGTGTTCATCACGGTCGATGCGGTCATCTTGAAGCGGATCGGGGTATCGATCGGGGTCACCAGCTGGTTGACCGAGGCGATGCCCTGCTCTGGATAGATGAACAGCCATTTCCAGTCCAGCGCCACGACCTGCACTTCGAGTGGCTTGGTCGACGCCGGGATCGGACGGTGTTCGTCCAGGCGTTCGAGCGGACGGTAAGGATCGAGCTTGTGGGTGCTGACCCAGGTGATCAGGCCAAGGACGATGATGATCAGGAGCGGTGCGCCCCAGATGATGAGCTCGAGCTTGGTCGAGTGGTCCCAATCGGGTTCGTACTTCGCGTTGGCGTTCTTGCGATAGCGCCAGGCGAACAGGACAGTCAAGATCATCACAGGGACGATAATCAACAACATCAGCACAACCGATATGGTGATCAGATCGGCCTGCTGCTTCGCAATATCACCGGTGGGATTCATGACGACCGTGTTGCAGCCGGCCAGCGCTGCAAGCGGAAGTAATGGGAGTCCGCGGCGGACAATTTTAGGAATCATGCTAGGTATCTAACGTTACATGGAAGGAGAACATGCTACTGTAATGCCAACGGTCGCCAAAGAACATTGGACACATTGTCCCACCTTTGCCGGAGTGCAATTTTAACAACAGTGGCGACCGTCGACTTCTCTGGAGAACACAATATGCAAAGCACGACGACGTACGGCGGCGCAGGGGCCGCTCCAATCACACACCCGCACAGCGGGGCTCGCAACATCAACGCCAGGGATGCGCACGTCGATCCCGGTGACATCGCCGTCGGCGTGGTCATCGGCCGGTCGGCCGAATACTTCGAGTTCTTCACGTACGCAATCGCGTCGGCACTCGTCTTCCCCGCCATTTTCTTCCCATGGGCGGACCGGCTCGACGCCACCCTGTATTCCTTCGCGATCTTCGCCCTCGCCTTCATAGCACGACCGATCGGCACGGTCGTGTTCATGGCGATCCAGAAACGCTGGAGCCGCGACATGAAGCTCGGCATTTCCCTGCTCATGATGGGTACCAGCACCGTCGTCATCGCCATGCTCCCGAGCTATAGTGAAATCGGCGCCACCGCGATCGTCCTCCTGGCAGCCCTGCGCATCGCCCAGGGTTTCGCCCAGGGTGGTTCGTGGGATGGACTGCCTTCGCTGCTGGCTCTTAGCGCACCCGAGAACAAGCGCGGATGGTACGCCATGCTCGGACAATTGAGCGCACCGCTTGGCTTCGTGATCGCGGCCGGCATTTTCGCCTTCCTGATCACCTATACGGCCGAAGAAGATTTCCTGACCTGGGGCTGGCGCTTCCCGTTCTTCGTCGCCTTCGCCATCAACGTGGTCGGCACCTTCGCCCGCCTGCGCCTGGCCAGCACGCCCGAGTATTCGCGCCTGCTCGACTCGCACCACCTCGATCCGGCCCCGGTCGGCGAACTGGTGAGCAAGCAAGGCAGCAATATCGCCATCGGCGCCATGGCTGCCCTGGCCAGCTACGCGCTGTTCCACCTGGTGACCGTGTTCCCGCTGTCGTGGATCCAGCTGTACGATACCCGTCCGATGGATGAGTTCCTGCATGTCCAGATGTGGGGCGCCGGCCTCGCGGCGATCGCCATGCTGATCTCGGGCGTCGTCGCCGACAAGCTGGGTCGCCGCACCACGCTGGGCACCGCCGCGGCGCTGATCGCCCTGTATTCGGCCTCGATCCCGTTCCTGCTCGATAGCGGCACCGGCGGCCAGAATGCCTTCATCCTGATCGGCTTCACCCTGCTCGGTTTCTCCTACGGCCAGGCAGCGGGCGCCACGACCTCGAACTTCCTGAAGCACTTCCGCTACACCGGCGCGGCGCTGACGTCCGACCTGGCCTGGCTGGTCGGCGCGGCCTTCGCACCGCTGGTCGCCCTCGGCCTGTCGGCCCACTTCGGCCTGGGTTATGTCAGCCTCTACCTGCTGTCGGGCGCCGTGGCCTCGCTGGCGGCGCTGAGCCTGAACCGGAAGCTGGAGATTCGCGACTGATGGTTGTCGCTTAGCGTGAAACGACGACGGCCCTGCGGGGCCGTCTCTTTTTTTGGGCTAGTCGCGCGCGGTGCGCCACTCCTGCGGATTGACCGGCTGCTCGTGTTCGTGGCCACAGTTCGTGATCCGCTGCTTGCCGTGTTTTTCGATCATGTCGATGCTGGTGGCGGGCGAGCGCTCGGTGATGCAGTAGATGCCGAGCGCCGTCAGGACCCGAAAGCGGCGCGCCCCATCGCCGCCGTCGTTCACGAGTTCGACGATCTTGGGCGCCTCGTACCACTTGTTCGGCGCCAGCGCGGCCGCTTCCCTGAACTTGTTCGCCATGCGGATCTGCGGGCTGTCGCGCGGGGCGACGATGGTCGGCTTGCTGTCCTTGCGCACGGCGCGGTCGATGGCGCCGGCGTCGCGGATCGCCTGCTCGATCATCTGGCGTGCAGTGCCGGCGGCCGGCTCCGCCGCCGTCGCCGGGGCGGTCAAGACCGCGGCCGGTGCGGCGGTTGCAACGGCCTCCGGCACCGGCGCAGGTGGAGCGGAAGACGCGATCGGCCCGGGCGCGGCATGCGCGCGCGGCCGCTCAGGAGCCATCTCGACCACCGTCGCCTCTGGCGTGCGCGGCTGGACCCTCACCCAGTGGACGAAGTCCGCCTCGCCCTGCACGGGCAGCCGCAGCTTGCGCGCCTGCTGCCAGGTGGCCACCAGCGCCGCATGGAAAAGCAGCGTGACGACAAGGCCCGTCAGGCGGGTGTCCGGATGATGGCTCAATAGTCGGGTTGCGGGCATAAGGCCCGAGTATAGCCGCCGCCGGGCGGCTATTTCTCACGCATTATTGCGCCTGACCTCGGTGTAAATGCCTGGCACGCTCGACAGTCCGGCCTTCACCGCCTGCGTGAGTTCGTCGATCATGACTTCGTCCGCGCCCTCTTCCAGCGCCGCGTAGCCGCGCTCGACCACCGTCAACGGCGCCAGCTTGGGTAGCGCGATGTCGCGCGTCAGGTCGGTGTCGATGAAGCCGACATGCAAGGCCAGCACCTGCGTGCCCTGCTCCCGCAGTTCGTTGCGCAGCGCATTGGTCAGCCCCCAGGCCGCCGATTTCGACACCCCGTAGGCTGCCAGCGCGGGCGAACTGATCCAGCTCGCCACCGACAGCACGTTGAGGACGGCGCCGCCACCGTTGCGGCCGAGCACCGGCGCGAAGGCGCGGCTCATGCCCAGGATGCCGAACACATTGGTTTCCAGCATCGCCCGCAGCGAGTCCTCGACCCCATCCGCCAGCACCTGCTGGAAATGGGCAATCCCGGCGTTATTGATCACCAGGTCGACGTCGCCCAGCTCGCGCGCCGCCGCGGCCACGCTGCGCGCATCCGTGACATCGAGCTGCACCGGGGTGACACCGGCCAGCGTGACGCTGGCGGGATCGCGCGCCCCCGCATAGACCTTCCTGGCGCCACGCGCGAGCGCATGACGGGCGAACTCGAGGCCCAGGCCGCGGTTGGCGCCGGTGACGAGGACGGTGGCGTTGTCGAGTTTCATGGCTATCCCTTTCTGGTTGTGGGCGTCATAAATATGACGATCATCATATTTTAATACAGAAAAAACCACTGCGTACTGACAGGCTCTGGTTCAGGAAAAAATCGAGGTCAGGAAAAAATCGGGGTCAGGTTGAGATGATCCGGATTTCATGTAAATCCTCCCGGGGCACATTGTCCCCTATTCGGAAGTCCATGAAATCCGGATCATCTCAACCCCGCTTATGTGTGACCCCGCTTATGTGACCCCGCTTATGAGCCCACTTACAGGCTCGTACTAACAGGCTCGGATTCAGGAAGGCTGGCGCGTGTATTGGGCCAGCAAGGCTTGGCGGCTGGCGGCCAAAATCGCACTGCCTTGCGGGTCGGGACCGAAGGTGCGCGCGATCTGCAGGGCGCCGACCATGGCGCCGGCCAGCGCCAGGGCCTTGCCGGCGGCGGCGTCGCCGGAGCGTCCTTCGGCTTCCAGCGCCGCCTGGACCTGCCCTACCAGCCGTTCGATGCGGCTGCGCGCGACCTCGCGCAGCGGCGCTTCCTGGCGCGCCATCTCCGAGCCGAGCGCCCCGACGACGCAGCCCAGGCCCGATTCATGGGCCACCAGGTGTTTTTCGGACAGGTAGGCCGTGACCAGCGCCGCCAGCGGACTGGCGCCGTCCTCGCGCAAGGCGGCCGCGCGGCGGTCGAGATTGGCGGTGGACGCGGCATCGGCATGCTCTAGCGCCTCGACCAGCAGGGCTTCGCGCGAGTCGAAGTGGGCATAGAAGCCGCCGTGGGTCAGGCCGGCGCCCTTCATGACGTCGGCCACGCCAACGCCCGCGAAACCGTTACGGCGCAGCGCGCGCGCCGCGACGTCGACGATGCGCTGATGGGTTTGTTCCCGTTTGGAGGGGATGGTCATGCCGTACTTGCAGAAATGGGATGATCTTCATGCTACGACCATCCACCATGCTGGTCAACCGTGTCCGGATGTCAGGACAGCGCCGTGTCGAGCACCGTCATCAGGATGAAGCCGAAGATCAGCGCCACGCTGGCCTGGGTGCCGTTGCCCGACTGGCGCGACTCGGGGATCACGTCGTTGACGATCACCAGAAGCATGGCGCCGGCGGCGGCGGCCAGGGCGTACGGCAGCAGGCCGGCCGAGATGCCGATGAGGGCCACGCCGAACACGGCGGCGATCGGCTCGACCAGACCCGAGGCCACGCCCATGCCAACCGCGGTCAGGCGGCTGTAGCCGACGGCGTGCAGCGCCAGCGCCACCACCAGGCCTTCGGGCACATCCTGGATCGACACACCGGTGGCGAGCGAGGTGGCCTTTTCGACGTCGATGCCGGCGAAGGCCACGCCGATGGCCAGGCCTTCGGGCAGGTTGTGCAGGGCCACGGCCCACACGAACAGCCAGGCGCGCCGCAGCGATACCTTGTCGGGATCGTTGGTCAGGATGCCCTCGGTGCGCACCGCGCGGCCGAGCAGCAGGATGGCGCCGGCGCCGAACATGATGCCGGCGCCGACCATGAGGCTCGATTCCCAGTTGCCCGCGCCGGCCGTCTTGGCCGCCGACAGCGCCGGGATCACGAGGGAAAAGGCGGTGGCGCCGAGCATGACGCCGGCGCCGAAACCAAGGAAGCAATCGTAGGTGCGCTTGGTGAAATTCTGTGCGAACAGGACCGGCAAGGTGCCCAGTGCGGTCGCGGCCGCCGCGGTGCTGCCGCCCGCCAGGGCCGCCAGCATCTTGGGATTGGCATTCATGATCTGCTCAATCATGCTGCCGAGCAGGACAAGGAAGCCGATGGCGCAGATGCCGAAACCGATGGCGCGGCGTGGGGTCAGCCAGCGCGGAAGGCCACGAGGGTGTTCAGTTTTCTCGGTCTGGATGTCCATGCATCTTCCTGTAAAGACTACGCCGGGGCCGCATATCGCGCGGACCCGGCGCCTGGGATTACTTCAGCGACTTGCCGCTACCCATCGGATTACCGATGCCGGTATCGTCCAGCGGTCCACCCATCGAAGCGACCGTGGCCTGGCCTTTGGATCCATCACCCGCGTTGGCAATAGTACCACCGCTTGCCGATTGCATCATGCCCAACTCGGCCCCCGTACGAGGGGTTGCCGCCGGATTCGAAATAGTGCGCGCAGCCATCTGCTGGAGGATGTCGATGTCTTCGTTCGGCAGGGCCACTTCGGCCTCGCCCGAGCCGCCGTCGACTGCCATCTGCTTTTCGCGATCGCTGATGAAGTCCCAGTCGGGACCCTGGTTCCAGGACCCGCGCATCTCGCCATCGCCCTGTGACATATTGTAGTAGACGCTGGCGAAGGCCGGCACCACCGGCATCTTCCCGGGTGGGAAATTCGGCTCCATCGCGTACAGCGCCTTCTCGAAGGATTTCAGATGGGCGACTTCGCGCGTCATCAGGAAGCCCAGCGCGTCCTTCACACCCGGATCGTCGGTCAGCGCGATCAGGCGCTCGTAGACGATCTTGGCACGGGCTTCGGCCGCGATATTCGACCGCAGGTCGGCGGTGGGCTCGGTGATCGAATCGATATAAGCGGCCGTCCACGGCACGCCAGCGGAATTGGTCAGCGGCGCGCCGGCGCCGTACAGCACTTGCGTGATGTGGCTGTCGTTACCGGCGCCGGTGATCGACTTGTACATCTCGGCTTCTTCCTCGGCGGCCTCGGCCAGGCGGCCCTTGGCGCCCTTGTTGAGCATGGCAACGATGTGTCCGATGACCTCGAGGTGGCTCAGCTCCTCGGTCGCGATATCGAACAGCATGTCCTTGCGGCCTGGATCGTCTTCGGCCACCGCCTGGGTGAAGTAGCGCATGGCGGCAGCCAGTTCGCCCTGCGGACCGCCGAACTGTTCCAGCATCAGGTTGGCCAGGCCGGGGTTCGGTCCGCTAACCCGGACTGTATATTGCAAGCGCTTATTGTGTGCAAACATGACAGGTATCTCCAATTGAAGTGCGAATGAAAACCGGCAGCAACGCGTCCTGCGTGACACTGCCGGGACAGGGTGCCGCCGGGATCGGCAACCCAATGCATGCATGTTCTCAGGTCGGTCATGCGATTTCAGTCAGGAGCACCCCCGTGTCCGTGTAGGACAAATGTGACAATCTGTTATTCCAGATAAACAATCCTCCAAGCGAGTCGCTTTTCATCCGTGGATCAACGACGTATGCGGCTATGTGCGTCCATCACTGACACCCCACCGGCGCGCGCGCCTACAGTCATCGCATGCAGCCGAGGCCTACCATATTGTTCAAACAATCAAGAACGGGGGTATTACCATGAATCTCAAGCGACTGAGCCCAACCATTACCGACATGATCCGCTTCGATCACTCGCACGTAATGGTCACCTTCCACCAGTACTCGAAAGACAAGAGCCCGACCGTCAAGAAGGCGCTGGCCGACACCATCTGCGACGGCCTGGAAATCCACGCTACGCTCGAGGAAGAGATTTTTTACCCGGTCATGCGCCAGCGCGACGGCAGCGAGCCCTTCATCCACGAGGCCGAGCCCGAGCACGATGAAATGCGACGCCTGATCGCCGAGCTGCGCGCTACCTCCGGCGCCGATCCACGCCACGACGACCTGGTGATGGAACTGATGCGCGACGTGATGCACCACGTGGCGGAGGAAGAAACCAAGCTGCTGCCGGATGCCGAGTCGATCCTGGGCAAGCAGCGCCTGTCCGAACTGGGCGCCGACATGACCCGCCGCCGCATGCAGCTGGTGGGGCCGAAGGCCGGCAAGCTGGCCAAGGAACACATCGTCGGTTTCTCGGGCAGCACCGCCGCGATGGTGGTCGGCGTGGCCGGCGCCTTGCTGGCGGCGTTCGCGCTCAAGCCCAAGAAGAATACCTGGAAGTCGCAGCCGGCGAATACCTGATCCTTTGATACTTCCTCAGGCCGAAAAGCCGTCGTCCCCGCGCAGGCGGGGACCCAAGTGCTGCCAGCGTTGTCGAAATGCCGGCAAACTTGGGTCCCCGCCTCCGCGGGGACGACGTTTTGACCTTGGCTCTGAGTGAGGTTGCTTACATCCGCTCCGAGAAAAACACCGGCATCGGGTCAAGCGTCGACTTGACGCCAAGATGGGCGCCCTGCTCCTTCAGCCATAGATCGGCCGTCCTGACGCCCTGATCGTGCAGCATTTGGAGGAAGGGCATCTCGGCATTCATCTTGGCTGAGATGCCGTGATCCTGCAAAAATCGTTTCCGCTGATCAGGTGGAGGTGCTTGTTATTGGACGCCGCGCCTGCGCCACGGCGCTCATCGGGAACCCCATTGAGGTATTGCAGGGCGCTGACCTCGCGCACGAAGCTGATATTGAAGGCGATCTCGTTGGAGCGGTTGGCGATGTCGGCGATATTGGTCGGCATTTCGCTGCGCGCGATCGGATTGTTCTGAATGATGATCAGGTCGCTCGCGGTCGAATGTCGCACCAGCGGTTCCAGCGGCGGATTGGCGACATAACTGCCGTCCCAGTACATCTCGCCCTCGACCTCGACCGCTGCGAATACCGTCGGCAGGCAGGCCGAGGCCACCAGGCGCTGCACGTCCATCTCTTCGCGCCGGAACAGCTTGCCGGTGCCGGTCCGCACATTGGTCGCGGCAATGAATACCTGCAGCTCCTCGCAGTCGCGCACCCGCTCGAAGTCGATCATGGTGGAAAGGAAGTTGCGTAAGGGATTGAGGGTGAGCGGACCTTCGCGCACCGGACCCATCATCGCGCCCATCATCTCGAGCAGATGGTAGACCGGAGAGAATGCCATGGTAACGGTAGGCGCCATGCGGTCGAGCGGCGTGCGTTGCAGCGGACTCAGGGCAGCAGCGCTGCCAAGGGTGCGCCAGAACCGGTCCAGCGCGCGGCGCGCGCCTTCGCGGCCGCCGCCACGCGCGTAGCCGTCGGCCACCACTACCGCATTGATGGCGCCGGCGCTCGAGCCGCTCAGGGCATCGATGAGCAGGTCTTCCTCTTGCAGCAACCGGTCGAGTACGCCCCAACCGAAGGCGCCGTAGGTTCCCCCGCCCTGGATGGCGAGGCTGATCTTCTTGTAAGTGGTCAAAGTCCGCTCCATCGTGACTGATGCAGCGAGCTTAACGCGGCGTCCGATGTTGCGGCGCAGCGTAGCCTCAGGACATCCACGCCATCACGAGCGGCACCAGCCACGGGGCCAGCAGCGCCGTCAGCGCGCCATTCAAACCCATCGCCAGCCCGGCAAAGGCGCCCATTTCGGCGCTCACCTGGAAGGCGCGCGCGGTGCCGATGCCGTGCGAGGCCAGGCCCAGCGCAAAGCCGCAGGCGGCGTCTGACCGGATACCCAGCAACATGAAGACGTAGCGCCCGAACACGGCGCCGAAGATGCCGGTACCGATCACCAGCGCCGCGGTCAGCGCCGGAATGCCACCTAGCCGTTCGGACACCGCCATCGCGATCGGTGAGGTGGCCGACTTCGGCCCCAGCGTATAGGCCAGCTCCGGCGTCGCGCCCAGCAGCAGCGCCACCACCACGGCCGACACGATGGCCGTCACGCTGCCGGCCAGCAGCGCGGCGCCCAGCGGCAAGGCGGCGCGGCGCAGGCGCGGCAGCTGGCGCACCAGCGGCACCGCCAGCGCCACGGTGGCCGGGCCCAGCAAGAAGTGGACGAACTGGGCACCGGCAAAATAGCGCTCATACGACATCCCGGTGAGCCACAGCACCGCCACGACCAGGGCGACCGCGATCGCCACCGGATTGGCCAGCGGCGAGGCCTTGCACAGGACGAAGATACGCTGCGCCGCCAGGTAGGCGCACAAGGTCATGGTCAGGCCCAGCAGGGGTGAGGCGGAAAGATAGACCCAGAAATGGCTGAACTCGGCGAAATCAGGCATCGCCGTCCTTGCGAGCAGCGCCCATCCCGCGCAGGATCAGGCCGGTCACGGCCAGCGCAAGCACCGTGCTGACCACGAGCGAGGCCAGGATCGCGATCCAGTGGCCGCTGCCGCTGCTGGCGGCGACCAGGATGCCGACGCCGGCCGGCACGAACAGCAGCGACAGGTGCGACAGCAGCGTATTGGCGGCCCCCTCGACCAGCGCCTGCAGCTTCGGCATGGCCAGCAGCGCCACCATCAGCAGCAGCATGCCGGCGACCGGCCCCGGCAAGGGAAGATGGAAGACGAATACGATGCCTTCGCCCAGGCACTGGAACAACAACAGGACCGCGAACGCAGCCAGCATACCCAACTCCCGACACAACAAGGCGGCCACCCGGGCCGCCAACGGTGTACAGGATAGCAAATCCGGCGCCGCCGCGCGCGTGCGCCGCGGGTCGCGGCGCCGGTTGCAATATTACGCCTCGGCCGTGGCCCCCGCCCCGGCGATCGCGCCGCGCTTGACCTGGTCGCGCTCGATCGACTCGAACAAGGCTTTGAAGTTGCCTTCGCCGAAGCCGTCGTCGCCCTTGCGCTGGATGAACTCGAAGAACACAGGGCCCAGTTGCGGCACGCCGAAGATCTGCACCAGCAGGCGCGCATGGCCGTCCTTGACGGCGCCGTCGAGCAGCAGACCGCGCACCTTCAGGGCGTCGGCGTCCTGGCCGTGGCCCGGGATGCGCTCGTCCAGCATCTCGTAATAGGTGTCCGGCGGTGGCGCCATCAGCGGCACGCCGGCGGCGCGCAGCTTGTCGACGGTGGCGATCAGGTCGTCGGTCAGCAGGGCGATGTGCTGGATGCCTTCGCCGTTGAACTGCATCAGGAACTCTTCGATCTGGCCGCCGCCCGCTTTTCCTTCTTCGTTCAGCGGAATGCGGATCATGCCGTCCGGCGCCGTCATCGCCTTCGAGGTCAGGCCGGTGTACTCGCCCTTGATGTCGAAGTAGCGGATCTCGCGGAAGTTGAACAGCTTCTCGTAGAAACCGGCCCAGTAGGACATGCGGCCGCGGTAGACGTTATGGGTCAGGTGGTCGATGATCGACAGGCCGTGGCCCGGCGGGTTGCGGTCGACGCCTGCGATGAATTCGAAGTCGATGTCATAGATCGATTTGCCGACGTTGGCGCCCTCGTCGAAGCGGTCGATCAGGTACAGCGGCGCGCCGCCGATGCCCTTGATGGCCGGCAGGCGCAATTCCATGGGGCCGGTCGGGATCTCGACCGCCTGGGCGCCCAGCTCGAGCGCACGCGCATAGGCCTTGTGCGCGTCCTTGACGCGGAAGGCCATGCCGCAGGCCGACGGGCCGTGCTCGGCGGCGAAATAGGCCGCGTAGCTCTTCGGTTCGTTGTTGACGATGAAGTTGATCCCGCCCTGGCGGAACAGGACGACGTCCTTCGAGCGGTGCACCGCGACCTTGGTGAAGCCGAGCGCTTCGAACACCGGTTCCAGCACGCCCGGCGTGGGCGATGCGAACTCGACGAACTCGAAGCCCATCAGGCCCATTGGATTGTCGAACAGGTCTGCCATTGTCTCTTCCTTTATTCAGTTGACTGTCATTGACTCACGTTTCGGCGAACACGTCGGCCAGGAGGCCCCGCAACCACTGGTTGCCCGGATCCTGGTTGAAGCGGCGGTGCCAGAAAATATTCGTTTGCAGCGGCGGTAGGTCGAGCGGCGGCGTCGCCCATTCGAGCCCGAACGGCACGGCCGCGCGCTCGGCCAGTTTTTGCGGCACCGTCACGACCAGGTCGCTGGTGCTCACGATATACGGCACTGCCGTGAAATGCGGCACCCTATATCGTGTCCCAAACCCGCGGGTCGCCTGCCCGATGCCGGCCCTGCCCAGCGCCGCATTCACCCGGTCGTAGGGGCTGTCGGCGGCGTCAACCAGCAGATGTTCGGCCGCCGCGAAGCGCGCCAGGGTCAGCTCGCCCTTTGCCAGCGGGTGCCCCTTGCGGAACATCGCCACGAACGGCTGGCGGAACAAATGGCGCTGGTACAGCGCCTCGGACACGTCCTCGAACGGGCCCACCGCCAGGTCGACCCGCCCGCCTTCCATCTCTTCCTTGAGCGACAACATCCCCACCCGCACCGAACTGATCTCGACCTGGGGCGCCAGCTGGCGGCAACGCTCGATCAGCGTCGGCATGAAATACACTTCGCCGACGTCGGTCATGGCCAGCATGAAGCGCCGGTTGCTGGTGGCCGGCTCGAAGCGGCTACGCTGGTTCAGCGCCAGCGCCACCTGCGCCATCGCCGCTCCGATCGGCTCGGCCATCTGGCTCGCCAGCGGGGTCGGCTGCATGCCGCTGGCGGTGCGCACGAACAGCTCGTCGCCGAAGCTGCGCCGCAGCCGCGCGAGCGCATTGCTCACGGCCGACTGCGACAGCCCCAGGCGCCGGGCCGCCGATGAGATCTGGCGCTCCCTGTATACCTCCTGGAACACGGCCAGCAGATTCAGGTCGATATCGTGTGCTTCGATCATGGATTTCCCGGGCTGCCGGCCGGACCGGCAATAGAAACGCATTGTCCACGCCCGGACGGTCGCCCGAACAGCAATATTTATGATATGAATAGTCTACATTTTTCTATTCATCTCGTAAAACATGGCGGATTATTCTAGAGTGGCGCCATCAAAGATACTATCTACCGTCCAGGAGACCCCATGAGCCACGAGCCCGGCCATCCGTCAGCCTATATGAGCGGTTTCGGCAACGAGTTCGCCACCGAAGCCCTGCCCGGCGCCCTGCCCCAGCACCGCAACTCGCCCCAGCACGTGGCCTATGGCCTGTATGCCGAGCAGCTGTCCGGCACCGCCTTCACCGCCCCGCGCAGCCATAACCGGCGCTCGTGGCTGTACCGCATCCGCCCGGCGGCGGTGCACGGCAGCTTCGTTCCCCTGGACGCGCCGCGCCTGGTGGGCCGCTTCGACACCCCGGCGCCGCCCAACCAGCTGCGCTGGAGTCCGCTGCCGATGCCGGACGCGCCGACCGACTTCGTCGACGGCTGGGTGACCATGGCTGGCAACGGCTCGGCGGAGGCGATGACCGGCTGCGCCATCCATATGTACGCGGCCAACCGCCCGATGGATGGCCGCTATTTTTATAACTCGGACGGCGAACTCCTGATCGTGCCGCAGTTGGGCCGGCTGTCGATCGCGACCGAGCTGGGCCTCATCGAGGTGGAGCCGCAGGAAATCGCCGTGATCCCGCGCGGCGTGCGCTTCCAGGTGCGGCTCCCCGACGGCGAGGCGCGCGGCTATATCTGCGAGAACTTCGGCGCCCTCCTGCGCTTGCCCGACCTGGGCCCGCTCGGCTCCAACGGCCTGGCCAACCCGCGCGACTTCCTCACGCCGACGGCGCGCTACGAAGACCTCGAAGGCGATTTCGAGCTGGTGACCAAGTTCGGTGGCAGCCTGTGGCGCGCCCCGATCGGCCACTCGCCGCTGGACGTCGTGGCCTGGCATGGCAACTACGTGCCCTATAAATACGACCTGCGCCACTTCAACACGATCGGCTCGATCAGCTACGACCACCCCGATCCGTCGATCTTCCTGGTGCTGCAGTCACCGTCCGACACGCCGGGCGTGGACACGATCGACTTCGTGATCTTCCCACCGCGCTGGCTGGCGGCCGAGGACACCTTCCGCCCGCCCTGGTTCCACCGCAACGTGGCCAGCGAATTCATGGGCCTGATCCACGGCGCCTACGACGCCAAGGCCGAAGGCTTCGTGCCGGGCGGCGCCAGCATCCACAACTGCATGAGCGGGCATGGCCCGGACGCCGCCACCTTCGACAAGGCCAGCAGCGCCGATACCGGCCATCCGCACAAGGTGGGCGACACCATGGCCTTCATGTTCGAGACCCGCGCCGCCCTGGTGCCGACGGCGCAGGCACTGGCCTCGCCCCAGTTGCAGGGCGATTACCAGCAGTGCTGGGCAGGCATCCGCAAGCACTTCCGCCTGGAGCCGTGAGCCGGTAGCCAAGCGCGCAGCACACGCTGCGGTGTTCCCGGATTTTGTCATTTATGCCATGATTCGCGGGCAGGCCATGGTGGCCTGCCCGGCCACGGCCCGGCATGACCGGTCATGGGGCAAGCGCCCAGCATGTCAGACATATTGATCATCCTCGTTCTGATCCTCCTGAACGGGGTGTTCGCGATGAGCGAACTCGCGCTCGTTTCGGCCAAGCGCATGCGCCTGGAGCGGCGCGCCGACGAAGGCAGCCGCGGCGCCCGCGCCGCGATCGCGCTGGCCGACAATCCCAGCCATTTCCTGTCCACCGTCCAGGTGGGCATCACCCTGATCGGCATCTTCACCGGCGCCTTCGGCGAAGCCTCGCTGGTGTCGCGCCTGACGCCGCAGATCGAGACCGTCGGCTTCCTGGCGCCCTATGCCTACGAGATCGCGCTGTTCGTGGTGGTGCTGGGCATCACCTTCGTCTCGATTGTTCTGGGCGAGCTGGTCCCGAAGCGGATCGCGATGCGCCATCCGGAAACGATGGCGACCCTGATCGCGCCGCCGCTGAACATGCTCTCGGTGATCATGTCGCCGTTCGTCAAGGTGCTGTCGCTCACCACCGAGGCGATCGTGCGCCTGTTCGGCATCCACGACGCCAAGGAAGACGCGCCGACCGAGGAAGACATCGCCGGCATGTTCAAGGAAGGCACCGACGCCGGCCTGTTCGAGAAGACCGAATACGACATCGTCTCGCGTGCCCTGCGCCTGGACGACCGCCACCTGAAGGCCCTCATGACGCCGCGGGTCGACCTGGTCATGATCGACCTCGACGCCGAGCGGCGCAGCACCCTGGAACTCATCAGTTGCCATACCTACAGCCGCTTCCCCGTGTACCGCGGCGACCGCGCCCAGATCCTGGGTTACGTGAAGGTGCGCGACCTGCTGGCGCAGTCGGTGCGCCATGGCTCGCTCGAGGCGGTCAATATCGAGCATGCGGTGTCGGATATCCTGTTCGTGCCCGAGACCGTGAGCGCGATGGTGCTGCTCGAGCTGTTCAAGAAGAACCGCGCCGAACTGGCCCTGATCGTCGACGAGTACGGCGACATCCAGGGCATGGTCACCCTGTCCGACGTGATGAGCGCCCTGGTGGGCGACGTCACCGTGATCGGCGAAGAGAACGATCCCGACGCGGTGCAGCGCCAGGACGGCAGCTGGCTGCTCGACGGCGGCGTGGATCTCGACCGCTTCCGCGACCTGATGAATACCGACGTGCGCTTCCCGGATGAAGGGACGGGGGCGTACCACACGCTGGCCGGCTTCGTGCTGTACCAGTTCGGCTACATCCCCAAGACCTCCGAATTCTTCGAATGGGGCGGCTACCGGATCGAGGTGGTCGACATGGACGGAAACCGCATTGACCGCATCCTGGTGGACCGCTTGCCCGCGCCGCAGCCGGTCGCCGAAGAGGCCTGAACATCAGCTAGCACGCCGCGCCCGGCGAGCACGTATACTTGTGCTTTGCATCGCACAAGGAGCAGCATGGACGTCGTCAGGCTTGGCCCCCTCATCATTCCGCTATCGGCCGCTCTGGTCGTGCTCGCCCTGCTGGCGGCCACCACCACGGCCGACTGGCTGCGCCGCCGGCGCGGCTTCGACGCCGGCATCGTGCTGTGGCGGATGATCGTGGCGGGCTTCGTCGCCGCGCGCGCCGTGTTCGTGCTCAAGCACCACGACATCTACGTCAAGGCGCCATGGAGCGCGCTGGACATCCGCGACGGTGGCTTCGAACCGGTGGCTGGCCTGGTCGTCGCCTGTGTGATCGGCGCCGAGCTGACCCGGCGCCGCGCCGAGCTGCGCCGCCCGCTGCTGGCCAGTGTCCTGGCCGGCGGCGCGGTCTGGATCGGCGGCCTGCTGGCCGCCCAGGCGCTGGCGCCACCACGGCCGCCCTTGCCCAACCTGATGGTGCGCCAGCTCGATGGCAGCGAGGTGGCGCTGCGCAGCCTGGGCGGCAGGCCGCTGGTGGTCAACCTGTGGGCCACCTGGTGTCCGCCCTGCCGGCGCGAGATGCCCGCCATGCAGGCGGCGCAGGCGGCGAATCCGGACATCGGTTTCGTGTTCGTCAACCAGGGCGAGTCAGGCGCGGCGGTGCGGCGCTTTTTGGCCACCCAGCAGCTGCGCCTGCAGAACGTGGTGATCGATCCGGCTGGGCAGCTGGCGGCGCGAACCGGCGCCGCCGGCTATCCGACGACCCTGTTCTACGATGCCGATGGCAAGCTGCGGCTGCGTCACGTCGGCGAGCTGTCGGAGGCAACGCTGAGGGACAAGCTGGCAAGCCTGCAGCCATGAGCAGGCTATCCGCCTTGATCGACTTGTGGTAAAACATCGCGGCAACCGAGGAGATGTCTATGCAAGTCAATCCGATCCAGCTGTTCGACGCCGAATCGTCGACGTTTACGTATATCCTGGCCGCCCCGGGCAGCTACGACGCCGTCATCATCGATCCGGTCGACCGCCATTTCACGCGCGACCTGGCCCATATCGAGCGCCTCGGCTTGCGCCTGACCCACGTGCTGGAAACCCATGCCCATGCCGACCACGTGACCTCGGCCGGTCGCCTGCGCGAGCACACGGGGGCTAAGGCCTGCGTGCCGAGCGGTTGCGACATCCCGCCGGCCGAAGTGCAGTTGCAGGACGGCGACCAGATCCGCTTCGGCCTGCACGAGCACATTGCGGTGATCCACACGCCCGGCCACACGGCAGGCAGCATGTGCTATCTGTGGCGCGGCAATCTGTTTACGGGCGATACCCTGTTGATCGACGGCTGCGGCCGTACCGACTTCCAGAGCGGGAGTTCGGACAGCCTGTACGACAGCGTCACCCGCAAGCTGTTCGTCCTGGACGACCATGTGCGGGTGTGGCCGGGCCATGATTACAAGGGCCAGTCGGTATCGACCATCGGCTGGGAGCGGCGCCACAATGCGCGCCTGGCCAACCGCAGCCGCGAGGATTTCGTTGCCCTGATGGCGGCGCTCGACCTGCCGCGCCCGCGGATGATGGATGTCGCCGTGCCGGCAAACCGCAATCTCGGCCTGCCGCACAGCGTGTGATGTATTAGTAGCGCCAGGTGCGTTTGGGCGTTGGCGGACGCTTCATTACCTTGGTTTGAAACTGTTTCCAGATCAGCCCGGCCAGGGCCATCATGATCATCTTGCGCATAATTTCTCCTTGATGGTGGTCGGCGACATGCCGTTACTGACAGCATAGCCCGCGCCTCTACTTCGTGGCGCAGGTTTGCCTGACCCAAAGGATGCAGTAGAATCCCTGTCTTTCTGGCAAGACCAAGAGACGGACCATGGCCGACGGGCACAACGAACTCAAGCGCGGGCTAAAGAACCGCCACATCCAGCTGATCGCCCTTGGCGGCGCCATCGGCACCGGCCTGTTCCTCGGCATCGCCTCGACCATCCAGATGGCCGGCCCCTCGGTGCTGCTGGGCTATGCGATCGCCGGCGCGGTCGCCTTCCTGATCATGCGCCAGCTGGGCGAGATGATCGTCGACGAGCCGGTGGCCGGCTCCTTCAGCCACTTCGCCGACAAGTATTGTGGACGCTGGGCCGGCTTCGCCTCGGGCTGGAATTACTGGGTGATGTACATCCTGGTCAGCCTGGCCGAACTGACCGCGCTCGGCATCTATATGCAGTACTGGTTCCCGGACCTGCCGACCTGGGTCTCGGCCCTCGGCTTCTTCGTGCTGGTCAACTGTATCAGCCTGCTCAACGTGAAGGCCTTCGGCGAAATGGAATTCTGGTTCGCCGTGATCAAGGTGGTCGCGGTGGTCGGCATGATCGTGTTCGGCCTGTACCTGCTGATCGGCGGCGGCGCCGGTCCCGAGGCGGGCGTGGCCAATCTGTGGCAGCACGGCGGCTTCTTCCCGCACGGCGTGGCGGGCCTGGCGATGGCGATGGCGGTGATCATGTTCTCGTTCGGCGGCCTGGAACTGATCGGCATCACTGCCGCCGAAGCCGACGACCCGGCGCGCACGATCCCGCGCGCCACCAATAACGCGCTGTACCGGATCCTGATCTTCTACATCGGCGCGCTGGCCGTGCTCCTGATGCTGTACCCGTGGCAGAAGGTCGTTACCGGCGGCAGCCCCTTCGTGCTGATCTTCCAGGCGCTCGACAGCGGCTGGGTCGCCAACGTTCTCAACCTGGTCGTGCTGACCGCCGCGCTGTCGGTGTATAACGGCTGCGTCTACGCCAATAGCCGCATGCTGTTCGGCCTGGCCGAACAGGGCAATGCGCCGGCGTCGCTGAAGTACACCAACCGGCGTGGCGTGCCGCTGGTGGCGCTGGGCGTGTCGGCGGTGGCAACGGGCTCGGCGATCGTGATCAACTATTTCCTGCCGCGCGAAGCGCTGGGCATGGTGATGACGCTGGCCACGACCGCCCTGGTCCTGAACTGGGCCATGATTTCGTGGAGCCACCTGCGCTTTCGCCGCAGCAAGGAAGCGCTCGGCGCGACGACCACCTTCCGCAGCCCCTGGTTCCCGCTGTCGAATTACGTGTGCCTGGGCTTCGTCGCGCTGCTCCTGGTTGTGATGCTGCTGACTCCCGGGCTGCGCATATCGGTATTCCTGATCCCGGTGTGGCTGGCAGTGCTGGGCTGTGGCTATTGGCTGCGTCAGCGGCGGGCGGCGGCCCGGGCGTCTCACGCAGCGACGAATGAGGGCGGGCTCTGATGGACATCGTCAAGATTGTCTATGCGGTGATCTTGCTGGCTCTCGCCATTCCCAACGCGATCATCGATTACAAGCACAGAAAGAAGAACGCCTATCCGCACGGTAATGCCTGGGCCTATTATTCGCAGCTGGCCAAGGAAGGCAACTGGGAGGGCAAGTTCATGATGTGGTCGGGCTATATCGGGATTGTCGCGATTCTTTCGATCATTGCATTGACCTACTATCGACTGCTTACCTGGGATTGACGGCGCGTCTGGACTGTCGTCTCGAGCAGTGCGCCGGGCCTGCCTCCGGCCGGTGGATCCAGGATAAAGCGCGGTAAGGTGATCGCGAGGCCTGAATGCGGCAGCCTGGCGTCGCGCACGCCGCCGGACTGGGTCTGGCGGGCAGCACCGCCGGCGCCGACCAGCGTGGCGAAGCCGAAATCGCGCATGACGTTGGCGAACAGGACGGCCGACGAGTAGGTCGCGGGCCCGATCCGGACCTCGGTCTTGCCCTCGAATCGCAGGGAATTGCCTGGCTGGGGTTGGCGCCAGGTTTCGATTTCGCCATGCATCGGCTTGGCGGGGGCGCCCGCCGGCGCGCGCGTCAAGCCGCGGAAGGTCGAGCCGGTCCGATAGGGTTGTGTCGCGAGGTAGGGCATCAGGCCCTCCAGCCACACGGCATCGTCCCCTCCACCGTTCTTGCTGATGTCGATTACCAGGCTGGTCACGCCCTGCGCGCGGATGCGGGCGAAGGCGTCGCGCGTAAATGCCAGGAATGGCGCGGGATCGGCCATGTTGAAAGTGTCGACTGTCAGCACCGCCTGGCCATCCCGCCCAATGGCGAGATCGAAGGGTTGCCGCGCCTCCTGTTCCAGGACGCGCGGTAGCAACCGCCGAGCGGACATGGTCACGGTGCGCCGCACGCCCTCCTCTTCCAGCACCAGTTCGTAGGTCTCGGGAGCGCCAAACCTCTTCCAGTAGTACAGCCACCAGCGCTGGCCCAGCAGGTTCGCCCGGAAGCGCGGCGTATCGCCGTGCACCAGGGACGACAGGGTCGACACGAGTTCCGCTGCGGCCACGCCATTGACGGAGACGACGCGGGTCGGCGTTGCTGACAGATAGAGCGCGCCATCCGGTTCGACGTTCACCTCCATCGGAAACAGGCCGCCGCCCTGCGCCAGCCACGCACGCGTTTCCTTGCGCCAGTCCGGATAGCCGATCACGAAATGACCGTCGGCCAGCAGCGCATTGACCGAGGCAAGCCGTTGCCACGCTTCGTCGCGCGTGAGCGCGGGCGGCGCATCGTGCGCCATTCGGTCGAGCACGCGGTGCACGGCCGCCGGATCGGTCGAGAAGCCGGGATCCGGGTGCATGCGCGCGATCATGGCGCGGACGAAGGCGATATCTTCGCGAAACTGCGCCGCGCTGATGGGTGGCGGCGCGCCATCCGCCGCCGTCACCGGTCCACAGGCAAGGACCAACGTCGCCAGGAGCGGGCGGAGTCGGGAAATCGTGGACAGCAGTCGTCGATGCATGCGTGCTTTCAATGATCTTGCCGGTTACCTCATCCGGAACGAATGCATGCTAGCGCCACACTTGCTGGACGGCATGGCTTTTGCGACGAAATGCAGTATCACGCGACGAATGCGGCCAAACGCCGCCCAGCCACGTATGTCATCGCATCCGTTTAGCCAAGCCCAACGACTCGTCCGTTCGATGCTCTATCGTCATCGCTACACCCGGCGCTGTGCGGCGCACCCATACGGCATAAGCAGCCTACCTCGCGCCAATCCAGGGAACCCCTATCGCAATGGCAAAAAACGACGGCTTGCTATGTTGCAAAGCAATATGAAAATAGTTTCGCGCAGTTGACGTAAACGTCAACTAAGGGTCTATGATGCCTCTTGCTGCAAAACACCTCAAAAGGGAAAGCATATATATGAGCCAGAGCAATCCTCTGTCGCTGCACGTACCGGAGCCTACCGGCCGCCCGGGCTGCAAGACTGATTTTTCGTTCCTCCAGGTGAGCGCTGCCGGTTCGGTCCGGCGTCCACCGATCGATGTCGCGCCATTGGAGACAAGCGACATCGCCCAACAACTGATCCGCGTGCTCGACGAGCACGGCAATGCCGTCGGCCCCTGGGCCGAGGAACCCGACCGCGACCTGCTGCGCTTCGGCCTGCGCACCATGATGAAGACCCGCATCTTCGATGCGCGCATGGTGATCGCCCAGCGCCAGAAGAAGATGTCGTTCTACATGATCTCGCTCGGCGAGGAGGCGATCGGCACCGCCCACGCCCTCGCGCTGCAGGACGGCGACATGAATTTCCCCACCTACCGCCAGCAAAGCCTCCTGATGGCGCGCCAGGTGCCCCTGGTCGACATGATCTGCCAGCTGCTGTCCAATGAGCGCGATCCGCTCAAGGGCCGCCAGCTGCCGGTGATGTACTCGGTGCGCGAGGCCGGCTTCTTTACCATTTCGGGCAACCTCGCCACCCAGTACCCGCAAGCCGTGGGCTGGGCCATGGCATCCGCGATCAAGGGCGATACCAAGATCGCTTCGGCCTGGATCGGCGACGGCGCCACCGCGGAATCCGATTTCTCGACTGCCCTCACCTTTGCCCATGTGTACCGCGCGCCGGTCATCCTCAACGTGGTCAATAACCAGTGGGCGATCTCGAGCTTCCAGGCGCTCGCCGGCGGCGAGAGCGTGACCTTCGCCACCCGCGGCATCGGCAGCGGCATCGCCTCGCTGCGCGTGGACGGCAATGACTTTTTGGCCGTGCTGTCGGCCTCGCGCTGGGCCGCAGAACGCGCCCGCGGCAACCTCGGTCCGACCCTGATCGAATGGGTCACCTACCGCGCCGGCCCGCACTCGACCTCGGACGATCCTTCGCGCTACCGCCCGGCCGACGACTATGCCCGCTTCCCGCTGGGCGACCCGATCGCCCGCCTGCGCCAGTACCTGAGCAATCTGGGCTGGTGGTCGGATGCCGAACACGAGGCCGTGCAGGCCGAACTCGAAGCCGAAGTGCTGGCCGCGCAGAAGGAAGCCGAAAGCTACGGCACCCTGGGCGACGAGCGCGCGCCGAGCGCCGCGACCATGTTCGAAGACGTTTATAAAGACATGCCGGAGCACCTGCGCCGTCAGCGTCAGCAGTTGGGAGTATAAGATGGCACGAGACGATCAACCGAAGGACATCGCAACGATGCCGATGACCATGATCCAGGCACTGCGCTCGGCCATGGATGTGATGATGGAACGCGACGGCAACGTCGTGGTGTATGGCCAGGACGTGGGCTACTTTGGGGGCGTGTTCCGCGTCACGGATGGGCTACAAGCGAAATACGGCAAGTCGCGCGTGTTCGACGCGCCGATCTCGGAAGGCGGCATCGTCGGCACCGCGGTCGGCATGGCCGCCTATGGCCTGCGCCCCGTGGTCGAGATCCAGTTCGCCGATTATTTTTATCCGGCGACCGACCAGATCGTGTCCGAGGCGGCGCGCCTGCGCTACCGCTCGGCCGGCGAGTTCACCGCGTCGATGGTGATCCGCATGCCTTGCGGCGGCGGCATCTACGGCGGCCAGACCCATAGCCAGAGCCCGGAGGCTTTCTTCACCCACGTGTGCGGCCTGCGCACCGTGATGCCCTCCAACCCCTACGACGCCAAGGGCCTCTTGATCGCCTCGATCGAGAACGACGATCCGGTGATCTTCCTGGAACCTAAACGTCTTTACAATGGTCCTTTTGACGGCCACCACGACCGTCCGGTCGTGCCCTGGTCCGGCCATCCGAAGGGCGACGTCCCAACGGGTTACTACACCGTCGAGCTGGATAAAGCTGCCATCGTCCGCCCCGGCAACGACGTCACCGTGCTGGCCTACGGCACCATGGTCTGGGTCGCCGAAGCGGCGGCGCGCGAATCGGGCGTCGATGCCGAAGTCATCGACCTGCGCAGCATCTGGCCGCTCGACTTGGGCACCATCGTTGACTCGGTCAAGAAGACCGGCCGCTGCGTGATCGTGCACGAAGCGACGCAGACCAGCGGCTTCGGCGCCGAACTGGCGGCGCTGGTGCAGGAACACTGCTTCTACCAGCTGGAGGCGCCGATCGGGCGCGTCGCCGGCTGGGACACCCCGTATCCGCATGCGCAGGAGTGGGCTTATTTCCCGGGGCCCGACCGTGTCGGCGCGGCCCTGAAACGCGTGATGGAGGGTTGATTCAATGGGTATTCACGTTATCAAGATGCCTGACCTCGGCGAAGGCATCGCCGAAGTCGAAGTCGTCGCCTGGCACGTTCAACCGGGCGACGTCGTCAAGGAAGACCAGGTGCTGGCCGACGTCATGACCGACAAGGCAACGGTCGAGATTCCGTCGCCGGTCGCGGGCACCATCACCAGCCTGGGTGGCGCGATCGGCCAGTCGCTGGCGGTGGGCGCGGAACTGATCCGCCTCGAAGTCGCAGGCGCCGGCAACCTGAAGGACAAGGGCGCGGCCAGCCAGGAACCGGCCAGGACGGTTGCCGCCACCGCACCGGCCGAAGAAGTCGCCGAGCCGCAGCTCGCAGCCGTGGCAGCCAATGAAGCATCCGCAGTAGCGCCTGCCCCTGCCTCCAGGCCCGCGCCGGCCGCGCGTCCAGCGCCCGTGTCGAAGGGCGCGCCCCAGTTGCGCGCCGAAGGCGAAAAGCCGCTGGCCCCGCCGGCCGTGCGCCAACGCGCCTGGGACTTGGGCGTCGAGCTGCAGTTCGTGGCCGGCAGCGGCCCGGCGGGTCGCATCACCCACGCCGACCTGGACGCCCACGTGGCCGGCCACCGCGGCGGCGCGGCCAATGGCGGCCCCGACGAACGCTACGCCGAGCAGCATGGCGAACATGCGACGCAAGTGATCGGCCTGCGCCGCAAGATCGCCGAGAAGATGCAGGAAGCCAAGCGCAACATCCCGCACTTCACCTATGTCGAAGAAGTCGACGTCACCGAACTCGAAGCGCTGCGCCTGCAACTGAACGCCCGGTATGGAGCGGAAAGAGGCAAGCTGACCCTGCTGCCGCTGCTGATGCGCGCGGTGGTGCTGGCCCTGCGCAGCTATCCGATGATGAGCGCGCGCTACGACGACGACAAGAACCTGCTCACCACCTATGACGCGGCCCACATCGGCATCGCGGCCCAGACCGACAACGGCCTGATGGTGCCGGTGGTGCGCCACGCCGAATCGCGCGACCCGTGGTCGAGCGCGGCCGAGATTTCGCGCCTGGCCGACGCCGCGCGCACCGGCAAGGCCACCCGCGACGAACTGACCGGCTCCACCATTACGATCACCAGCCTCGGCGCGCTGGGCGGCATCGTGACCACGCCGGTGATCAACCGCCCGGAAGTGGCCATCGTTGGCGTCAACCGCATCGTCGACCGCCCGGTGATCCGGGATGGCGCCATGGTGGCGCGCAAGATGATGAACCTGTCGTCCTCGTTCGACCATCGCGTCATCGACGGCATGGTGGCGGCCCAGTTCGTGCAGGCGATCCGGGGCTACCTCGAATTCCCCGCAACCCTGTTCGTGGAGTGAGCCGATGGAGACGATCAATACTACACTGCTCATCATCGGCGGCGGCCCCGGCGGCTACGTGGCCGGCATCCGCGCCGGCCAGCTCGGCATCCCGGCCATCGTGGTCGAGGGCGCGAACCCCGGCGGCACCTGCCTGAACATCGGCTGCATCCCGTCGAAGGCGCTGATCCACGCGGCCGACGAGTACCACAAGAGTGCCACCTACGCGGCGCAGGAGTCGCCGCTGGGCATCAGCGTCGAGAATCCAAGGATTGACCTGGCGCGCACCGTGGCCTGGAAGGACGGCATCGTCAAGCGCCTGACCGGCGGCGTCGGCGCCCTGCTCAAGAAGCAGGGCGTGCGCGTGGTGCACGGCTGGGCCAAGGTCCTGGACGGCAAGACCGTCGAAGTCGAGGCCGACGGCCAGGAAACGGTGCGCATCCGTTGCGAGCACCTGCTGCTGGCCAGCGGTTCGCAGGCCGTCGAGCTGCCCTTCATGCCCTTCGGCGGACCGGTGATCTCGTCGACCGAGGCGCTGTCGCAGGACAGCGTGCCGCGCCGCCTGGTGGTGGTGGGCGCCGGCTACATCGGCCTGGAGCTGGGCACGGCATACCGCAAGCTGGGCAGCCAGGTGACGGTGGTCGAGGCGGCCGAGCGCATCCTGCCGGCCTATGACACCGAACTGGTCAAGCCGGTGGCCAAGTCGCTCGAGCGCCTTGGCGTCGAGCTGCGCCTGGCGACGTCGGTACTGGGCATGGAAGGTGAACAGGTCAAGGTGCGCGACGCTTCCGGCGTCGAGGCCTATCTGGAAGCCGACAAGGTGCTGGTGGCCGTCGGCCGCAAGCCGGCGACCACCGGCTGGGGCCTGGAAAACCTGATGCTCGACATGGCGGGCCGCGCGATCAAGGTCGACGAACAATGCCGCACCTCGATGCGCAATGTGTGGGCGATCGGCGACCTCACGGGCGAGCCGATGCTGGCCCACCGCGCCATGGCCCAGGGCGAGATGGTGGCCGAGATCATCGCCGGCAAGCGCCGCTGGTTCCAGCCGGCGGCGATTCCGGCGGTGTGCTACACCGATCCCGAGATCGTGGTGGCCGGCATGTCGCCATCCGAGGCGCAGGCGGCTGGCATCGACGCCATCCAGGCCAGCTTCCCGTTCAGCGCCAATGGTCGGGCGATGACGATCGAGAGTACGGACGGCTTCGTGCGCGTGGTTGCGCGCAAGGACAACCACCTGATCCTGGGCTGGCAGGCGGTGGGTGTCGGCGTGTCGGAACTGGCGGCCGGCTTCACCCAGTCGATCGAGCTGGGCGCCCAGCTGGAAGACGTCGCCCGTACGATCCACGCCCACCCGACGCTGGGCGAGGCGGTGCAGGAAGCTGCGCTGCGCGCGCTCGGCCACGCCCTGCACATCTGAGCATGATGCGCCGCCCCACATGGGGCGGCGTTCTGGCTCATGCAGGCCGGCGGCGGGTACGCGGCGGCGCGGCCAGCGCCGTGCCCAGGCGCAGCGCTGTATCGACCGCGCGCTCGATCGGCGGCTGGTAGCCATCCTCGATCCAGCGCAGGGCAATGTGGATCACACCCCCGATCACCCCCGCCTGCAGCAACTCGTCTTGCACGGCGTCGGCCCCCATCACGCGCGCGACTTCGCGGCCGATCGCGCGCAGCGAAGCATCGAACGCCTGGTCCACGGCGCGGCTCACGCCCCGAATCTCGACCAGGAACACGCGCGCCGACTGCGGCTCGCGCTGCAGGGCCGCGAAATACGCGTGCAGCATTGCGAGCGAGCGCGCCACCTGGCCGCGCCCGGCCGCCTCGCCCGCGCGCAGGATCTCGCCCAGCACGCCGTAGGTGACAGCATTGTAGGAATCGATCAGCAGCGCTTCGCTATTGGCGAAAGACTCGTAGAAATAACGTTCGGTCAGGCCGGCCGCCTCGCAGACCGCCTTCACCGTCGCCTGTTGGTAGCCGCGCTCGCCGTAGACGGCGATGGCGCCCGCAATCAGGCGGCTGCGGCGCTCGGCGCGGCGCTGCTCCTGCGACTGGCCGCGGTACGAGCGCGTGAGCGTGGACGTAGTGGTAAGCTCTGGGTTCATCCCTCACATTTTGACACAACTTGCCGTTGGTTATCAAAATGTGATGAATGTCGGTATACGCGCCAGGCTATATAGCCTGGCGCGCCCTTCGAACTACGGCTTGCGCCGCACGGTCCCCTGGTCGTACTCGTCGTCTTCGGCATCGGACGCGCCTGCCTCATTCTGACGATTTCCGGTAGGCCCCGACTGGCGGTTGTCACCGCCCTGGAAACCCCGATCGGACTGCTCGTCGTTCGAGCCGCCCGCCAGCAGGTCGTCGGTGCGGCCGGCCTGGCTACCTTGCCCACCTTGCTGCATTGCAGCATCGCGCTGGCGCTGGGCCGGATCCTTGCGCTCGGCACTGGCGCCGACCTCGCCGGTGGAGCCGGCCCCCATGGTTGCTGCGCTCGTGGTGCCGTTGGTGACCTGGTCCCAGCTGCGTCCCTTCACATCTTTGCCTTCGTTGTGCGTCGACATGGCGATCTCCTCATGTTCAATAACGTGGCACCCATCTTATCCTCCCGGCGCATGACGGCAATAGGCGAACGGCCTCGCTTCCTGTAGGACTTGGCGCGACCGGCGCTACCGATGACGATTCGGCATGCATTTTTGCTGCGAAGCAACCTGAGTTTGATTATTGCGCTACACCATCGGTTTGCGCATCTCGATTGATGCATTGGCAATTGCAACATGCGTAGTACTACGCATGTTGCAAATTTGCCTCAGTGCAACCTTGTTGCCGGTTCTGCGGGTTATACTGGGGGTCTTCGATATGGCGCCGCGCGCGGCGCCTGCCGGTCCGGCCGCGCCCGCGGCCAGCCTGCAGTCACCCAGCAGACTGGAAACTACCCTCGTGAAAAAACTGAATATCGGCGCCCGTCTGGGCCTTGGCTTTGCCATTGTTCTCGTACTCTTGCTCGCCATGAGCGCCACCGCCCTGACGCGCATGCAGTCGGCGGCGGACCTGACCGACCGCCTGGTCAATACCAGCATCAAGAACCAGCGCAGCGTCGCCGAGTGGCGCCGCAACATCGAAATCAACAGCGCCATCAACGAAACCGTCTATTACGCTCCCGACGCCGGCATCCTCGAGGTGGTCGGTCCCAAGCGCCAGGCAATCACCAGCCGTTCCAACGTGCTGCAGAAGGAGATCGAGGAGTCGCTGCGCAACCCCGGTGTGCGCGACCAGTTCACGCTCGTCAAGGAAGAGCGCCTCGGCTACATGGCCGCGCGCGACGCCCTGTTCCAGGCCAAGCGGGAAGACAACCGTACCCAGATCGACGAGATCTACCGTAATCAACTGAGCCCGCGCACCGTGTCCTACCTGGCCACGGTCGACAAATTCGCCAATATGCAGATCACCGCCACCGACGGCGTGGCCCAGTCGATTCTGGCGTCCTACGCCAGCACCCGCGTGATCCTGTTCACGCTAGGCGGCGCGGCCCTGCTGCTGGGCGCCGCCTGTGCCTGGTTCATCAGCCGCTCGATCACGGCCCCGCTGCGCCAGGCGGTCGAGGTGGCCGAGCGCGTGGCCGGCGGCGACCTGACCAGCCAGCTCAGCCGCCAGGTGCTCGAGCGCGGCGACGAGGTTGGCCAGCTGATGTCGGCGCTGTCGCGCATGAACGGCAGCCTGGCGTCCATCGTCGGCCAGGTGCGCGACAGCACCGCCACCATCGCCACCGCTTCGGACGAGATCGCGAGCGGCAACCAGGACCTGTCGAGCCGCACCGAACAGCAGGCCGGCTCGCTCGAAGAAACCGCCGCCTCGATGGAAGAACTCACCTCCACCGTGCGCCAGAACACCGAGCATGCGCGCCGCGCCAACAGCCTGGCGGCCAGCGCAGCCGGCGTGGCCGGCGAAGGCGGCCGCATGGTGGCCGAGGTGGTCGGCACGATGGGCCGCATCGACGCTTCGTCGCAGCGCATCGTCGACATCATCGGCGTCATCGACGGCATCGCCTTCCAGACCAATATCCTGGCCCTGAATGCAGCGGTCGAAGCGGCCCGCGCCGGCGAGCAAGGGCGTGGGTTCGCGGTCGTCGCCGGCGAGGTGCGCACCCTGGCCCACCGCTCGGCGGCCGCCGCCAAAGAGATCAAGAGCCTGATCGACGACTCTGTCGGCCAGGTCCAGCAAGGCACGCAGCAGGTGGCGCGCGCCGGCGCCACCATGGGGCAGATCGTCCAGAGCATCGAGCAGGTCACCGTGATCATGGGCGAGATCGCCGCCGCCAGCGAAGAGCAAAGCGCCGGCATCGAGCAGGTCAATACCGCCATCGTCGAGATGGACCGCGTCACTCAGCAGAACGCGGCCCTGGTCGAAGAAGCGGCGGCCGCCGCCGATGCAATGCGCGACCACGCGGCGAAGTTGTCTGCCGTGGTCGGCACCTTCCGGCTGGAGCACGGCGTCAGCGCGCCGGCGGCCGCACGCCGCACGACGGCCGTGGCGCGACCAGCGTTGGCGGCTTGAGGCCGCGCTACGGCGATAGGTTTTACGCAAGATAAACACACCTGCCGCATTGATCGTTCGACCAGAAAGCAGCGTCCAGCGTTGCATTCTGGTCGCACTTTTGTTCAATAACTTTACTGGGCACTATTGCCTGCAGACATGAACTGCTAGACTGGCAGACTTTGCATCCTCTGACGCAATTTTATTTGCTAAAAAGAACAATAAGAGGATGTTCTACCCAGGACGGGTAAGCATCGGTCTACACAGGAGTCGTCTACATGAAAGCAATGCAAGTCCGCCCAGCGCAGAAGCTGCTGGTCGCGGCGGTATCCGGTATCGTCTGCAGCATCGCCCACGCCCAGCAAATTCCGCCTACGCAGGACAATGACGCGGCCCTGCCGGAAGTCGTCGTCACCGCCCAGCGCACCGCGTCCCTGGCGTCGCGCACCCCGGTCGCAGTCAGCGTCGTCACCGGCGAGCAGTTGCGCGACCTCGGCGCCATCAGTCCGGCCGACATCGGCCCGCGCCTGCCGAACGTGCACATCGACCAGGCCTTCTCGGGCCTGCGCGTGACCATCCGCGGCATCAGCAACAACGACACCACCGACAAGGGCGACCCGTCGGCCGCCTTCATGCTCGACGGCGTCTATATCGCCCGTCCGGCCGGCCAGAGCGCCAACCTGCTCGACGTCGACCGCATCGAAGTGCTGCGCGGCCCGCAGGGAACGCTGTACGGCCGCAATACCACGGCCGGCCTGGTCAACGTAATCTCGAATGCTCCGACCGACCGCCTCGAAGGCGCGCTGGGCCTCGAAGCCGGCACCTATGGCCGGCGCAAGGTCGACGGCGTGATCAACGTCCCCGTCAACGAGGCGTTGTCGCTGCGCGCTGCCGTGAGCCAGCTGCGCCAGGACCCATTCCTGAACAACGGCCAGGGTACGCCGCACCGTCCCGGCATGGACCGCGACGAACGCGATGCACGCCTGAGCGGCAAACTCAAGCTCAACCGCGACGCCACCCTGGTGGTGCGCTACGACCACGGCGAGACCGAGGGCAATAATGACCGCATCGTCCCCGACACCAACTTCTTCACCGGCGTGGCCAGCGGCCGTCCGGTCTGGCGCGACAGCACCACCGACGAGCGCCTGACCAACAGCTTCCAACCGCCGAACATGACCCCGGTGCAGGGCTGGCACGACCGCCGCGCGCGCGGCCTGTCGGCCGACCTGAGCTGGGACCTGGGCCCGGCGACCGTGTATTACCTGGGCTCGCACCGCAAGCTGGACCAGGCAATCCGCCAGAATTATTACTACCGCGTGGCCCCCACGCTCGCCCTCGGCGTGGTCAATAACTACGACGGCCACAACGAGCAGGACTCGCACGAGTTGCGCATCGCTACGGATGGCAGCGGTCCGCTCAGCGCACAGGCCGGCTTGTACTATTTCAGCGAAGACTCGAACACCTCGTACGCCTTCCAGGGCCTGCAGCCGGTCGGCCTGCCGCCGTATTACTCGTTCCCGCTGCATACCCGGGCGCAAAGTAAAGCAGTCTTCGGCCAGCTGACCTGGCGCGTGCTGGACGGGCTGCGCCTGACGGCCGGCGCGCGCCGCACCCAGGACGACAAGGACCGTGTCGGCTCGACCGACTTCCAGCAGGGACCGGTATTCAATCCGGCCACCGACCGCCGCCTGCCGAACGCCGCCGAGCTGTCCACCGCGCGCACCACCTGGCGCCTGGGCGCCGAAGTTGACCTGGCGCCGGGCACCCTGTTGTACGGCAGCCTGGCGACCGGCTACAAGGCCGGCGGCTTCAATGACGGCTGCGTGGCCGGCGCCGACGTTGGTGGTGTCGCCTGCCCGGCCGCTGCCGCGGTCGCGCCGGACTACCTGTATTACCAGCCCGAGGAACTGCGCGCCTGGGAGGGCGGCCTCAAGTCGCGCCTGCTGGATGGGCGCCTCAGCTTCAATGCCGCCGCCTTCTACTACGACTACAGCAATCTGCAACTGAGCAGCAATGCGATCGTCTCGGGCGCGCCGCGCATCCTGACCGGCAATGCCGGCCAGGCCCGCTCGCGCGGCCTGGAACTGGAGGGCGAACTGCGGGTCGGCGCCAATGGCCGCCTGCGCTACGGCGCCACCTTCCTCGACGCCTATTACGCGGTCTATAAGCCGAACGCCAGCGTGTCTTGGGCAGGCCGCAAGCTGGACCGCGCACCGAGCCACGTCTACACCCTGGGCTACGAGCACCGCTTCCACGTGCTGAACGGGCAGCTGCATGCCGGTGTGTTCTCGCGCCGCAGCGCCGATTACGCGATCACGATCCCGAGCAATCTGCTCGAATACCGCATTCCGGCGCACACCACGACCGACGCCACCCTGCGCTACCAGCCGGCGGCGGCGAACTGGAGCCTGCTTGCGCGCGTGCGCAATCTGGAGAACTCGGTGCGGCCGTCGCTGATCGACAGCTTCGGCATGGCCACGCCGACGGCGCCGCGCACCGCCGACTTGCGCCTGGATCTGCGGTTCTGATCCGGGGCCGCATTCCAACGATACCTACCGCCGTAGCAGGAGACCATATGCACCGCGATGCACCCCATCTGCCTTCCGCGCCTTCGCCGTCCATGCGCGCCGATCCGCCCGCCGATCTTGCCGTCGCCGGCATGCTTGCAGGCGCCGACGGGCCGCAGGAGCTTGCCGAACGCATCGCCGCGGTCAATCGCGAGCTGGCGCGCTGGGACAGCAATGGCGGCCTGGCGCACTGGCAGCCGGGGCCCGGCCTCGATCCGCGCGCCGCGGCGGCGCTGAAGGACTACCTGGCCGCCTGCCTGGCCCTGCCCGCGTGGGCCGAGCCGGACCGTATCGCGCGCGCGGAAAGCCTGTTCATGGACATGAGCATGCTGTCCTGCACGCTGCTGTTCTGCGCCAGCCTGCCCGAGTGCTATGTGCTGCCCGACCTGTCGGCCGTGCTGCACGCGGCCGGCCAGCTCGAGGCGCATACCGACTACCGGGTGCGCGCCACCGCCGCCATGATCTTCCCCGTGATGCTCGCGGGCGGGCTGACCGCCAGTGAGGGCGCCGGCGTGGCCCAGGCGCTGAAGGTCAGGCTGATCCACGCCACCATCCGCCACCTGATCCTGCGCGGTTCGCCCGAGGATTCGCTCGGCGCCGGTCCGGTGCGCCCGCTCCTGCCCGCCGGAGGCGGCATCTATCACACGCTGTATGCCCACGGCTGGGACACCGCGCGCAACGGCCTGCCGTGCAACCAGGAAGAGCTGGCCTATACCCTGCTCACCTTCCACTATGTGTTCTTGCGCAGCCTGCGCAAGCTGGGACTGGGCCTGGAGCGCAAGGACGAGGAAGACTACCTGCATGCCTGGAACGTCCTGGGCCACATGCTCGGCATCGAACACTCCCTGATGCCCGAGACGATGGCCCAGGCGCAGCAGGCGTTCGCAGACATCCAGGCGCACGGACGGGATCTGGTGCGCGCGCCGGATCCGCGACCGGCCCTGGCGGCCGCGCTGATGGGCGCCATGGAAGACGAGATTGAACTGCGCCTGTTCAAGCCCTTCCCGACCCTGCTCACGCGCCACCTGTGTGGACGCGACGCCAGCGCCGACCTGGGACTGAACAAGCGCCAGCCGCTGTTGTCGCGGCTCCTGTTCACGGGCGGCCTGGCCCTGGTGCGCGCCATCGACGCCACCGTACGCCTCGTGGTGCCGGGCTTCTCGATCAGCCGCATGCTCACGCGCGCCTTCGGCTACCGCCTGGTGACCCGCTTCCTGATGGAGCAGACCCGGCCCCTGCGCCTGCCCGACGCGCTGCTGGGCCAGGTGCAGGATGCGCTCGGCCAGTGGCGTCACGACCCGCGCGCGCCGCGCTGGATGAACCGGCTCGAAGCGAAGCTGGCCGGTCACGGCGCACCGCCTGCTGCGCACGCGAGCGCTGACGCCGACGCGGACAAACGGGCGGCTTGAGCATGCGCGCCCTGTCCTTCTTTCTTGGCCTGGCGCTCTGCCTCTTCCTGTCCGCCGGCGCCGCCGGCGCAGCCCCGGCGATCCTGGCCGCCAGCACCCCGGCGGTGGAAGGCTGGCCCGCGGCGAGCCTGCTGCGCGACGCCAGCAAGACCCTGGATGCGGCCGGCGCCCTGGCCGCGCCGGAGCGCTTCACGGCGCCTGACAAGGCCTATGGAACACTGGGCCTGAATCCGGCGCCGAGCTGGATCCGGATCCCGTTTCGGGTCGCTCCGGATGCGCCGGCGAACTGGGTGGTGCAATTCGACGTCGCGCTGCTGGAGTACCTCGACGTCTACCTGGTCGACGGCGCCGGGCTGCGCAAGCTGGCCGCCACCGGCCGGCGCCAGGACATGGAAGGCGCCCTCAAGGGCCGCGTGCCCGCCATTGCGCTCGAACTGACGCCCGGCCAGGACTACACCCTGCTGGCGCGGGTCCAGTCGCGCGGTCCGAAACTGCTGCCGGTGACCTTCTTCCACGAAGACGCCTTCCACCAGGCCTCGCTGATGGAACAGATGCTGCAAGGCCTGCTGTTCGGCATCGCCGCCTGCCTGGTGCTGTACAGCCTTGGCCAGTGGGTCGCCCTGCGCGACGGCCTGTTCCTCAAGTATGCGCTGTTCATCGGCGGGCTGACCGTCTACCTCGCAACGTGGTACGGCACGGCCGAGCAGTTCCTGTGGCGCGACCACCTGTGGCTCAGCGAGCACATGATGGGGATCGCGTCGATGATCGGCTCGGTCGGCGCCTACCTGTTCGTCGAGCAGATCATGGCGCGGCCCGGGCGCGACCGGAAATTCCGGATCGTCATGCGCAGCGGCGCCGCGATCTGCGCGCTGTCCGCCGTGGCCTGGGCCTTCGACTGGATCGCGCACCTGCCGATGATCGTCATCACCTCCACCATCGGCGCGGTGCCGATGCTGCTGGGCGTGCCGGCGGCATTCCGGCGCATGCGCGAACGCGACGCGATCGGCGCCTATTTCCTGATCAGCTGGGTGGCCAGCTATGGCGGCACGATCACCCAGACCCTGCTCGCCGCCGGCGAGGTGCCGGTTAATTTCTGGACCGCCCACTCGCTGCAGTTCGGGATCACCTTCGACATGCTGGTCTTCATGCGCATCCTGAGCCTGCGCGCCAAGGCGCTGCGCGAGGCGATGCAGCGCGCCGAAACCGAGGCGCGCATGAAGTCCGAGTTCCTGGCCAATATGAGCCACGAGATCCGCACCCCGATGAACGCGATCATCGGCATGAGCCGGCTGGCCCTGATGGCCGACCCGAACCCCAGGCTGCGCAACTACGTCTCCAAGATCCTGGGCGCCGGCGAACACCTGCTGGGCATCATCAACGACATCCTTGACCATTCGAAGATCGCGGCCGGCAAGATGTCGGTGGAGGCGGTGCCGTTCTCGCTCGACGAGATGCTCGAACAGCTATCGAACCTGGTCGGGGTGAAAACCGACGCCAAGGGCATCGAGCTGGTGTTCCGGGTCGGGCCGGGCGTGCCGGCGCGGCTGGTGGGCGATCCGCTGCGCCTGGGCCAGGTGCTGATCAACCTGACTGGCAACGCGGTCAAGTTCACCGAGCACGGCGAGATCGTGGTCGCGGTCGAGGCGCGCCCCGGTGCGGCGGGCGACGGCCGGGTCATGCTGGCGTTCTCGGTCAGCGACACCGGCATCGGCATGACCGCCGGCCAGCTCGAATACCTGTTCGACTCCTTCACCCAGGCCGACAGCTCGACCACCCGCCAATACGGCGGCACCGGCCTGGGCCTGTCGATCTCGCGCCAGCTGGTCGAACTCATGAGCGGGACCATCTCGGTCCAGAGCACGCCAGGCGCCGGCAGCTGCTTCACCTTCACCGTCCCGCTGGGGATCGACGACGGCCAGGGCGGCGCCGGCGCGCTGCGCCCGGCGATCCTGACCGACCTGCGCGCGCTGGTGGTCGACGACAGCGCCAGCGCGCGCGCCGCGCTGGCCGAGATGCTGGACACCTTCGGCGCGCAGGCCGACAGCGCCGCCTCGGGCGAGGAATGCCTGCGCATGCTGGCCGCGGCCCAGGCGGCAGGCCGCCCCTACCAGATCGTGCTGATGGATTACCTGATGCCCAACCTTGACGGCATCGCCACCATCCGCCGCATCCCGGCCTACGTGGCCGGGGCCACGCCGCCGGCGATCCTGATGGTGTCGGCCGTCGGCCGCGAGGCGGTGCTGGAAACGGCAGGGGAATTGCCGGTCGACGCCTTCCTCAACAAGCCGGTCGGCCCGGCGCTGCTGTACCACAGCATGCTGCAGGTGCTGCATCCGCAGGCCGCGCCGTTTCATGACAGCGCCAACGAAGGCGCCAACCGTACGCCGCCGGGCATCATGGCCGACCTGCCGCGCCTGGACGGCGCGCGCATCCTGCTGGCCGAGGACAACGCCAACAACCGCGAGGTCGCGCTCGACTTCATGGCGGCCGCGCAGATGCAGGTCGACGTCGCCTTCAATGGCCTGGAAGCGGTGCGCATGGCGCGCGAAGGCGACTACGACCTGGTGCTGATGGATATCCAGATGCCGGAGCTCGATGGCCACGCCGCCACGCGCGAGATCCGCCTCGATCCGCGCCTGCGCACGCTGCCGATCGTGGCCATGACGGCGCACGCCATGGCCAGCGACCGCGCGCAAAGCCGCCTGGCCGGCATGAACGACCACGTCACCAAGCCGATCGACCCCGACCTACTGTTCTGCACCCTGCTCAAGTGGATTGACCCGGCTCGCCTGGCGGGCCGCTCCATTCCGCAAGCGTCGCCACAAGAAACGGGGCCGGACGCGCCGGCGGCCGCCGCGTGCGCCCTGCCTGCGGTGCCGGGCATCGACTGGCGGCTGGCCCTGGACAATGTCGACGGCCAGCGCAGCCGGCTCGAGAAGCGCGCTGGCAGTTTCGTGCGCGAGTACGGCAGCGCGCCCGACATCCTGCGCGAAGCGCTGAACGGCGGCGACCATGCGCGCATGCAGTCGCTGGCGCACAACCTCAAGTCGAGCGCGGCCTATATCGGCGCCTTCGAGCTGTCCGCCGCCGCCGGCCGCCTCGATCAGGACCTGCGCGCCGGGCTGCACGAACGGATCGGGGTCCAGGTGCCGGCGCTGATCGCCGCCGCCGGGCCGGTGCTGGCAGGCCTGGCCCAGGTCGCGGCCGCCGGCCGGCCGCAGCCGTCCGATCCGCAGGCGCTGGCGGAGGTGTTCGCCCGCATGGAGGCTTGGCTGCGCGCCGACGACGCCCGTGCCGAGGACGCGCTGGACCAGCTCGAGGCGCTGCTGGCCGGCGGCCCCTATGCCCAGGAGCTGGCCCCGCTGCGGCGCGCGATCGACGAGGTCGAATACCAAGCCGCGCTCGCGCCGCTGGCGCGGCTGGCCCGGCAGCTGGCGCCCCAGGCGGCGGGCAGCAGCTAGCATCGGGCCGGTACTGCGCTGCGCTACCGTGCCGCGCGGCGCACCGGCACGGGGGCGCATTGGCACTGTCCACGGCAGGGTCTTCCTGCTAGACTGCCGGGCGGTTCGCCCGCCGCTTCTACCGAAAGATTCATGACGCCCACGCCATCTGTCCCGCACCTCCCGGCCCCTTGCGCCTTCGTGCGCCTGGCGATGGCGCTCACGCTGTTGCTCGCACTCCTGGTGCTCTGCATGCAGCCGGTGCAGGCGGCGCCGCTGCAGCTGGCGCGCGACGCCCAGGTGATCGAGGCGTGGCCGGCCGTGACCGTCCTGCACGACGCGGACAACCGCCTGGACGCGGCGGCGGCGCTGGCGGCGCCGGAGCGTTTCGAGCGGCCGCGCACCGCCTACGCCAGCCTGGGGATGCTGCCCGGGACCACCTGGCTGCGCATCCCGGTGACGGTGCCGACGGACGCCACCAATGGCTGGGTGCTGCAGGTCGACTACGCCCTGCTCGACGAGCTGGACGTCTACCTGGCCCGCCCCGCGGGCGTCGAAAAAATCGCCAGCCTGGGCCGCATGCAGGCGCCATCAGGCGAATCCCTCGCGGGCCGGGTACCGGGCGCCCTGCTGCGCCTGACGCCCGGCACCGACTACACGGTCTTGCTGCGCGTGCGCTCGGTCGGCCCCAAGATCCTGCCGATCACCTTCATGCAGCCGCATGCCGTGCTGCCCGAGGCGCTGGGCGAGCAGATCCTGCAGGGACTGCTGCTGGGTTTACGCATCACCCTGTTCCTGTACGCGATCGGGCAGTGGATCACCCTGCGCGACCACCTGTTCGGCAAGTACGCGCTGCTGGCGGCCGGGGTGACCGTGTACTCGGCCGCATGGTTCGGCATCGCCGGCCAGTACGTCTGGCCCGGCAACGCCTGGCTGCTCGAACACGGAGCCGGCATCGCATCGATCCTGGCGTCGTGCGGGGCCTACCTGTTCGTCGAGCAGTCGCTGGCCCGTCCCGGGCGCGACCGCATCTTCAGCCTGCTGATGAAGACGCTGGCCGCCCTGTGCGTGGTGACGGCGCTGGGCTTCGGCTTTGGCCTGATCAGCCATCGCTACCTGGTCATGATCGTCGGCACGCTCGGCATCCTGCCGATGCTGCTCGGCCTGCCCGGCGCCTTCCGCCGCGCGCGCGCCGGCGACATGGTCGGCACCTATTTCCTGATCGGCTGGGCCGGCGCCTTCGCCTGCGCGCTGATCACCGCCCAGCTGATCAACGGCAGGCTGCCGGCCAACTTCTGGACCATGCACGCGCTGGTGTTCGGCAGCACCTTCGACATGCTGGTCTTCATGCGCATCCTGGGCCTGCGCACCAAGGCCATCCGGGAAGCGATGCTGCGCGCCGAAGCCAGCACCCGCATGAAATCCGAATTCCTGGCCAATATGAGCCACGAGATCCGCACCCCGATGAACGCCATCATCGGCATGAGCCGGCTGGCCCTGATGAGCGAACCGGCGCCCGCCTTGCGCAACTACCTGGGCAAGATCCTCGGCGCGAGCGAACACCTGATGGGCATCATCAACGACATCCTCGACTTCTCGCGCATCGAAGCCGGAAAACTGCATCTCGAGGAAGTACAGTTTGACCTGAACGAGCTGCTCGAACACCTGTCCAGCCTCACCGCGGTGAAGGCCGAAGCCAAGGGCCTCGAGCTGGTGTTCCGGGTCGGGCCGGATGTGCCCACGCGCCTGATCGGCGACCCGCTGCGCCTGGGCCAGGTGCTGATCAACCTGACCGGCAACGCCGTCAAGTTCACCGAGCATGGCGAGATCGTAGTGGCGGTCGAGGCGGACAAGACCGTGGCCGGGCGCGTGATGTTGGCGTTCTCGGTCAGGGACACCGGGATCGGCATGACCGAGGAAGCCATCGGGCGCCTGTTCCAGTCGTTCAGCCAGGCCGACAGCTCGACCACCCGCAAGTATGGCGGCACTGGCCTTGGCCTGTCGATCTCGCGCCAGCTGGTGGAACTGATGGGCGGCGACATCGCGGTGCGCAGCACGCCGCGCAAGGGCAGCTGCTTCACCTTCAGCGTGCCGCTCGGGATCGCCGACGACCAGTCCGCCCCCGCCGCCCCTATGCGCCAGGCCTTGCTGCAGGACGTGCGCGCGCTGGTGGTGGACGACAGCGCCACCGCCCGCAGCGCGCTGTCCGAGATGCTGGCCGGCCTTGGCATGCGCGCCGACACCGCGGCCTCGGGCGAGGATTGCCTGGCGCTGCTGGCGCGCGCCGACGCCGCCGGCCAGCCCTACCAGGTCGTGCTGATGGACTACCTGATGCCGGGGCTGGACGGGATGGAGACGATCCGCCGCATCCGCCGCGGCGCGCAAGAACACGGGCACGACTGCCCGCCGCCCGCGATCCTGATGATCTCCGCCTGCACCCGCGAGACCGTGATGGAAGAGGAAGGCGAGCTGCCGGTCGATGCCTTCCTGCACAAGCCGGTCGGTCCCGCACTGCTCTATCACAGCCTGCTGCAAGCCCTGCACCCGCAGCTCGGCCCCATCGAACCTATGGAAAAATATTTACCGGCCATGGCCGACCTGCCGCGCCTGGACGGCGCGCGCATCCTGCTCGCCGAAGACAATGCCAACAACCGCGAGGTGGCGCTCGAATTCATGGCCGCCGCCCGCATGCAGGTGGACGTCGCCTTCAACGGCGTGGAAGCGGTGCGCATGGCGCGCGCCGGCGACTACGACCTGGTGCTGATGGACATCCAGATGCCCGAGATGGACGGCCTCACGGCGACCCGTGAGATCCGCCTCGATTCGCGCCTGCGCGAACTGCCGATCGTGGCCATGACCGCGCATGCGCTGGCCAGCGACCGCGCATTGAGCCGCCTGGCCGGCATGAACGACCACGTCACCAAGCCGATCGACCCCGACCTGCTGTTCTGCACCCTGCTCAAGTGGATCGACCCGGCGCGCCTGGAAGGACGCCCGGCGCTCCAGGGATTCCAGCCCGCCGTCCAGCCGGTGGCGCGAATCGCAGACCACGACCTCGCGCTGCCGGCGGTGCCCGGCATCGACTGGCGCCTGGCCCTGGACAAGGTCGACGGCCAGCGCAGCCGCCTGGAAAAGCGCGCCGGCAGCTTCGTGCGCGAATACGCGGGCGCGCCGCGCATCCTGCGCGACGCGCTGGCGGTGGGCGACCATGCGCGCCTGCAGGGGCTGGCGCACAACCTGAAGTCGAGCGCCGCCTACGTCGGCGCCTTCGAGCTGGCCGGCGCCGCCAGCCGGCTGGAACAGGATCTGCGCGCCGGCCAGCTCGAACGGGTCGGCATCCAGGTGCCGGCGCTGGTGGCGGCCGCCGAATCGGTGCTGGCGGGCCTGGCCCAGCTGGCCGCTGCCACCCTGCCCAAGCCCAGCGATCCCGGGGCGCTGGCGGCGCTCATCGTCCGCCTCGAGGACCACCTGCGCAGCGACGATGCGCGCGCCGAGGACGCCCTGGCCCAGCTCGAAGCGCTGCTCGCGGCCAGCATCGACCCGAGCCTGTACGACGCCGCGCTCGATGGCGTGCGGCGCGCGGTCGTCGATATCGAGTATGCTGCCGCGCTGGCGCCGCTCTCTGCGCTGGCGGCGCAACTCGATATCAGTCATAGCATGGAAGGTAGCCGATGAACCTGGTGGAGACACAGAAGGTGCTGGTGGCGGATGATGACGCCATCAATCGCGAAGTGCTGGGCGAGCTGCTCAAGCCCGAATACACGGTGCTGCTGGCCCGTAACGGCGCCCAGACCCTGGAGCGCGCCGCGCGCCACCTGCCCGACCTGATCCTGCTGGACGTGATGATGCCCGACATGGACGGCTACGAGGTGTTGCGCCGCCTGCGCGGCGACCCGCAGACGGCGCATATCTCGGTGATCTTCATCTCGGGCCTGGACCGTCCCGAGGACGAGGCCAACGGCCTCAAGATGGGCGCCTCGGACTACATCGTCAAACCGTTCAACCAGACCGTGGTGATGGCGCGCGTGGCGCTGCACCTGCAGGTGGTGCGCCAGCGCCGCATGCTGGAACGGCTGGCGAACATCGACGGACTGACCGAACTGGCCAACCGGCGCCGCTTCGACGAAATGTACAGCCTCGAATGGGAGCGCGCACGGCGCTCGGGACGGCCGCTGTCGCTGGCCGTGCTGGACATCGATGCCTTCAAGCAGTTCAACGACCGCTACGGCCATCCGGCCGGCGACCGCGCACTGCGCTCGGTCGCGCGGGTGGCCGGCTTCGCGATGTCCCGGCCCGGCAACCTGGCTGCGCGTTACGGCGGCGAGGAATTGCTGTTCCTGATGCCCGATACCGGCGCGCTCGATGCGCGCTCTGTGGCCGAAGGCGTGCGCGAGGCGGTGGCCGCCCTGAACATCGCGCACGAGACATCGGGCGTGGCGCCGCTGCTCACGGTGAGCATCGGCGGCGCCACGCTCGAGCCAAGCGGCGACGAAGGGCCAGCCGAATTGTTCGAGGCCGCCGATGCCCAGCTGTACCGCGCCAAGCAAAGCGGACGCAACCAGGTGTGGTGGCGCGACGGCGACGCTGCCGTCTAAAGCTTACTGGGCTTTGGCCCGCTTCTTGAAGGTCGCCACCCGGTACAGGTACCAGCCGAGCAGGCCGATCAGGATCGCCTTCGACACCGGATCGACGTATTGCGCCACCCGTTCATACTGGCTTTCCAGCATGTAGCCGGCGCCGGTCAGGATGCCGGTCCAGACCAGCGAACCCACCGTCGAGTACAGCAAGAACTGCCCCATCGGCATGCCGGCCAGGCCGGCCGGCACCGAGATCAGGGTGCGGATGGCCGGGATCAGGCGCCCGAACAGCACGACCTTGCGTCCATGCTTCTCGAATGATTCCATTGCATGCTCGATGTCGCCGTGGGTAACGGTCAGCCAGCGCGCATGCTTGTCGGCAAATTTTTCCAGGCGCTCCTTGCCGTAGACCTTGCCGGCGTAATACCAGGGCAAGGCTCCGGCCACCGAGCCGGCGGTGCCAGCGATCAGCACACCTAACACGCTCAGGTCGCCGCGCGCGGCGACGAAGCCGGCAAACGGCATGATCAACTCGGACGGAATTGGCGGGAAAATATTTTCCAGCGCCATCAGCGCAAAGACGGCCAGATAGCCGCCACTCTGCATGAATTCGGTGATGAAGTCGAACACGGGGGCACTCCCACAGGTTAGGCAGTCTCCACCATATCCAGTTCGACAATGCGCTTCTGTTCGCTTTCGTACGGATCGGCGGCAACGCCAGGCCGGTTCAGGCAACGCCAGACATGGGGCGACAGGCCGATCACCTCGTGGAAGGTGCGGGTGAAGTGCGACTGGTCGCAGAAACCGTGCGCGTGGGCAATAGTTGTCAGCGGCGTGTCCGAGTTGACCATCGCTTCGCAGGCTGCCGCCAGCCGGCGCCGGATCACGTACATGCGCGGCGGCACGCCGACGCTGTGCTTGAAGGCGCGCGTGAAATGGCTCACGCTCAGGCCCAGTGTCGCCGCCAGGCTGGCCGTGCGCAGGGTGGCGCCCAGGTTGGCGTCGATGTAGTCGGTGACCCGCCTGACCTGCCAGCGCGGCAGGCCTCCGTGGCAGGGGGTGATGGCCGGAAACGATGGCGCTGTCTGCATGGTGCTCTCCAGGTTGGCTTGACGCGAACGAACTGGAGTGCATGTTGCAGTGTGTGCAAGATATTGCACAGACAAGATAGGGGCGGCCTTACCCCCCACGAAAGTGGGGGATACCTAGATCTCCAGGAAGCCGCGTTCGATGCCGATCGTCACGGCATGGGTGCGGTTATTCGCGCCCAGCTTGTCCATGATGCTGCGCAGATGGCCCTTGACCGTGTCTTCCGACAGGTTCAGGGCGGCGCCGATCTGCTTGTTGCCGTTGCCGCGCGCGATCAGCTCCAGCACCTGCAGCTCGCGCACGGTGAGGCTTTCCTGGCCCAGGTGGCGCGCCAGCTCACCGGCGATCTCGGACGGGATGTAGCGGTGGCCGGCGGCCAGCACGCGGATGGCGTCGGTCAGCTCCTTGCGCAGGGAACTCTTGAGCAGGTATCCCTGGGCGCCGCTCTTGATCGCCTGCATGGCGCGGGCGTCGCCACGGAAGGTCGTCAGGATGGCAAGGCAGGCCTGGGGGAATTCGGCGCGGATCGCGGCAATCGCATCCATGCCGTTCAGGTGCGGCATCTGCAGGTCGACCAGGGTGACGTGGGGGCGCAGCTTGCGGTAAAGCGCGACGGCTTCGAGGCCGTCGGCGGCCTCGCCAACCACCCGCATATCGGGCTGGCTGCAGATCACGGCCGCGATCCCCTCGCGCATCAGGGGGTGGTCGTCGGCAATCAGGACGTCGATGGTGCGCTGTTGACTGTTCACGGTGCTCCTCTTCTTGTTCTTGGCTGGCGACGGGCATCATGCCAGCGCCGCCACGCGGCGTCCAGTCACGATGCCCCTCGCTCGATCCGGTTCGGCACCAGCCACAGCGCCGCCAGCAGCACGTGGATCAGCGCCGCCAGCGGCGGCTGCCACAGCGACACCCCCACCGCCAGCGCATACATGGCCAGCGACAGCCGGTTCTTGGCGTTCTGCCAGGTGTGGGCATGATCCAGGCCAGCAAGCGTCCCCAGGCGCCACGACAGCAGCATGAAGGACACCGAGCAGAGGAACAGCACCACGCCGTACAGGGCCACCGGCGCCGGCGCCGTCGGGTATTCGGCGGCCCAGGCGGTCACGAACGGGATCAGCGACATCCAGAACAGCAGGTGCAGGTTGGCCCACAGCGTCGCCCAGTCGACCCGCTCCACGCGCTCGAACAGTGCGTGGTGGTTGACCCAGTAGATGCCGACGTAGACGAAACTCAGGGCATAACGCAACCAGCCCGGCACGACCGCCAGCATGTCGCCGAGGGTCGTGCCGTGCGGAGGCGTCAGCTCCAGCACCATGATGGTGAGGATGACGGCGATCACGCCGTCGCTGAACGCCTCCAGGCGGGTCTTGATCATATGTCCTTCCTAGGCCTGGTCCAGGCTGGGCTTGACCAGATGCAGGCACAGGATCGCTACCGGCACGATCAGCGCCACGAAGCCGAACGCCAAAAACAGGAAGGCGCCCGCGGCGCAGCCGATCGCGAAGCCGAACAGCGGCCAGAAGAACTTGCTGCAACGCGCCGTGGTGGCCGCGTCGCCAGCGCCGCGCAGCTGGTCGACCGTGTCGATCACCAGCTGGGTCACGTTCCCGGTCATCATCGAGGTGGGCGCCAGGTGGGCCAGCAGCAGCTTGCTGGCCGCGCTGTGGGCGCCCATCGCCGCGGTGCCCAGTAGGCCGGCCGCCATGGCGAGCGCAGACATATCGCGCCCCACCGGCTCGGACAGCATCCCGCAGGCCATGAAGCCGATCAACAGGACCAGCTGCAGCAGGTACGAAGGCCGGTGCGCATCCCTGCCTTGCCGCTCGCACGACGCCACCAGCAGGCGCGCCGCGGCGATGCCGAGGATGAAGGCCGGGAAGGCCAGGATCTTCAGCAGCGACGGGATGTTCGCCGGGTCGGCCAGCGAGGCGCCGAGCAGCACGAAGTTGCCGGTGACGTGGGCCGTGAACAGGCCGAACAGGCCGATGAAGCCCAGTGTGTCGACATAGCCCCCAAGGAAGCCCATATTGAAACCCTGCAGGCGCGATGGATTCGGAGTCGCCATCGTCAGAACGCGAAGCAGCTGCAACCCAGCGCGCCCCAGAAGCTGCTGAAATCCGACACCGGCATGCTCGAACGGCGCGCCTTGTCATGGCTGTGGGCGTGCACGCCGCATGGGCCGCTGCACTGGTGCGGCAGCGCTTTCTGCTGCGCGCTTTGCTGCACTCCTGGTTCGACTTTCCTCCAGTGGCCCGGCACCTTGCTCACCGGCGACCATTCGGGCAAGACGGGAATCGGCGGCGGCCCGAGACTGGTGAATTCGGCGGCTCCATAGACGATGCGGCCACCGACCACGGTCATCACCGATTCGATCGCCTTGATCTCTTCGGCATCGATGCTGAAGAAATCCTGCGACAGCACGGCGAGGTCGGCCAGCATGCCCTCGCGGATGCGGCCTTTACGCTCCTGCTCGTTGGAGAACCAGGCGCTGCCCGCGGTCCACAGTTCCAGCGCGACCTGGCGCGGCAGGTGGCCGGCGGTGCCGTACAGCGGCAGGCCACCCACGGTGCGGCCCGTCACCAGCCAGTACAGCGAGGTCCACGGGTTGTAGCTGGCCACGCGGGTGGCGTCGGTGCCGGCGCCGACCGGCACGCCGGTTTCCAGCATCCGTTTCACCGGCGGCGTCGATTCGGCCGCCGCGCTGCCATAGCGTTCGACAAAGTACTCGCCCTGGAACGCCATGCGGTGCTGGATCGCGATGCCGCCGCCGAGCGCGGCGACGCGGTCGATATTGCGCTGGGTGATGGTCTCGCAATGGTCGAACATCCAGTGCAGGCCGTCGAACGGGATGTCGCGGTTGACCTTCTCGAACACGTCGAGCATGCGCGAGATCGATTCGTCATAGGTGGCATGCAGGCGGAACGGCCAGCGCTGGCCCACCAGGTGGCGCACCACGCGTTCCAGCTCGTCTTCCATGCCGGGATCGAGGTCGGGGCGCGGCTCCAGGAAATCCTCGAAGTCGGCCGCCGAGAACACCAGCATCTCGCCGGCGCCGTTGGCGCGGTAGTAGTCGCTGCCCTGCCCCGGCGTCACCATGCCGGTCCAGCGCTGGAAGTCTTCCAGTTCCTGGCCCTTGTTCTGGGTGAACAGGTTGTAGGCGATGCGGATGGTGAGCTGTTCGGCCTTGTCGAGTTGCTCGATGACGGCGTAGTCTTCGGGGTAGTTCTGGAAGCCGCCGCCGGCGTCGATCGCGCTGGTCAGGCCCAGGCGGTTCAGTTCGCGCATGAACTGGCGCGTCGAATTCACCTGCAGGTCGTACGGCAGCTTGGGGCCCTTGGCCAGGGTGGCGTACAGGATCATCGCATTCGGACGCGCGATCAGCATGCCGGTCGGGTTGCCGGCGCCGTCGCGCACGATCTCGCCGCCCGGGGGATTTGGCGTGTCTTTCGTATAGCCGACCGCGCGCAGCGCCGCGCGGTTGAGCAAGGCGCGGTCATACAGGTGCAGGATGAACACCGGCGTATCCGGCGCGGCGGCGTTGATCTCGTCCAGCGTCGGCATGCGGCGCTCGGCGAACTGGAATTCGTTCCAGCCACCCACCACCCTCACCCACTGCGGATTCGGCGTGCGGTCGGCCTGTTCCTTCAGCATGCGCAGGGCGTCAGCCAGCGAGGGCACGCCTTCCCAGCGCAGCTCGAGGTTGTAGTTGAGGCCTCCTCGGATCAGGTGCAGGTGCGAGTCGTTCAGGCCCGGCACCACGGTGCGGCCATTCAGGTCGATCACCTGGCTGCCGTCGCGGCGGTGGCGCATCACGTAGTCGGTGTCGCCCACGGCCAGGAAGCGCCCGTCCTGGATGGCGACGGCGCTGGCCTGGGGCTGTTCGCGGTCGATCGTGTTGAAACAACCGTTGATCAGGATGAGCGGCGGGGTGGATTGCGCGTCCGCGCTGGACTGTGCTTGGTTCATGCGTGTACTCCAAATATCGCCGGGCGTGACGCGCCCGGCGGGTTTGCGGCAACCGCCGCGCGCTTTGGAGGGCGTGCGGCGGCGAGAACTTCGGTAAAACTTAGCGGGCTGATCAGCGGGCAGGAACGGGCGCCAGCACTTCGTGCGTGCCCTGGGCGCGCGCCGGGGCCTTGTGCACCATGGTGTAGGCGTAGTCCACGCCCATGCCATAGGCGCCCGAGTGCTCGGTGACGATCTTCATCACGTCGTTGTAGGTGTCGCGGTGGGCCCAGTCGCGCTGCCACTCGAGCAGCACCTGCTGCCAGGTCACCGGCACCACGCCGGCCTGCACCATGCGCAGCATGGCCATGTCGTGCGCTTCCTTGGTGGTGCCGCCCGAGGCGTCCGACACCATATAGATCTCGTAGTCGCCTTCGAGCATCGCGCACAGGGCGAAGGTGGTGTTGCACACCTCGGTCCACAGGCCGGCCACGATGACCTTCTTGCGGCCGTTGGCCTTGAGCGAGTCACGCACCTTCTGGTCGTCCCACGAGTTCATCGAGGTGCGCTCCAGGATCTGATGGCCCGGGAACACGTCCAGCAGCTCGGGATAGGTGTTGCCCGAGAACGATTCGGTTTCGACCGTGGTGATGGTGGTCGGGACGTTGAACACCTTGGCCGCCTTGGCCAGGCCGACGACGTTGTTCTTGAGGGTCTGGCGGTCGATCGACTGCACGCCGAAGGCCATTTGCGGCTGGTGGTCGATGACGATCAGCTGCGAATTCTGCGGGGTCAGGACTTCGAGTTTTGGATTGCTCATGATGTTCTCCTTATGGTGACTTGGTGATTGAAATCTGTGGATCAGCCCTGGCGTGGGCCATCCGGTTCCTGCGCGGGTGATTGCGGCGCCTTGGCCACGCCGGTGATCTTGGGCTTGCATTCGCTGGCGAACCAGCTTGCGGTGACCGGCGCGCCCTCGATCAGGCGTTTGGCTACCGGGACGATCTGTTCACCGATCAGCATGCCCAGCAGGCCGATCAGGGCGATGGCGGGCGGCGCCGGCGAGCGCACATTGATCAGGCCGTACAACAGGCCGGCCAGGATGCCGGCGCCCAGTGAAATCAGATACATGTCCAGCTCCTCCTTGCAGAAGGCGCCAACCCGGCGCCCGTTCATTCAAGTATCGTTAGACCGCCGCCGCGGCGATAGAATCAGATTGCTATTTTCAAAGCCAGGGGGCTTGGTTTGTTCCGCGCCTTGGCGCTACCATGGCGCCATCACGCACCATGGGACCTACAATTGCTCAAGCTCAGCCTCGACGCCCTCCAGATCATTGAAACCATCGCCCGCCGCGGCTCCTTCGCCGGGGCCGCGAAAGAACTGTTTCGCGTGCCCTCGACCATCTCCTACACGGTCTCCAAGCTCGAGGACGACCTGGGCGTGCGCCTGTTCGACCGCTTCGGCCCCAAGGTGACGCTCACCCCAGCCGGACAGGAACTGCTCAAGGAAGGCCGCTACCTGCTGCGCGCCGCCGGCGACCTCGAATCGCGGGTGCGGCGCGTGGCCTCGGGCTGGGAGACCGAGATCGCACTGGGCATGGATTCGGTGTTATCGAGCGGCGCCCTGCAGCCCGACATCGAAGCTTTCTACGGCGTGGCCGACCAGACCCGCCTGCGCATCGTGCGCGAGTCGCTGTCGGGCACCTGGGACGCCCTGCTCGACCGCCGCGTCGACCTGCTGGTGGGCGCCGCCGGCGAGGGCCCGTCGGGCGGCGGCTACACCGCCGAACCGCTCGGCACCAGCACCTTCGTGTTCACGGTCGCCCCGCACCATCCGCTGGCGCGGCTCGAGCATCCCCTCGACAAGACCGACCTGCTGCCCTACCGGGCGATCTCGGTCTCGGATTCGGCGCGGGTGCTGGGCGCGCGCACCGTCGGCCTGCTGTTCGGGCAAGAGACGCTGGCGGTGCCCGATATGCGCACAAAGTACGAGTTCCAGGTCCAGGGCCTGGGCTTCGGTTTTCTACCCGAAGCATGGGCGCGACCAGCCATCGACCAGGGATTGCTGATCGAAAAACAGGTGGTGGAACCGAAGGCGGACGAGACTTTCTATCTCGCCTGGCGCAGCGGCGAGGATGGCGCGGCGCTCAAGTGGTGGATCGAGCGCATGCGCACGGGTGGCGCATTCGCCCGCATGCTGCCTGACCCCTGCGCGGGGCCGGCAGAGGCTTAGACAGCCTCGGTGTGGATATGAATCGTGCCGGACAGGGTCTTGTGGACCGGGCACTTGTTGGCGATGTCGAGCAGGCGGGCGCGTTCGTCATCGCTCAGTTGGCCGACGAATTCGATGTGGCGGCGCAGCTCGTAGGCGCCGTCCTGCTGGCCGTGGTCGATCGCGACCCGCACGTCGTCGAGTTGCATGCCCTTGCGCTTCGCGTACATCGTCACGGTCAGCGCGGTGCAGGCAGCCAGGGACGCGGCTAGCAGATCGTGCGGTTCAGGCCCGCTGTCGTCGCCGCCGAAAGCTTCCGGCGCATCGGTGGTCAAGCAGTGCTTCCCGATCTGGATCTTGTACTGCAGTTTGTCGTTGCCGCGGGTGGTCGTCACTTGCATCGTCGTCTCCTGTTATCGTGGTGATCGAGGCGCCGCCCCGCGGGCGGGACGGCGTTTTACATGGCTGCTTATGGTTGCCTATGGTCGCTTACTGTGGCAGGTCGAACAATAACACTTCGGCGCCGGCTGCCTGGGCCAGGGTCACGGCTTCTTCACCGGTGACCTTCAGCGCGTCGCCGCCTTCCAGGGCGATGCCATTGACCGTCACCTGGCCGCGCACCACGTGGACATAGGCCTGGCGCCCGGCGCCCAGAGTATGTTTGACCTCGTCCTCGCCATCGAGGATGGTCGCATACAGGGCGGCATCCTGGCGGATCGAGACCGAACCTTCGCGGCCGTCGGGCGATCCGATCAGGCGCAGCTTGCCGGTCTTGTCGGCCGTGTCGAAGTGCTTTTCTTCGTAGCGTGGCTCGGCGCCGCCCACGTTCGGCATGATCCAGATCTGCAGAAAGTGCACGCCCTCGGTCTTGGAATGGTTGTACTCGCTGTGCACAACGCCCGAACCGGCGCTCATGATCTGCACGTCGCCGTAGCGCAGCACCGAACCGTTGCCCATGCTGTCCTTGTGCTCCAGCGCGCCGTCGAGCACATAGGAGATGATCTCCATGTCGCGGTGGCCGTGCGAATCGAAACCGCGGCCGGGCTGCACCTTGTCCTCGTTGATGACGCGCAGCGGACCGAAGCCCATATGCTTCGGATCGTGGTAGTGGCCGAAGGAGAAGGTGTGCTTCGAGTCCAGCCAGCCAAAGCTTGCGCCGCCGCGTTCATTGCTTTTACGTACGTTCAACATGGTGTCATCCTTTCGTGGTGGTGATCATCGAAGCGCTCGATCGCCAGGGCGGAAATCCGCCAGTCGATCTGTCTTGCGTTCGATGCGATGGAGTCATTATGCTCGCGCCACGAGGACTTGAAAAACGGGTAATTTAGCGTCCTATCATCGAGATTTTCGAACATACCCTCGAAGCCCTGCGGGCGGCCGCGACGCTGCCACCCGCAGGGTCTCTCCCTCGTCAGAACTTCAGGCTGGCGCGGGCATAGTAATAGCCGCCGTTGATGCCGAAGGGAGAAAACGCCGGGTAGATCGTCACCGCGCCATTGTCCAGGTTGGCGCGCTGCTCCGCCAGCACTAAAGGGTTGACCATGTCCGGGTACTCGTTGAACAGGTTGTTGGCGCCCAGCGACAGGGTCCAGGCCTTGCTGAACTGGTAGCTCACCTCGAGATCGGTCAGCAGCTTGTGCTTGATCCTGTTTTCATAATAGACCGAGCCATCCGACGAGAACTGCTCCGACGATTTGCCGAAGTAGTTCTCGCGCAGGTTGACGGTCCATGCGCCCACCTTCCACAGCGCGCCCAGGTTGACCCGCATGCGCGGCGAAGCGGTCTCCAGGTGCGAGATCGCGGTCTCGTCGAGCAGGGTCTGCGGTTGCAATTCGGGCGGCGCCTGGTTGATCTTGATGACCTCCACATGGTTGTAGTTGGCCGCCGCCGACCAGTCGACCCGCCCGTAGCCGCCGTAATTGCTGCTCATGGTGGCCACCGCCTCCATGCCGCGGCTGCGCGTATTGACCGCATTGGAGAAGATGTTGATGCCGGTCTGGACCACGGTCGGGTCGAGCACGTTGCCGTTGGCGAGGATCGCCGCCGTCACCGCCGGCGCATTGACCGCGCCGCCGGAGCCGTACAGCGCACCGCTGCCGACGATGCGGTCGCGGATCGTGATCTGGTAGGCGTCGAGCGTGATCGCCAGGCCGGGCCGCGGGTTGAGCACCAGGCCGGCGCTGATATTGGTCGAGGCTTCGGGCTTGAGGCCATTGATGCCCACCAGCCGCGCGCCTGGCGAATTGGGCGCCAGCTGCACGAAGGCGCTGCGCGGCGAGACGTTGGTGGCCGAATAATACGATTCGGCCAGCGTAGGCGCGCGAAAGCCATTGCTGTAGGTCGCGCGCAGCGCCACCGCCGGCGAGAAGTCGTAGCGGCTGGTCAGCTTGCCGACCTTGGCGTTGCCGAAGTCGCTGAAGCGCTCGTAGCGGCCGGCGATGTCCACAGTCCAGCCGGGCAGCGGCTGGACCGCCAGGTTGACGTAGGCCGCCTTGTTGTTGCGGCTATGGCTACCGGCGTCGGTCAGCGAGAAGCCGGGATACGACTGCGAGCCTTCCTTGTAGCGCGAGGCCGCGTCGCCTGCCACGATCTCGTAGGTATCGCGGCGGTGCTCGAGGCCCAGGGCCAGGGTCAGCGGCGAGGCCCAGCCGACGTCGAATTCGCGGCTCAGGTCGAAGTTGTTGGCCCACTGGCTGGCGCGGAATTCGCCGGCATCGAATTCGAGCGGCGTTGCGCCGGTATCGGTGTACAGCGAGATGTTGGCCGAATTGGCCACGCCGAGCTTGGCCACGTCCTTGCCGTAGGTGCTGGACAGGTCCCAGTTCCAGGCGCCGAACAGGCGGCCCTTGACGCCGAGAGTAAAGGCATAGTCTTCCTCGTCGAAGGTCTCTTGCGGGCTGAAGCCGAAGGGATAGATCTGCGGCAGCCGGTTCGGCATGCGGTAGTTCTCCCAGGCGCGCGCTTCCTTCTTGCCATAGGTCGCGAAGCTGTACAGCGAAGTGTCGGCGCCGAAGTCGACCCCGAAATTGGCGGCGGCGATGTGCTGGCGATACTGGGCGTCGCCCTGGATCTTGTTCAGGTAGGGGTAGCCGGGCGCATTGACCAGCGACGGCATCTGGGCCATGGTGGCTGGATCCACCACGCGCGGGTCGATGCCGCCGCGCTCCGAGAAGCCGTGGTACTTGGTCTCGGCCGTCAGGCTCAGGAAGGCGTCGGCGAACGGGGTCAGGCCGATATTGGCCATGCCGTCGCCGGTATGGCCGCCGCCATCCATATAGCCGCCGCCGTTGACGTTGGCGGTGCCGCCACGGTTGTTCGACTTGAGGATGATGTTGATCACGCCTGCGATGGCGTCGGTGCCGTATTGCGCCGCGGCGCCGTCCTGCAGCACCTCGATGCGGTCGATCGCCGCCACCGGAATGTAGTTCAGGTCGACCGCCGCGCCGCCCTGGTAAGGGCCGCCCAGCACCGCCAGGTTGGCGGTGCCGTGACGCCGCTTGCCGTTGACCAGCACCAGCGTATTGTTCGGGCTCAGGCCGCGCAGGCGCGCCGACAGCGTCATGTTCGCCATATCGCTGCCGAAGGCCTGGGCGTTCAGCGAAGGCAGGTTCTGCGACAGCGCCTGGATCAGGTCGGGCTGGCCGGTGCGGCCCAGCGACGCCGCGTCCAGCACCTGGATCGGCGAGGCGCTGTTCTCGACCGTCAGGCCGGCGGCGCGGGTGCCGGTGACGATTACCACGCCGCTGTTGGAGACCCCCGGCGCGGCGGCATCGAGCGCAGGCGCCGCCGCGCTGGCGGGCGCATTGTCCTCGTCGCGCCCGGCGTCCGGGCCGGGGTCGGCGCCGGCGTGGGCGCAGATGCCGCAGGTGAGCAGGCCGGCGATGCCGGTATGAAGAAAGCCTTTGACCATGTGTTTCCCCTAGTTGGAATTGTTGGACGAGAACAGCCTTGCTTGCTTCTTGCGTATTTGCTTGCCTACTTCTTCGCGGCGACGACTTCGATCTCCACCAGCCAGCCCGGATTGCTCAGGGCCGCCACCTGCATCACCGCGCGCGCCGGCAGATTGGGCTGGGCGCCGCCGAAGAACTGGGTATAGCCGGCCATGAAGCCGGCGACGTCGGCGCGTCCCCCGTGCGACGGGTCGCCCACCAGGAACACCTGCATCTTGACCACGTCGCCCATGCCCAGGCCCATCCCCTGCAGGATGTCGCGGATGCGCTGCAGGACGCCGACCGTCTGGGCGCGGGTGTCGCCGAAGGCCGCGATCGAGTTCGGATCGTGCTCCTTGTGCACGACCGGCGGCACCTGGCCGCTGATGAAGTGGATGGTGGCGTTGGGCGGCACGCTCACTGCCTGGGCGATAGGGAAATCGGAATTCGGGATCTTGTGGCGCACGATGTCCTGGGCGCCGGCTGCGGCCGGCAGCAGCAAGGGCAGGAGCAGCAGCGAGGCGGCGAGTCGTGAGGGGGGACGGCGGTCAATCTTCATTAGCAGGCCTTTCATGGTGGTTGGAAGAAACGGTTCAATGCTTGTTGCCGAAACGGTTGCGGCTGGCGGGCGGCAGCTGCAGGGCCGTGCGCAGCGCGCCGACCTCGGCGTCGGCGACCGGCGCGGCGCGGTTGCCCCAGCTGGCGCGCACATAACTGAGCACCGCCGCGATGTCGGCGTCATCGAGGCTGCCGCTAAAGTCCGGCATGCCGCCGCGGCCCTTGAGCAGCACCTCGGTCGCTTCGGCCGGCGCGCCAATCGCCAGCGCGCTGCCGGCCAGCGCCGGGAAGGCGCCGGGGATGCCGCGTCCGTCGGCCTGGTGGCAGGCCGCGCAATTCTTCGCGAACAGGGTCTTGCCGTCGGCGGCGACTGGCCCCGTCTGGGCGAAGGCCGCGCCCGCCCAGAGCCCGGTGGCCAGCGCCCAAAGCGTGAAAATGGACTTCATGCGCTCGCCCTCCGGTGCAGCCGTTCGATCTGCTGCCAGGCCGATTCGATGGCCCCGGCCTGCCAGCCGGTGAGGTAACTCAGGTGTTCGCCGGCGAGCTGCACCCTGCCCTCGCCCTCGAGCAGCAGCGGATAGGCGTCGCGGCGCGCCGCCTCGTTCCATTCGGCCCAACCACCCAGGCTGTACTGCACGCGGTGCCAGGCCACCGAGAACGCGTTCTCGTAGGCGCTGCGATAGGCGGGGAAGATTTTTTCGCCGGCGGCCAGTGCGAATTCGGCCCGCTGCGCCGGCGACAGCGCACTGACTTCGATGGCGTCGAGCGCATAGTTGTAGTAGCCGAGCACCACGCCCTTGCGCTGCTGCCAGCCGCTCGACGGCAGCGAGATCGTGTTGATGCCCTTGAGGTCGGTGAGGACGTGGCCGCCGTAGATATGGTCGTCCTCTTCCCAGAAGCGGCGCCCCATCTGCAGGCCGATCTTGCCGACCGGGGCATAGGGCACGGCCTTGAGCGCCGCCTTGAAGCCGGGCGAGAAATCGGTGTCGATCATGCGCAGCACCGACAGCGGCAGCGTGCACAGGCAGTAATCGGCTTTCACGCTGGAGGCCTGGCCGCTGGCGGTGTCGTGCAGGTCGATGGTGACGCCGGCGGTGTCCTGGCGGATGCGCCGCACCTCGGCCCCGTAGCGGACCGCATCGCCCAGGCGCGCGGCGAAAGCCTGCGGGATGCGGTCCATGCCGCCCACTGGCTGGAACATGGTCGCGTGCATCGGGAACTCCTGCACCGCGCTGTACACCTTGCCCACCCTGGCCGCGAGCAGGTCGCCGAAGGCCAGCGGGTCGGACGGCGTGCCGGCGCCCGGCACCAGGCCGGCGCCCGGATTGGTGGCGAAGCCGCGCCCGCTGCGACCCTTGTAGGCCAGGTCGCCCAGGCCGAGGGCGCCCTCGCGCGCCAGGTAGTCGAGCAGCAGCATCTGGTCCTCGCTGCTCAATCGGACATCGAGCTGGCGCGACTGGACCGATTTGGCCAGCAGTTCGGCGACATGGCCGCGCATGTCGGCCTTGATCTGCGCCCCGCGCAGGCGCCGCTTCGACAACGGCCCGCCCTCTTCCAGGTACACCCAGGCGTGGTCGTTCTCGTTCACCATCACCTCGAGCGGCACCGCGAATTCACGGGCGTAATGCAGGGTCGACTGGTGGTCGAGCGGGATGCGCCACGGTCCGTGGTTGATGTAATGGCCGCGGTCGAAGCGGCAACGCTGTTCCTCGCCGCCGAGTTCGCGCAGCGTGAAACCGCGGCGCGCCGTCTGGCATCGCCCGCCGGCATAGGGGCGCGCCTCGAGCACCTGCACCCGGTAGCCCAGCTTGCGCAACTCGTAGGCCGCGGAGAGGCCGGCCAGCCCGGCGCCGAGGATCGCGACCTTTTTACCCTTTCCGCTGCCTGTGAGCGGCGGCGGCGCCGTCACCTTCGAGGCGATACCCATGCCCCATGCATTCATCGACTTCATCAACAACGCCGAGCCGCCGACGGCGGCCGCGCGGTACAGGAAAGCACGCCGGGTCAGCGGCGATTTCACAGCGCTCATCCACACCTCCACATGTCAATACAAAGGACTCAGACAGGTGGCCTCAGAGCAATCGCCATGCCATTGATGCGGGGATTTCGCGCTATAAAATCCGGACAAAATAGAGTTTATTTACAGCTACTCCAAATGTAAGAAAGCTGTAAGCGAATCTATGCAAACAGAATTTGGATTGAGTCATGTCACACTCGTATGTACGAAGCTGCGGAGTGATGGTCGGCTTGTGACAGCGCAAACATTATTCATATTCACTGGCGCCGACAGTGCAGCGGCCCCGGCGGCGGCGGCCATGTGACACGCGAACGTCCGCCGCCACGGCCATGCACCGCCGTGGCGTCGAACCGCACCTTATTGGGTTGCAGAAATAATCGATGCACCGCGGCGGGCGGCCGCCGACGCCCCGTCAGGCCGGTGGCAGCAAGCCGTCGCGCACGATCCAGTAGCTGAATTGGCCGTAGCTCGGGATGGCGTCGGGCGCGGCGTCGACGAAGTGCTCGGCCAGCATCTGGCGATAGGCCGCGGCCGGCGAGAACCTGCGGTGCGTCGCCGCGTAGCGCGCCACCGCGTCCCGGAACAGCGCGCGCAGCGCGCCGTCGATATTGGCGCCCGGCGCCGCGCCCTTGCGCGGCCGGCCGCGCTTGACGCCGGCGCGCGCTTCACGCGTCTTGCCGCGCGCACCGGAATTGGCGAAGTCCGGCAGCAGCGCATCGATGGTCTGGCCCCGTTCCCAGTAGCGGCGCAGGTAGCGCATGATGCTGGCGGGCGCGATGCCGTGCGCGACGCCGCATGCCGCCAACAAGGCGGCGCGCTCGCGCGGCAGGTACAGCGCCGGGAGGTCCTGGTGCAGCGCGCGCACCGCGTTCCAGGCCTTCAGCTGGTAGCGGCGCTGGCTATCGGACGGAGCGGCCGCGGGGCTGACGGCGCGCCAGGGATCGGGCCGCAGCAGGCGCGCGCGCCGCTCGCGCAGCGCGGCGTACAGGACGCGCAGGGACGCCGGCCGGGGCACGGCCCCTGGAATGCCCAACGCATAGGTATAGGCCTGGGCGCCGGCCGGGTCGATCCACAGGATGCGGAGCGGACGGCCGGGAGTATCGAGATACTCGATGACGTCGTTCTGGAGGAACATGGGCGGGTCCTGTCGTTCAGGTGCCTCGCCCGTATGCAAGGACCGCGCCAGTGGCGCGGCAGCGGCGCCGTGCAGCGCCGCGGATCGGTCATTTGGCGCTGTTCGCGTTATTTCAGCGAACCTTCCTGGTCCAGTCGGGTCTCAGCACTATCGAGTGATCCCGAAGAGGCGGCTGTGGCCAATTTTGATTTCGGTACATTGTTTGCCGCCCTGCGTGGCGTCCCGCTGGACGATAGCGAACGCTCAGAACTACGCGCCTGGCTCGCCACATTCGACGATACCGCCGACGCCGCGGCCAAGTGTATCGTGCTCATCGAACAGGCGGCCGTCGGAAAATGCTGCCCTCGGTGCGGCGGCACGCGTTCGCATCGCTGTGGGCACGCCAGCGGCCTGCAGCGCTGGCGCTGCCTGGCTTGCGGTCGCAGTTACAACGCCTTGAGCGTGACCCCGCTGGCACACCTGCGCAAGAAAGAACGTTGGCTCGTTTACCTGCAGTGCCTGCTGGATTCACGCACCGTGCGCGCCAGCGCCGAGACTGCCCAGGTGCACCGCACCACCAGCTTTCGCTGGCGACACCGGATGGTGACCGGCTTCATTCACGAGCGTGCCGCGCACCTCGCTGGCGTGGTCGAAGCGGACGAAACCTATCTGCTGGAGTCGCAAAAAGAATCGCGCACGCTGACCCGGCCGCCGCGGCGGAGGGGCGGCGTGGCCAGCCACCGCGGCATCGGCCGCGATCACGACTGCCTGCTGATCGCTTGCGAGCGCGATGGCGCGGCACTGGATTTCCATTGCGGGCGCGGTCCGGTCAAGGGCATCGAGCTCGATGGGTGCCTGGGGCCGGTGCTGGCCCCGGCCACGTTGCTGATCAGCGACGGCGCCGCCGCTTATCGTGCATTTGCCAGGCGCCATGGCGTCAACCACGAAACGATTAACCTGCGCGCCGGAGAGCGGGCGCGCGGCGCGGTCCACCTGAACCATGTCAACGGCTGGCACAGCCGCTTCAAGCGCTGGTTGGTGCGTTTCCACGGCGTTGCCAGCCGGTATCTGTCCCATTACTCGGGCTGGCGGCGGGTGCTCGATATGGGCAGCCTTGCTGCGCCACATCAATTACTGCAGGCCGCCGTCAAGGCGGACTGATCCGCGCCACATGCCTAAATAACGCGAACAGCGCCGGTCATTTCTGCGCCAGGATCCACTTGGCCAGCGTCTGCGCCTCGGCATCGCTGACCTGCGGGTTGGCCGGCATCGGGATCGGACCCCAGGTGCCGCTGCTGCCCTTCTGGATCTTCAGCGCCAGGCGCGCCTCGGCGCCGGCGTCCTTCGCATACTTGGTGGCGACATCCTTGTAGGACGGGCCGACCAGCTTCGACGCGACGGTGTGGCAGGCCATGCAGGCCTTGGCCTTGGCCAGGTCGGCGCTGGCGTGGGCCGCGGGCATCGCGGCGGCGGCGGCGAGGGTCGCGGCCAGGATCATGGTGTTCTTCATAGGTGCTCCTGTATGGACTGTAATGACAATGGGGCGCTGTGCCCAGGGACCGACAGCCTCGTCCCTGACGCACCCGGCATGATAGCCGACAACGACGCGCGATTGCGACCCCATGAAGCGAGGATCGCCAGTTGCGGCAAGGGCGTATGGACGACGGACGCGGCCGCTCCGCACGCGACTCGCATGACCACGGCGGCCATCAGTACGATGCGCAGGTATTCCCTCCGACGCATGCCGTTTCCCTCCCGAGGTGAGCGCGACGCCGTTACGCCCCGTCGGCGCTGGTGCGCGAATGCACCCGTCCCGACGACGTGCTGCTGCGGTTAGACGCGATCGCCCGGGCCGACCGAAGCGAAACGGCGTTGGAACTGCACCACCGCCTGCGCAGTGGCCGTTTGGCCGGGGCGTTTCGTCTCATTCTTGCTACCTAGTCACAAATAAGAATAGGAATGATTCGTATTTGTGTTTAGAATGTTGCCGGTTAGACCTCTTTACATAGATTTACAGCTGTCGTCACACGTCCATAAAACTACAACGGAATCGAGATGCCCACACCTAGCCACCACGCGCCGCTGCTGCGTCGCTCCCTGCTCAGCCTCGCCATCGGCGCCCTGCCCTTCGCCGCCCATGCCAATGTCGGCGTCGACGCCGCCCCGGCCGACATGGCGACCGTCGTCATCTCGGCCTCCGGCTTCGAGCAGACCATCCGCGAAGCGCCGGCCTCGATCACCGTGCTGACCCGCGATCAGCTCGAGAAGGAACGCTTCGGCAACCTGGCCCAGGCCCTGGAAAGCGTGGAAGGCATCGACGTCGCGGCTGCCGGCGACAAGACCGGGGGCATGAACATCAGCGTGCGCGGCATGCCGAGCGACTACACCCTGATCCTGATCGACGGCCGGCGCCAGAATGCCGCCGGCAACGTGACCCCGAACGGCTTTGGCGGCACCTCGACCAGCTTCATGCCGCCAGTAAGCGCCATCGAGCGCATCGAGATCATCCGCGGCCCGATGTCGACCCTGTACGGTTCGGACGCGATGGGCGGCGTGATCAACATCATCACGCGCAAGGTCGGAAAGCAATGGGGCGGCACGGTGTCGGCCGACTACACCCTGCAAGAAGAATCGCGGTTCGGCGACGTCAAGGGCGCCAAGTTCTACCTGAACGGCCCGATCGCCACCGACGTGCTGGGCCTGGCGCTGCGCGGCAGCGTCCTGCGCCGCAACGAAGCAACGCTCAGCTACGACAACCAGAACGGCGAAGTGAACCTGAACATGGGTTCCAATCCGGTCAAGGCCAAGGTCGACAACGTCGGCGCGCGCCTGGCGTTCACGCCCAACCGCTATCATGAGTTCACCCTGGACGCCGACCGCACCCGCCAGACCTATGACAATTCGCGCGGCCAGGTCGGCACCCAGAGCGTGCAAGGCGGCTACGGCCCGGAACAGAAATACAACCGCGACCAGACCACCCTGGCCTACAAGGCGCGCCTGCCGTTCGGCACCTGGGACAGCAGCTATATGGTCAACAAGACCGAAACCATCGGCCGCACCATCCCGCCCGGTACGCCGGGCATGGTCGCGGGCGCCGCGCGCGTGCTGGAAGTCGAGAGCAAGGTGTTCGACACCAAGCTGCTGGTCCCATGGGGTAATCACCTGACCACCATCGGCGCCCAGCACTGGGATGCCGAGATGGTCGACGGCGTCGCGCCCGAAGCATTCGCTTTCACTCAAAAAGCGCTGTTCCTGGAAGACGAATGGCGCTTCCACGAGCGCCTGGCCCTGACCCTCGGCGCGCGCTACGACGACCACAGCATCTTCGGCGGCCAGACCAGCCCGCGCGCCTACCTGGTGTGGACGACGTCGCCGCAATGGACCTTCAAGGGCGGCATCAGCAAAGGTTATAAAACCCCGCGCGTCGAGCAGCTCTCGCCCGGCATCAACGGCTTCGGCGGCCAGGGCACGATTCCCCTGGTCGGCAGCCCGAACCTGAAACCCGAGACCAGCGTGACCACCGAACTGGGCGCCTATTTCGACAACGGCGCCGGCTGGACCGCCAATGTCACCGTGTTCAACAACGAGTTCGAGGACAAGATCACCAGCGGCACTGGCCTGTTGAACTGTACCTACCGCCTGGGACCCAACCGCCCCGGTTGCGTCAGCTTCGGCAACTGGCCGAACGTCGATGCATTCGGCCAGTCGATCAACGTCGACGAGGCGGTGACCCGCGGCCTGGAACTGGCGACGCGCTTCCCGATCGCCGCCGGCTGGGCCGCGAGCGCGAACTACACCTATACCGAGAGCGAGCAGAAAAGCGGCGCCAGCGCCGGCAAACCGCTGTCCGACACGCCCGAGCACTCGCTCAATGCGCGCCTGACCTGGGACATCTCGCCGCAGTGGAACACGTGGCTGCGCGCCGAGTACCGCAGCGAGCGCTATCGCGATCCGGGAACCTCGGCCGCCACCCGCGCCGCCAAGGCGACGCTGGGCGACTACAAGGCCTACGGCATGCTGCACCTGGGCACCGCCTACCAGCTCAGCCCGACCATCTCGATCAATGCCGCCGTCTACAACCTGCTCAACAAGGACTTCGTCGACTACCGTCCTTACCAGTCGACGCCGACGGCGGCGCCGACCTATAGCAGCGTGTACGTCAACAATATGGATGGTCGTCGTTTGTGGGTGTCGATGAACGTGGACTTCTGATCCAGGGGTAGTCCGGTCAGCGCTTCTTCTTGCCCGGCTTCGGGCAGGGAAAGCGCCGGCGCAGCTCGGCCAGCACCAGCGGCGCCGCGTTCTCCTTCAGCTCGGCCGGCTTGCGCGTCGCCTTCAGGCGGCGCACGACGGCCACATTCAATTCTTGCGGCAGCACCGGCCTGGCCAGGCACCATTCGCGGCCATGGCCGGCATCCTTGATGCCGTTCAGGTAAGCGTCCACCTTTTCGCGGTTGATGTAGTCAAGCTGGGTCTTCGGCTCCTTGAGCCGATGCTCGACCACTTCCTGGCCGGTCATGGCATTGAACGGATACACATAGGGAATCGCGGCCAGCGCGCCGGCCGGCATGCAGGCCGCGAGCGCTATCCAGGCGCCGGCTTTCATGAGGTCTCCTGTAGGGCAATCAGCGCCCCATGGTGCGGTGGCGTCCGCCGCCGCCGCTTGCGGACCCTCAATCGTGCGCCAGGCGCAGGTCCGGGTCGGCCTCGAACACGCCTGCCAGCCAATCGGCGAAGGCGCGCAGGCGCGGATTGGCGATGCGCCCCTGCGGATACAGCAGCGACACCGGCATCGGCGTCGGGCACACGCCCGGCAACACCTCGACCAGCCGGCCCTCCTGGCCGCGCAGCTGGTAGCGCGCCAGCTGGGCCAGGCCCAGGCCCTGCAGCGCGAGGATCAGGTTGGCGTCGGCGTCGTTGACCGAAATACCGCCTTTCACGGCGACCTTGCGCACCCCACCCGCTTCCTCGAACTCCCAGTCGAAGGCACGCCCGGTGCGGCCCGAGAAATGCACGATGCCGTCGTGCCCCGCCAACTCGTCGACCGAGGCCGGCACGTCGCACCGCGCCAGGTAGCCGGGCGTGGCCGCGAGTGTGAAGCGCATCAGGCCGATGCGGCGCGCCACCAGGCTGGAATCCTGCAGCTCGCCCACCCGCAGCGCACAGTCGATGCCCTCGCCGGTCAGGTCGACCAGGCGGTCGCCCATGCCGATGGAAAGGTCGATGCCGGGCCAGGCGCGACGGAATTCGGCCAGTCGCGGCAGCACGATGGCGCGGCCCAGGGCGCCCGGCAGGTCGATCCGCAGCCGTCCCTGCATGCGGCGTCCGTCGACGCCCAGGAAATCGGCTTCCGCCGTGTCGATCGCGGCCAGGATGGCGGCGCATTGTTCATAGTAGCGCTCACCGTCCTGCGTGAGCGACAGCCGGCGCGTGGTGCGTTGCAAGAGCTGGGCGCCCAGGTGGCGCTCGAGGTTCTGCATGGTCGCCGTCAGCGAAGCGCGCGGCAGGTTGAGCGATTCGGCGGCCTTGGTGAAGCTGTTGGCTTCGACGATCCGCACGAAGGTCTGCATCGCCTTCACCTTGTCCATGATTGTTCACATTAAATGAATTGTATGTGGGCATTATGCCCTAATTATCTTTGCCTCATGCCTGCCTAGAATGGAACCGTTCACATACCCCATCGAGGAACACGCCATGACAACAAGCACCCAAACACAGATTTCGAGCGGCATGACGATGCTGCTGGCCGCCGCCGCCGGCATCATCGTCGCCAACCTGTACTACGCCCAGCCGCTGGTCGCCCCGATCGGCGCCGCCCTCGGCATGCCGCCAAGCGCCACCGGCCTGGTCGTCACCCTCACCCAGATCGGCTACTGTCTCGGCCTGCTGTTCATCGTGCCGCTGGGCGATTTGCTCGAGAACCGGCGCCTGATCGTGAGCGGCCTGGTCGCCACCGGCGCCGCGCTGGCGCTGGCCGCGAATGCCAGCGCGGCCTGGCAGTTCCTGCTGGCCGCACTGGCCATCGGCCTTGGCGCGGTGGTGGCCCAGGTGCTGGTGCCGTTCGCGGCCCACCTGGCGCCGGAGGCGACGCGCGGCCAGACCGTGGGCAAGGTGGTCAGCGGCCTGCTGCTGGGGATCATGGTGGCGCGGCCGGTGGCCAGCGTGCTGGCCGGCTTCGGTGGCTGGCAGGCCGTGTTCGAGATCGCCGCGGCGCTGGTGCTGCTGCTGGCCGTGGTGCTGCATTTCAAGCTGCCGCAGCGCCGGCCGGCCGCCACCCAGCGCTATGGCGCGCTGATCGCCTCGCTGTGGCCGGTGCTGGCCAATACCGCCGTGCTGCGCCGCCGCGCGCTGTACCACGCCGGCCTGTTCGGCGCCTTCAGCCTGTTCTGGACCGTGGTGCCGCAAGCCCTGGCCGGCCCGGACTTCGGCCTGAGCCAGAACGGGATCGCGCTGTTCGCCCTGGTGGGCATGGCCGGCGCGGTGGCCTCGCCGATTGCCGGCCGCCTGGCCGATGCTGGCCATACCCTGGGCGCCACTGCGATCGCACTGGCTGTCGGCGCGCTGAGCTTCACGCTGCCGCTGCTCGGGCCAGATGCGGCGCCGAATTCGAAGCCGCTGGCACTCGGCCTGCTGGCCGTGGCTGCCATCGCGCTCGACGCCGCCGTCGCCGCCAACCTGGTGCTGGGCCAGCGCGCGCTGTTCGCCCTCGGCGCCGAAATCCGCAGCCGCCTCAATGGCCTGTACTTCGCCCTGTTCTTCGCCGGCGGCGCGCTCGGCTCTGCCCTCGGCGGCTGGATCTACGCCGAATATGGCTGGCATGCGGCGCTGGTGACCGGCATGCTGCTGCCGGCGCTGGCCTTGCCGGCCTGGTTGTGGGAAGCGGCCGAGCACACGGCCAGCCGCCAGCAAGCCTGAAGCGCAGCCTGCGTGGCCGCCTCGGATGTGCTTTAATCAAGCATCACAGTGACTTCCAGGGCCAGCATGCAAGCCAATGAAACCACCCCGCCGGCCGCGCCGGCGGAACTCGACGAAGCCACCCTCGAATGGGTGCGCAAGGTGTTCCAGCACGCCCGCGCCGGCGAGGCCGAACCGCTCGGCGCCCTGCTGGCCAAGGGCTTGCCGCCCAATCTGCGCAACGAGCGCGGCGACAGCCTCCTGATGCTGGCCTGCTACCACGGCCACCACGAGGCCGCGCGCGTGCTGCTGGAGCATGGCGCCGATCCGCAACTGATGAACGATGCATCCCAGACGCCGCTGCACGGCGCCGCCTTCAAGGGCGACCTGGCGGTGACGAAGCTGCTGCTGGACCACGGCGCGATCGCCGACCATGCGGGACCGGCGGGCAAAACCGCGCTGATGTTCGCCGCCATGTTCAACCGGAGCGAAATCGCCCGCCTGTTGATCGAACGCGGCGCCGACCCGTCACGGCGCGATGCCGACGGCGTCAGCGCCCACGATTTGGCGCAGCGCATGGGCGCGGCCGACACCGCGGCGCTGCTGGCGCCGACCGTCTGAGTCAGCGCCCCAGGCGCCGGCGCAGGGAAAGCCAGGCTGCGGCCAGGCCGAGGCCGGTGAGCAGCACGCTGGACGGCTCGGGCACTTCGCCCTTCTTCGGTTCGCCGACCAGCAGGCCGGACGAGCCCGAGCAGGCCGGCCTGTCGTAGGCGCAGCCGAAGGGCTCGTCGCTGTGCGCGTCCAGCACCGTGAACAGGCTGCCCGCGCTGCCCAGCGTGAAGTGCGAATTGCCATCGGTGGCGAAGATGTCGCCGCTGAGCAGACCGCCGGGCAGGAAGGTCACGTCCAGCTTGATCTTGTCATAGTAGTGCTGCGGCAGCTGGCGGTAGCCGTAGTCGATGTAGTTGTGCCGGTAATCGCCCGAGAACGGCTCTTCGTACCAGTAGCGCAGCGACAGCAGGCTGTCCTGGGGATTCAGGCACGGTCCGTCCAGGTCGCACATATTCGTGAAGTCGAGGTAGAGGCTGCCCTGCGCAACCGCCGCATCGGAGAACACCAGTTCCAGGTTCAGGCCGGGCGGCATCGAATCGGAGGCCTCGACCTGCTGCCAGGAATACGTCACGGCGGCCTGCGCCGGCTGGGCCAGCAGCGCGGCCACGAACAACAACGGGGTAATACGAAACATCGACACGCTCCTCATGGTTACTCACCATGGATGAGCAAGAACCGGGCCTATGAACCTGGCGGCGGCAACTCATTGATTTATCGAAATATTTTTCGAGCACTGTAAATACACTGGCGCCGAGTGTTAAATTTCTCGACAACTCATCCATTCGGACTAGGTCGAAAGGATGTCCCGCCGGGCCTTTTTTTGATGTATCGTGAATGCATCTTAACCAGGAGGTCCGCATGCGCGCCAACCCTGCCACCGATCTGCCTCGCAACTCCCAACCCGGCCTGGCATCCGGCGATGCCCCACTGTGGCGGCTGGGCTTTCGCCCCTTCTACCTGCTGGCCGCCGCCTTCGCCGCCGCGGCGGTGCCGGCCTGGCTGCTGGCCTATCTGGGCCTGCTGCCCCAGGGACCCGTGGACCTGCTCTGGCATGTGCACGAGATGGTGTTCGGGTTCGCGGTCGCGGTGGTCGCCGGCTTTCTGTTGACCGCGGTGCAGAACTGGACCGGCCTGCCGACACCGCGCGGCCGCAGCCTGCAGGCCCTGGTGCTGCTGTGGATCGCGGGGCGCTGCGCCGCCCTCGGCGCGCCGCCGCTCCTGTATGCGGTGGTCGACGTGGCCTTCCTGTTCGCCGTGGCGGGCGTCATCCTGCGCCTGCTGCTGCGCGCCGACAACCGCCGCAACCTGCCGATCTGCCTCGTGATCGCCCTGCTGGGGGTGTGCAACCTGGTCTTCCACCTGGCGATGCACGGCGTGCTCGCGGTCTCGCCGCTGACGCCCGTGCACGGCGCGATCCTGCTGCTGGTGCTGCTGGTGGCCGTGATCGGCGGGCGGGTCGGCCCCATGTTCACCCGCAATGGCGCACCCGGCAGCCGCGCGCGCAGCCTGCCGCGGCTCGACCTGGCCAGCATCGTCTCGATCGCCGTGCTGGCCCTGTGCTGGCTGGCCGCGGCCCCCGGCTGGATGCTTCTGGCGGCGGGCGTCATTGCGGCGGTGCTGAACGGCGTGCGCTTCCTCCTGTGGGATCCCCTGTCGACGCTGCGCACGCCGCTCCTGTGGTCGTTCCACCTGTCGTATGCGATGCTGGTGGCGGGCCTCATGGCCCTGGGCCTGGCTGGCGTCGGCGTGGTCTCGGGCAGCGCCGCCCTGCACCTGCTGGCGGCCGGCGCCATGACGGGCATGATCGGCGCCATGATCACCCGCACCGCGCGTGGCCATACCGGCCGCACCCTGCAGGCGGAGCGTCCCGAGGTGGCGATGTTCGCGCTGCTGCCGCTGGCGGTCGCCGCGCGGCTGGCCGCCAACCTGTTCGATGGTCCGGCGCGCGGCCACACGCTGGCCCTGTCGGCGGCATTGTGGTCGCTGGCCTTCGTCATCTACCTGCTGCGCTATGGGCCCTGGCTCGCCAGTCCGCGGCTCGACGGCAAACCAGGATAAAGGCGGTGAGCCCACGCGACGCCTTCCCCCTGCCCCTGGATCGCCCGGCCCTGACTGTGCTGGTCGACGTCTTCTACGACCAGGTCAGGCGCGATCCGTTGCTTGGTCCCGTGTTCGCTGGCGCGATCGCGGACGGCGAATGGGACCACCACAAGGAGCGCATGGTGTCGTTCTGGAGTACCGCGATGCTCAAGGCGCGCGAATTTCGGGGCAACGTCTTCGGCAAGCACCAGGCCATGCCCCAGCTCACGCCGGCGCACTTCGCGCGCTGGCTGGCCCTGTTCGAAGAGACGGCCGGCGCGCTGTTCGCGGCCGCCGACGCCGACGCCCTGGTCGACGCGGCGCGCGGCATGGCGCGTGGCCTGCAGATCGGCTTGTTCGGCCGGGCCGCCTGAAGCAGGCCTGGGCTCAGCCGGCGGGAGTATATTTGCGCACGGCCACCGGACGGTCGACCAGCGCCGGCAGGTCGGCCACCAGGGCCGCCATGTGCGCGCTGACGTCGTGCAGCGCCACCGCCTCGGCATCGCGCCAGTATTCCACCATGATGAATTCGCGCGGGTCTTCGTTCGAACGCTGCAGCTCGTACAGGATGCAGCCGGCTTCCTTGCGGCTTTCTATCGCCATCTCGTGCATGCGCGCCGCGAGCGCGGCTTCCTGGCCTGCCTTGGCATACAGGGTGGCGATGATGGTCACTTGTGGGTTCATGGTCTTCCTTCGTGTTGGAGGCGCCACGGTCCGAAAGTGCCTGGCGCCGCCCGGCAGTATAGGACGTCCCGCAGCGGTCTGCCGGCCGCCCCCCGATTTCCACTCCGGCATCGGCATCCCCTATAATCGAAGCCGCTCCCGGCCCCGTCCGGGGGCGAGCTTCCACCACTACCTAGGATTCCGATGAAAGCCCTGCCTCTTGCCATACTGCTCCTCGCCTCCGGCTCCGCGCTCGCCAACGATGCTGCGCTCCTGAAATGCCGCGCCGTGACCGACGTCGCGGCGCGCGTGGCTTGCTATGACGCGATTCCCCTTGGCGCGGCAAGTCCTGCGGCAGCGGCGCCAGGCGCGCCGAGGGCGGCGGCGCCGGTGGCCACCGCCGAGGAAAACTTCGGCATGGAAGCGGTAAAGCAGCGCGAGACGCAGCCCAAGTCGATGCAGAGCACCATCGTGGGCAACTTCGAGGGCTGGGGCCCGGGCTCGCGGATCCGCCTGGCCAACGGCCAGGTGTGGCGCGTCGTCGACGGCAGCGACGCGGTCCTGGCGCCGGCCAAGGACGTCAAGGTCAGCATCGAACGCAATATGTTCGGCACCATCTTCATGCGCGTGGACGGCACCAACGCCTCGGCCAAGGTGCGCCGCGTCGAGTGAATCAATCCAGCGGGCGCGCCATATAGACCGCGCCCGCCGGATAGGTGAGCAGGCCCGCATCGCCCGTCATCCGCGCCACGAAACCGAAGCCGGTCCAGAAGCGCGTGCTGTCCTGCACCGAGACCAGCGCGGCATGGGACAAACCCCGGCCGCGGCCGAGATCCAGCAAATATTCCACCAGCGCGCGCGCAAGGCCCCGCCCGAGCGCGCGCGGGTCGACCGCGAGGTCGTGCAGGTACAGGGTATCGGCATCTGGCGCAAGCTCGAACGGCGCCCCCAGGTCGGTGACCAACCCAAGGCGCGAGGGATAGGCGAACAGGTAGCCGCACACGCCGTCGGCATCGCAGGCGGCCAGGCAGGTGGCGGCGGCAGCATCCAGCCGGGCCTTGACCACCGCGGCCGGCTCCTGCATCGGCGGCGGATAACAGGCCGCCTGCACGCGCAGGACAGCATCGAGATCGGCGGGCTGCATCGGACGGATGGTCATTGGCGACGACATGGCTGTTCAGGAAAAAGCGCGCATGGTAGCACGCGAGATGCACACGCTTGACGGCGCCCGCCTCATCCCTCATTCTATATATTCTGACAACATCGCAAGATAGCCTTCCCAGCGCCGCCGACCGGGCGGCGCCGGATACCAGAGCTGCCGCCGGCCCACCTGGCCGGTGTCGCGTGACGGACGGGCACATTGTGTTTAGCCCCTAACCGACAGGAATCACTCATGAGCAGCATCGCCCCGGCGTCCACCGGCCGCATCGAATACATCCTCAACGCCAGCTGCCCGGCCGGCACCGGCATCGTCGCCGCCGTGGCGACCTTCCTCGCCGAGCGCGACTGCTATATCTGCGCGCTGGAGCAGTTCGACGACGATTCGACCGCGCGCTTCTTCATGCGCGCCGTGTTCCGTCAGCAAGAGAATTCGCCGCCGATCGAGCGCATTCGCGACGAGTTCGGCGACCTCGTGGCCGGCCGCCTCGACATGCAGTGGAAAATGTTCGATCCGCTCGATCCGGTGCGCACCGTGATCATGGTCTCGAAGACCGACCACTGCCTGGACGACCTGCTGTACCGCCGCCGCAATGGCGAGCTGAATATGCAGATCACGGCGGTGGTGTCGAACCACCTCGACCTGCGCCCGATGGTCGAGCGCGAAGGCATCCGCTTCGTGTTCCTGCCGGTCAGCAAGGACAACAAGACGCAGCAAGAGGCGCGCCTGTTCGAGATTTTCGAGGAGACCGGTTCCGAGCTGGTGATCCTGGCGCGCTATATGCAGATCCTGTCGGACGAGCTGGCGCGGCGCCTGGCCGGCAAGTGCATCAATATCCACCACTCCTTCCTGCCCGGCTTCAAGGGCGCCAAGCCCTACCAGCAAGCCTTCGACCGCGGAGTCAAGTTGATCGGCGCGACCGCCCATTACGCCACCCCGGATCTCGACGAAGGCCCGATCATCGAGCAGGTGCTGACCCGGGTCGACCACAACTATCGGGTCGACCAGTTGACCCGTGTCGGCCGTGACAACGAATGCCTGGCGCTGGCGACGGCGGTCAAGTTCCACATCGAGCGCCGCGTCTTTGTCGACGGCAACAAAACGGTGGTATTCCGCGGTCCCTGAGCAAAATTACAACTAAGCTCAGGAATGGGTGCGTCACCTAACCGTGATGCCCCAGCGGCACGGGTAAGGTCATGGCTCTTCATAGAAGGGAATGACCATGGAACTTCACCACCAGTATCCGGTCCGCCTGCGTATCAACGGGCAAGACCGCGAATTCAATGTCGAGTCCTGGGTAACATTGCTTGACCTCTTGCGCGAGCGCGCAGGCATGACCGGCACCAAGAAGGGCTGCGACCAGGGACAATGCGGCGCCTGCACGGTGCTGGTGGACGGCAAGCGCATCAATTCCTGCCTGACCCTGGCAGTCATGCAGGACGGCAAGGAAATCACCACGGTCGAAGGCCTGGCCAAGGGTGAGGACCTGCACCCGCTCCAGCAAGCCTTCATCGAGTGCGACGCCTTCCAGTGCGGCTACTGTACCCCCGGACAGCTGTGTTCGGCCGTGGGCCTGATGAACGAGGGCCAGGCTAAGTCGCGCGACGACGTGCGCGAACTCATGAGCGGCAATATCTGCCGCTGCGGCGCCTATCCGCAGATCGCGGACGCCGTGATCCAGGTGATGGACCTGCGCAAGAACCAAAGTGGCGACAAGCCTGCGTTCACGACCGGGGCGGTGCTCGCATGAATCCATTCATCTTCACCCAATCGAAGGACCTCGACGGTGTGCTGGCGGCATTGAGCGCCGGCGAAGCGCGCCCGATCGCAGGCGGCACCAACCTGCTCGACCTGATGAAGGAAGGCGTGATGCGCCCTTCGCAGCTGGTCGACATCAATGGCCTCGACCTCGATAAGGTCGAGATCGGCGAAGACGGTGGCCTGCTGCTGGGCGCCCTCGCCCGCAACGCCGACACGGCCTACAACCGGCTGGTGCGCGAGCGCTATCCGCTGCTGTCGAGCGCGATCCTGGCCGGCGCCTCGCCCCAGCTGCGCAATATGGCGAGCAATGGCGGCAACCTGATGCAGCGCACCCGCTGCGTCTACTTCTATGACGTCGGCACCGCCTGCAACAAGCGCGAGCCCGGCACCGGCTGCCCGGCCAAGGAAGGCGTCAACCGCCAGCACGCCATCCTGGGCACGAGCGAGACCTGCATCGCCACCCACCCGTCCGATATGTGCGTGGCCCTGCGCGCGCTCGACGCGACCGTGCACGTCCAGTCCAGCAGCGGCAAGCGGCAAATCCCCTTCGCCGACTTCCACCGCCTGCCGGAAGACCGTCCCGAGATCGACAACACCCTGCAGCAGGGCGAACTGATCACCCACATCACCGTCCCGCAGGCCGACCGCTTCATCGCGCACAGCGCCTACATCAAGGTGCGCGACCGCCTGTCTTACGCTTTCGCGTTGGTGTCGGTGGCGGCCGCCCTCGACCTCGATGCCGGCGGCACGATCAAGGCCGCGCGCATCGCGCTGGGCGGCGTCGCCCATAAGCCGTGGAGGATCGAAGCGGCCGAAGACCAGCTGGTGGGCAAGGCGGCCGGCGAACAAGCCTTCGCCGCCGCGGCCGACGCTATCCTGCAGGGTGCGCGCGGCTACGGCCACAACGACTTCAAGCTGACCCTGGCGCACAACGCCATCGTCCAGGCCTTGACCAGCGCCGCCCGCGGCACCGATATCGCCAGCGGAAGCGGCCGCAATCCAGAGGGAGACCGAGCATGACCGACCTGATTCCAGAATTGCGCGCCCCGAGCGCGCCGGCCGGCACCGGCCGCGTCAAGAGCGGCATGTCCGTCTCGCGCGTCGACGGCCGCGCCAAGGTCACCGGCCAGGCCCAGTACGCGGCCGAAGTATTCGCCCCCGACCTGTGCTACGGCGTGGTCGTCAGCGGCACCGTGGCCAAGGGCCGCATCACCCGCATCGACACCGTCGACGCCCTCACCGCGCACGGCGTGATCTCGGTGATGACCCACGAGAACCGCCCCAAGATGCGCTCCTTCGACATCGCCTGGAAGGACATGACCGCGCCCGCCGGCTCGCCTTTCCGCCCGCTGTTCTCGGACCAGATCTTCTACAGCGGCCAGCCGGTCGCGCTGGTGATCGCAGACACCTTCGAGGCGGCGCGCCACGCGGCCCAACTGGTGCGCGTGCACTACGACGTCGAGGAGCACGAGACCCGCCACCTGGAACGCCTCGACGAAGCCTACGAACCCAAGAAGATGAAGGCCGGCTTCACGCCGCCCAGCTCCACCGGCGATGGAGAAAAAGCCTTCGCCAGTGCCCCGGTCAAGGTCGACTCGCAGTACTACAACGGCGTTGAGCACCATAACCCGATGGAGATGTTCGCCTCGACCGTGATCTACGGAGAAGACGGCCACCTGACCATCTACGACAAGACGCAAAGCTCGCAGAACAGCCGCTGGTACGTCTCGCACGGCTTCGGCATCTCGAAGGACAAGGTCACGGTGCGCAATCCCTACGTGGGCGGCGCCTTCGGTTCCGGCCTGCGTCCGCAATACCAGCTGCCGCTGGCCGTGATGGGCGCGCTGCAGCTGAAGCGCTCGGTGCGCGTGGTGCTCACCCGCCAGCAGATGTTCAGTTTCGGCCACCGTCCCGAGACCTGGCACCGCGTCCGCCTCGGCGCCGACCAGGACGGCACGCTCAAGGCGATCTGGCACGAGGCGATCCAGGAAACCTCGCGCCTCGAGGATTATGTGGAAGTGATCGTCAACTGGTCCGGACAGTTATACGCGTGCCCCGACGTCAAGCTGGGCTACCAGGTGGTAGCGCATGACCGCTTCACGCCACTGGACATGCGCGCGCCCGGCGCCGCCCACGGCGTGCATGCGCTCGAAGTGGCGATGGACGAGCTGGCCTATGAACTCAAGATGGACCCGCTGGCCCTGCGCCTGAAGAACTACACCGACGTCGCCCCGATCGAGGACAAGCCCTACTCGACCAAGGAACTGCGCGAATGCTACCGCCAGGGCGCCGAGCGCTTCGGCTGGGACAAGCGTCCGCTCGAGCCGCGCGCGATGCGTGACGGCGAAGAGCTGGTCGGCTGGGGCATGGCGACCGGGATCTGGGATGCGCTGGTCATGGTGGCGCGCGTGAGCGCCGTGATGCATGCCGACGGCCGCCTGGTGGTCAGCAGCGCGGCGACCGACATCGGCACCGGGACCTACACCGCGATGTCGATCGTGGCCGCCGAGCAGATGGGTCTCCCGATGGAGAAGGTGACCTTCCAGCTGGGCGACTCGACCTTGCCGATGGCGCCGATCGAGGGCGGTTCATCGCATATGGCGACCGTGGGCTCGGGCGTGCACGGCGCCTGCGAGAAGCTCAAGAAGACGCTGCTCAAGATGGCGACCGGTATCAAGGATTCCCCCATCGATGGCGCCCGCATGCGCGACGTCGAGTTCGGCGACGGCGCCATCTTCCTCAAGAAAGATCCGGCGCGGCGCGTCGAGATCGCCAGCGTGCTGCGTGAGGAGGGCAAGGACAGCGTCGAGGAGAAATTCTTCATGACGCCGCAGATGCTCAAGCAGCGCAAGTACGCGCGCGCGGTGCACTCGGCCGTGTTCTGCGAAGTGCGCGTCAACGAAAAGCTGGGCATGGTGCGCGTGACCCGCGTGGTGAGCGCGATCGCGGCCGGGCGCATCATCAGCGCCAAGACGGCTGCCAGCCAGATCAGCGGCGGCGTGGTGTGGGGGATCAGCCAGGCCCTGCATGAAGAAACCCATACCGATGAAAAGTACGGGCGCTTCATGAATCACAATTTCGCCGAATACCACGTGGCGGTGAACGCCGACATCCACGACATCGACGTGATCTTCGTGGAAGAGGACGACCGCATCGTGAGCAAGCAGCTCGGCGCCAAGGGCGTAGGCGAGATCGGGATCGTGGGCGTGGCGGCGGCAGTGTCGAACGCCATCTTCCACGCAACCGGCAAGCGCCTGCGCACCACGCCGATGACCCCGGCCAAGCTGCTGATGGGCGATCGCGAACTGCCGGTGCCGGCGCCGGTGTAAGCCGGTTCAGCTGGCGATATCCAGACGCCGACGGCTACCGCCATCGGCGTCCTCATTTTCGATTTTTCGGCTTCGGCTGTACAGTTTTTTTCGAACCTCGTCACACTCGTGCGACATACGTATTTCCACGTAGTTGCATATCAATATGTTTACTGGTACAACCCTAGCTGCGTAAGACAACGCTAGAGCGCAGCGATGCACCAGAAAGGTGCGGGCCGCCGACCCCATACCAAGAACGAGATTGACGAGGACGACAAACATGAAGCTCAAGATGCTGTGCGCTGTCGCGTGCCTGGCTGCCTTCGGCAGCGGCCTGGCCCAGGCCCAGAACTACCCCACCAAGACCATCACCATGATCGTGCCGTTCGCGGCCGGCGGCCCGACCGATACGGTCGCGCGCCTCGTGGCGCAGTCGATGGGCACCACCCTCAAGCAGCAGATCATCATCGAGAACGTCGGCGGCGCCGGCGGCACGATCGGTGCGGCGCGCGCGGCCAAGGCTTCGCCCGACGGCTACACCCTGTTCCTGCACCACATCGGCCAGTCGACCGCCCCTGCCCTGTACCGCAAGCTGCCGTACAACGCGATCGACAGCTTCGAGCCGATCGGCCTGATCACCGACGTGCCGATGACCGTGGTCGCCCGCGGCAACTTCCCGGCCAAGGACATGAAAGAGCTGATCACCTACGTCAAGGCCAACAAGGACAAGGTCACCTACGCCCACGCCGGCCTGGGTTCGGCTTCGCACCTGTGCGGCATGCTGCTGCAGACCGCGATGGGCGTCGAGCTGACCACCGTGCCCTACAAAGGCACCGGTCCGGCGATGAACGACCTGCTGGGTGGCCAGGTGGACTTCATGTGCGACCAGACCACCAATACCACCAGTCAGATCAAGAGCGGCAAGATCAAGGCCTATGGCGTGACCACCAAGACCGTCGTGCCGTCGCTGCCGAACCTGCCGACCCTGGCCTCGGGCGCGCTGCCTGGCTTCGAAGTGGGCGTCTGGCACGGCCTGTACGCGCCGAAGGGCACGCCGAAGCCGGTCGTGGACGCGCTGGCCAACGCCCTGCGCGCCTCGCTGCGCGATCCGAACGTGGTCAAGCGCTTCAACGACCTGGGCACCGAGCCGGTGCCGACCAACCAGGCGACGCCGGAAGCCCTGCGCACCCACCTCAAGCAGCAGATCGACCTGTGGGGTCCTATCATCAAGAAAGCCGGCGCTTTCGCCGACTGAGCATGAGCATCTGATATTACGCACCGTCCCGGCCCTGCCGGGACGGTGCGTGTCGTTGCATCTGTCATACCTGTCGTACCTGTCGTACCTGTCGTACCCGTTGTACCCGTTGTACCCGTCGTACCTGCCGCACCGTAGCTGAAACACATTTCGAACCACTGCATCTGTAACACCGCATTTGCACCACAAAAAAGGGGACCACCACGTGCCAGCATTCATACGCCACCCAAAGGATTTTTGGAGTGGCATCGTCTTTCTCTTATTCGGCCTCTCCGCCATAGTCATCGGCCAGGACTATGAAATGGGCACGGCCGGCCGCATGGGTCCGGCCTACTTCCCGTCCGTGCTCGGCGGCCTGCTGTCGCTGGTCGGCGCTGCGTCGCTGATCCGCTCGTTCTTCCGCGAAGGCGAACCGATCGGCCGCCTGTACTGGCGCGAGCTGGCCCTGGTGCTGGTCGCCGTGCTGCTGTTCGGCTTCCTGGTGCGCGACGCCGGCCTGATTCCCGCAACCCTGGTGCTGATCATGATCAGCTCCTACGCCGGCCAGAAATTCAACCTGGCCAAGGCGATCGCACTCGCGATCGGCGCGGCGCTGTTTGCGGTGGGCCTGTTCGTCAAGCTGCTTGGCTTGCCGATGCCCATGTTCGGTCCCTGGTTCGGTGGAGCATAATTAAAAATGGAACTCTTCAGCAATCTCGCACTCGGCCTGGAAACGGCCTTCACGCTCCAGAACCTGTTCTACTGCCTGGTGGGCGTGTTCGTCGGCACCGCCGTCGGCGTGCTGCCGGGCTTGGGCCCGGTCGCCACCATCGCCATGCTGCTGCCGGCCACCTTCGGCCTGCCGCCGGAATCGGCCCTCATCATGCTGGCCGGTATCTACTACGGCGCACAATATGGCGGCTCCACCACCGCTATCCTGGTCAACCTGCCGGGTGAATCGTCTTCGGTGGTGACTGCCCTTGACGGCTACCAGATGGCGCGCAACGGCCAGGCCGGCAAGGCCCTGGCCACCGCCGCCATCGGCTCGTTCTTTGCCGGCACCATCGCCACCGTGCTGCTGGCCGTGGCGGCGCCGCCGCTGGCCGATATGGCGCTCGAATTCGGCCCGGCCGAGTACTTCTCGCTGATGGTGCTCGGCCTGGTCGCTTCGGTGGTCCTGGCCAGCGGTTCGCTGCTCAAGGCGATCGGCATGGTGCTACTGGGCCTGTTGCTGGGCGTAGTTGGCACCGACGTCAACTCGGGTTCGGCGCGCTACACCTTCGACTTGCCCGAGCTGGCCGATGGCATCAACTTCGTGATCGTGGCGATGGGCATGTTCGGTATCGGCGAAATCATCCGCAACCTGGAGCACGACGAAAGCCGCAACCTGGTGATGAAGAAGGTCCAGGGCCTGATGCTCAACAAGGACGATTTCAAGCGTATCTTCTGGCCAGTCATCCGCGGCACCGGCCTCGGCTCGATCCTGGGCATCCTGCCGGGCGGCGGCGCCATGCTGGCCTCGTTTGCCTCGTACTCGCTCGAAAAGAAAGTCTCCAAGAACGCGGCGCAGTTCGGCAAGGGTGCAATCGAAGGCGTTGCGGCGCCTGAAGCGGCGAACAATGCGGGCGCCCAGACCTCGTTCATTCCGATGCTGACCCTGGGCATTCCGTCGAACCCGGTGATGGCGCTGATGATCGGCGCGATGATCATCCAGGGCATCCAGCCAGGTCCGGCCGTGATGACCGAGCAGCCTGGCCTGTTCTGGGGCCTGATCGTCTCGATGTGGATCGGTAACCTGTTCCTGGTGGTGCTGAACCTGCCGATGATCGGCATCTGGGTGCGCATGATCATGGTGCCTTACCAGCTGCTGTATCCAGCGATCCTGCTGTTCTGCGCAATCGGCGTGTTCAGCCTGAACAACAGCACCTTCGACGTCTACCTGATGGCGATCTTCGGCCTCTTGGGCTACCTGTGCGCCAAGCTGGAACTGGAACCGGCCCCGATGCTGCTCGGCTTCATCATCGGACCGATGATGGAAGAGTACCTGCGCCGCGCCCTGCTGCTGTCGCGCGCCGATCCGATGGTGTTCATCGAGCGTCCGATCTCGGGCGTGATGCTGGGCCTGGCCGCGGCGGCGATGATCGTCGTGCTGCTGCCGTCGCTGCGCAAGAAACGCGAAGAGGCGTTCCAGGAAGACTGATCCGACAGCACGCAAGTGCCGCCCAGCGCCGGCCCCGACAGGCCGGCGCTTTTTTTTGCTCAGTCGGCGCGGCGGCGCATCCCGCCGGCGACGAGGGCCAGCGCCGCGAACGACGCCACCGCGACGTTCGCCGATACACGCTCGATGACGAAGCCGAACGCCATCGCGCCCAGGGTCTGGCCCACCGCGAGCGCGAGAAAGGCCACGGTCACGCCGGTCGCCGGCCGCTCGGGGAGCGCCGCGATGCCCCACACCAGATAGACACCGGTCAGCATCAGGTAGGCGGCGCCGAACAGGCCTCCCCCCGTGAACACCAGCCACGGCGGCGCGCCGTCCAGCCCGACGGCGACGACGGCCAACCCCAATGCGACGTGGAATACCAGGTGCACGGTGCGCATCCCGAAGCGGGCGATCAGGGATCCAGCCATGGCCCCCACCACGCCCGCACACCCCATGACGGTCCATAACATGCCGACCTGGCGGCCGCTCCAGTCCAGATTGGCCGCCAGCAGGTCGGCGCCGAAGCTCCAGATCACCGTGCTCGCGGCCCCGCTCAGGCCCGCGGCAGCGGCCAGGCGCTTCAGCTCGGGAGTCAGCGTCGGCAGCAAGGGCGCACGCCCGGCCGGCTGCGCGGCCGCGCCGGCCAGCACCTTCAGCGTGGCCCAGGCCATCAGGATGGCCGCGCCGGCAAAGCCGGCATAGGCCAGCCGCCATTGCGCACCCATCAGCGCCGCGACGGGGCCGGACAGCGCGACGCCGGCGCTGGTGCCGGCATTGATGAAGGTATTGGTCGCGTCCTGGCGGTCCGAAGGCACGATCGAGGTCACGGCGGCCGCCAGCGCCGGCGAAGCGAGCCCGGTGCTCGAGCCGGCCAGGATGACGAAGACGGCGAGCCAGGCTGGCGACGCACTGCAGGCGATCCCGATCATGCCGATGGCGCCGGCCGCTCCCGCGGCGACGGCCACGCAGCGCGGACCGATCCGCTCGGTCAGCCATGCCGCCAGCACGATCGCCAGGCAAAAGCCGAGGAAGGAGCCGGCCGAGACGATCCCGGCCAGCGTGGACGAGAGCGCGAAATCGTCGGCGATCGACGGCAGGAACAGGCCGAAGGCGAAGCGCGCGAAACCGTAGCAGACCGCGATCAGGCCGAAACCGGTGGCGCCGAGCATGACGGTCCGGTTCATGCCGCGCGCGCCGCTGCAACCACGTCCAGCGCCGCTCCGCGGGCCGCCTCGATCGCGGCCGCCCCCTGCCAGGCACTGGCCGCCACCGCGCCCTCGAACAGCAGCACGATGCGCCCGGCCAGCACGTCGTCTGCGCGCCCAAGGTCGGCCTCGACGATGCGCGCCACGTGCCGGCGCAGCCTGGCCTTGTGGGCCAACACCGCCGCGACGATCGCCGGTTCGGCGCCGCCAGTCTCGCCAAGGATGCGCAGGAACAGGCAGCCGCGCGCGCCTTCGCGGCCGATCCAGCCGGCCAGCGCGGCGAACAGGGACCGCACGTCGAGGCCATCGACCTGTTCGAAGAAGCGACGGTCGCGCACAGCAAGAACATCGACCGCAAGCGCGGCCTTGCTGCCGGCGTGCTTATACAGTGTGCGGCTCGACATCCTGGCCGTGCGGGCCAGGGTGTCCATACTGCTTGCCATATAGCCGTGCTCGTAGAACAGGCGTTCGGCGGTCTCGAGGAGTGCTGGGTACGTATCCATGCACTCAGTGTAAAACGATCGTTTTACCCCCAGGCGCACGATTGAGAATCAATCGAACCTGCGCTGCATGGCCAGCAGCACGGCGCCCACCAGGCCCACCCACATCACGACCCAGAACAGGTCTTGCCCCGCCAGCAGGCCGGCCTGGCGCGCCATCTCGGCGCCGCCATCTAGAAGCGCCGTCGCCTTCTCGGCCAACCTTGTCGAATGCAGCGCGGTGCGTTCCTGCAGCCCCACATTGGTCACGCCCACACCCAGCGCCAGCCCCACCTGGCCCAGCATGTTCTTCAATTGCTGGGCATGCGCGAACACCACATTGTCCGCCTGCAGATCCTTGAACGAGTGGATCGCGGCGGTGGCCATGCCCAGCGTCAGGAAGCCGCCGAACAGGCCAAGCCACAGCATCACCGTGTCCCAGGCATTGGCGCGCGGATCGAGGGTCGCGAAGCGCCAGCCCAGCGCTGCCAGCATCAGGAAGCCGGTCACGAAGAACCGGGTCGGGTGCGGATTGCGCTTGACCAGCTGCAGCATCACCGTGAACACGACGAACGTCGACAGCAGGCCCACGCCCTGCAGGACGCCGGCCTGTTCGAGTCCCATACCCAGGCCCTTCTGTACCGCCTGCGGCAACAGGGTATTGACCATCCCGAGCACCGCGTAGCAGACCGCGAAGATGACCAGGCCCAGGCGGTAGCGCGCACTGGCCAGGATATTCAGGTGCAGGAAGGGTTCGCGGCGGCGCGCCTTGAGCAGGCCGAAGGCCAGCAGCAAGGCCAGGCCCAGCGCCAGGTGGCCGAGCAGCCCGGCGCGCTCGCCGCCGTGCCAGTCGTAAGTCAGGTGCTGTAGAGCAAACAGCGTGATCGCGGCGCCGCCGCCGAGCAGGATCGCATCCGGCACGTGGAGGCGCGTCGGGGTGCCGTCCAGCGTGTCGGCGCCGAGCGGCAGCCAGCGCGCCGCGATGCCGGCGCCGATCGCGGCCAGCGCCGCCAGCAACAGGAACATGCCGCCCCAGGCTTCGTGCCCGACGAACTTCGCCGCGGCCAGTGGGCCGAGCGCCAGGCCGAGCGACAGCGCGCCGCCGAAGGCCGCGATGCCCTGCAGGCGCTGGGGCGACGGCGGAATCAGGTTCACCATCATGCGCGAGGCCGTCATGAATACGCCGCCGCCCATGGCCATCAACAGCCGGCCGCCGGCAAAGGCGGCAACGCTGCCGCTGCCCGCGCACAGCCAGGCGCCGGTCATGTAGAACACCACGCCGCCGAGCAGGTAGTTGCGCCAGCCGAGGCGCTGCACCAGCACCGTCAGCTGCGAGATCGACAGCACCGCTACCGCCGCGTACAGCGCCGAGACGGTCGCGTATTCCTCGGGCGAGGCGCCGACATGGCCCATGATGGCCGGGGCCGCGAACACCGTCATCCCGGTCGAGAGGAACTCGATAAAATTGAAGACGAAGATCGCGGCCAGCAAGGCCGGACGCGGAATGGCTACACTAGTGGGGGCGTTCATCGCCTGCCCTTTCCATCAACGCGACGCCACCGCGCCCGGGTGGCCGAGCGCGCGCCGGATCGCCTCCTCGGCGCCATGCGACTCGGTCTCGAACACGACGGTCTTGTACTGCTGGCGCACGGCGCCGGCCTGCATCAGGCTCGGGCCCTGCTTGGCGCGGGTGTCGATCGCCACCTTCATCGACAGGCCCAGGCGCAGCGGATGGCGCGCCAGGTCGGCCGGGTCGAGCGCGATGCGCACCGGCACCCGCTGCACTACCTTGATCCAGTTGCCGGTCGCGTTCTGCGCCGGGATGGCGGCGAAGGCGCTGCCGGTGCCGGCTTCCTGGCCGACCACGCGGCCATGGAAGACGACATCCTTGCCGTACACGTCGGCGGTCACCGCCACCGGCTGGCCGATGCGCACGTCCTTGAGCTGGGTTTCCTTCAGGTTGGCGGTGACCCACATCTGGTCCAGCGGCACGATCGCCATCAGGGGCGTGCCCTGCGCCACGCGCTGGCCGATCTGGACGTTGCGGCGGGCGACGATGCCGCCCACCGGCGCCGCCAGCGTGGTGCGCGCCAGGCCCAGCGAGGCGTCGCGCAGCTGGGCGATCGCGGCCAGCACGTCAGGATGGTTTTCGACCGTGGTGCCATCGACCATGGCCAGCGCCGAGCCGACCTGCTGGCGCGCGGCCATCAAGGCGGCGCGTGCAGCGGCCACGGCGTCTCGGGCGTGGCGAATGTCCTCGCCCGAGACCGCGCCGGTGTCGGCCAGCTTGCGCCGGCGTTCCAGGTCGCTGGTGGCCTTGCCGAGATCCGCCTCCCGCTGGGCGACCGTCGCGCGCAACTGCTCGACGCCGGCGAATTGCGCCCGCACCTGGCGCGCCGACTTGGCCAGCGCGGCCTCGGCGCGGTCCTGGGCCAGGCGCGCATCGACTTCATTCAGCTGCACCAGCACCTCGCCGGGCCGCACGAAATCGGTGTTGTCGGCCGCGATGCGGGTCACGGTGCCGCCGACCTGCGGCGTCACCTGCACCAGGTTGCCCTCGACGTAGGCGTCTTCGGTGTGCTGGCTGTTCCAGCCGATGCCCAGCACCTCGGGCGAGGACCAGGCGATGCCGGCGGCGGCGGCCAGCACGGAGACGGTCAGGCCGATCGCGATCTTGCGGCGGCCCTGGGGAGCGGTGTTCGTATTCTTGGTGTCCATGGCGTTCTCTCGATTCTTCAATGTGCGACCAGGGCGGGAGCCGCGGCCTGATAGCCGCCACCCAGGGCGCGCACCAGGTTCACGTCCAGCTCGTAGGCGCGGGCGTCCAGGTCGGCCTGGGCGCGGCGCTGGGCCACGACCTGGGTCTCGGCGATCAGCACCTGCACGAAGTTGCCCAGCCCCGCGCGGTAGCGCTGTTCGGCCAGGTCATAGGCCTGCTCGGCGGCGCCCAATGCCTGGTCCTGCTCGCGCACCCGTTCACCCAGCCAGCGCAGCGACGTCAGTTGCGCCGTCACGTCGCGCAGGGCCTCGATCACGGCGCCGTTGTAGTTCTCGACCGCGACGTCGAATTCGGCGTTGCGCGCCGCGAGATTGCTGCGCAGCCGGCCGCCGTCGAGCAGCGGCAGGGTCACCAGCGGGCCGGCCGCGAAGCTGCGGCTGCCGCCCTGCAACAGGCGGTCGAAACCCAGGCTGCCCAGGCCGCCCGACACGCTCAGGTTCACGGTCGGATAGAACTGCGCCCTGGCGACGTCGATCTCTCCGCTGGCCGCTTCGACCTGCCAGCGCAGCGCGACGAGTTCGGGCCGGCGGCCCAGCAGCGCGGCCGGCACGTCGGCCGGCGCCGCCGCCGGACGGTCCAGGCGCAGTTGCGGGCGGGCGATCGCCTCGGCCGCGTCCTGTCCCTGCCCGCCCAGGGCGGCAATCTGGCCGCGGGTCAGCGCAAGCGCCTCGTCCAGCGCAGCGATCTGGCCACGCGCGGCCGGCACGCCGATCTCGGCCTGCTTCAGCTCCGCCTTGCTGTCGAGCTGGGCGGATACGCGCTGCTGCACCAGGTCGAGGATGCTGCTTCTCTGGCGCAGCTCGCGCTCGGCCAGGTCGCGCTGGGCGTAAAGATGGTCCAGTCGCAGGTAGGCCTGCACCACAGCGGTCGACACGGCCAGGCGTGCGGCCTGGGCTTCGGCCTGGCGCGCATTGACGCGGCCGGCGGCGGCGGTCACGCCCGCTGCGTTCTTGCCCCAGAAATCGAGTTCATAATTGAGGTTGACGCTGGCGTCGTTGACCCACTGCCAGCTGCCGGCCAGCGGCTTGGGCACGCTGCCGTTTTCGCTGTAGCGCTGGCGCGCGGAACGGACCGACGCATTGGCCTGCGGCCCCAGGCTCGCTGCGGCCAGGCCTTCGAGGGCCGCCGCCTGGCGCACCCGCGCGAGTGCGCCGGCGATCGTCGGGCTGGCATCGCTTGCGGTCTCCACCAGCCGGTCGAGCTGGGGATCGCCATAGGCGCGCCACCAATCCTGGGCCGGCCAGGCGGCGGTCTCGGTCGCCAACGACCCAATAGCGCGCGATGAATTTGCAGCCGCGTCCTGGTTCAGGCGGGCCAACTGCGGCTGCGCGCCCATCGACACGCAACCACTGAGAACGAGCATTGCAGAAACAAGCGCCAGGCGGGTCGACAACCGGCCTGGCGCGGGAGAAGATTGAAGCATGGTGTGCCTCGGCAAAAATACTGAATAGCCGAAGCATAGTTGCTCTAAGTTATTTAGGCCATGCCATAAGCGGCATGGGGATTATGCAGATTCTGCATAGCCGTGTTCGGCGCCCAGTGTATTGGTGAGTGTCGTGAGCACGAACTCGCGCAGCCAGCGGTTGGCCGGGTCGCGATGGCTGCGCTCATGCCAGTACAGCGCCAGCTGCAGCGGCGGCAGCTCGACCGGCATGGGCGCCAGTACCAGGCCGAGGTCGCGCGCCAACGGTCGCGCCAGGCGCAGCGGGATGGTGGCGATGGCATCCGTATGCAGCGCGATGTGAGCGGCCGAGGTGAAACTCGGCACGTGGCACAGGATGCGCGTGGGTTCCAGCAGCGTTTCGAGCTTGCGGGTCACGGCCACGTTGTGGTGGCTCGTATGCTCCATCTCGATCAGCACGTGGCGGTGGGTCAGCCAGGCCGCGCGGTCGAGTTGCCCGGCCCAGGGATGGTCGCGCCGCATCACGCAGGCGTATTCGTCGTCCCACAGCTTGCGCTGGCGGATGTTGTTGAGCAGGTGAGGAAAGCGGCCGATGGCCAGGTCGATGTGGCCGCGTTCGAGCTGGGCCTCGAGCGAGCCCGGATCGATGTGCACGCTGCGCAGCTGCAGCCCGGCGGCGCCGTTTTCCAGCTTCGCCAGGCCATCGAGCAGTTGCGGCAGGATGTTCACCACTGCGCCGTCGACCATATACAGGCCGAAGGAACGGGTAGCAGTCAGCGGATCGAATGCGGCCGGGCCGCCTTCGAGCTGGCGCGCCGCGTCCAGCACGGCCGCCACCGGGCCGGCCAGCTCAAGGGCGCGCGCGGTGGGCTGCATGCGCTGGCCCGAGCGCACCAAGAGCGGGTCGCCGAAGTGGCGCCGCAGTTTCGCCAGCGCGCGGCTGACGGTGGGCTGGGTCATGCCGAGCAGTTCGGCGGTGCGGGTGAGGCTGCCCTCGCGCAAAAGGCTGTCGAGGATCAGTAATTGGGAAAGGTCGGGGATCACGGCCGCATCATATCATTGCGGCAATGATCCCCTGGGTGCCGGCTCAGCCGCCCAGCACCTTGCGCAGGGTGCGCGACAGGTCTTCGGCCGAGAACTTGGCGACGTAGGCGTCGGCGCGCACGTTCTTGACGTGTTCTTCGTTGGTGCTGCCCGACAGCGAAGAGTGAATCACGACCGGCAGGTTGCCGAAGCGGTTGCTCGACTTGATGTTGCGGGTGAGCGTGAAGCCGTCCATCTCGGGCATCTCGAGGTCGGTCAGCACCATGGCCACGCGGTCGTACACGGTGCGGCCTTCGGCTTCGGCCGCGGCGGCGATCGTGCCCAGCTGGTCCCAGGCTTCCTTGCCGCTCTTGGTCATGATGTAGGGCAGGCCCATCGCGTCCAGGCCCTGCTCGATCAACGCGCGCGCCACCACCGAGTCGTCGGCCGCCAGGATCACGGAACCCGGCTTGATCGAGATCTTGGCGCCCACCGCCTGCTCCATGTTCTCGCGCTCCTGGGTCGGGTTCAGGTTGCGCAGGATGGTCTCGACGTCCAGCACCTGGGCCAGGCGTGCCGGCTGGCCGTCCTGCTCTGGCAGGCGCGCGATGCTGGTCACCATGCCGCTGCCGGCACTGTGCTCGGCGGTCATCACCTGGCTCCAGTCCAGGCGCACGATCTCTTCCACGCTCTCGACGGCGAAGGCCTGGGTGGTGCGCGCGAACTCGGTCACCAGCATGATGTTCAGGCCCGACTTGGGCTTGACGCCGGTGATGCCCGGCAGGTCCAGCACCTGGATGATCTGGCCGCGCAGGTTGACCACGCCCAGCACATGGCGCGGGGCGCCGGCCACCGCGGTGATCTCGGGCATGGCCACGATTTCGCGGATCTTGAAGACGTTAATGCCGAACAGCTCGTTGTGGTTGCCCTGCTCGTCACCGCCCAGGCGGAACAACAGCAATTCGAATTTATTGGTGCCGGTCAGGTTGCTGCGTTCGTCGACTTCTTGTTGTACCGATTTCATGTTCCATCCTGGATTAATAGTGCTGCACGGAAACCATTGCGAAAGTCATTGTAGTCGTGCGGCTCTTTTTTGGGTCAATACGACGCACGAGCCTTGCTGATTTTGCCGGAGCGAGTGCAAAAAAACCACGGATTGTCACACCAGACCGAGGGTGTAGTAGACGCCGATGACAACAAATACCGCCGCCGTCTTGATCAGGGTGACGGCGAAGATGTCGCGGTAGGCTTCGCGGTGGGTCAGGCCGGTGACGGCCAGCAAGGTGATCACGGCGCCATTGTGCGGCAAGGTGTCCATGCCGCCGCTGGCCATCGCCACCACCCGGTGCATCACCTCGAGCGGGATCCCCGCATTCTCGGCGCCGCGGATGAAGACATCGGACATCGCCGCCAGCGCGATGCTCATGCCGCCCGAGGCCGAGCCGGTGATGCCGGCCAGCGAGCTGACCGAAACCGCCGCGTTCACCAGCGGATTCGGGATGCTGCGCAGCGCATCGCTCACCACCAGGAAGCCCGGCAGCGCCGCGATCACGCCGCCAAAGCCGTACTCGGAGGCCGTGTTCATGGCCGCCAGCAGTGCGCCGCCCACCGCCGCCTTGCTGCCGTCGGCAAAGCGCTTGGCCACCCGTCCGAAGGCGGTCGCGATCACGAACAGGATCCCCAGCAGCAGCGCCGCCTGCACGGCCCAGATCGCGGTCACGGTCTTGATCGTCGTCGTTACCGGCGTCGCGATGCCCGGCAGGATCTCGGGCGGCACCGTGTGGCTGTCGCCGCCATACCAGATTGGAATCATGCGGGTGAAGACGAAGTTGGCCACGCCCACCAGCAGCAGCGGCGCCACCGCCAGCAGCGGATGCGGCAAGCCGCCGGCGCCCGTGTCCACGCGTTCCGGTTCGTTCACCAGCGAGGTGCCATAGCCCTCCCCTTTGGCGGCGGCGGTGCGGCGACGCCATTCCAGGTAAGTCAGCCCGACCGCCAGGATGAACAGCGCGCCCACGGTGCCCAGCACCGGCGCGGCCCACGAGGTGGTCTGGAAGAAGGTGGTCGGGATGATGTTCTGGATCTGCGGCGTGCCGGGCAAGGCATCCATCGTGAAAGAGAAGGCGCCCAGCGCGATCGCCCCGGGCAATAGGCGCTTGGGGATGTCGCTTTGGCGATAGAGTTCGGCCGCGAACGGATACACCGCGAACACCACCACGAACAGCGACACGCCGCCATAGGTGAGCAAGGCGCACACGGCGACGATGACGGCATTGGCGCGCGCCGCGCCGATATAGCGGATCGCCGCCGCCACGATGGACTCGGAAAAGCCCGACAGCTCAATCACCTTGCCGAACACCGCGCCGAGCATGAACACCGGGAAGTACAGCTTGACGAAACCGACCATCTTTTCCATGAAGATGCCGGAAAAGACCGGGGCGACCTGCGCCGGGTCGGTGAGCAGCACGGCGCCCAGGGCGGCGACCGGGGCGAACAGGATGACGCTATAGCCGCGGTAGGCGGCGAACATGAGGAAGGCCAGTGCGGCCAGGACAATCAGGAAGGACAAGTCGACTCCATGTGATGGCGTGTAAAGACGTCATCATTATAGGAAGCATATGGTGTCATCTGCCAGCGGTCATTCGGCTTTCAGGTTCGCTTATGCAGCCGGCATCTGAAAGCCCCGTCGTTAGCCCGTCGTTCCCGCGCAGGCGCACTGGTGTCCGGAATAATTTCGGGCGCTTGAATAAGCCCGCTTCATAGGAAAAACCACGTCGTTCCCGCGGAGGCGGGAACCCAAGTGTGCCCGG
>NZ_JAXCWM010000005.1:0-414942 GCF_034045115.1 Massilia sp. CFBP9012 | reverse complement strand
GCATTGGGCGCTCGATGGCGGGAGGGTTACATCCGTCGAGCAATTGCTTCGCATCGCATTCGGGGCCATCAACAGCTAATGGGTACAGCGCCAAAGACTTGGGCGTTCTTTCCAGACTTCAGACGCATCAATGCTGCAAATCAGGCAAAAACAGCCGCCAATCAAAATCTGGAGGATGAAAATTTAAACAAATATGTTTAAAAATCCACTTGCGCTCTCACTCAAACCTGTCTAACTTAGACGTGTCGAAGCACACTGGGGACACGCGGTGAAACAGAGCGAGTTCGTCAGGTGGCTGAAGCTTCAAGGCGCGACGTTCAAGGATGGCACCAACCACTTGAAGGTCTACCTGAACGGGCAGCAGACCATCCTGCCCAGGCACCCGAGCAAGGAACTCAAGACAGGCCTTGTCGAGGGCGTAAAGAAGCAGCTAAAGCTCAAGTAATACACGCCATTAAGTCTTTGCCCCGCAGCACCGTACCACAGTAAATTAGATGCAAGCCATGGAGTGCGTATGAAATACCCTGCAACCTTCACCCCAGCCGACGAAGGCGGATTTGTCGTCACGTTCCGAGATATCCCTGAGGCGATTGCCCAAGGCGACGATGAGGATGAGTCGCTCAAGGAAGCGCAAGATGCACTCGTCACCGCGATGGACTTTTACTTTGAGGATAGCCGGCCCGTACCCGCGCCTTCCAAAGCACGCAGAGGCGAACGCCTGGTCGCCCTGCCATTGAGCGTGTCGGCCAAGGTGCTGCTGCTGAACGCGATGATCGAGCGCCAGGTAGGCCCGTCCCAGCTGGCCCGCCTCATGGGCATCAAGCCGCAGGAAGTGAATCGCATTATCGACCTGGGCCATAACACGAAGATCGATACCGTCGCGAACGCGATGGCCGCGCTCGGACGCGAGCTGGATGTCGTTGCCTTCTAGTGACGGTTAGCGGAGGGATCATCCGGCGCGAAATCGGCACAGATAACCATCATCGCGTCGGCGGGTGACCCGCCAACCCTACGAAGCCGACGCCGGCGCCGGCTGCGGCGCATCCCCCGTATCGACCGCCGCCACCGCACCTTCGGCCTCGACCACCTCGGCCACCGCCGCTTCGCCGGTGTCCGCTTCTTCCTCGTAGTCGAGCGACGCATCCGGCTCGGCCGACGCCACCTCGAGCAGGCGCGCTTCGAGGTTCAGTTCGATCTCGTCCCAGCGCACGATGTCGAGTTTCACCTGGGCGCCGCGCGCCACTTGCGGCATGCCGGTCAGGCGCACCACCAGCGGCACGTCGACCAGGCGCACCAGCTCGTCCTTGAGCACGACGGCCTCGGCCTGTTTCACATTCTCTTGTCCCAGCCAGCGCAGGCACCAGTAGCGCTCCATATTCTGCTGGAAGTCGTTATAGGCCGAGTACGCGGCATCGAAGCTCGAGACGATCGCGAACAGGGTCGCGTCGCGGTGCTTGAACGGCGCCACCAGCGGCGCCGCCACGCCGTGCTCGGCGGCGGCCAGGATCTGCCACTGGTTGACCAGGTCGGTATAGCGGCGCAGCGGCGAGGTGCTCCAGGCGTACTGGTCCACGCCCAGGCCCTGGTGCGGCGCCGCGTGCGTGACCATGCGCACCTGCATCTTGGCGGCCCAGCCGCCGGCGCCCGGCGTCTGCGAACGGTAGATGCCTGGCACGCCCGAGTCGTGCAGCAGCTTGCCCCAGGTGCTGTTGGCGAAGATCATCAGCTCGGCCACGATCTTGTCCAGCGGCGCGCCGCGCTTGCGGCGCACGATCGAGACCACGTCGTCCTCGACGTAGAAATTGAAGTCGACCCGGTTCGCCTGTTCCGGCTTGAGGCCGAAGGCTTCGCGCTTCTTCATGCGGCCCGCTTCCAACTGCAGCGCCCACTTCCACAGCAGGCCCAGTTCGTCCTTGTGCGGATAATCGCCCTCGCCGCTTTCCAGCGTCTCTTCATTGACCACGTGATCGAGGTCGTTGTGGCGCAGATTGTTCTTGATCGGCACGCGCTCGGCGCGGGTCGTGGTCGACTTGACGCTCCAGTCGCTCGGATCGAGCACGGCGTACAGCGACAGGGCCGGGCAATCGTTGCCCTCGGCCAGGGTGAAGGCATTGACGACCTCGTCCGGCAGCATGGTGATCTTGTCGCCCGGCATATACACGGTCGACATGCGCGCGCGGGCGATCTTGTCGATCGCGTCGTCCGGGCGGATGCCCAGGCCCGGCGCGGCGATGTGGATGCCGACCTGCACGCTGCCGTCGTCCAGGTGCACGACCGAGAAGGCGTCGTCGATCTCGGTGGTGGTGACGTCGTCGATCGAGAAGGCGGCAACACTGGCCAGCGGCAGGTCGCCCGGCGCCTTCGGGATCTCCACGGGCGCGAAACCGGCGCCGCGCGGGAAATGCTCGAACAGGAAGCGGCCCATGTGCAGCTCTTTGGGCGAGGCCAGGCCGCCGACGTCCAGCATCAGGCGCGGCGCGCTGGTCTGCAGTTCGTTGGCCGCCGTCTCGAAGGCCTTGTATTCGATGGTGTTCTTGTCTGGCTTGAACAGCAACTGGTACACGATCTGCTGCATCGAAGCGGGCAGCTTGCCCGCTTTCAGCTCTTCCACATAGCCGGCCTGGACGATGGCTTGCTGCTTTTTCTTTTCGATGCCGGCCAGAGCGGCTTTCAGCGACTGTTCCGGCGCCGCCTTGTAGCGGCCACGGCCCTTCTTGTAGAAATAGATGGGCGAGCCATGCAGGGCCAGCACCAGGCCGGCCGCTTCGTGCGGCAGCGGCGCGTGGCCAAAGTACTCGGCGCCCAGCTCGGCGAAACCGAATTCTTCTTCGCCCGCGACTTCCCACAGGAAATCGAGATCGACTTCGGCGACGATCGCCTTGGCCGCATCCAGCAGGGCTTGCGGCTCGGGCTTCTCGAACTGCAGCAGCACGTCGCGCGTCTTGACCTTGGTGCGCTTACCGCTCGGCATCTCCACCTGGTAGGCCTCGCCCGCTTGCGACAGGATGGCGCCGACCTTGAAGTCGCCCGATTCCTCGAAAAATACGTTCATAGTTAAGTAATGTTCTTCATGGTTGCAGCCGCTCCCAGGTCCAGTACCGCGGGCAAGAATACCTCGGTGACCAGGAGCAGGCCTTGACGGCGGCGATAGACGCAGCGCCGCGCGTAATAAATGTTCGTGTCAGTGTCGCCTTGCTTGCCGAGCGCCGCGTGCGCACGGCGCACCAGCGGATGGTCGGCAGACAGGCGCGCAAATTCCAGTTGCCCACGTTGCACCAGCGGATCGTAGAACAGTGTGGAGCCCAGCGAGCGCTCACCCAGCGCCGAGAACAGCGGCCAATCGGTGGCGTCGCAAGCCATCGGCACCACCGTGTGGGCGAACACCACCGGCTCGCCATCACACTCCAGCAGCACTTCGCGTTCCCAGGCCCGCTGTGGGCGCGCCAGGCCAATCGCCTGCGCCTCGTCCGCCAGGCATGTGGCGCTGCGCTGATGCAGGCGGCGCACCCGGAACACGGCGCTGCTGGACACCAGGCGCGCCGTCAGCGAACCGGGCGTGAGCAGCCAGTCGTGCATGCCTTCCGGCGCGCGCACCGCGCGCGCATGCGGCTGCCACGCAGCCAGGCGTAAAGACTTGCCCTTCACTGCGCCGCGTCCACCGGGCCAAAGCCGCAGAACGCCAATACCTCATCGACATACTGCGCGAATTCCGGGATCGCATGGTCGCTGCCCTCGATCACGTGCTGGCGCGCCCCGGCATAGTGGGCCACCATGTCGCGGTAGTCCAGCACTTCGTCGCCGGTCGCGGCCAGCAAAAAATAACGCTCCAGGCGGGTGATGTGCGCCACCCGCAGCGCCTGCAACTGGCCGATGTACTCCTGGCGGAATTCGAACGGTTCGTCGGAGTGCCAGGCGGTGGTCACGCCGACATGCCTCTCAAGGTTGCGCGTCGGGTCGACCGAAGGATTGATGACGGCTGCGCGCACGCCCAGGCGTTCGGCCAGCCAGCATGCATAAAATCCGCCCAGCGAAGAGCCGACGATCGCTAAATCATCAGGAGCATGGCGTTCTGCAAGTTCCAGTACGAGATCCATCGCCGCCTTCGGCGAAGCCGGCAGCTGCGGGCAGATCAGGCGCTCACCCAGCCCTGCCTGCTCGAGCTTTTCCTGCACCACGCGCGCCTTGAATGAGCGCGGCGAGGAGCGAAAGCCGTGCAGATACAGCAGGTACGGGGCCGAGCTCATGGCGCCAGCGCGTCCAGCAGTTTCTGGTGCACGCCACCGAAGCCGCCATTGCTCATCACGAGGATGTGGTCGCCCGGCTGCGCCTGCTGCACGATGGCCTGCACCATATAGTCGATCTGGTCGAAGCTGTGCGCGATCTTGCCCAGCGGTTTCAGGGCGTCGGCCAGCGACCAGCCCAGCGCCTGCTGGCTGCCGAAGCCGAACACCAGGTCGGCATCCTTCAGGCTGCCCGGCAGCGCATCCTTCATGGCGCCCAGCTTCATCGTGTTCGAACGCGGCTCGAGCACGGCCAGGATGCGCCCGCCCGTGCCAAGCTTCTGGCGCAGGCCGCCGACCGTGGTCGCAATCGCCGTCGGATGGTGGGCAAAGTCGTCGACCACGGTGATGTTATTGACCACGCCACGCACTTCCATGCGGCGCTTGACGTTCTGGAAGCGCGCCAGCGAGTCGATGGCCTGGGCGACGGGCACGCCGACATGGCGCGCGGCGGCGATCGCGGCCAGCGCGTTCGAGCGATTGTGCTTGCCGCTCAGGTCCCAGTGCACGGTGCCTTGCAGCTCGCCCTTGAACAGGACGTCGAAACTGGCGCCGCCCGGATGCTCGACCATATTCCAGTCGACGCCGTCGGCCGAACCGAAACTTTCCTTGTCGCTCCAGCAACCGCGTTTCAGTACGCGGCCGATCGACGCTTCATCGCCATTCACGACCAGCCGGCCCACGCCCGGCACGGTGCGCACCAGGTGGTGGAACTGGGTCTCGATGGCGCCGATGTCGGGGAAGATGTCGGCGTGGTCGTATTCCAGGTTGTTCAGCACCGCGGTCTTGGCGTGGTAGTGCACGAACTTGCTGCGCTTGTCGAAGAAGGCGGTGTCATATTCGTCGGCCTCGATCACGAAGAAGTCGCTCGGCTGGTCGCCATGCAGGCGCGCCGACACGCCGAAATTCATCGGCACGCCGCCGATCAGGAAGCCCGGCGCATAGCCCGCGTCTTCCAGGATCCAGGCCAGCATCGAGGTGGTCGTGGTCTTGCCGTGCGTGCCGGCCACGGCCAGCACCCATTTTTCGCGCAAAATGTGTTCGCCGATCCACTGCGGGCCTGAGACGTACGGCAGGCCGCGGTTCAGGATCTCTTCGATCAGCGGATTGCCGCGCGTCATGACATTACCGATCACATACAGGTCGGGATTCAGCGCCACCTGTTCCGGGCCATAGCCCTGGATCAATTCGATCCCCTGGGCTTCCAGCTGGGTGCTCATCGGAGGATAGACGTTGGCGTCACAACCGGTCACGCGGTGGCCCGCCTCCTTGGCCAGGACGGCCAGGCCGCCCATGAAGGTGCCGCAGATGCCGAGGATATGAATGTGCATGGATAAAATATCTAACCAATAATGAATGGACGAATACGCGATTCTACCCGAGCCGCTGTCATTTTCCGTTCAAGAGTATGATCCCAGGCATGATGCCGAATCTGAACAACGATCTCCTCCAGTTGCGTAACGAGATCGCCCTGTCCGCCGCGCGCATGGTCGCGCAGGACGGCGCCGATCTCGACACCGCCCGCCGCAAGGCCGCCCGCCAGGTGCTGGGCGTCACCCCGCCCAAGCCGAATATGCTGCCCGACGACGGGCAGATCGAGGACGAGGTGCGTAAATACCTGGCCCTGTTCGGCGGCGCCGCCCATACCGAACGCCTGGCGCACCTGCGCGCCGTCGCGCTGCAGGTGATGGAAGCCCTGGCCGACTTCCATCCCTATCTCACCGGCGCCGTCCTTAACGGCACCGCGGGCGAGCATGACGACATCCACCTTCAGTTATTCGCCGACAGTGCTAAAGAGGTAGAGATCTACTTGCTCAACCGTAATGTTAATATCGACATTTCGGAAACCCCGCATTTCAAGGGGGGCCGCCATGCCCCGGTCGAGACTGTGACCTTCCCCTGGATGAAGGAGACGGTGCATGCCGAACTGTATGAGTATCAAGACCTGCGCGGCGCCCTCAAGCCGCGCGCCGACGGTCGTGTGCAACGCATCGACATGAGCGGCCTGCGCGCGCTGATCGCGGCGGACGACAAGAGTGAACCCAGTGGAAGCTGACGAATGAACAAGAAACATCTGGCCGCGTATGCGGCAGTCGCCGCGTTGTTCGGCGTGATGGGCGCCCTGGTGGCGGTCTACAAGAAACCGGCGCAAAGCGTGCTGCCTGCGCCGACCACCGTCGCCCATGACGGTCAGGTGACCAACCCGGCCATCAACCTGTATGCACAATCGCTCAACGACCTCGAAGGCAAGCCGCAGCCGCTGGCCCAGTGGAAGGGCAAGCCCCTGCTGGTCAATTTCTGGGCTACCTGGTGCGGTCCCTGCGTGCGCGAGATGCCTGAGCTGATGCACCTGGCCAGCGAGGATGGCGGCAAGCGCTTCAACGTGATCGGTATCGGCATCGATTCGCCCACCAATATGAGCGAGTTCGCCGCCAAGATGAACGTCACCTATCCGCTGTACGTGGGCGGCATGGGCGGCACCGAGCTGTCGCGCGGGTTCGGCAATACGAATGGCGGCTTGCCGTATACGGTATTGATCGGCGCCGATGGGCAGGTGATCAAGACGTATCTCGGCGAACTGAAGTTCGACGAATTGCGCGCCGACCTTGCAAAGTTGGGCTCATGATTCAGGCAAATTGCGAACGGTCGTACGATTGACTCTGCCGTTAATTGCGTCTATCGACCGGCAATTTTACTGCTTGCCAATAGCTGAGCTAGGCGGCACAATGCCTGACTTTCGGGCAACCAGACTCTCACCATGGCGAAAAAGCTACTGCTGCTGAACGGCCCCAACCTCAATCTATTGGGGACGCGGGAACCGGCGGTGTACGGAACGGCCACACTGGCCGACATCGAGCAGGCGGCAGTCGCACAAGCCCAGGCAGCTGGCGCAGCACTGGAACACTTCCAGAGCAACCATGAGGGAGCGTTGATCGACCGTATCCATGCCGCGCGCAGCGAGGGCGTGGATTTCATCGTCATCAACCCTGGCGGCCTGACCCATACCAGCGTAGCCCTGCGCGATGCGTTCGCCTCGGTGGCCATTCCCTTCGTGGAGGTGCATATTTCGAATATCCACCAACGCGAGTCCTTCCGGCACCATTCTTATTTGTCTGGAATCGCGCGCGGCGTGATCTGCGGGCTGGGAACGGACGGATATCGGTTTGCCATCGACTTCGCACTTAAATAGCGTTAATCTACGTCAACTTCATGTAACAGCGGCCGCGCGACCCATTTCGACGCAGCGGCCTGCTCTCTAAAACGAATAATTCCAAGGGGTTTCACATGGATCTACGAAAACTCAAGACTTTGATCGACCTGGTCGCTGAATCGGACATCGCCGAACTCGAAGTCACCGAAGGCGAAAGCAAGGTTCGCATCGTCAAGTCGTCCGCAATCCCGCAGAACCAGATGGTCATGCTGCCGCACCAGGGCGTGCAACAATACTCGGCGCCCGCCGCTCCTGCAGCCGCGCCAGCGCCGGCAGCCGCACCGGCCGTCGCCGCCGAACCGACCGGCCACGTGGTCAAGTCGCCGATGGTCGGCACCTTCTACCGTTCGTCCGCGCCTGGCGCCGCCGCCTTCGTCGAAGTCGGCGCGAACATCAAGGAAGGCGACACCCTGTGCATCATCGAAGCGATGAAGCTCCTGAACGAAATCGATGCCGATGTGTCCGGCACCGTCACCAAGATCCTCGTGGAAAACGGCCAGCCGGTCGAATTCGGCCAGCCACTGTTCGTGATCGGCTGATCTGCTTTTCCAAGCCGGCCGCGCGCATGACGCGCCGCCGGCTAACCTCCATGACGTGTCCGGCGCCGCCTGTTGTTTCAGCCGCGCCGGTTTTCACTGAATACCGGACCTACCATGTTTGAAAAAATCCTCATCGCCAACCGTGGTGAAATCGCGCTGCGTATCCAGCGCGCCTGCCGCGAGCTGGGCATCAAGACGGTCGTCGTCCACTCCGAGGCCGACAAGGACGCCAAGTACGTGAAACTGGCGGACGAATCGGTCTGCATCGGACCGGCACAATCGAGCCTGTCCTACCTGAACATGCCCGCGATCATCAGCGCGGCCGAAGTGACCGACGCCGAAGCGATCCACCCGGGCTATGGCTTCCTGTCCGAGAACGCCGACTTCGCCGAACGCGTCGAGAAATCGGGCTTCGTCTTCATCGGCCCGCGTTCCGACTCGATCCGCCTGATGGGCGACAAGGTCTCGGCCAAGCAGGCCATGATCCGCGCCGGCGTGCCGTGCGTGCCCGGTTCGGACGGCGCCCTGCCGGACGATCCGAAAGAGATCGTGCAGACCGCGCGCCGCGTGGGCTACCCGGTCATCATCAAGGCCGCCGGCGGCGGCGGTGGCCGCGGCATGCGCGTGGTGCATACCGAAGCCGCGCTGCTCAACGCCGTGCAGATGACCAAGACCGAAGCCGGCACCGCCTTCGGTAATCCGGAAGTCTATATGGAGAAGTTCCTGGAGAATCCACGTCACGTGGAGATCCAGATCCTGGCCGACGAACATAAAAACGCCGTCTGGCTGGGCGAACGCGACTGCTCGATGCAGCGCCGCCACCAGAAGGTGATCGAGGAAGCACCGGCGCCGGGCATCCCGCGCAAGCTGATCGAGAAGATCGGCGACCGCTGCGCCGAAGCCTGCCGCAAGATCGGCTACCGCGGCGCCGGCACCTTCGAATTCCTGTACGAGAACGGCGAGTTCTACTTCATCGAGATGAACACCCGCGTCCAGGTCGAGCACCCGGTCACCGAGATGATCACCGGGATCGACATCGTGCAGGAGCAGATCCGCATCGCCTGCGGCGAGAAGCTGCGCTTCCGCCAGCGCGACATCATGCTGTCGGGTCACTCGATCGAGTGCCGCATCAATGCCGAGGATCCGTTCAAGTTCACCCCGTCGCCAGGCCGCATCACCGGCTGGCACCCACCGGGCGGCCCTGGCATCCGTGTCGATTCGCACTCGTATGCGGGATACTATGTGCCACCTCACTACGACTCGATGATCGGCAAGGTAATTTCGTACGGTGCGACCCGTGAGCAGGCGATCCGCCGCATGCAAATCGCGCTCTCCGAAATGGTGGTCGAAGGTATCCTCACCAATATTCCGCTGCATCGCGAACTGATGGTCGACGCCCGCTTCATCGAAGGCGGCACCAACATCCACTACCTGGAGCAGAAACTGGCCGCCAAGCCCGACCTGCCGAAGGAAACGGCGCTCGGCGCCAAATCGGAAGCCAAGGTACAAGAATGAGCTGGACTGAAGTCGTCATCGAGATCGCCCGCGACCACGCGGAAGCGCTGTCCGACGCCCTGATGGAAGCCGGCGCGCTGTCGGTGTCCGTCGAGGACGCCGACGAAGGCACCGAAGACGAAAAACCCCTGTTCGGCGAGCCGGGCATGGAGCCGACCGAGGCCGCATGGGACCACAGCCGCGTCGTGGCCCTGACCGACGCCGACGCCGACCAGCTGGCAATCGTCACCGAGGCCGCGCAGGCGGTCAAGCTGGCCTTTGTTCCGGCCTTCACCACCCGCAAGGTCGAAGACGCCGACTGGGTGCGCCTGACGCAATCGCAGTTCGAGCCTATCCACATCGGCAAGAACATCTGGGTCGTGCCGAGCTGGCACGAAGCGCCAGATCCGTCCGGCCTGATCCTCGAACTCGATCCGGGCCTGGCCTTCGGCACCGGCAGCCATCCGACCACCCGCCTGTGCATGGAGTGGCTCGAGGCCCATCCGGCGCCGGGCAAATCGGTGCTGGACTACGGCTGCGGCTCGGGCATCCTGGCGATGGTGGCCAAGAAGCTGGGCGCGCATGACGTGGCCGGCGTCGACATCGATCCGCAGGCGATCGAGTCGGCGCGCGCCAACGCCGAGCGTAACAAAGTCGAGATCGACTACTACCTGCCCGACACCTTCGCTGCCTCCGGCAACGAACGTCATGCGGGCGGCAAGTTCGACATCGTGGTGGCCAACATCCTGTCGAGCCCATTGAAGCTGATGGCGCCGATGCTGGCCGGCCGCGTGGCCGCTGGCGGTTCACTGATCCTGTCGGGCGTGCTGGCGCGCCAGGCCGAAGAAGTCGCCGCCGCCTACGCACCTTTCATCAAGCTGGGCGTCTGGGCCGAGCAGGACGGCTGGGTTGCCCTTCACGGGACGCTCGGCCAGGACAGCGCGCCGCCGCCCCGCTCTGGCGGCTAGGCAGGCATGGCGCTCGCCACCCAATGCCCCCACTGCGGCACGCTGTTCCGCGTCGCTGCGGACCAGCTCAAGCTGCGTGGGGGCATCGTGCGCTGCGGCGCCTGCCAGCAGGTCTTTGACGGCAATACGGGGCTGGTCGACCTGAACGCCCCGCCGTCTTCCGCTTCCCCTTCCGCTTCTCCTCCTGCCTCTCCTCCAGTCGCCGAACAGGCCATCGCGCCAGACCTTCCCGCGACCGACGACACCGAACAACCGATCTACACGCTCGAATTCGACCGTACGCTGTCGCCGTTCGGGATCCTGCCGCATGCCACCAACGAGGATCAAGCCACGGCCGACCTCGAGCCGGACACGAACGCCGCCGTGGCCGAACTACCGGTCGATGAAGAGATCGTGGCCGCCCCGCCGCCAGACGATGGGCACGACGAGCCTGAATCCGCCCCGGAATCCGAACCCGAACCCGCCGCGCGCCAACCGGCGCCCGATGCGCCGCCGCTGCTGCTGCGCGAATCGGCCGGCGGTTCGCCGCCAATCGTGTCGCCCGCGCCTTCGCTGCCGGCGAAATCCCCGCGCGCACGCGCCGCCGACGCCCGTTCGCGCCGTTCCAAGCTGACCCCGACCCGGATCGAAGACACGCCCAAGCTGCGCGTGCCCGAGATCGACGAACCCGAGTTCGTGCGCCGCGGCCGCCAGCGCGAGCAGTCAAGCAGGGCCGTGCGCATCGCGATGATCGCCGGCAGCCTCCTGCTGCTGCTGGCGCTCGCCCTGCAGGCCATGGTGAGCTTCCGCGACGTATTGGCGGCCCGCTATCCGGGCCTGCGTCCGGCCCTGGTCTCGACCTGCGCCCTGTTCGGCTGCCAGGTCGGGCTGCCGGCGCGGCCCGATGCGCTGGTGATCGAGACCGGAGAGTTGATTACGCTGGGCGGCAACGCCTATACCCTGAGCACCGTGCTGCGCAACGGCGACGACCTGGCGCTGGCCTGGCCCAGCATCGAGCTGACCCTGAACGACGCCGACGACAAGCCGCTGGTGCGGCGCGTGTTCGGTCCGCGCGACTACGTTCCCCAGCTTGCCGACGCCATCACCGGCTTCGGCGCGCGCGCCGAGCAGCCGGTCAAGATCCATTTCAGGCTGGAAGGACTCGAACCTTCCGGCTATCACATTGCCGTTTTCTACCCCTGAAGGCTCACCCATGACCAAAACCGCCCTGATCTGCGGCTCGCTCGCATTCGACAAGATCATGCAATACCACGGCCGCTTCGGCGACACCCTGCTGGCCGACCAGCTGCACCGCGTGAACGTGTCGTTCCTGGTGCCGACCCTGCGCACCGAATACGGCGGCTGCTCGGCCAACATCGCCTACAACCTCCAGCTGCTGGGTGGCGAACCGCTGATCATGGGCACCCTGGGCATGGACGGCGGCGACTACCTCAAACGCATGCAGGAGCAAGGGCTCCAGACGCGCGGCATCCGCACCATCGCCGATGCCTATACCGCGCAGTGCTTCGTCACCGCCGACCAGGACAACAACCAGATCAACGCCTTCCACCCGGGCGCGATGCAGTTCTCGCACGAGAACAACGTCGGCGACCAGGGCCAGCTGGCGGTGGCGATCATCTCGCCGGACGGCCGCGACGGCATGATCAAGCACGCGCGCGACTGCGCCGAGCTGAAGGTGCCGTTCATGTTCGATCCGGGCCAGCAGCTGCCGATGTTCTCGGGCGACGAACTGATCACCTTCATCGGCCAGGCCAGCTACCTGGCGTGCAACGACTATGAATTCGAGATGGTGATGGACCGCACCGGTTTAAGCCAGGCAGACATCGCGGCGCGCCTGGATGCGCTGATCATCACGCGCGGCGCCGAAGGCTCAGACATCCACGCCGGCGGCGAGCACCATCGCATCCCGGCAGTGCAGGCGGCCAACGTGGTCGACCCGACCGGCTGCGGCGACGCCTACCGCGCCGGCCTGCTGTTCGGCATCACCAATGGCCTCGACTGGCCGACCAGCGGCCGCATCGCCAGCCTGCTGGGCGCGATCAAGATCGCCTCGCAAGGTGGCCAGAACCACAGCTTCACGCCGCAGGAATTCGACCAGCAGTTCGAGGCGGCCTTCGGCTTCACCTTCCGCTGATTTTCACGGCTGCGTGAGATAAAAAAATGGCCCTGCGATGCAGGGCCATTTTGTTGTGGGGATCGACGGTCAGAAGCCGAACACCTGCCTCAACACGAACAGCAGGATCTGGATCAGCACCAGCGCCACCAGCACCGACAGGTCGATGCCGCCGATCGGCGGGACCACGCGCCGGATCGGGCGCAGCACCGGCTGGTTCAGGGCGTGCACGAAGGGCGCCAGCGGCGCGTTCGGGTTCACCCAGCTGAAGATCGCCTCGATGATCAGGAGCGCCATGAAGCCGTACAGGATCCAGTTCAGGAAACGGTGCAGCGCATACAGCAGCACCATCTCGCCGCTGCCGCCTTGCAGCAGAAGGAGCGTGCTGGCCACCAGCACCACCAGGAAGGCGCCGATCAGGCTCGCCCAGTCGTAGCCCTTGGTGCCCGGCACCACGCGCCGCAGCGGCATCACCAGCCAGTCGGTAATGGTGTGCACGAACTGGCGGATCTGGTCGGGCAGGCGCACGCGGATGGCGTTCGTCCAGAAGCGCAGCAGCAGCACCCCACCCAGCAAGCCTGCGATGATATCGACGATAAACTGAAGAATGGACAGCACGGACTCTCCTCAAAAAAAAACCGCTGTGCGAACAATCACACAGCGGCATTGTGCCTGAAGCAGACCCGACTTGCCATGCGCACATGGCGCATGGCCGGTCGGGCGTCGTCCGGTATTAAGGACGGCTGCTGGTCGGGAACGGCCAGGCGGTCGGCGCCAGCACGGTCTTTGCTGCAGGAGCGGCGCTTGGCGCTGCCGGAGCGGCCGCAGGTGCGGCTGCCGGTTGAGCGGCGGTGGTCGGCGCTGCCGGCTTGGCGGCCGGTTTCTTGGCCGCTGGCTTTTTCGCTTCCGGCTTGGCTTCGACCTTGGCGTCGGTCTTCACTTCCGGCTTGGTATCGGCCTTGGTGTCGACTTTTGCTTCCGGCTTGGCTTCGGCCTTGGCCACGACTGCTGGCTTGACTTCTGGCTTTGCAGCAACGGTCTTGGTTGCTGCAGCTTTCACTGGAGCAGCTTTTTTAGCGGCTGGAGCAGCCTTGTTTGCAGCCGGCGCAGCTTTATTAGCGGCCGGCGAGGCTTTTTTTGCTGCGGGCGACGCTTTCTTCACAGCTGGTTTTGCGGCGGTTTTGGTGGCGGTCGCTTTTTTCGCTGCCGGTTTGGCGGCGGTTTTAGTCGCGGTCGCTTTCTTTACTGCCGGTTTGGCGGCGGTTTTGGTCGCAGTCGCTTTCTTCGCTGCCGGTTTAGCGGCGGTTTTGGTCGCGGTCGCTTTCTTTGCTGCCGGTTTGGCGGCGGTTTTGCTTGCGGTGACTTTCTTCGCTGCCGGTTTGGCGGCGGTTTTGGTCGCGGTCGCTTTCTTCGCTGCCGGTTTGGCGGCTGCCTTGGTGGCGGTCGCTTTCTTCGCTACCGGTTTAGCGGCGGCCTTGCTTGCAGTCGCTTTTTTGGCTGCAGGTTTAGCTGCGGCTTTGGTCGCGGTTTTAGCGGTCGACTTGGCGGCTGGTTTAGCGGCGGCCTTTTTCGCTGCCGGCTTGGCTGCTGGTTTAGCGGCGGCTTTCTTTGCTGCCGGCTTGGTTGCCGACTTAGCTGCTGGTTTAGCTGCCGACTTAGCTGCTGGTTTAGCAGCGGCTTTCTTGGCAGCCGGCTTGGCTGCCGGTTTAGCGACGGCTTTCTTCGCTGCCGGTTTAGCGACGGCTTTCTTCGCTGCTGGTTTAGCAGCAGCTTTCTTCACTGCCGGCTTGGTTGCCGACTTAGCTGCCGACTTAGCTGCTGGTTTAGCAGCGGCTTTCTTCACTGCAGGCTTTGCTGCCGATTTGGTCGCGGTTTTGGCCGTTGCTTTGGTAGCAGTGGTTTTGGTCGCGGCGGTCTTGGTAGCAGTAGCTTTCTTTGCAACAGGCTTAGCAGCGGTTTTCGCTGCCGGCTTGCTCACTGCCTTGGCTGCCGGCTTGGTGGCTGCCTTGGTGGTGGTGGTCTTGGTCGCGACTTTCTTTGCGACTGGTTTCTCTGCTGCAGTCTTTGCATTCGACTTCGTCGTGGACGAAGGCGCGCTCTTTACTGCTGCCTTTGCTGCTGGTTTCTTAGCGGTTGCCATTCTTGTTCTCCTTCATCTGCGATGAGAAATACGCTCAAGGTTTAAAACCCGCCGGATCAAACCCGGCGAATTATTCATCGGACCAAAGCAAGCGTCGATTTAGGCCAATGAATCCGGCACCGGCTGAACTGCTGCAACTCCTCACAGTTGCAGCGCTTCAGCCAACGTCGACAGGTCACCGTTCCAGCGTTTCACATCGCTACCCTTGCGGGTGCGAAAAGAAAAAGCCGCCTTGCCTGAGCAATTGGTCAGACAAGCCGGCTTGTTCTTTTCGCTTCGCTTCCGTGCATACTGTTTGGTTCAGCGTCCTATTATTCGATCGATTTTGCCCGATGCCCGCGACAATATCACATCTTCTCGATTTGACAAATTCAATCACGTAAAGTACGCGCATTCTTTGTGAGCGCGCAACCGTGAATCGCAAAAAAAGTCGCGTGATTTGGACGGTGAATTGCGCACCCACGCGCCAATCGGCGACATGCCCCGCATGCGCTGCAGCCTTTACCTATCGCATTTCAACTGATCGATAAGCTGGAATCACGCCGGCATCCTGCCCCTGCCAGCGGGCCGTATTCGAGTTTCCAACGCCGCATGTCCGCAAAGTACTCGCCAACCCACCACTGCATCTGAATCAACGTCATCCGAGTAAGTCTGGCTGTACGCGAAAGCGCATTTTTCTCACCCAATTACGCCAGTCGAAAGGACCATCCATGTCATCCCATTTGCTCCACGACAGTCCCTCAGCCGTCCCGGCACTCGGCCGCATCATGATGGCCATCATCTTCCTCTTCAGCGGCATCGAAAAGGTACTGGACCCTGGCCACACCATCGAGGCAATCCGCTCGGTGGGCCTGCCCTTTGCCCATCTCGGCCTGGCCATTGCCGTCTTGCTGGGACTGGGCGGCGGCGCCATGCTCGTCCTGGGCATCAGGACGCGCATGGTGGCGCTCGTCCTCGCGGTGTACTGCCTGATCGCCGGCCTCATCTTCCACAGTCCGTTCGACGGCATTGCGCAGGCCATCCAACTGGCCAAGAACATCGCGATCGCCGGCGGCCTGCTGCAGGTGGCGGCATTCGGCGCGGGCCGCTACGCGGTCGACCGGATGCCCAGCGGGCGCGAAACCATCCACCGGGCGTAAGGCCATGCCACGCCACAAGGAATCGCTGATCGCACGCATCCTCATCGGCGTTAGCGGCCTCGCCATCGCCGCTGCCGTCATCAGTGGCGCGACGCTCGTCTCCCGGCATGCGCTTCCACCGGAGCGCAGCACGGACGGTCCGGACTTCGATCCCATTCTGGCGAGTGCGATCTGCACTTCCGGGCGCGCCGCGCCGCCGCTGCCGGCGCGCCAGGGGGACACATTCGCCGTCAGCCGTCGCATTTCAGACGCTCGATGAACCAGCGCCCCGCCGGCCCCGGCGGCTGGTCCCGCATGAAGATCGCGTGCATCGAAAAGCCCGATCCGAGCACCGGATGCGTCTCGAGTTCGATGCGCACCAGCGCGCCGCTCGCCAGGTCTTGCTCGACCATATGCAGCGGCATATTCCCCCAGCCCAGGCCGGCGCGCAGGAAGGCGTGCTTGGCGCCGAGATCGGCCAGGCGCCAGATGCGCGGCGACAGCACGCCGAAGTCGCGGCCCCGGGTCAGTGTCGAGCGGTCGGTCAGCACCAGCTGCACGTAGTGCCCTGCTTCTGCGCGCATCACCGTGCCCTCGATACGCGCCAGCGGATGGCCGGGCGCGACCACGGTTGCCGCCTGCACGGCGAGCAAATATTCCGAGGCGCATGCAGCCGGCACTTCGGGGAACGAACCGATCACCGCGATGCGGCACTGGCCATCGAGCAGCGGCTGCACCACGGCGCCGAGCGCCTCGACGTACAGGCGCAGCGGCGTCGATGGGAATTCGCGGTGGAAGGCCTGCACCGCCTCGGTCAGCTTCGCGATCGGATACATCACGTCGACCGCCACCGAGAGCTCCGGCTCCAGGCCCTCGGCCAGCGTGCGCGCCCTCGCCTTGAACGCATCCATGCTGTCGGCCGCGTGGCGCGCCTCGGCCAGCAGGGCGCGTCCGGCCTCGGTCAGTTGCGGATAACGGCCCGAGCGATCGAACAGGGGAAAGCCCACCTGCGCCTCGAGATTGGCCAGCGTGTGGCTCACCACCGACTGCGCGCGCCGCAGCTTGCGGCCGGCGGCGGAAAAGCTGCCCTCATCGGCTGCGGCAATAAAGGTGCGCAGCTGGTCCATGGACATCCCGTCGAGCATCCATCTACTCCATCGATAGTTGATATCGAATTATATAGGCTTCTTGGATCGATCAGATGGGTCTAAGATGATCTACATGGACGCCGCACACACGATGGCGCCACCCAAAATAACCAGTCGAAAGGAACGACCATGTCCGCCAACGCCACCCAGACCAGCCAATCCATCATCCCCGCCATCGGCCGCATCCTGATGGCCGCGATCTTCATCTTCAGCGGCGTCGGCAAGGCGCTGGCGCCGGAGGCGACCCTGGGTTACATCCAGTCGGTCGGCCTGCCTTTCGCCTCGCTCGCACTGATCGGCGCGATCGCCATCGAGATCGGCGGCGGCGCCCTGCTCGTCCTGGGCTACAAGACCCGCCTCGTCGCGGCCGGCCTGGCGGTGTTCTCGCTGGTGACGGCCTTCGTCTTCCATAACGCGATCGGCGACCAGAACCAACTGATCCACCTGTTGAAGAACGTCGCGATGGCCGGTGGCCTGCTGCAGGTGGTGGCCTTCGGCGCCGGCGCCTATAGCCTGGACGCCGCCGCCGGTCGCAAGGCTGCGCCGCTGGCAGCCTGAAGGTTCACAGGCCGAACGGCCCGTACCAGTAAGTGATGTCGATGACCGCGCCACGCTTTGAAACATAAGCCTGGCGCGTTTCGCAGTTGACGAACAGCGCGCGGAAGGTGCCGTCCAGTTGCCGGGTCGGGATGTCGGCCGGATGGCTGCCGGCGGGACGTAGCGCCCCCTTTGAATGACCCGGCTTCGGATCGATGTTCGTGATGAGCATGCCGGCCAGCTCGAACCCGCCCTGGGCGTCGCGCGCCAGGGCGCGTTCGATCAGGCCGGCGCAGGCTGCGTCGCGGGGCATACGCTCCGGATGGATGGCCGGGGCCATCGGCAGCGGGACGGGTTCCGCTTGCCTGGCGGCGCAGGCGCCATGGGTGATGGCAAGGAGAACTGCCAAAAAAATGCCGGGGTATCGCATGCGCTGCTCCGGATCATGGTGTCCAGTGATCGACGCGGCGGCCGCCGCGTCGATCCCATACTAGCGCAAGCGCCGGTTCCGATCTAGCGTTTTGGAACGATGCGCCACACGGTGCCGCCGGCATCGTCCACCACCAGCAAGGCGCCGTCGGCCGCGACTTCGACCGCGGCAGGGCGGCCCCAGACGTCGCGGTCGCTGATCACCATGCCGCTCATGAAGTCCTGGTACTGCCCGGTGGGCACGCCATCCTTCATGAACACGCGCGCGACCTTGTAGCCGGTGCGCACGCCGCGGTTCCAGGAACCGTGCAGCGCGACGAAGACCTCACCCTCGTACTCCTTCGGGAAGGCGTTCCTGGCGCCCTTCGGCGCATGGTAGACCACCATGCCCAGCGGCGCCGAGTGGGCCTGCAGCAGCACGTCGGGGGTGATCGTCTTGCCCTTCAGGTCTGGACGAATCGCTTTCAGACGCGGATCCTCGTTGTCGCCGATGTAGTACCACGGCCAGCCGTAGAAGCCCCCCTGCTTCACGCGGGTCAGGTAGTCCGGCGGCAGGTTGTCGCCCAGCGCGTCGCGCTCGTTCACATTGCAGATCACGTCGCCGGTGGCCGGATACACCAGCAGGCCGACGCAGTTGCGCAGGCCGGTCGCATAGGTGCGGCGGTTCTTGCCGTCCGGGTCGAAGGCCATCACGGTGGCGCGGTCGGTCTCGACGCCCCAGGCGGCGCCGAAGCCATGCTGTTTCTCCCATTCGGCGATCGGCAGCGGCGGCTTGGGGCCGATGTCGGCGGCGACGTTGGTGGCCGAACCGATCGACAGCAGCATCGTCTTGTCGTCCTTCGAGAACACCAGGGTGCGGGTGGTGTGGCCGCCGCTGGTCTCGGACAGCTCGGGGATCACGACCTCGGCTTGCGCGCGCGCCTTCAGGTCGCCGTTGCGGTAAGGGATGCGCACCACCGAATTGACATTGGCCACGTACAGATACTGCGGGTTGGCGCCGGAAGGCCAGAACGCCATGCCGTAAGGACGCGACAGGCCGGTGGCGAACACTTCGGCGGTATCGGCCTTGTCGCCGTTCTTCGAGCGCAGCACTTTCACTTCACCGGCGCCGGTCGCGGCCAGGAACACGTCGCCGTTCGGCGCACGCAGCGCCACGCGCGGCTTGTCGGCATCCTGGGCGAATACGCTCACCTCGAAGCCGGGCATCACGCTAGGGGTCGTGCCGTTCGGACGCGCCAGCACGCGTGGGCTGTTGCCGGCGCTGACGGTGGCGAACGGTTTGGCCAGGTCGGTCGGCTTGATGTGGAAGACCTTGCCGGGCTGGGTGTCGTCCCAGGCACCGGCGCGGTCCGCCGGCTTGGCCGCTGCGGCCGGCACGGCCGGCGCGGCAGCAGCAGGGCCTTGCAGGCTGGCCAGGTAGTCGATCAGCGCGGTGCGCATCTTCTGGTCCGGCAGGCCGACCGGCATCGTGGTGCCAGGCACGCGCTTGGCCGGGTCGAGCAGGAACACGTCCAGCTCTTCGCGGGTCCAGACCAGGCCTGCGGCGCCGGCCTTGGCCAGCGCGCCCGAATAACCGAAGCCTGGGACGCCGGCGGCCTTGCGATCGACGACGCCGAACATGCCGGGACCGGCCAGCGGCGACAGTTTGGCATCGACCGTATGGCAGCTGGCGCAGTTGTTCTGGAAGATGGTGCGGCCGGCGGTGATCTGCGGCGCGGAGGCGGCGTGAGCGACGGATACCGTCGCCAGGCTGGCGAGCATGAGGGCATGCAGCGTCAGGGTGTTGGCTTGCAAGGTTGTCTCCTGGTCAGGCGTCAAAAGCCGCCATGATAGGACAGTTCAGGCCCGCACGCGCAACGATCCGGCGTCGGCCAGCCTGGCGCCGTAGTCGCGCAGCAGCACCGCGCGGCGCGGCCTGAAGCTGATGCCGGTGGCCGCGACCGAGGCGATGCGGTCGGCGCGGAACATCCGGAAGTCGTCGCGCAGGCAGCAGCGCGCCAGCACCACCAGCATGCGGTCGAGGTAGACGATGGCGAGCGGCCAGATCGTGCGGCTGGTCGCAGCGCCATCGCGGTCGACGTAGTCGATCGTGAGTGCTTCTTCGCGCCAGCAGCAGGCGCGGATCAGCGCCATGTCGGGAAGGCGCGCGAAACGCTCGCTGAAATGGTGGACCCGCGACACCGCATGCAGCAGGTGCTGCTGGCCCAGCGACGGCAGGGTCGCGGCCACCTTGGCCAGCACCGCTTCCGCCGCCGCCACGAGCTGCGGGTCGCCCATGCCGCGCACTTCGGCCAACCCGAGGGTGAGCGCCTCGATCTCGATGCGGGTGAAGGTCTGTGGACGCAGGGTGCCGTCTTCGACCAGCGTATAGCCGAAACCGCGCTCGCCGCCGATCTCGGCGCCGCCCGCGCGCAGGGTCTCGATGTCACGGTAGACCGAGCGCACCGATACCCCGGTCTCTTGCGCCAGCTGGGCCGCCGTGACCGGCGCGGGCAGGCGGCGCAGGGCATCGAGCAGACGAAATAAACGGTTTGTACGCGACATCTTCTACTGACAAAAACTGGCAGGACGGATGGCTATAGTAGCACCCGTCTTCCACACACCACCAAGGAGTTTCGATGTCCGTCCAGGTAGTCACCCACCTCAACTTCCAGGGCCAGGCGCGCGCCGCGCTGGCCTTTTACCAGTCCGTGTTCGGCGGCGACATCGCGCAGGTCACCTATGCGCAGTTCGGCCGCGTCGCCGACCCGGTGGATGCGGACCGGATCGCCTGGGGCCAGGTGGTTGCCCCCAACGGCTTTCGCATCATGGCCTTCGATGTAGCGAGCGGCACGCCGTGGCACCAGGGCGAAAATGCGTTCTTCGTGTCGCTGCGCGGCGGTTCGGAACCAGAAATCAGGGCGCTGTGGCAGGGATTGGCGCAGCAAGCCAGCATCGTGCATCCGCTGGCGCCGGCCCAGTGGTCGCCCTTGTACGGCATGCTCAAAGACCGTTTCGGCGTGACGTGGGTGGTCGACGTCGCCGCCGGACAGGCGGCTTAGCGCAGCGCCGGCCGCAGCGCGCCGGCATCGAGTCACTCACTCAGTGGGGTCATATCCTCACTCAGTGGATCTTGAACGTGGTTAGGCCCACGGACGGTGCTGGAGGCGCGCCATAAAAGCAAAACCCCGCAGTTGCGGGGTTTCGTCATTCATGGGCTGCCGACAGCAATCAATCCCAGCTCAGCGTACCGCCGGTCTGATACTCGGTGACACGCGTTTCGAAGAAGTTGCGCTCCTTCTTCAAATCGATCATCTCGCTCATCCACGGGAACGGATTCTCTTCGTTCGGGAACAGCGGCTCCAGGCCGATCTGCACGGCGCGGCGGTTGGCGATGAAGCGCAGGTAGCCCTTGAACATCGGGGCGTTCAGGCCCAGCACGCCGCGTGGCATGGTGTCTTCGGCGTAGCGGTATTCCAGGTCGACCGCTTCCAGGAACAGGGCCTTGATCTCTTCGCGGAATTCCGGGGTCCACAGCTGCGGGTTTTCCATCTTGATCGTGTTGATCAGGTCGATGCCGAAGTTCACGTGCATCGACTCGTCGCGCAGGATGTACTGGTACTGCTCGGCGGCGCCGGTCATTTTATTTTGACGGCCGAGCGCCAGGATCTGGGTGAAGCCGACGTAGAAGAACAGGCCTTCCATCAGGCAGGCGAAGACGATGATCGACTTCAGCAGTTGCTGGTCGGTCTCGGTCGTGCCGGTCTTGAATTCCGGGTTGGTCAGGACGTCGATGAACGGGATCAGGAACTGGTCCTTGTCGTGGATCGACTCGATCTCGTTGTAGGCGTTGAAGATCTCGCCTTCGTCCAGGCCCAGCGATTCGACGATGTACTGGTAGGCGTGGGTGTGGATCGCTTCTTCGAAGGCCTGGCGCAGCAGGTACTGGCGGCACTCAGGGGCGGTGATATGGCGGTAGGTGCCCAGCACGATATTGTTCGCGGCCAGCGAGTCGGCGGTCACGAAGAAGCCCAGGTTGCGCTTGACCAGGCGGCGCTCGTCTTCCGACAGGCCGTTCGGGTTCTTCCACAGCTCGATGTCGCGCTGCATGTTCACTTCTTGCGGCATCCAGTGGTTCGCGCAGCCGGCCAGGTATTTGTCCCATGCCCATTTGTACTTGAACGGCACCAGCTGGTTCACGTCGGTCGAGCCGTTGATGATGCGCTTGTCGTCGGCGTTGACGCGTTTCGCCACTTCGGCGGCGGGAGCGCCTTCTGGATTGGCGGCTTGTGGGGCGCGCTGGGCGCTGGTTGGTTCGTCGTCCCAAGAGAGCATGGTGATTTCCTTCTGTGGTGGCCTGTCGCGTTGGGCGCGGTGAGGTCACGTGTGTGTTGATGATGTTTGTCGGCCGACGAGGGGGAACCTGTTGGGGTTCGCGTGGTGCTGGCGAACTTGGGTTCCCGCCTGCGCGGGAACGACGGTCTTGAGATTCGTGGTGCGAGCCAGCCCAGCGACTAGGCCGGCTCGCACCTCATTACAGCATTACTGGCAGGCTTCGCATTCCTCGAAACCGTCGTCGCCTGGACGCAGGTAGCAGGCGGCGCCTTCATCCATTTCGGCAGTCGCTGCGGCTGCGGCTGCTGCGGCGACTGGCGCTGCGGCTGCCGGTGCTGCATGACCGCCGGTCAGGCCGCCCGAGACCGACACGGCGTTCAGGGCGCCGGTGCGGGTGGTCGACTTTTCCAGGTGGGTCGCGGCGATGGTGCGCAGGTAGTAGGTGGTCTTCAGGCCACGCAGCCACGCCAGTTTGTACGTTTCATCCAGCTTCTTGCCCGAGGCGCCGGCCATGTAGATGTTCAGCGACTGCGCCTGGTCGATCCACTTCTGGCGGCGCGAGGCGGCTTCCACCAGCCACTTCGGTTCCACTTCGAAGGCGGTTGCGTAGATGTCGCGCAGGTCTTGCGGCACGCGGTCGATCTTCGACAGCGAACCGTCGAAGTACTTCAGGTCGGCGATCATGACTTCGTCCCACAGGTCGCGCGCCTTCAGGTCGCGCACCAGGTACGAATTGATCTCGGTGAATTCGCCCGACAGGTTCGACTTCACGTACAGGTTCTGGAAGGTCGGTTCGATGCATGCCGACACGCCGATGATGTTCGAGATGGTCGCGGTCGGGGCGATCGCCACGCAGTTCGAGTTACGCATGCCGAACTGCTTGATGCGCTCGCGCACCGGAGTCCAGTCCATCGATTCGCTGGTGTCCTGCTCCAGGTAGCCGCCGCGTTCTTCGGCCAGCAGCTTGATCGAGTCCTGCGGCAGGATGCCGCGGTCCCACAGCGAGCCGGTGTAGGTCTCGTAGCGGCCGCGTTCCTCGGCCAGCTCGGTCGAGGCCAGGTAGGCGTAGTAGCAGACCGCTTCCATCGAGGTGTCGGCGAACTGGATCGCTTGCTGCGACGCGAACGGGATGCGCATCATGTGCAGGCAGTCCTGGTGACCCATGACGCCCATGCCCACCGGACGGTGGCGCAGGTTCGAGTTGCGCGCCTTTTCCACCGCGTAGTAGTTGATGTCGATGACGTTGTCCAGCATGCGCATCGCGGTGCGGATGGTCTTTTGCAGCTTGACGTGGTCCAGGCCATCGCCCTTCATGTGCTGCGGCAGGTTCACCGAGCCCAGGTTGCAGACGGCGATTTCGTCGGCGCTGGTGTTCAGGGTGATCTCGGTGCACAGGTTCGACGAGTGCACCACGCCTACGTGCTGCTGCGGCGAACGGATATTGCATGGGTCCTTGAAGGTGATCCATGGGTGGCCGGTCTCGAACAGCATCGACAGCATCTTGCGCCACAGGTCCATGGCTTCGATCTTCTTGAAGACCGCCATTTCGCCGTTGGCCGCTTTGGTTTCATAGGCCAGGTAAGCTTTTTCGAAGGCCTTGCCGGTCAGGTCGTGCAGGTCTGGGGTCTCGGAAGGCGAGAACAGGGTCCAGGCGCCCTTTTCCATCACGCGCTTCATGAACATATCCGGAATCCAGTTCGCGGTGTTCATGTCGTGGGTGCGGCGGCGGTCGTCGCCGGTGTTCTTGCGCAGGTCCAGGAATTCTTCGATATCCAGGTGCCAGGTTTCCAGGTAGGCGCAGACCGCGCCCTTGCGCTTGCCGCCCTGGTTCACCGCCACGGCGGTGTCGTTGACCACTTTCAGGAACGGGACCACGCCCTGCGAACGGCCGTTGGTGCCCTTGATGCGTGAGCCCAGCGCGCGCACTGGCGTCCAGTCGTTGCCCAGGCCGCCGGCGAACTTCGACAGCAGTGCGTTCTCTTTGATGGCGTCGTAGATGCCTTCCAGGTCGTCGCCGACGGTGGTCAGGTAGCACGACGACAGCTGCGAGCGGCGGGTGCCCGAGTTGAACAGGGTCGGGGTCGAGCTCATGAAGTCGAACGACGACAGCAGGTTGTAGAACTCGATGGCGCGCGCTTCGCGGTCGTCTTCGCGCAGGGCCAGGCCCATCGCGACACGCATGTAGAAGGCCTGCGGCATTTCGATGCGCACGTCGCGCACGTGCAGGAAGTAGCGGTCGTACAGGGTCTGCAGGCCGATGTAGCCGAACTGCAGGTCACGGTCGGCGACGATGGCTTTCGCCAGGCGCTCGAGGTCGTACTTGCCCAGCTCTTCGTCCAGCAGCTCGTTGTGGATGCCCTTGGCGATGTATTGCGGGAAGTAGGTCAGGTATTCGGCAGCGGCGCCGGCTTGCGGCACTTCGTGTTCGAAGACTTCCTTGCGGATCGTGTGCAGCAGGATGCGGGCGGTCACCTGGCTGTAGGCAGGGTCTTTTTCCATCAGCGCGCGGGCGGCCAGGATGGCGGACTTGTACAGCTCTTCGACCGGCACGCCGTCGTACAGGTTCTTGAGGGTCTCGGCGACGATCGCGTCGGCGTCGACGTGCTTTTCCAGGCCCGAGCAGGCGGCGTTGACGAGGGCGTGGACGTCGTTGATGTCCAGCAGGCGGCGCTCGCCGCCATCGACCACGTGGATCTGCGGCGCGGCGACCGGGGCGCCGCCAGCGGCTTCCTTGGCGGCGCGGCGCTCGTCCATGCGCTTGGCGCGGTACAGCACGTATTCACGCGCGACGTCGTGTTCGCCCGAACGCATCAGCGACAGCTCGACCTGGTCCTGCACGTCTTCGATGTGGAAGGTGCCGCCGTTCGGCTGGCGGCGCACCAGCGCGGCCACGACGTTACCAGTCATCTGTTCCACCAGTTCGCGGATGCGCGCCGAGACCGCGCCCTGGCCGCCGGCCACGGCCAGGAAGGCCTTGGTCATCGCGACCGAGATCTTGTTCGGCTCGAAGGCGACGACGGCGCCGTTGCGGCGGATGACGCGGTAATCGCCGCGCGCGACGATCTCTGCCGGGGTTTGGCTGGTCGACGCCGATCCTGGGGTGACGTGTTGGTTGATCGAGATGTTCTGTGCTGTTTGCATTGAGCCTCCAGGATGAGCGGTCGGGACCACTACTTGTTTACACGGGGACCGTCTTGCGTCTTGCGCGCCCCGGTCCGTCAACAAAATTGTAGAAAAACGATACCCCGCCAACCGGTGGCCCAGGCTGGCAAACCAGAAAAGCAGGGTACAAATAAAATTAAATAAAGCGTGTCGGCAAGTGACTGATTGACTGTCCGATGAACAAACTTGTGGGCAACTTGTGGACAACCCGCGGACAACTCGCTGCTAGCGACTCCGCTAGTATCTTTCAGTCTGCTACCACTACATCTAGTGCCGAGCTTTGATATCAGACTAATTGTAGTACCTGATTTGCCGTACAGGCAAGCGAATAAATGGCCAAAATTTTTGGTTTTAACGTTCGCGAGCCTTGACATTTAGCGGTCGCCCAACAGAAGGGGACCTCGCCGTGAGCGAGTACTAACATCAGGGAAATTTACGGAAAAGTGACCAGGCGGCCATCCGTTTTCTCACTCGTCAATATAGGGCAGCCCTGCCCTATAGCCGTGCATTGTGCACCAGTTTAATTACCGGAAAGTAACAACAAGTGGGACATCGGCCATCGGCAGGCGATCAGTCCTCGGGAGCGCAGATGTCCAGTTTCTGCATCTGGTAGCGCAGCTGACGTACGCTGATCCCGAGCAGGCTCGCCGCCTGAGTGCGGTTAAACTGGGTCTGCTGCAGCGCCCGCCCGATGATGTCGCGCTCGACCTGTTCGAGATATTCGGGCAGGTTGCTCGGCAATTCGGCGGGGCCGAGGGCGACCAGGGCGGCCATCGGCCCGGGCGGCGGCGCCTGCACCACTTCCACCGGTGGCGGGACCGGCGTCGGCGGCGCGGTGAGCGTCATCGTCTCGCTCCGCCCTGCTTCCACCGGCCGTGCCGCCTTGAGCGACAAGTCCCCGACCTGGATCGCGCCATCGTTGGCAAACGCCAGCGCCCGTTCCAGCACGTTCTCCAGCTCGCGCACATTGCCGGGGAAGGAATACGCCTTCAAGGCCTCCAGCACGTCCGGCCCCAGCGACGCCTGCCCCGGCCCGGCCAAGCGGTTCAGGATGCCATCGGCCAGCAGGGCCAGGTCGTCCATCCGCTCGCGCAGCGGCGGCAGCGCCAGCTCGATCACGTTCAGGCGATAAAACAGGTCTTGCCTGAACTTGCCCGTCTCGACGCAGCGCGCCAGGTCCTGGTGGGTGGCGCTGATGATGCGCACGTCGACCGGTTCCTCGCTCGTGGCGCCGATCTTGCGCACGCGCCGCTCCTGGATCGCGCGCAGCAGCTTGACCTGCATCGCCAGCGGCAGGTCCGCCACCTCGTCCAGCATCAGGGTGCCGCCGTTGGCGGCCTGGAAGAAGCCGTCGCGCTCCTCGGCCGCGCCGGTGAAGGCGCCCTTGCGATAGCCGAAGAACTCGGCCTCCATCAGGGTTTCGGGGATCGCGCCGCAGTTCACCGCCACGAAGGGTTTACTTGCACGCGAACTCTGGGCGTGAATCTCGCGCGCCGCCAGCTCCTTGCCGCTGCCGGATTCTCCGGTGATCGAGATCGGCGCCATCGAGCGCGCCAGGCGCGCGATCTGCGCCCGCAGCGACTGCATCGCCGGCGAATGGCCGATCATGCGCGACGCAACCGCGCCACCGTCAGCCGCCGCGGCGCCTTCCGATAACTTGAGGGCCGAGCGCACCATCACGCGCAGCGCGTCGAGCGCCACCGGCTTGGCGATGTAGTCGAAAGCGCCGGCCTTGAGCGCCACCACCGCGTTCTCGGCGCTGCCGTAGGCGGTGATCACGGCGACCGGGGTCCCCTTGCCCGAGGCGGCGATCTCGCGCACCAGTTCCAGCCCCAGGCCGTCCGGCAGGCGCATATCGGTCAGCACCAGCGCGTAGTCGCGCTCGTCGAACAAGGCCCGCGCCTGGCGCAGGGTGGCGGCGCTGTCGACGTCCAGGCCCATCTTGAGCAGGGTGATCTCGAGCAGCTCGCGCAGGTCGGCTTCGTCGTCGAGCACCAGGATGCGGGGTGCGCTCATGGCTTACTCGAGCGCGAAGGTGATGACAAAGCGGCCGCTGGCCTTGCGCGGCCCCAGCGCGGACGGGTCAAACCGGTATTCATAATCGAGTTTCGCATCGTTGTTCAGGCACAGTTCACGCGCCAGGTAGAGTCCCAGGCCGGTCCCCTTGCTCGACGTAGTATAGAAGGGCTCGAACAGGTGGTCGCGCACTTCAGGCGTGATGCCGGGGCCGTCGTCCTGCACGTGCAGCTCGCGCCGGCCGGCGGCGTCGCGCGCCGGGAAGATGCGGATGCTGGCCGGCTGGCGGCTGGCGTAGCGCACCGCGTTGTTCAGCAGGTTGAGCAAGACCTCGTGCAGGTGCAGCGGATCGAAGCGCACCGCGCTGCCGCCCGGATCGCCTATATAGACTATATCACCGGCCAGGCCGTGGATTTCGCAGAATTCGGCCTTCAGCTCTTCAAGGAAGGGGCCGAGCGCCACCGGCTCGCCGTTCGGCTGGGCCTTGCGCGACAGCTGCAGGATGTCTTCGACCATGCGGTTCACGCGCGTCACGTTGTCGCGCACGATCTTGAGCAGGCGCAGCTCGGCCGGGCCGTGCAGGTCTTCGGCCAGCAGCTCGGTGGCGTGGCCGATCGCCGACAGCGGGTTGCGCACCTCGTGCGCGATGCTGGCGGTCAGGCGGCCCATCGAGGCCAGCTTGAGTTGCTGCGCCTGGTTCTCGATGGCGCTCACGTCCTGCATGAAGATCACGCTGCGGCCGGCCGCCTCGCCGCCGTCGGCCACGCGCGCGAAGCGCAATTTGAGGTGCACCGGCTGGTCGCGCCGCCCGCGAACTTCAGCTTCACCATCGCCGGCGCCGTCGCCTTCGCGATAGGGTTTCAGGGTGACGAATCCCTTGTCGTTGTCGGGCGCGGCCAGCCAGGCGTCGAAGGCCAGCGCCACCGGCTCGAAGGCCGGCACGGCATGCAGCAGGAACCCGGCGTCGGCCTGCAAGCCCAGCATGCGACGCGCCGCCGGATTGCCGGTGAAGACGGCGCCGTCCTCCCCCACCACCAGGATGCCGTCGCCGACGTCGGCGATCACGATCTCGTTGATCGCCTGCTGGATGCGCAGGTCGGCGCCGCGCTGGGACGCCAGTTCTTCCTGCTTGAGCAGGCGCGCCGCCAGCCGGTTGACCATCAGCACGCCGGCGAAGAAGGCGGCGCCGAACAGGCCGGCCTGCATCAGGGGCGGGTCGCGCCCCTCGATCAGCAGCTGCCAGAGGTTCAGGCCGAGCAGGAACAGGGTCGCGACCGCCGCCGAGAACAGCGCCAGCACCAGCGGCGCCAGGATCGCGGCGCCGGCCAGCGGAAACAGATACAGGATGCCCAGGCCGCTGCGCATGCCGCCGGCGGCCAGGTACAGCAGCGAAATCACCAGCAGGTCGACCGCGATCTGCAGCCCGAGCTGGATCAAAAAGCGTCGCTGCCAGCGCGCCGCCAGCGCGAACATCGCCGCCGTCAGCACATAGAAGACGCAGGTTTCGGTGTTGACCGGGTCGGGGCGCAGCGTGCCGCTTTCCAGGTCGACGCCCAGGTACAGCAGCAGCACCAGGGCGATGACGATGCGGGTGACGGTGAAGGTCTGGAGCGAGCGCCACAGGGTGACCCGCGCGCCCATCGACAGCGGCGAATTCACCCTACGGCGGCGGCAGGCGCACGTGGCCCGGCGAGCAGTAATCCAGGCCGTCGGCCTTCACCGACTCGGACGCCGGGAAATACATGCCGCAGTGGGCGCACTGGGCCATGGCCTCGATCTGGGCGCTGGGGGCGGCGGGGCCGCGCGCCGGGTCGGGCGGAACCCCATGCCGCTTGGCCATCGCGCGCAGCTTGCTGCGCACGGCGAAAACGATGAGGACGATGAGGCCAATCCAGAACAAGATACGCATCAGTAGACTCCCCGGTGCAGGACGACTTCGAGCACGAAGCGGCTACCGACGTAGGCCAGCGCCAGGGTGGCGAAGCCTGCCAGCGTGAAGCGCAGCGCGGTCTTGCCGCGCCAGCCCTGCCACCTGCGCCCGGCCAGCAGCGCCGCGAACAGCGCCCACGAGAGCAGCGCGAACACGCTCTTGTGGTCGAGCAGCAGCGGCCGGCCGAACACCTGTTCGGAGAACACGAAGCCCGACAATACCGTCAGGCTGAGCAGGACGAAGCCGATCCAGATCACACGGAACAACAGTTTTTCCATGGTGAGCAAGGCCGGGAGCTGGTCGAGCGCGGAGCCAAACCAGCCGCCGCCGGCGGTGCGGGTATGCAGCCGCGTCTCTTGCAGCGCCATCAGCACGGCGTGGAAAGCGGCGATGGTCAGGGTGCTGTAGGCCAGCACCGCGACCGCGATATGCCAGCCGAAGGCGGCGGTCTTGCCGGCCAGCGGCGTCAGGGTGCCCGGGAACAGCAGCGGCAACAGGGTGGCCGCCGCCGCGAACGGCATCACCAGGCGGCGCAGGCTGTCGAGGGCGAAATTGCGGTTCTCGAACCAGTAGGCGAGCACCGATACCCATAAGGCGCTGGAAATCATGATGGCGAAGCCGACCCGCAGCCGTCCCGGCACCATCACGTCCATGCCGAGCGCGACGCCATGCAGGGCCCAGGCCCCGGCGGTCACGCCCGAGATGACGGCGCCCAGCCGCGACGGCAGCAGGGCGCATACCGCGTACAGGAAGGCAGCGGCAAGGAAGAGGGAATTCTGCATAATAAGAGTCTACACCATCGGCGAACGCCGGTGGGAAGCCCCCGGGTGGAAGACCCCTCCGCCCCGCCGATGGCGCCGTCACATATATATATGTGGAGTACGTTCAATCCACCGCCGCCATCCGCAACTCGTCGTTGTGATGCCGCGCCTGCTCTTCCATCACCATCAGCCCCAGCTCGCGCTTGAGCAGGTTGAATTCCGGCGCCGCCGGGTCGCGCGGGCGCGCGATGTCGACCAGGAGATCGCGCTTGATCGTCCCCGGCCGGTACGTCATCACGACGATGCGGTCGGCCAGGTAGATCGCTTCCTCGATGCTGTGGGTGACGAACAGGATCGTCTTTTTGAGTTCGGCCCACAGGCGCAGGAGTTCGTCCTGCAGGTTGCGCCGGGTGAGCGCGTCGAGCGCGCCGAAGGGTTCGTCCATCAGCAGGATCGGCGAATCGAGCGCCAGCACGCGCGCAATCGCCACCCGCTGGCGCATGCCACCGGACAGGTCCTTCGGATAGCGGGTGCGAAAGTCGGCCAGGGACAGCAGCTTGAGCAGCTCGTCTACCCGGCGGTCGATCTCCGGCCCGCGCATGCGCTTGATCTCGAGGCCGAAGCGGATGTTCTGCTCGACCGTCATCCAGGGAAACAGCGCATATTCCTGGAATACCATGCCGCGCTGCGGCCCCGGCCCGGTGACCGGGCGGCCGTCGACCAGGATCTCCCCGGAAGACGGCGGCGCGAAACCGGCCACCGCATTGAGCAGGGTCGACTTGCCGCAGCCCGAAGGGCCCAGCAGGCAGGTGAACTGCCCGCGCTCGAGCGCCAGGTCGATGTCCCGCAGGGCGACCACTTCATGGTCTTCGGCGCCGAACACTTTATTGACGCCCTCGATACGGATATGGATATCGTTCATCTCAGTGCTCCAGGCCGCGGTGCCAGCGCAGCAGATGGTTGTTCAGGCGATTGACGCCGATGTCGATCAGGAGGCCCAGCACGCCGATGCTGATCATCCCGGCGATGACCTTGTCGGACCAGAAGTACTCGCGCGCCTCCGAGATGCGGAAACCCAGGCCGCTGTTCACGGCGATCATCTCGGCCACGATCACAACGATGAAGGCGGTGCCGATCCCGATCCGCACGCCGGACAGGATGTAGGGCACCGCCGCCGGCAGGATCACGCGCAGGAACATCGTCAGCTTGCCGGCGCCGAGGTTGTGCGCCGCGCGCAGATAGATGCCGTCGACCTGGCGCACGCCGGCGATCGTGTTCATCAGGACCGGAAAGAAAGCCCCGATCGCGATCAGGAACACCGCCGGCGGATTGCCGAGCCCGAACCACAGCATCGCCAACGGGATGTAGGCGATCGGCGGGATCGGCCGCAGCACCTGCACCAGGGGGTTCATCCAGGCGTGCACGCGCTGGCTCGCCCCCATCGCCAGCCCGAGCGGAAGCGCCAGCCCGGCGCCGATGGCGAAGCCCACCACCACCCGGTACAGGCTGGCGATGACGTCCACCGGCAGCTCGCCGGACAACGCCCATGTGAGCCAGCCGCCATCGGTGTACTGCGCAAACGGCTCCAACGGCAGCAGGTAGTCGACCCACTTGCGCCACACGTCCAGCGGCGCCGGCAGCACCTGGCGGTCGACCAGGCCGCTGGCCGCCACCCATTGCCAGAGTGCGATCGCCAGCACCGGCACCACCAGGCCGGTGGCGGCGTCGTTCCATCGGAGCCGCTTTTTGCGAGTAGTCTTGCGTCGTTCGATGCGTTCCATGTCGCCTCCCTTACTGGATGTTCAGGCTTTTCTTGGCCGCGGCCAGCAGGTCGGTACGAACCCAGTCGCTGGCCAGGGGCGGACGCGCCATGCGCCCCACCCCGGTCTGCGCCATGACGTCGGTGGTGACCTGGATGTGCTGGGGCGTGATGTCGTAGGAGTACGGCGAATTGGCCATCGCCGCGCGGAAGTCGGCGGTCGTGATCTGGCCCTTGAACATCGACTGGCGCACATAGTGTTCGGCGATGTCGGGCCGGTCAATGAAGGTGCGCGTGGCCTGGACGAAGCAGCGCATGAACTTCTCGGCCAGCGGCCGGCGCTCGCGGTAGAACTTCTCGGTCATGACCATGGTGCGCACCGGTTCCCCGATCGGCGTCCCGTAGGGTTTCATGACCTCCACCCCGAAGCCCATATTGATCGCCTGCGACGATTGCGGCTCGGATTGCATCATCGCGTCGATGTGCCGGCCCAGCAGCGCCTGGTTCAGCTCGGGATAGGACAGGTACACCAGTTGCACGTCCTTGCGGCCGGTGGTGTCGGCGCTCAGCTTGTTGCGCGCCAACTCGGCCATCAGGAGCACTTCCTGGATGCCGCCGCGGGTGACGCCCACTTTTTTTCCCTTGAGCTGGGACACCGACGAGATCTTCAGCTTGGGCCGCGCCACCAGTCGCGCCCCGCCGCGCGCGAAGCCGGCCACCACCACCACCGGAGCCCCGCCGGCGCGGCCCTGGATCGCGGCCTCGGACGCGGTGGCGCCCACGTCCAGTTCGCCGGCGATGATGGCCTGCATGATGTCCAGCCCCTTGGCGAACATCTTTTCCTCGACCCGGATGCCGCAGCCCGGCGCGATTTCCTTGATATAGGACACCGCGCCGAAATGCGCCAGCTTCAGGTTCCCCAGCCGCACGACGTCCTGGGCCGCGGTGGTACCACCCACGGCCCCGAGCAGCAATGCGATCAATGTCTTGCAGAACAATTGCCTCATAACGTTTCTCCTGACCTCGATTGTTAGGATTAATGCTTGCTGGAAAAGCGAGTAGGCAATACACCATGGCAGCCGTGGGTCGTGTTTGCGTTATGCCAAAAGGCGACGGCGTTGGCGAAAAATGGCCGGGACAGGCCGGGTTCGGCGCGATGGGCTATGCAGGGCAGCGGCGGCGCAAGGTAAAATGACGCGTTGGCGAACCTGCGCCAAGTCCGAATTGCGCTTCTTTCTATATTAGGTAGACATGCTAGATAACCTCACCCAACGCCTTGCCAAGGTCGTCAAGACCATGCGCGGCGAGGCCCGCCTGACCGAGGCGAACACCGCGGAAATGCTGCGCGAAGTGCGCATGGCCCTGCTCGAGGCGGACGTGGCGCTGCCGGCGGTGCGCGAATTCATCGCCAAGGTCAAGGAAAAAGCCCTGGGCGAAGAAGTCGTCGGCTCGCTGTCGCCCGGCCAGGCCCTGGTCGGCGTGGTGCAGAAAGAGCTGGCCGCCCTGATGGGCGCCGACCTCGGCCCCGAAGCCACCCAACTCTCTTTCGCCCAGCAGCCGCCCGCGATCATCCTGATGGCCGGCCTGCAGGGTGTGGGTAAGACCACCACCACCGGTAAGCTGGCCAAATACCTCAAGGAACAAAAGAAAAAGAAAGTCCTGACCGTCTCGGCCGACGTCTACCGTCCCGCCGCGATCGCCCAGCTCGAGGCCGTGTCCAAGCAGGTCGGCGTCGACTTCTTCCCGTCCACCGCCAGCGACAAGCCGGTCGACATCGCCCGCAACGCGCTGGACTGGGCCAAGAAGCACTACCACGACGTCCTGATCATCGACACCGCCGGCCGCCTGGGCATCGACGAGGCGATGATGCAAGAGATCGCCGCCGTGCACAGCGCCGTCAATCCGGTCGAGACCCTGTTCGTGGTCGACGCCATGCTGGGCCAGGATGCGATCAACACCGCCAAGGCCTTCAACGACGCCCTGCCCCTGACCGGCATCGTGCTGACCAAGCTCGATGGCGATTCGCGCGGCGGTGCGGCGCTGTCGGTGCGTCACGTGACCGGCAAGCCGATCAAGTTCGCCGGCGTGTCCGAAAAACTCGATGGCCTGGAGGCCTTCGATCCGGCCCGCATGGCCAACCGCGTGCTGGGCATGGGCGACATCCTGGCGCTGGTCGAAGAAGCGCGCAAGGGCGTCGACGCCGAGGCGGCGGCCGAACTGGCCAACAAGATCAAGGTCGGCGGCCGTTTCGACATGAACGACTTCAAGGCGCAACTGACGCAAATGAAGAAAATGGGCGGCATGGCCGGCCTGATGGATAAACTCCCGGCCCAGTTCCAGCAGGCGGCGGCCGGCGCCAATATGGGCCAGGCCGAAAAATCCGTGCAGCGCATGGTGGGCATCATCGACTCGATGACCCCGCTCGAGCGCGCCAAACCCGAGCTGATCAAGGCCAACCGCAAGCGCCGCATCGCGGCCGGCGCCGGCGTGCAGGTACAGGAAGTGAACCGCATGCTGAACCAGTACGACCAGATGCAGACCATGATGAAAAAGCTCAAAGGCGGCGGCCTGATGAAGATGATGCGCGGGATGAAGGGGATGATGCCTGGTATGCGCTAATCTGCATGTCAATCGGCGAGAACCGCGCAAAGTATCGCTTTGCGCGGTTTTTTTTCGCCGCTTGTCAGCGTTTTTTCGTTCTCATGCGTTGTTGTGTGCGATAACGCCCATTTGGCGGGTTTTATGAGCGAAAAAGTTTTGAAAAAGACTTGCACGTTCTGTAAAACGCTACCAATATAGGCGTGCGATAAATTACGCACTTTTCCACGTGTTCGTTTTAGGAGGCTCGAAGATGGCAACAGCCAAAAAAACCACTGCAGCGCCAGCAAAAAAAGACGCTGCCAAGCCTGCTGCAGCGGCCAAGCCGGCAGCAAAAAAGGCAGCACCAGCAGCGAAGTCGGCCGATAAGCCGGCAGCCGCGCGCAAGCCAAATGCTGCTTTCATGAAAGCCATGACCCCGTCCGCCACGCTGGCTGCCGTCGTTGGCGACAAGCCGCTGCCGCGCACCGAAGTGACCAAGAAGGTCTGGGATTACATCAAGTCGAAAGACCTGCAAGACGCAGCGAATCGCCGCATGATCAATGCCGACGACAAGCTGAAAGCGGTTTTCGGCGGCAAGGCACAAGTCTCGATGTTCGAAATGACCAAACTCATTTCGGATCACCTGAAATAAGCCAACGCGCTATTTCAATAAGCTTCACGCTTAAAAAAAGCCCCGGTTTCAAACCCGGGGCTTTTTTGTTATTCAGCTGTAAATAATAGTGGCAGCAGGTTAATAACCTATCGGATCGATGCGGCGCACCGATCCGGATCCATTACAAACCGGCCGCCGCTTTCATCAGGTGGAACACCTGGGTATTCTCGATCGTTCCCTTGAACGGCGCCGATCCGGCCCCGGTCGCATACAGTTTGACATCGCCGCCGCCATGGGTTTCCGACGACTTGTGCACGCCGGTTTCCTGATGGTAATCGTCGCTCTGCGCCACCACGCTGTCGACATCGGCGCGCACATCCGGGCGGTTCGGGCCGTTGCCGAACACCAGGGTGGTGAAGGTCTTGCCGTCCGCATCCTTCTTCGGCTCGCCCGACGCATAATCGCGCACGATGTCGGTGATCGGATTGCCGCGCTTCGGATAGCCGTTGATCTGCATCGTGTGGTCATGGTCGGCGGTCAGCACGATCAGCGTGTTCTGCAGGCCCGGATCGATGGCGCGCATGCGCTCGATCGCCAGTTGCAGGGCGTCGTCGAAGGCCACCGTCTCTTCCAGCGCATGCTTGGCGCGGGTGTCGTGCAGGGCGTGGTCGATCTTGCCGCCTTCGACCATCAAAAAGAAACCGTTCGGATTCTTCGACAGCAGGTCGATCGCCTTGCCGGTCATCTCGGCCAGGGTCGGCTGTTCCGGACGGCGCTGGTACGAGTAATCGAGGTGGCTGGTGGCGCTGAAGATGCCCACGAACTTGCGGCCCGGCTGGGCCGACATCATGCCGGCGCGGGTGCCGGCCACGTAGTAGCCGGCGCCGGCGAATTCGGCCATCAGGTCGCGCCCGTCGGGGCGGCCCCGTGGATTGGTGGCGGCGTCGCGCGGCGTGAAGTGGTTGCGCCCTCCTCCCATCAGCACGTCCACGCCGTCGCCCAGCGCCGGGTTGTAGCCGGCGCCGCCGGGCACGATCTGCTGCGCGATCGTGTACGCCGCGTCGCGGCTGCAGGTATGCGCGAAGGTCGATGCCGGGGTGGCGTGGGTCAGCTCGGTGGTGGTGATGGCGCCGGTGGCCTTGCCCTGGGCCTTGGCCAGTTCCAGGATCGTCACGGCCGGCGTGCCGTTATTGGCGCCGCACATGTCGACGCCCTCCTTGGTCGGATCGATCGGGCGCGCGCCGGCCTGCGAGATGACGTCGTTGTTCATCTTCACGCCGGTCATATAGGCGCCCATCGACGGTGCGCTGTCGGTGGTCTGGTAGTCGAGCGAATAGGTCTTGATGCGCGCGGTGCGCTCCATCAGGCGCTCGAAGTGCAGCAGGCTGTCCTCGCCGCCGCGATAGATGCGGGCAGCGGTGATCGTGGTCGGGCCCATGCCGTCGCCCAGGAAGAAGATGATGTTCTTCGCCTTTTGCTGGGCGGCGGCCGGAGTCGAAAAGGCGGCGGCGCAGCAGGCGGCCAGCAGCAGCGGAGTAATACGTTTGAAAGTCATGAGGGCTCCTGGTCGCGGCTTACAGGCCGGCGGCGGTCTTGATCAGGTTGAACACGCGGGTGTTGTCGATGGTCCCGCGGAACAGTTCGGCGTTGGCGCCGGTCGCGCCCAGGTAGACGTCGCTGCCGCCATGGGTCTCGGCGCCGGTGCGGGTGCGCACCACCGCTTCCTGGTGATAGTCGTCGCGCGTCACGACTTCGTCGGTCAGGTGCACCGTGCGGTCTCCCGCGTGGCGCTGCTCGCCGGTCCCGAAGCCGATGATGGTGTAAGGCTGGCCCTTGCCATCCAGGCTAGGGGTGCCGTCGGCGTTGCGCACCAGGCCGATCACGCCCGGGTTGGTGGGCGTGGTCTTGCCGGTGCGGGCCGCGTAGCCGTTCAGGATCAGGGTGTGGTCATGGTCGGCGGTGGCGACGATCAGGGTGTTCTTGAGGCCCGGATCGAGCGCCTCCATGCGCTCGATCGCCGCCTGCAGCGCCGCGTTGTAGCTCACCGTTTCTTGCAGGGCGCGCTTGCCCAGGGTCGCGTGCAGGGCGTGGTCGATCAGGCCGCCCTCGACCATCAGGAAGAAGCCGTTCTTGTTCGGCGCCAGCAGGTCGATCGCCTTGGTGGCCATTGCCGGCAGGGCCGGCTGGCGCGCCGGGTCGCGGGTGGCATCGAAGTCCATGTGGTTCGGCGCGAACAGGCCGACTGCCGGCTGGCCCGGTTGCAGGGCCGCGAATTGCGCGGTGTCGTTCACCACGCGGAAGCCTTTCGAGCCCAGTTCGGCCAGCAGGTCGCGGTTATCAAAGCGCTTGCCGCCGCGGTTGAACGGCGTGAAGTTCTGGGCGCCGCCGCCGAACAGCACGTCCAGGCCACGGTCGCCGAGCGCCTTGTTGTAGCCCGCGCCGCCCGGCACCAGGCTGGCGGCGATATCGGTTTCCAGCTTGCGGTGGCAGGCGTGGGCATAGGTCGAGGCCGGGGTGGCGTCGGTGACGCTGGTATTGGTGACCACGCCGACGGCCATGCCGCGGCGCTTGGCCAGTTCGAGCAGGGTGACGGCGGAGGTACCATTCTCGCAGCGGCTCACCAGGTTGTTGCCGTTGGCGTCCTTGCCCGGTGCGACCGAGCGGGTGCCGAAGGACATCGAAACCACGCCGTTATTGTGCTTCACGCCGGTCATGTAGGCGGCCATCGAGGCGGCGCTGTCGGTGACTTGCGCATCGTTCGAGAAGGTCTTCACGAAGGCCGACTCGGGCATCTTGTCGATCGCCAGCTCGCCGTCTTCGCCGGCGGCGAAGATGCGCGCCGCGGTCAGGGTATTGATGCCCATGCCGTCGCCGAGGAAGAAGATGACATTCTTCGCGCGCTGGTCGACGGCATTGGCCACGACGGCGCCTTGCGCGCCGGTGGATTGGGTTGAATCGGGCGGCGTTGTCGCGCAGCCGGCGAGTGCCGCCAGCAGCGCGGCGGAGGCAAGAGTGGTCGGTCGCATGCAGTCCTCTGCTTGGGAAAGCGGAAAGTCTACACTGCTAACGTGACACGTTGGTGAACTGAAATGTTGGGGTTTTGTACAGCATGCCCGGTCTAGATGCCGTGCTTGAATTCCCAGTTCTTCCACGCCGCCAGCACCGCGTTCGGGTACTTGGGCTTGCCCCGGCTGCCGTTGTAGCGGCCCAGCGCCAGGTACAGGTCGCCGCGCTCCATGTCGATATACATGCGCAGGATCGCGCAGCCGTAGCGCAGATTGGTCTGCATATGGAACAGGCGGCGGCGGTCGCCGTCGCCGATCACGCGGGTCCAGAACGGCATCACCTGCATATAGCCGCGCGCGCCGGCGATCGAGATCGCGTACTTGCGATAGGCCGATTCGACCTGGATCAGGCCCAGCACCAGCCCCGGATCGAGACCGGCGCGGGTCGATTCGTACCAGACCGTCTCGAGGAATTCGGTGCGGGTCTGGGCGTCGGGCAGGCGCTTGACGAGCCGGCCCGACATGGCGTCCAACCAGGCCTGGTAGCGCGCCCGAGCCGCCTCGGTGCGGAAAGCCGGCCGCGGCGGGCGCGCGTCGGCGATGGCGTTGGCCAGGGCCAGGCGCACCGAATCCGACAGCGCTTCTTCCTTCTGGTTGCCGGCGAAGGCTTCGCCCCCACCCAGGCCGAAGGCGCATGCGAGCACGGCGCCTCCTAGCCAGGAGGCCAGGCGCATCCGCATCACTTGCCCAGCTTGCCCTTGATGAAGGCGACCATGTCCGCCACGGCCACGGCGCTTGCCGCCTCGTCGCGGCGGCCCTGGTATTCCAGGTTGCCTTCCTTGAGGCCACGCTCGCCGATCACGACGCGGTGCGGCACGCCGATCAGTTCCCAGTCGGCGAACATCGCGCCCGGACGCAGGCCGCGGTCGTCGACGATGACGTCGATGCCGGCTGCCTGCAGCTCGGCGTACAGCTGTTCGGTGGCTTCCTTCACCATCTCGCTGCGGTCCAGGCCCATCGGGCACAGCACCAGCTCGAACGGGGCGATCGAATCAGGCCACACGATGCCCTTGTCGTCGAAGTTCTGCTCGATCGCCGCGCCCAGGATGCGGGTCACGCCGATGCCGTAGCAGCCCATCTGCAGCGGCGCGGGACGGCCACCTTCGTCGAGGAAGGTCGCGCCCATCGCTTCCGAATAGGCGGTGCCGAGCTGGAACACGTGGCCCACTTCGATGCCGCGCTCGATCGCCAGCACGCCCTTGCCGTCCGGCGAAGCGTCGCCCTCGACCACGTTGCGCAGGTCGGCAACGAGCGGTTCTGGCACGTCGCGACCCCAGTTGGCGCCGGTGTAGTGGAAGTCGGCCTCGTTGGCGCCGCACACGAAGTCGGCCATGTTGGCGACCGTGCGGTCGGCCACGACGTTGACCGGCAGCTTGGTGTTGATCGGACCCAGGTAGCCCGGCACGGTGCCGAACACCTCGAGGATTTCGGCCTCGGTCGAGAAGCGGAAGTCCTTCAGGCCGGCGACCTTGGACACCTTGATCTCGTTGAGTTCATGGTCGCCGCGCAGCAGCAGCACCCAGAAGCTCTTCTTGCCTTCTTCGCTCTCGACGGTCAGGGCGATGGTCTTGACGGTCTGCGCCAACGGCAAATTCAAGAGCTCGGCCACGCTTTCGCACTTGGTCTTGCCCGGGGTCGAGGTCTTGGTCAAGGCCTGGGTCGCCGCGCCGCGGGCGCCGGTGGCGACGGCTTCGGCCGCTTCCATATTGGCCGCGTAGTCCGAGTCGGGGCAGTAGACCAGCGCGTCTTCACCGGTGCTGGCGATGACGTGGAATTCATGCGAACCGGTGCCGCCGATGGCGCCGTTGTCGGCCGCCACCGCGCGGAACTTCAGGCCGAAGCGGTTGAAGATCCGGGTATAGGCGTCGAACATGGTCTGGTAGGACTTCTGCATGCCTTCCAGGTCGCGGTCGAAGGAGTAGGCGTCCTTCATCGTGAATTCGCGTCCGCGCATCAGGCCGAAGCGCGGACGGCGCTCGTCGCGGAACTTGGTCTGGATGTGGTAGAAGTTGACCGGCAACTGGCGGTAGGACTTGATTTCGCTGCGCACGACGTCGGTGACCACTTCTTCGGAGGTGGGCTGGATCGCGAAATCGCGGCCGTGACGGTCCTTGACACGCATCAACTCGTCGCCCATCTTGTCCCAGCGGCCCGTTTCTTGCCACAGTTCGGCCGGCTGCACCAGCGGCATCAGGAGTTCGATCGCGCCCGCACGGTTCATTTCTTCACGGACAATCGCTTCGACCTTGCGGATGACGCGCAACCCGACCGGCATATAGGTATAGATGCCGGAACCCAGGCGCTTGATCATCCCGGCGCGCATCATCAGCTTGTGGCTGACGATCTCGGCATCGGAAGGCGCTTCTTTAAGAGTTGAAATAAAAAATCGTGAGGCGCGCATATCAGTGAATTCTTTTTAAAAAGAGAGGGTTATAATCGACCTAATTTTAAAGGATTAGCCGGCTGATGCGTCCAATCTTTCTACAAACAGGGTCCGGAACCAGCAGCATGTGCCGTACAGACGGTGCCGACACCCCACGGGCGTACAGAATTTGTAGGTAAAAACATAAGGGACGATCCGCCGGCAGAAAGTATCGAGGTGCACTTATGCTCGACCGTGAAGGGTTTCGGCCCAACGTCGGCATCATCCTGCTGAACGCTAACAACGAGGTCTGGTGGGGCAAGCGGGTGCGCGAGCACTCATGGCAATTTCCGCAAGGGGGTATCAAGTACGGGGAGACGCCAGAACAGGCAATGTACCGCGAGCTCGAAGAAGAAATCGGCCTGCGCCAGGAGCACGTCAAGATCATGGGGCGAACCCGCGACTGGCTGCGCTACGAGGTGCCCGACCACTTCATCAAGCGCGAGATCCGCGGCCATTACCGCGGCCAGAAGCAGATCTGGTTCCTGTTGCGCATGGTTGCGCGCGACAATGAGGTCAATCTGCGCCTGACCGACCACCCGGAATTCGATGCCTGGCGCTGGCACGATTACTGGGTGCCGCTGGATGTCGTGATCGAGTTCAAACGCGACGTCTACCAGCGCGCCCTGCAGGAACTGTCGCGCTTCGTCACCTGGCCGGCCAGGGGCCAGCACGGCGAGCGGCGCCACAGCGCGCGCTACCTGCGCCAGCCGCATGGCAGGTCGCAAGGGGCCAAGCCGGCTCAGGACATGGTCGCAGCGGCCGGCGGGGCCAGTCCGACGGGGCCGGAATCGCTGGTGCTGGCGCCCAACAAGTAATTGTATTGACGGAAACGGTGGCCCGCGCCGCCGCTTCCGTCGCATTCTCTTCCCGCGCATCATTTCATGCGCAGAGCATTGTCTTGAAAGCAACCCCAGCCGGTAGAATGGGCGCATGACTTTCATCGCCCCACTGCTGCGCGTTTTTCTCGTCCCCCTTCTCTTTCTCCTGCCTCTGCACGCCGCGGCGCAAACCGCATGCCAGTTCCTGCAGGTGGCTCAGGTGCCGCTGCACTATGCCGGCTCGGGCCTGGGACTGACGATGACCGGAGAGATCAATGGCAAGCGCGCCGCCATGCTGCCCGATACCGGCGCCGGGGTCACTTACCTCACGCGCACCGGGGTCGAGCGCCATGGCCTGACCCAGCGGCCCACCGGCCGCTACGTCCAGGGCGTGGCCGGCAAGTCGCGGCTGTACGAGGCCAGGGTGACGGAGTTGGTCGTCGGGCCAGTGCGCGCCCGCGACCTGTACCTGTCGGTGGTCGGCGAAACCTCGTTCACGCCGCCGTTCGACGCCATCGTCGGCTCCGCCTTCCTGCTGCAGGGCGACCTCGAATTCTCGCTGGCCACCAAGGAGCTGCGCTTCTTTCGCCCTCAACGCTGCGCCGGCACCTGGCTAGCCTACTGGGACAAGAACGCGAGCGTGATCCCGTTCCGCCATCACGACGAGCTAACGGCGAACCCGCAGTTCTCGGTCCACATCAACGGCACGCGCCTGACCGCCATGATCGACAGCGGCGCATCGGTCACCACCATCACCAGGCGCGCGGCGCAGCGTGCCGGCATCGACCTCGATGGTCCCCGCGCGCAGCGCGTGGCCAATGCCCACGGCGTCGGCAAGCAGTCGGTGGCTGCCTGGATCGCCAGGGCGGATACCTTCAAGATCGGCGACGCCACCGTTTTCGATCCCGAGTTCGACGTGATCGACAGCCAGCTGAGCGTCGACGTGCTGCTGGGCGTCGACTTCCTGCGCGCGCACCGCGTGCTGTTCGCCATGAGCCAGGGCAAGCTGTACGTGTCCTACCTCGGCGGCCAGCCCTTCGACTCGCGGCGCGAGGTCAGGCCCTGGATGCGCCAGGAGGCCGACGCCGGCAATGCCGACGCCTGGTACACGATGGCGCGCATGGCGAATTCCGAGCGCAGCATACACAAGGACCCGGCAGCCGCGATCGGCTACCTGGAGCGGGCGGCGGCGCTGGGCCACCGCGAGGCGAGCCTGTCGCTGGGCGTACGGATGCTGGTGCAGGGCAGGCCGGAGCAGGCGGCCACGCTGCTGCGTGCGAGCCTGGGCGAGGGGCATACCGGCCGCAATGGCGCCCTGTGGCTCTACCTGGCCCAGCTGCGGGCCGGCGACCCGCAGGCCCGCGCCGAACTGGAAGCGCGTTTCAAGGAACGCAGCGACTGGCCGCGCCCGGTGGTCGATTACTTCCTGGGCAAGATCGGCGGCGAGCAGCTGCTGGCTGCGTCCGATACGCCGGCACGGACCTGCTTTGCGGCCAACCTGGTGCAGCTGCATGAGGAAACACTGGGCAAGCCGGCCAGCGTGGCCCTGCCCAAGGATTGCAAGCCGATGCGCGAACAGTATCAGAGCTCTGGCGCGGGCACGGACGTGGCGCTGTGACGGCAGGCCGGCATCGCGCTACAATGCCGGCTCCCTTCCCTTCCTGCCGCATTCGACATGTTCACTCCGTCCTCGCACGACGTGCGCCGCTTCTTCTGCGAAGCCTATCGCAAGCACCGCAATGGCGAGATCCTGACCCCGATGGACGCGATCGCGGCCGACTGGATCGTCCAGCATCCCGAATACCACGAGCAGTTCGAGGACGTGGAGGCGGCGATCGCGGCCGACTATTCGGTCGAAGGCGGCAAGGCGAATCCCTTCCTGCACCTGTCGATGCACCTGTCGATCGCCGAGCAGATCTCGATCGACCAGCCGCGCGGCATCCGCGCCGCCCATGACGCCCTGGTGACCCGACGCGGCGAGCATGACGCCCACCACGAGATCATGGAATGCCTGGGCGAGATGATCTGGGCCTCGCAACGCAACGGCGTGCCGCCGGATACCGAGGCATATATCGAATGCGTGCGCCGGCGCGCATTCGCCTGACCCGGCGCGAAATTCAACCCAGCTTGTCGTCCGCTACCCGGTAGCGCGGGTCTTCCACCAGGTTCACCTCGACCATGCCGCGCGCCTTGTCCAGCAGCTCGCGGCAGTCCGGGCTCAGGTGGCGCAGGTGCAGGCGCTTGCCCACCAGGCGATAGCGCTCGGCCAGCGCGTCGATCGCCTGGATCGCCGAGTGGTCGACCACCCGCGCATGCAGGAAGTCGATGATGACGTCCTGCGGATCGTCTTTTGGCGCAAACAGCGCCTGGAACGGCGTCACCGAGGCGAAGAACAGCGTGCCTTCCAGCGCATACACCTTCCAGCCCTGCCCGTCGTGCGAGACGGCTGCCCGTACCTGCTTGGCATGCTGCCAGGCGAACACCAGCGCCGACACGATCACGCCGGCGATCACCGCCAGCGCCAGGTCGTAGACCAGGGTGATGCCCGCCACCAGCACGATCACGCACAGGTCGGCGCGCGGCACTTTTCCCACCAGGCGGAACGTGCCCCACTCGAAGGTCTTTTCGCACACGACGAACATCACGCCGACCAGCGCCGCCAGCGGGATCGCCTCGATCCAGCTGGACCCGAACAGGATGAAGGCGAGCAGGAACAGCGCGGCCGCGATGCCCGACAGGCGCCCGGTGGCGCCGCTGTTCACGTTGATCATGCTCTGGCCGATCAGCGCGCAGCCGCCCATGCCGCCGAACAGGCCGGCCGCGACATTGGCGGCGCCCAGCGCCAGCGACTCGCGATTCGGCTGGCCGCGGGTGTCGGTGATCTCGTCGATCAGAGTGAGCGTCAGCAGCGACTCGATCAGGCCGACGCCGGCCAGCACCAGTGAATACGGAAAGACGATGCGCAGCGTCTCGAGGTTCCACGGCACGTCGGGCAGCGCGAAGCCTGGCAGGCCGCCGGCGATCGAACCGAGGTCGCCCACGGTCCTGGTGTCGATGCCGAGCAGCGCGCAGCCGCTGCTTGCCACAAGGATGCCGACCAGGGTGGACGGCACCGCTTTCGTCAGGCGCGGGGTCAGGTAGATCACCGCCATCGTGACGACGATGATGCCGGCCATGACCGCCAGTTCGGGGCCGGCCATCCACTCTACCGCGCCATCCGGGCCCGGCTCCTTGAAGTGGTTGAACTGGGCCAGGAAGATCACCAGCGCCAGGCCGTTGACGAAGCCGAGCATCACCGGATGCGGCACCATGCGAATGAATTTACCCAGGCGCGCGGCGGCGAAAAGCAGTTGCAGCACGCCCATCAGCACCACGGCGGCCAGCAGGTATTGCGCGCCATGCTGGACCACCAGCGCCACCATCACCACCGCCAGCGAACCGGCGGCGGCCGAGATCATGCCGGGCCGGCCGCCGAAGCACGACGTGATGAAGGCGACGATCACCGCCGCATACAGGCCGGTGAGCGGGGACAGGTGGGCAACCAGGGCGAAGGCGATCGCCTCGGGCACCAGGGCCAGCGCGACGGTGAGGCCGGCCAGCAGGTTGATCTTCAGGTAAGCGGGGGTAAGGGACGGCACGGCGGCTCCAGCGGGCGGTAAACAGACACCCCGCCGGCCGGCAGCGCCGGCGGCGGGGATCGCATGTTACCAGTTGCCGCGCAGCCGCGTAACGACAGCCTTACTTCTTGACCACCAGCTGCGACGGCAGGCTGGCCAGATAGGCGCCGAGGTCGGACATGTCCTGGTTCGACAGCGGCTGCACGATGGCGGCCATGATCGGGTTGACGCGGCCATTGGCGCCGGCGCCGCGCTTGTAGGCGCGCAGCGCATGTGTGAGATAGTCGGCGTGCTGGCCGGCCAGCTTCGGATAGGTCGGATCGATCGCCTTGTTGAAGTCGGCGCCGTGGCAGGAGGCGCAGTTGTATTTCTGGGCCAGGGCTTCGCCGCGCTTGACGTCGTTGGCGGCCGCGCCAAGAGACACAGCACAGAGGGCCAGCAGGAGCATCGTGTTCTTCATGGCGGTCCTCATCGCTTGGCGGTCGTCTGGTTCGACGTTTGCTGGGAATAATAGGCAGCCACGTCGGCGATGTCCTGGTCGCTCATCGAGCGCGCGATGCCGGTCATCGAAGGGTGCTTGCGGTCGCCCTTGCGATAGGCCTTGAGTGCGGATTCGATGTACTTGGCCGACTGGCCGCCGATCATCGGCACGCGGTAGACCTCGGGGAATGCCGTCTTGTAGCCGCCGGGGATGGCGTGGCAGCCGATGCACATCTCGATCTTGGCGGTGGCCGCCTGGGGATTACCGACCACTTCCGCGGCGGATGCGCTGCCGGCGGCGCCGGCAAACAGCGCCAGCGCCAGTGGTACCAGAGTTTTTTTCATGGGCGTCTCGTTAGTTATATGTCGAAAATCGCAACCGCACAAAAACTTAGCAAAGGCTTACCAACCGGCCGATTCTATCTGAAGACTTGACACCAGTCTACAAACCGGCGTCCCGCGCCCGGGCGGCGGGTGGGCCGTATTTTTGTCATATACTCGCCCAACCTTCTTCGTTTTCTTCCGTCACCCGCCATGCATGCATCTCCCCGCTTCGAAGGCAGCGACAACTACGTCGCCACTCCCGACCTGAAACTGGCCGTCAACGCCGCGCTCACGCTGGGCCGTCCGCTCCTGATCAAGGGCGAGCCGGGCACCGGCAAGACCATGCTGGCCGAAGAGGTCGCGGCCGCGCTGAACATGCCGCTGCTGCAGTGGCACGTGAAGTCGACCACCAAGGCCCAGCAGGGCCTGTACGAATACGACGCCGTCTCGCGCCTGCGCGACTCGCAGCTGGGCGACGAGCGCGTGCGCGACATCCAGAACTACATCGTGAAAGGCGTGCTGTGGCAGGCGTTTACGTCGCCCGAGCCGGTCGTGCTGCTGATCGACGAAGTCGACAAGGCCGACATCGAGTTCCCCAACGACCTGCTGCGTGAGCTCGACCGCATGGAGTTCTACGTCTACGAGACGCGCGAGATGGTGGTGGCCAAACACCGCCCGCTGGTGATCATCACCTCCAACAATGAAAAGGAGCTGCCCGATGCCTTCCTGCGCCGCTGCTTCTTCCATTACATCCAGTTCCCGGACCGCGAGACGATGGCTGACATCGTGGGCGTGCACTTCCCGACGCTCAGGCAGGATCTGCTGGCGGCTGCGCTGCAAAGCTTCTATGCGCTGCGCGACGTCCCCGGCATCAAGAAGAAGCCGTCGACCTCGGAATTCCTCGACTGGCTCAAGCTGCTGCTGGCAGAAAGCGTGCCGGCCGAAGCGCTGCGCGCGGAGAACGCAGCCCCGCCGCTGCATGGCGCCCTGCTCAAGAACGAGCAGGACATCGCCCTGTTCGACCGCCTGATGGCCATGGCGAGGAACCGGCGATGATCGCGGTCGCGCCCATCACCCTGGAGTGGAACGGCGTGCGCCTGGAGCCCTTGGGCCCGCACCACGCCGACGGCTTGCGCGCGGCGGCCAGCGATGGCGAGCTGTGGAACCTGGTCGTGACCAGCGTGCCGGCGCCGCAGGACGCCGGCGCCTATATCGATACCGCCCTGGGCATGACCAACCGCCGGGCCTGGGCCGTGGTCGATGCCGCCAGCGGCGCCGTCATCGGCAGCACCAGCTACCACGACATCGTGCCCGAGGTCGACCGGGTGGAGATCGGCTACACCTGGTATGCCAAACGCGCGCAGCGCAGCCACGTGAACACCAGCTGCAAGCTGATGCTGATGCGGCACGCCTTCGACACGCTCGGCTGCGCCGTGGTCGGTCTGCGCACCGATGGCGAGAATTTTGCCTCGCAGGCGGCCATCGAACGGCTCGGCGCGCACAAGGACGGCGTGCTGCGCCATCACGCCGCGCGCCGCAACGGGCAGGCGCGCGACACCGTCATGTACAGCATCCTGCAGGGCGAATGGCCGCGCGTGAAAGCGCACCTGGAGGCGCGTCTGGCGCATCACGCCGGGAGCTAGGCCATGCTGATCGACTTCTTCCGCGCCCTGCGCGAGGCCAAGGTCCCGGTCTCGATCCGCGAATTCCTGACCCTGCTCGAAGCCCTGCAGCGCCAGGTGATCCTGCCCTCGCTCGACGAGTTCTATTACCTCGCGCGCCTGACGCTGGTGAAGGACGAGGCGCATTTCGACAAGTTCGATCGCGTGTTCGGCCTGTGGTTCAAGGGGGTCGATGCGGTATTCGACGAGAAGGCGGAGATCCCATTGGAATGGCTGATCAAGCGCTTCGAGCGCGAGCTGACGCCGGAACAGAAGGCGCAGCTGGAAAAATTCGGCTACGACAAGCTGCAGCAGCGCCTGCAGGAGTTATTGAAAGAGCAGAAGGAACGCCACGCCGGCGGCAACAAGTGGATCGGCACCGGCGGCACCTCGCCCTTCGGCCATGGCGGCACCAACCCCGAAGGCATCCGTATCGGCGGCACGGGCCGCAACCGCAGCGCGGTCAAGGTATGGGAACAGCGCACCTTCCGCGACTACGACGACGAGCGCGAACTGGGCACGCGTAATTTAAAAGTCGCGCTGCGCCGCCTGCGCCGCTTCGCGCGCCAAGGCGCGGCGGATGAACTGGCGCTGGACGACACCATCCGCGCCACCGCCAGCAATGCCGGCTGGCTCGACATCCGCATGCGGCCCGAGCGCAAGAACCGGATCAAGGTGGTGATGCTGCTCGACGTGGGCGGCTCGATGGACGACCACATCGAGCGCACCGAAGAACTGTTCTCGGCCGCCAGCAGCGAATTCAAGAACATGGAGTTCTATTACTTTCACAACTGCGTCTACGACTACCTGTGGAAGAACAACCGCCGCCGCCACAGCGAGCGTTTCGACACCTGGGACGTGCTGCGCAAGTATCCGGCCGATACGCGGCTGATCTTCGTGGGCGACGCCACCATGAGCCCGTACGAGGTGATGGCGCCGGGCGGCTCGGTCGAGTACAACAACGAAGAGCCGGGCGCGGCCTGGCTGGCGCGCTTCGTCTCGACCTTTCCCAAGTTCGCCTGGCTCAACCCGGAGCCGGAACATCTGTGGCAATACCGGCAATCGATTGCCCTGATTCGCCAAATCATGAATAACCGCATGTTTCCGATCACGCTCGAAGGGTTGGAGCGGGCGATGCGATTGCTCAGCAAGTAGGCACGGCACCCGTTCCTGGCAGCGCATGCACGTCGTACCCGCGCAGGCGGGTACCCAAGCTTGCTTGCACCGTGACTACGTTCGATAGAGCCGGCTGCGCGAAGGACTTGGGTACCCGCCAAGGCGCCCGGCGAGGGCGGGTACGACGGTCTTCAAGCAAACGATCAAACCGTCTTCGACGGCAACAATTTATTTTCAGCAATGTAATTGCGCACTGTGTTAGTGCGGACACGGACGGCCGTGCTGGAATCGCTATGATCGAGCCACTCGCCCGCCGCTCGCCGTGCCTCAACACAAGGCGCGTGGACGGGCGAGCCAGGACAATCGTGCGTGCGCCGTCCGCTTGTAGAATCCAGGCGTCGAGCGGCAAGCGCACCACTTACAAGACGCATAAAAACAGAGGGGAAAACGAATGCCAGACCTGCTGTCCTTGTTGACAAGTCTCGCGTGGCCGCTGGCGATCGCGCTCGCCTGGCTGGCCGGCGAATTCGGCCAGCGCTGGACCGGCCTGCCGCGCATCAGCTTCTATGGCCTGGTCGGCTTCGCCCTCGGCAGCACCCAGATCGGCGCCCTGCCCGCCCCCGACATGGGGCCGGTCTCGCTGCTGGCCAACGTCGCCTTCGGCCTGATCCTGTTCGAACTGGGCAACCGCATCAACCTGCGCTGGCTGGTCAACAATCCCTGGATCGGCGTGGCCGGCCTGGTCGAGGCGGCGCTGACCTTCATCCTCGTCTATTTCGTCGCCAGCGCCTTCGGCGTCGGCCGCCTGACGGCCCTCCTGATGGCGGCGCTGTCGATGGCGACCTCGCCCGCCACCGTGGTTCGGGTGGTCAACGAACAGAAAAGCTCGGGCCAGATGACCGAGCGGGTGCTGCACCTGTCGGCCCTGAACTGCGTGCTGTCGGTGTTCGCCTTTAACGCCATCATCGGCATCTGGCTGTTCCGCACCTATGACGCCGTCGGCGAAGCGCTGTGGCAAAGCCTGGTGATGCTGGCCGGTTCGATCCTGATCGGGGCCATCTTCGGCGTGATCGTGCCGGCCCTGCTGCGCGCGATCGGCAATCAGCAGCAGGACGCCACGGTCGCCTTCGCGCTTGCGATCATCCTGCTGGTGGCCGTGTGCGACAGCGCCGGCCTGACGCCGGTGGTGGCCGCGCTGGCCTTTGGCCTGACGGTGCGCTACCGGCGCATCGCCTTTACCCAGACCCAGCGCAACTTCGGCGCGCTGGGCGAAGTGCTGACCGTGCTGCTGTTCGTCTACGCCGCCTCGACCCTCGACTGGCGCCTGGTCACGGCCGGCGCCCTGCTCGCCATCAGCGTGGTGCTGGTGCGCATGTTCGCCAAGGTGGCCGGCGTGACGGCGTTTGCCCATCTGTCGGGCATCACCTGGCGCAAGGGGGCGCTCACCGGCCTCGGGCTGGCGCCGCTGGCCGTGTTCGTGATCCTGCTGCTCGAGCATGCACGCTATGCGGGCCTGAAAGTGGTCGAAGAACTGTATGCGATGGCGGCCGTGACGATGCTGCTCGAAGTCTTCGGCCCGATCATCATCCAGCGCGCGCTGATCTGGGCGCGCGAAGCACCGGAGTCGACCCATGCCGCTTGAAGCTTTCACCCCCTCGCAGCCGCTCACCTTCGGGGTCGAGCTGGAACTGCAACTGGTCAGCCTGTCGGATTTCAACCTGACCGCGGCCAGCCCCGACCTGATGCACCTGTTGAAACGCAAGCCGTTCCCGGGCAACGTCACGCCGGAGATCACCGAGAGCATGATCGAAATTAACTCGAGCGTGCACACGGCCTACGCGCCGCTGCTGGCGGAACTGACCGAGATCCGCGACACCCTGGTGGCGGCCAGCGACGTGCTCAATATCGGCATCGCCGGCGGCGGCACGCACCCGTTCCAGCACTGGTCCGACCAGCGCATCTCGGCCAAGCCGCGCTACGAATACCTGTCGCAGCTGTACGGCTACCTGGCCAAGCAGTTCACGGTGTTCGGCCAGCACGTGCACATCGGCTGCGCCAATGGCGACGATGCGCTCTACCTGCTGCATGCGCTGAACCGCTACCTGCCGCACTTCGTCGCCCTGTCGGCATCGTCGCCCTATGTGCAGGGCCACGACAGCCTGTTCGAATCGGCGCGCCTGAACTCCGTTTTCGCCTTCCCGATGAGCGGCCGCGCGCCATTTACGCTCGCCTGGCGGGAGTTCACCGACGTCTACTTCGCCAAGATGGAACGCACCAACATCATCAAGAGCATGAAGGATTTTTACTGGGACCTGAGGCCCAAGCCGGAGTACGGCACCATCGAGCTGCGCGTGTGCGACACGCCGCTCACGGTAGAACGGGCGGCGGCGCTGGCCGGCTACCTGCAGGCGCTGTGCCGGCACCTGCTGGAGCGCAAGGAAGAAGCCCCGGTGGAAGACGACTATCTGGTCTACAACTACAACCGCTTCCAGGCCTGCCGCTTCGGCCTGGACGGCAGCATCACGCATCCGAAGACCTACGAGAATGTGCCGATGCGCGAAGACATCCTGGCGACGCTCGACACCATGCTGCCGCATGCCGAGGCGCTGGGCAGCGTGGATGCCCTGAAACACCTGGCGGCAGCGGTGCACGACGGCAGCGACGCGACCATCCTGCGCCGCCACGTGGAGCGTGAAGGCAGCGTCGAGGGCATGGTCAATGCGGCGATCCAGCACTTCCGCGGCGGTCGCACGAGCTGAAACAATTTCTGTACATTCAGTATCCAAATTGCATGATAATGAAAAATTGCTTACCTGCAGTTTTTTATTATTCATGCTCACATGGTTAAACTGACCGCTACCCTGCTTCTGCTTCCCGCCCTGCTGTGTTCCAGTCCCCTGTCGACTGCGGCCCCGTGGAGTGCGCCCGCCTCGACCATCCCCGTGCCGCGCGACCGCGCCTTCCCCGGCACCTTGCAGCTCGAGGTCGATGCCAGCGACACCACGCAGCGTATCGTCCGCGTCACGCAGCGCGTGCCGGTGCGGTCGGCGGGCCGGCTGACCCTGCTGTATCCGAAGTGGGATGGCGGCAGCCACGGCCCGACGATCCAGGTCCAGCGCATGGCCGGCCTGGTGATCCAGGGCGGCGGGCAGCGCCTGGCATGGCGCCGCGATCCTCTCGACGCGCATGCCTTCCACGTGCAGGTGCCGGCGGGCGTGCGCGAACTGGAGGTGGCATTCGAGTTCCTGGCGCCGCTCGGCCACATGAGCCATATCGCTTCGGACATGATCAACCTGCAGTGGCAGAACGTGATCCTGTATCCGGCCGGCTGGTTCGCCAGCCGCATCCCGGTAGCGGCCTCGTTGACCTTGCCCAAGGGACTGGTGCCGGGGACCTCGCTAGTGGAGCAAAGCCGCGCCGGCTCGACCATCACCTTCGCACCCGTGCCGCTCGACCTGCTGCTCGATTCGCCGGTGCTGGCCGCACCCCATGTGGAGCAACGCACCGTGGCCGCCGGGTCGGTCCCGGTGCGCGTGACCTATTTCGCCGGCGAGGCCGCGCAGCTTGCCGGCGCGGCGGCGATGGACGCGCCGCTGCGCGCCATCGTCGAACAGACCGCCAGGGTATTCGGCAAGGCGCCCTTCCCCCACTTCGACTACCTCGTGCCGCTGACGGACCGCTTGCCAGGACCGGGCGGCCTGGAACACATCCGCTCCGCCGAAGTCACGCTGCCGCCGGACTTCCTGGCCAACCGCGAAGCCTCGGCCGCGGAAATCGATCTGTTTGCCCACGAATACATTCATGCCTGGAACGGCAAGTTCGCCCAGCCCGCGGACCATCGCACGCCCACGCCCAATGTGCCCATGCAAAGCACGCTGTTGTGGGTGTACGAGGGACAGTCCGAATTCTGGGGGCGGGTGATCGGCGCACGCTCGGGCCTGCGCGGTTTCCAGGACACGCTCGACGCGCTGGCCCTGGACGCGGCCGCGATGGCGAACCGTCCGGGCCGCGCCTGGAAGGCACTCGGCGACAGCGCGCTCGATTCGATCACGATGCCGGGCGGTGTCGGCGTCAGCTGGACCGACTGGCAGCGCCGCAAGGATTATTACGCCGAAGGGGTGTTGCTTTGGCTGGACATCGACGGCATCCTGCGCGAACGCAGCCAGGGTAAGTATGGGATGGACGACTTCGCCGCCAGGTTCTTCGCCGTGCAGGGAAAGACCAGCAAGGACTACACCTTCGACGACGTCTGCGCCACCTTATCGAAGCTGGCGCCCTTCGACTGGCGCGGCTACCTGGAACAGCGCGTGCACGGCAATAGCGACGCTGGCCTGCTCGACGGCCTGGAACGTGCCGGCTACCGGCTGGCCTACAAACCGACGCCGAGCCGCTACGTCGAGCGCGCCCTGCAGGGCGAAGGAATCCCCGACTTCGGCTACAGCCTCGGGATCGGCGTGAACGGCAAAGGCGTGGTGCGCTCGGTCGGCTGGAACAGCCCCGCCTTCAAGGCCGGGCTGGCGCCGGGCGCCACGCTGGTGGAGGTGGGAGGCGAACCGTTCAGCATCGAGCGCCTGGCCGCGGCGGTGTCGCGCCGCGATCCGGCCGGCATCGTGCTCACCGTCGAACTGGATCGGCAGAAGCGCGCGGTCACCATCGTGTATGACGGCGGCTTGCGCTACCCGGCCCTGGAACGTATTCCGGGCCAAGCCGATCGCCTGAAAGGGCTGCTGCAGCCGCGTTAACCGGCCAGCGGCGCGGTCTTGCCGGCCCAGCCGCCTTTCATGAAGCGCGCCAGCAAGGGCTGGCGCGTTGGCGCCGGCGGCGGCAGCTTGGCGTCGACCACGACCGCCCACTGGTCGGCCAGCTGTTCGCAGGTGGCGCGCAGCACGGGATCGATGTTGGGCAGGCGCGACAGCGCACAGAGGTGGCGCTCGATCACCGACGCCAGCTTGACGCAAGGCTGCTCACCGTCGCCGCGCGTCGTGTAATTCGACATCAGGTGCAACAACGAAGCGACCAGCAACGTGTCCTGGCTGCGCGATTCCGACGGCGTCGTGTGTGGGGTGGAAATGGTCATGCAAGCGTCTCCAAAAAGCGGTTGCGGTCCGCAACGATGTAACGTGAATTGCAACAAGATGCGAATGATTCTCATTTCATTATTCACGCGTCACGCGGCGAAAGCAAGCGTTTTCGGCAAGCGAATCGTGGGCCGGCTGAGGTCGGGCGAAAGCTGATTCTCTGATGCAATTATTGCGAGGAATTACAGCCGGGTTTCACGCGCCGCCCGCAGGAATTCGTCGAGTACCGGCGTGCAATCGAGCAGGTCGACGCCGCCGGCGCGGTGGAATTCGGGGTGCCACTGCAAGCCCATGACGAAGTTGGCGCGCTGGTAGCGGATCGCTTCGATGATGCCATCGGGCTCGGACACGGCTTCGATGCGGATGTCGCGTCCGAGATCCTTGACCGCCTGGTGGTGGATCGAGTTCACCATCGCCCGCTCGACCTTGGGGAACATGCGGCCCAGCGACGAGCCCTTGGGGAAGACGATGGCGTGGCGGTGCGCGTCATACACATCGTGCACGTGCGGCAGGGCCTCGGGCATATCGGTGGCGACGTCCTGGTGCAGGGTGCCGCCGAAGGCCACGTTGATCAACTGGCAACCGCGGCACACGCCCAGCACCGGTTTGCCGGCGTCGACGAATTCGTGCAGCAGTTCCAGCTCATACACGTCGCGCGCGCGGTCGCCGCTCCATTCGGGCTTGGTCGGGGTTTCGGAATAGGTTTGCGGCGCCACGTCGGCCCCGCCCTGCAGCACCAGGCCGTCGAGGTGGCGTGCATAGTGGCGCAGGGTGATGTTGCTGGGGTGTAGCAGGCCGTTGGTATTCACGGTGGGGATCATGAACACCAGCACGTCGCGCGACATCACCCACTGGGCGATCGATTCCTCGAGATACTGCAGGTTCTTGCTGAGCAGCCCCTTGGCGCCGGTGGCGGGGTGAAAGATGCGGGCCGAGACGCCGATGTGCAGCGTGCGCTGCATGAAGTCGCGGTTGAAGCGTTCGCGCAGCGAGCGGAAACGCGAGGTGATGACCCGGCCGGCCAGGGCGACGGCATTGTCGCCATCGCGCAGGTAGCGGGCGGGACCGCGGGCGGTCTGGCCGCCGCTTGCGCGGCGGTCGGGCACGCGCACGCGTGTTTCGCGGCGCTCGTCGATGTCCGCGGTCGGATCATCATTGCGCTTGATTTGCTCGTCTTCAGCCATGGTTATTAATATAACTTCACCATTGCTTCGCACGATATAAAGTTGTTACAAAACGTCGCGTACTCCCTACACCGGGAGATCCAGCAGCTTCTGGAAGGTCAGCATCCAGTGGCGGCCGGCGACCGGCGTCGTGAGCAGGCCGCGCGCCCCGGCGCGGCGCGCACGCACGCTGTCGTAGTAAAAGGATTGCTCGACCAGGAACACCACCGGCGTACGCTGGGCCCCGTCCTGCGACTTGATCGAGCTGCACACCTCATATGGTTCGATGCCGACCGCCGCCGTGTTGATCAGCACCAGCGACACGGGCGTTTCGTCGCACAGGCGCACCGCCGCGCACAGGCTGTCGGTCCATTCCACCGGCACCCGGCGCGGGCCGAGCACGCGCGCCACCTGGTTACGCAGCTGGCATTCCTTGTCGACGATCAGGACGGCCCCATCTACCGGACCACGACGCTGGCGCGTGTAGAATGCCGGCGTTTCGCAATCCGGCGCCAGGCGCGGACGGCGGCGGCGCTCGGCCAGCACGCGCCGGACGGTGCGGGTGCTCTGCTGCACCAGCACCTGGACCCGGGTATCGAGCAGTTCGGCCAGGGCTTCATACAGTTGCAGGGGGTCGACCGGCCGCGCCAGGGTGCGCCAGGGTTCGGCGCCGGGGTTGCCGGTTGTGCCGGGGTTGCCCGGGTTGCCGATCACGAGCGCCGGCTGCAGCGATCCCGGCGGCAGACAGCCGAGCCGGGTCAGCGCGGTCGGGCTGTCGCCGTTGGCGATATACAGGTCCGGCTCTTGCAAACTATCGTCATGCAGGCAAGAATACGACGGCCCCACGCCCGGCGCCCGCGCCAGCAGGGCGTCGAGCCGCGCGCTTTCATCCGGGGTAAACCCGATCAGGCGAATGGTAAACGGATAGCTGGACAAGTGCATCGGTAACGCCCCTCTCTGGCATTGCCGTGATTATCTGTCTTAATCTAGCACAAACGTGTGAAGCGAAAAGCACGTCACAGCGCAAACTACTGTATATTTAAACAGTAAAAAAGCCTAACCTTTTCCTCCCGACAAGTTAGAATGCCGGAGCATTCGACAATCAATCTTCAAGATGGCCTCCAAGAAACCCGCTCCAGACTACAGCGAATCATCCATCCGCGTCCTCAAGGGACTCGAACCTGTGAAACAGCGTCCGGGCATGTACACCCGGACGGAGAATCCGCTCCACATCATCCAGGAGGTGATCGACAACGCCTCCGACGAAGCGCTGGGCGGTCACTGCAAGAACATCGGCGTGACCCTGAACCCTGACGGTTCGATCACGGTCGAGGACGACGGCCGCGGCATCCCGGTGGGCATCCACCCGGAAGAAGGCGTGTCCACGGTCGAGATCGTGTTCACCCGCCTGCACGCCGGCGGCAAGTTCGACAAGGGCTCGGGCGGCGCCTACGCCTTCTCGGGCGGCCTGCACGGGGTCGGCGTCTCGGTCACCAATGCGCTGTCCAAGCGCCTCGAGATCGAGGTGTGGCGCCGCGACGACCAGGGCAACGGCCAGCACAAGCTGGTATTTGCCAATGGCGACGTAATCGAGCCGCTCACTTCCAGCCCTGCCGAACGTGGCGGCAAGAAGAACGGCACCCGCGTCACCGCCTGGCCGGACGGAAAATATTTCGATTCCCCGAACATCCCGCTGGGCGACCTGCAGCGTCTGCTGCGTTCGAAGGCGGTGCTGCTGCCGGGGGTGACGGTCACGCTCACCAACGGCAAGACCGGCGACGTCCAGACCTGGCGCTACGACGAAGGCCTGCGCGGCTACCTGAACGAAGCGCTGGCGCAAAGTTCCAGCGGCGAGACCCTGATCCCGCTGTTCGAAGGCGCGCAGTTCGCCGCCGCGGGCGACGACAGCTTCGCCGAGGGTGAAGGCGCCGACTGGGTCGTGGCCTGGACCGAGGAAGGCGGCGTGGTGCGCGAGTCCTACGTCAACCTGATCCCGACCGTGAGCGGCGGCACCCACGAAGCCGGCCTGCGCGACGGCCTGTTCGGCGCGGTGAAGAACTTCGTCGAGCTGCACGGCCTGCTGCCGAAAGGCGTCAAGCTGCTGCCCGAAGACGTGTTCGCACGCGTCTCGTTTGTGCTGTCGGCCAAGGTGCTGGACCCGCAATTCCAGGGCCAGACCAAGGAACGCCTGAACTCGCGCGACGCGCTCAAGCTGGTGTCGACGTTTACCAAACCGCCGCTCGAACTGTGGCTGAACCAGCACGTCGAATACGGCAAGAAGCTGGCCGAACTGGTCATCAAGCAGGCCCAGTCGCGCCTGCGTTCGCTGCAAAAAGTCGAGAAGAAGAAATCGTCCGGCGTGGCGGTATTGCCGGGCAAGCTGACCGATTGCGAATCGACCGACATCACCCGCAACGAGCTGTTCCTGGTCGAGGGCGACTCGGCCGGCGGCTCGGCCAAGATGGGCCGCGACAAGGAATTCCAGGCCATCCTGCCGCTGCGCGGCAAGGTGCTCAACTCCTGGGAAACCGACCGCGACCGCCTGTTCGCCAACAACGAGATCCACGATATCTCGGTGGCGATCGGCGTCGATCCGCATGGCGTCGGCGACTCGCCCGACCTGTCGGGTCTGCGCTACGGCAAGATCTGCATCCTGTCGGATGCGGACGTCGACGGTTCGCACATCCAGGTGCTGCTGCTGACCTTGTTCTTCAAGCACTTCCCTGCCCTGTTCGGCAACGGCAATATCTGCATCGCGCGTCCGCCGCTTTACCGCGTCGACGTGCCGGCGCGCGGCAAGAAGCCGATCCAGAAGCTGTATGCGCTGGACGACGGCGAACTGCTGGCGATCGAGGACAAGCTCAAGAAAGAAGGCCTGAAGGAAGGCGTGTGGAGCATCTCGCGCTTCAAGGGCCTGGGCGAGATGAACGCCGAGCAGCTTTGGGAAACCACCATGAACCCGGACACCCGCCGCCTGCTGCCGGTGGCCTTCGGCCAGTACGACCACGCCGAATCGGCATCGCGCTTCAATATGCTGATGGGCAAAGGCGAAGCCGCGGCGCGCCGCGCGTGGATCGAGGAACACGGCAATGAGACGGAGGCGGATATCTGATGAGGTTAGTGGTTTGTTAGCTGAACTTGGGTTCCCGCCTGCGCGGGAACGACGGTCTTTCGGCCAGTGGCCCGAATACCTCGTCCCCGCACAGGCGGGGACCCAAGTTTCTCCGCACACCCAAGCGCCCCCGCAGAACATCGAACACACATCATGACGAATCAACCAAGTCTCTTTGAACAGCAACACGAGCCCTCGGACGTCGAGACGCTCACCCTGTCCACCTTCGCCGAGCGCGCCTACCTCGACTACGCCGTCTCGGTGGTCAAGGGCCGCGCGCTGCCGGACGTGTCGGACGGCCAGAAGCCGGTCCAGCGCCGCATCCTGTACGCGATGAACGAACTGGGCCTGGGCCCGACCGCCAAGCCGCGCAAGTCGGCCGCGGTGGTCGGCGACGTGCTCGGTAAACTGCACCCGCACGGCGACCAGTCGGTGTACGACGCGCTGGTGCGCATGGCGCAGGACTTTTCGCTGCGCTATCCGCTGATCGACGGCCAGGGCAACTTCGGCTCGCGCGACGGCGACGGCGCCGCGGCAATGCGATATACCGAAGCCCGCCTGACCCCGATCTCGCGCCTGCTGATGGACGAGATCGACATGGGCACGGTCGACTCGCAACCGAACTACGACGGTTCGACCACCGAACCACGCACGCTGCCGGCACGCCTGCCGATGGTGCTGCTCAACGGCGCCTCGGGCATCGCGGTCGGCCTGGCCACCGAGATCCCGTCGCACAATCTGCGCGAGGTCGCGGCGGCGGCGGTGGCGATGATCCGCAACCCCAGGATCACCCACGCCGAGCTGATGACCTTCATCCCCGGCCCGGACTTCCCGGGCGGCGGCCAGATCATCACCCCGGCCTCGCAGATCGCCGACATGTACGCGGCCGGCCGCGGCTCGATGAAGGTGCGCGCGCGCTGGAAGATCGAAGAACTGGCGCGCGGCCAGTGGCAGGCGGTGGTGCACGAACTGCCGCCGGGCTGCTCGTCGCAGCGCGTGCTGGAAGAAATCGAGGAACTGACCAATCCGAAGGTCAAGGCCGGCAAGAAGGCGCTGCTGCCGGAACAGCTGGCGCTGAAGAACACGATCCTGGGCGCGCTCGACGCGGTGCGCGACGAATCGGGCCGCGAAGCCGCGGTGCGCCTGGTGTTCGAGCCGAAGTCGAAGAACGTCGACCAGAACGAATTCATGCTGATGCTGCTCGCGCATACCTCGCTCGAGAGCTCGGCGCCGATCAATATGGTGATGATCGGCGGCGACGGCCGTCCGCGCCAGAAAGGCCTGGGCACGATCATCCAGGAGTGGATCGATTATCGATTCACTACCGTCAGGCGCCGCACCGAATTCAAGCTGGGCAAGGTCAACGACCGCATCCACATCCTGGAAGGCCGCGAGACCGTCCTGCTGAACATCGACAAGGTAATCGCCATCATCCGCAATTCGGATGAGCCGAAGGCGGCGCTGATCGAGGAATTCCGCCTGAGCGAGCGCCAGGCCGAGGACATCCTCGAGATCCGCCTGCGCCAGCTGGCGCGCCTGGAAGCGATCAAGATCCAGCAGGAGCTGGCCGAACTGCGCAGCGATAAAGAGAAGCTCGAGGACATCCTGGAGAACCCATCGTCGATGAAGCGTTTGATCATCCGCGAGATCGAAGCGGACGCCAAGCAGTACGGCGACGACCGCCGCACCATCATCGAGGAAGCGCAGCGCGCGGTGGCCGAGCAGAAGGTCATCGACGAGCCGGTGACCGTGATCGTATCGGAAAAAGGCTGGGTGCGCGCGCGCACCGGCATCGGACACGATCCGGCGCAGTTCACCTTCAAGGCCGGCGACTCGCTGTACAAAGCCTTCGAATGCCGCACGGTGGATCATCTGCTGGGCATTGGCGACAACGGCAAGGTGTATTCGGTGCCGGTGAACGCGCTGCCTGGCGCGCGCGGCGACGGCGTGCCGATTACCACCCTGGTCGATTTGTCGGGCGGTGTGCGGATTTTGCACTACTTCGCGGGCAATCCGGAGACGCGCCTGTTGATCTCGACCTCGGATGCGTTCGGGTTCATTACCAAGGCCGGCGACATGGTCAGCCGCCTGAAGGGTGGCAAGTCGTTCATTACCTTGAACGAAGGCGCGGCGCCGCTGCCGCCGCGGGTCGTCACTGACACCGCCGGTGCGATTGCCTGCCTGTCGGAGAAGGGCCGCGTGCTGGTGTTCGGCATCGACGAGATGAAGGTGCTGACCAATGGCGGTCGCGGTGTGATCCTGATGGAGCTGGAGCCGAAGGAGAAGATGCTGGCGGCGCAGCCGATCAATCAAAAGGGTGTGAACGTGGTTGGCACCTGGGCCGAGGGCAAGGCGCGGACGGTGGAACTGTTTGCGTCGGGGCTCGAGCCGCACTTTGGCAAACGGGCGCGCAAGGGCAAGGCGTTGTCGGCGAGGTTGAAGGCGCAGGATTTGGCGATGCGGGCGGCCGACGCTTCGTAATCCCGACCGCTTTCTACGTTCAGAAACAAAAAATGCCGGCGCGAGCCGGCATTTTTTGTTTTCAAGCTTGGTGCTTAGTTACGGGCAGCAGCCTTGTGCACGTCGGCTTGTGCTTCAGCACGCACCTGCTCGGTCTTGGCGGCAGCGGTGGCCTTGTCGGCTGCCGCATCGACTTGTGCCTTCAGCACTTTTTCGTCGGCCTTGATCATTTTCTTCTCGGCTTTCAGATTGGCATCGGCCACTTTCTCTTCAGCCTTGGCCATCGCCTTGGCGCGGTCTTCCGGATCGGCCTTGGCCACTTTCGCAGCTGCATCAGTGTGCTGCTCGACCAGGTTGGCGTGGGCTTTCGACTTGGTCTCGACAGCCTTGGCCATGGTCTTGTTCACTTTGTCGTCCGCTTTGACGGCGGTCTTGATTTCTTTCTGCTCTGCCTTGATCACGTCTTTCTCGGCATTGGCTTCCGCCTTGACGATGCGGTTGTCTGCCGCGGTGGTGGTCGGCGCGGTGGTTTGAGCGTGAGCAGCAGTAGCCATCAGGCCGGCGATGAGGGTAGCGATCAGTTTGTTCATGATGTGTTTCCTTTCTGGTTGGTCTCTGCACAGATCAGCTTGCCTGTGCAGTCGTTGTTGTTCTTCAGTGATTCCAGAATAAGCCGATCGCAGCGCCGAGTCTGTTAGGCAGCCCACAGTCAAATTGTCAGAGTTGTAAGCAAAGATTACCGCTGAACAGCGCCTGCATAGAGGTCGATGATGTCCTTGACACCGTCCTGGCACACGGGGCAGAACTCGTCGCTGCGGTCGAACATCAGGCATTGCATCGCCGGCCGGTAGTAGCCGCTGGCCTCGTAGTTGGCGCCTTCGAAGGCGCCGATCGTGTGCCGGTGCGGCTGCTGCGCAAACAATGCGTTCGTACGCTTCAGGTCTTCGTGGAACAAGGCGCTCATCTCGGATTCCGGACGATTCTCGGCGCGCAGCGCGGCGCGCTTCTTCTGGTAGGCGCGCGACTCTTCCTCATACTGCGCCTTGGGCCACGGCGTCGGCAGCGGCGTGCCGTCCTTCACATGGCGCTTCCATTTGAGCTTGGCCGGGTCGCGCAACGCGGTGACGTTCGGCTCCCACGGCTCCATGCGGCCGCTGGCCGACTGGTAAGCCACGGGCGAGGTGTAGTACTCATCGGCCAGGCCGGCGAAGTGGTGGCCGAATTCGTGCACGAACAGGTAGTCGGCCCAATCGTTGCCCGCCGCCGCGGTGCTGAACTGGCCGAAGATGCCGCCGCCGCCATAGGTCTCGTTGTTCACCAGGATCTCGATGAATTCATACGGCGCGTGCTGGGCGATGTCGCGCAGCGCGCGGTTGTCGAGCGTGAGCACATAACGTTCGCTGCCGAAGATGTCGTAGCGCGTGCCCAGCGCCGACGCATTGTGCACGCCGGTCGACGGCCGGCTGATGCCGGATTGCTCGGTCGGCACCGCCATCGCCCACACATTGAAATCCTTCGCGCGCTCGCGGAACGGCGACACCGAGAACAGATGCTTCGTCAGGCGACGCGCATCCTGCTCGAACTTCTTCATGTCTTTCTGCGTATAGCCGTCGCCCAGGATCAGGAGGTCGACCTTGTCGGGCGACGGGCCGCTGGAATGGATCGCGATCGGTTTTGCCAGGGCCGGCGGCTGGCGCCGGATGACATCCTGGGCGTTCGGATCGACCTCGATGCTCCAGGCCACCGAGAACCCGTTGCGCTCGTCACGCTTGAGGATGCGCACCCGTACCGGCTGCTCGAACTGCGGAAAGCGCACCGATTCCTGGAACGAGCGGCTGATGCGGTTCGCTTCCTCGGTGGTGCGCCATTCGCCGAACACGGTCGAGAAGCCGCGCGAGTACAGCAGGTCGCCGGTCTTGGCATCGACCACCTCCACGCGGTTCTGGCCACGGTTGGTGTCGTCGAGATTGCGCGCCATGTTGCCCGGCCAGGGCAGCGGTTCGATCACCACGCGCTCGATCGCGTATTGGTCGGAGAGTGCATTGCCGCTGTGGGTGTAGTCGAGACGCACGGTAGCCGGCTGGGCGGCGTTGGCGATGCAGGCAAGTACGCCAAGCAGCAGCGCGACGAAGGAGTGGAACGGGCGCATCGCGATTCCTTGAAAGTAAATCGGGATATTGTAAGCCTGGCATCCATGACCGTCACAGTCCCTCTTTTCAAGCGCCATGCATGGCGCATTGACCCAGGAATGGTCCGCCGTCAGAATCGATCGATCTTCTCTACCAAACGGTATATCCATGCCCCGCCTGCGCGCCTGTCCCCTTGTCCTGCTCTTCGCGGCCTCGGTCGCCCACGCCGCACCCGCCTGCAAGCCCGGCCAACCCGTCGAAGAAAGCGGTTTCGTGAAGATCGGCGGCATCGAGCAATGGGTTACGGTCAGCGGCGACGACTGCGCCAATCCGGTCCTGCTGTACGTGCACGGCGGCCCGGGCAATCCGACTTCGGTGTTTGGCGCAGGCCCTTATGCGTCGTGGCGCAAGCATGTCACCGTGGCGCAGTGGGACCAGCGCGGCAGCGGCATGACCTGGGGCCGCAACCGTCCCGGCGAGGAAGTGCCGCTGAGCGTCGAGCAGATCCGCGACGATGGCATCGAGGTAACGCACTACCTGGCACAGCGCTTCGGCAAGCGCAAGGTGATCCTGCTGGGCAGCTCGTGGGGGTCGATGGTCGGCATCCATATGGCGAAACAGCGTCCACAGCTGTTCTGCGCCTATGTCGGCGTGGCGCAGATGGTCGGCTACCGCGAAAACATGACCACCTGGGGCACGGTGCTCGAGCGCGCAAGGGCGGCCGGCGACGCGGCGACTGTCGCCCAACTGGAGGCGCTTGGTCCGCCGCCGTGGACCAATCCACGCAACTTCGGCATCGTACGGCGCGCAGTACGCAAATACGAGGCACAGACGAGCGATCCGACGCCCGCGGCCTGGTTCCAGGTGCTGCCGCACTACGCAACGGCGCAGGCCAAGGCCGACTACACCGACGGCGAGGATTACTCGTTCCTGAAATTCGTGGGATGGAAAGGCGATGGCATGGCATCGACGACCGATCTGTACCGCCTCGGCACGTACTACGAGCTGCCCGTCTACCTGGTGCAGGGCAAGGAAGACTTGCTCACCGAGCCGCAAGTCACCCGGCGCTTTTTCGAGGCCATCACGGCGCGGGACAAGGCGCTGTTCGAGGTGGCGCGCGCCGGTCACGATCCCAATGCGCCGCTGATCGACGCCCAGAAGCGGGTGCTGGCCGAACGCCTGGAATGGCGTTGCGATTGACTATCGCGGCTGGCTACCGGTACTGATACAGCGGCCTTTGCACCACGATCGGCCGGATATCGAGCCGCACGTTATACACCGAATAGGCTTCGCTGAACGCCGACTGGTAACCCACGCTCTCGCCGACGCGACTGAGCTTGAACTCGAAGCCCAGGTCGGGCCGCTCGGCATTGGGGCTGTCCAGCGACAGGCCGATCGCGTCGACCTGGTCGCTGTCGATCAGCTTGGCCATCAGGTCGACCACCGTGCCGTTGCCGAGGATGTCGGCCGAGAACAGCGGGCCGCGCCAGTACGGTTTCTTGGCATCGACCTTGCCGTGCGCCTTCTCGGGCGCCGGCGTGAAGATCTTGGTGGCCAGGTTGAAGCGGTCGCCATTGTCGAGGTAACTCAGGCGCCCATTGGCGAGATTGAAACTGCCGTCGCGGGTGGCGGCCTCGCTCAGGTCGACCAGTAGCGCGCCGCGGTAGCCGATCACTTCGACGTCGCGCTTCGGCCCCACCACCATCGCCGTGTTCTCGTCGATCCCGAGGCCGATCTTGTAGCCCTTGGCCAGCATGGCCGGCAGCATGCGCGCGAAGCGTCCGCGCACCAGCAGGTGCTGGTCGATGAAGACGTCGTCGCCGATGAAGCCCAGGCCGCGCGTGATCTGGCGGCCGTCGTCGACGCCATGCTGGAGGGTGGACAGGATCGAGCGCGGATGGCCGAACATGGTGCTGCTCATGATGGCGGCGCCGGCGCTCGAACCGGCGATCACGCCGCCGCGCCGGTACATGTCCCACAGGGCGTCGAGCACCTGCGTGTTGCTGCCGTCGGGCCGGCGCAGGACGCCCGTGATGCGGCCCTGGTCGCCGCCCGAGAAATAGGCGCCGCCGGCCGTGCGCACGGCCTCGGCCAGCTTGGGGTCGTCGGCCGCGGCGCGCCCGTCGGCGCCATCCAGGCGCTCGGCAACCGGGACAAAGAAGGCGTCGGCGCCATGGCGGTTCAGGCGCTCGACCAGATAATTGCCGGCCCGTTCGGGACTGGCCGAGGCGGAGGCGAACACGGCGACCCGGGCGCCTTTGCCGCCAGCGAGCTGGACGATGCGTTCCCACACGGCATCGTTATCGGCGCGCAGGGCGCCGCCGATGATGACGAGCGAGCCTTTCGGCGGTACTGGTTCTTTGTCAGCGGCATTGCTGGCACTGCTCGCCAGCAATGCCAACGTGATTACGGCATGGACGACGAATCGGAACATAGGGATTCCTCTGATGAGCCATCAGAGTAAGCCTGATTCCAGATTCACGTCGCCATGTTGAGTACGCTCAGGATAGATAGATGTTGGGAAAGTAACGTTCCATCAATGTCTCTGGACGCAACGGTGGAGTAAAACCGAAGCGCTCGTACAGGCTGTGCGAGTCCTTGGTGGCCAGCGTGAAGCGGCGCAGTTTCTGCAGGCTGGGGTGGCCTAGCACCACGCCGATCAATTGCTTGCCGTAGCCGTTCCCGCGGTACTCGGGCACGACGAACACATCCACCAGGTTGGCGAAGGTGGCGTAGTCGGTGATTACACGCGCAAAGGCGATCTGGCGGCCGTCGAGGTAGCCGCCGAAGCACAGCGAATTCTCGATGGCGCGCTCGACGATCGGACGGGAAATACCCACGGCCCAGGTCGACTGCTCACTGAGGAAGCGGTAGATCATCGGGATATCGAGCCGGGACTGGTCGGTGCTGACCTGGAAGCTGGAATCGTTCGTAATCATTGGGCTTGCATAGCTGGCAAAAAAACCATTCTAGCCCCGTTTGGCCTCCGTATTGGTTTCGATTGAGCTCAGCAGGGAGCTTTTTTTCGCTAGCTTTCCCCCAGTAATCTGCCCACCGGAAGACGGAGCGGCGGCGCGGTTTATAATCGTCGAATCCCCAACCGGAATTCCACCATGACCGAACAATTCTCCAAAAAAGCCGAAGCCTGGTCGGCCCGCTTCTCCGAACCCGTGTCCGATCTCGTCAAGCGCTACACCGCGTCCGTGTTCTTCGACAAACGCCTGGCGCAATACGACATCCAGGGCTCGCTGGCGCACGCCGAGATGCTGGCGGCCCAAGGCATCATCAGCGAGCACGACCGTGCCGAGATCGAGCGCGGCATGACGCAAATCCGGTCCGAGATCGACGCCGGCAGCTTCGAATGGCTGCTCGACCTGGAAGACGTACACCTGAACATCGAGAAGCGCCTGACCGAACTGGTCGGCGATGCCGGCAAGCGCCTGCACACCGGCCGCTCGCGCAACGACCAGGTCGCCACCGACATCCGCCTGTACGTGCGCGCCGCCATCGACGACATCCTGGTCCTGCTGAACGGCCTGCGCGGCGCCCTGACGGATCTCGCCGAACGCCACGCCGACACCATCATGCCGGGCTTCACCCACCTGCAGGTGGCGCAGCCGATCACCTTTGGCCACCACATGCTGGCCTATGTCGAGATGTTCGGCCGCGACGCCGAGCGCATGCAGGATGCGCGCCGCCGCGTCAACCGCCTGCCGCTGGGCGCCGCCGCCCTGGCCGGCACCACCTTCCCGATCGATCGCCTGCGCGTGGCCAAGACCCTGGGCTTCGACGACGTCTGCCACAACTCGCTCGACGCCGTGTCCGACCGCGACTTCGCGATCGAATTCACCGCCGCCGCCTCGATCCTGATGATGCACGTCTCGCGCTTCTCGGAAGAGCTGGTGATGTGGATCAGCCCGCGCATCGGCTTCATCGACATCGCCGACCGTTTCTGCACCGGTTCGTCGATCATGCCGCAAAAGAAGAACCCGGACGTGCCGGAACTGGCGCGCGGCAAGACCGGCCGTGTGTATGGCCATCTGACCGGCCTCTTGACCCTGATGAAAGGCCAGCCGCTGGCCTACAACAAGGACAACCAGGAAGACAAGGAACCGCTGTTCGACACCATCGACACCGTGACCGACACGCTGCGCATCTTCACCGATATGGCGTCGGGCATCACGGTCAAGGCCGAGAACATGCGCGCCGCGGCGCTGCAGGGCTACGCTACCGCGACCGACCTGGCCGACTACCTGGTCAAGAAAGGCCTGCCATTCCGCGACGCCCACGAAGCCGTGGCGCATGCGGTGCGTGCCTGCGACCAGGCGGGCTGCGACTTGTCCGAGATGTCGCTCGAGACGCTGCAGGGCTTCTCGCCGCTGATCGGGCAGGACGTGTTCGAGGTGCTGACCCTCGAAGGTTCGGTGGCGGCGCGCGACCACGTGGGCGGCACCGCGCCGAACCAGGTGCGCGCGGCGATCGTGCGCGTGCGCCAGCAGCTGGCCAACTAACGTCGTCCCCGCGCAGGCGGGGACCCAAGTTTTCGCGTTACGACGGCGCTAGCAGCACTTGGGTTCCCGCCTGCGCGGGAACGACGTGTATGGGCCCTCGTCCAGGGCCCATCTCCCTCTGTTCACCCTTCTACAGCAACGATTCAATGACCGCCCTCCCCACCCGCGACTACGCCGCCTTCCTGTTCGACATGGATGGCACCATCCTCACTTCGATCATCGCCGCCGAGCGTGTCTGGGCCGCCTGGGCGCGCAGCCATGGCCTGGACGTCGACGTCTTCCTGCCGACCATCCACGGCAAGCGCAGCATCGACACGGTGCGTGGCGTCGGCCTGCCTGATATCGACGTGGAAGCCGAAGCGCACCGCATCACGCTGGCCGAGATCGAAGACGTGGAAGGCATCGAGGCGATCGCCGGCGTGGCGGCTTTCCTGGCCACCCTGCCAGCCGACCGCTGGGCCATCGTGACCTCGGCCCCGCGCGCGCTGGCCGAGGCGCGCATCGCCGCAGCCGGGCTCCCGACGCCGCCCGTGATGGTGGCCGCCGAAGACGTCCAGCGCGGCAAACCGGCGCCGGATCCGTTCCTGCTGGGCGCGGAAAAGCTGGGCATGCGCCCGCAAGACTGCCTGGTGTTCGAGGATACGCTGGCCGGCCTGCAATCGGCCGAGGCGGCCGGGATGGACAGCATCGTCGTCACCGCCACCCACCACGAGCCGCTCGAGACGAAAGTGACCGGCGTGCCGGACTACGACGACCTGCGCGCGATCCGCACGCCGGAAGGATTGCTGCGGCTGCAGCGTACGCGGTCCTGATTTTTGTTCTTGCAGAAAAAAGACATGGACCCATCTCGGGTCCATGTTCACTTCTGAGGCGAGTCATGCAGCGTTATGCCAATCGCAGCGGGCAATCGGGTGTCGTCGCTTATCAGATCGGGGCGGATTCGATCACTGTCGAGTTCACAGGTGGTGTTCGGTATGTCTATACCATTGGCAGCGCAGGCGCCTCGAATATCGCCAGCATGTGCAAGTTGGCCGCCGAGGGCCGCGGCCTGTCAACTTTCATCAGCCAACACGCCCACGACCGCTACGACCGCCGGCTGGATTGATTCTGATGTCAGCGGGCTGGTTCAAACGAATGAAGCTGGATCTCGGCATCGGGAAACGACGCGACCAACTTCAACTCGCCGCCCAGTGCCTTGACATAATCACGCAGCGTGCTGACATACATATCGTCCCTGCGCTCCAGTTTTGAGACTGCTGCTTGCTCTACACTCATCGCCCTAGCAACTTCAACCTGCGTCACGTTCCTGGACTTACGTAATTCTTGAAGCTGCATCTCAACCAGCATGGCTTCCGCACGTGCAGCAGCCCGCGCCTGCGCTTCAGGCGACATTCCAGCACGCAGTTCGTTGAATTTCTTAGCCATCGCCTTGCCCTTCCTTCTTCAGAGTTCTTTCTATAGTTCGGACATTATTCCCTCCAAAAACTATTCCATCAAGAGCATATTTAGACTGATCACATTGAGTTAAGTTCCATGTTGCATGGCGAGAACTAATCTCGCTTCAACACCAGCGTCAGGATGTCATAGCTCGCCACCAGCTCGTCGCGCTGGTTAGTCACCTGCACATCCCACGCCACCACGCCCTGTCCCCTGCCCTGCTCATCCGCGCGGTTGCGGTCGACCTTGCGCTTGCAGGTCAGGCGCGCGCGGATGGTGTCGCCGATCGCCACCGGCGCCACGAAGCGCAGGTTGTCGAGGCCGTAGTTGGCCAGCACCGGCCCCGGCGCCGGCGACACGAACAGGCCGGCCGCCGCCGACAGCACGAAGTAGCCGTGCGCGATGCGCTGGCCGAACTGCGTGTCTTTCGCTGCGATCTCGTCGAAGTGCATGTAGAAGTAGTCGCCCGAGACGCCGCCGAAATTGACGATGTCGGCTTCGCTCACCGTGCGGCGGTGGGTCAGCAGCGAATGGCCCATCTCCAGGTCTTCGAAGTAGCGGCGGAACGGGTGGAGTTCGCTTTCCTTGACGGCGCCGCCGCGCACGTATTCGCCCGTGACGGCGCCGAGCATGGTTGGCGAACCCTGCACCGCGGCGCGCTGCAGGAAGTGCTTGACAGCGCGGATGCCGCCCAGCTCTTCGCCGCCTCCGGCGCGGCCCGGGCCGCCGTGTTTCAGTTGCGGCAGCGGCGAGCCGTGGCCGGTGCTGTCCACCGCCGCCTCGCGGTCCAGGATCAGCACGCGGCCATGCGAGGCCGCCGCCACCGGCACGGCGTAGGCGGCGATCGACGGGTCTTTGGTAGCGAGCGTCGTCACCAGGCTGCCCTTGCCGCGCGCGGCCAGCTCCAGTGCCTCGTCGATGTCGCGGTAGGTCATCAGGGTGCTGACCGGGCCGAAGGCTTCCACGTCGTGCACGGCGTCGTTGTCCATCGCATTACGGCACAGCAGCAAGGTGGGCGAGAAGAAGGCGCCGCTGGCCACGTTCTCGCCAACCGGATTGAAGCCGTCGCGCGCGCTGAACAGGATCTCGTTGCCGCGCGCGAGCAGCTCGACCCGTTCGCTGACGTCGCGGTGCTGGTCCATCGAGGCCAGCGCGCCCATGCGCACGCCCTCCACCTTCGGGTTGCCGACCGTGGTCCTGGCCAGGCGTTCGCGCAGGCGTTCGCCGACTGCGTCGACCAGCGTTGCCGGCACGATCACGCGGCGGATCGCGGTGCACTTCTGGCCGGCCTTGCCGGTCATTTCGCGCGCCACTTCCTTCACGAACAGGTCGAACTCCGGATCGTCGGGCGTGACGTCCGGCGCCAGGATCGCACAGTTGAGCGAGTCGGCTTCGGCAGTGAACGGCACCGATGCGCGAATCAGGTTCGGGTTCGAACGCAGCTTGGCGGCGGTGTCGGCCGAGCCGGTGAAGGTGACGGCATCGAACCCACCGAGGCGATCGAGCAGGTCGCCGGTGCTGCCGATCACGAGCTGCAGTGCGCCATCCGGCAGCAGCTTCGACTCCATCATCATTTTGACCACGGCATGGGTCAGGTAGCTGGTGGCGGTGGCCGGCTTGGCGATGCAGGGCATGGCCGCCAGGAAGCTCGGCGCGAATTTTTCGAGCAGGCCCCAGATCGGGAAGTTGAAGGCGTTGATGTGCACCGCCACGCCGCCACGCGGCACCAGGATGTGGGTGCCGGAAAAGCCGCCGCGCTTGCCCAGCGCCATGGCCGGGCCTTCGTGCAGCACGTTCGACGACGGCAGCTCGCGCGAACCCATGCTGGCGTAGGCGAACAGGGTGCCGATGCCGCCTTCGACGTCGACCCAGCTGTCCTGGCGCGTGGCGCCGGTCAGGTGCGAGATCTCGTACAGCTCTTCCTTGCGCTCCATGAGGTAGAGCGCCAGCGCCTTCAGGCATTGCGCGCGCTTCTGGAAGTCCTGGCCCATCAAGCTCTTGATGCCGGTCTTGCGGGCGAAGCTCAAGGCTTCGTCGAAATCGATTTTCTCGGCGTGCGTGTGATAAATCAGCGCGTTGTCGAGGGCGCTGTGCAGCGCGGTGTGCGATTCCTGGCCGTGCCAGCGGCCGGCGATCAGGCTTTGTAGTGTCGGGATGTCACCCATATTCTGTCTCCTCGTTTGTCTCTTCAGGCTTTCGGCTTGTGCATGCCGTCGGCGTCGAATGCGATGCGTTGTCTGTCCGGCTCCACTTCGGTATCCGCCTCGACCTCACGCATGGAGTGCAGCGAGCGCACGGCCAGTTCCTGGTACTGGCGGGTGCCGAAGCTTTTCCATTGCACGTCCTCGTCGGTGAGTTCGCGCATCACCTTCGCGGGCGCGCCCATTACCATCGAGCGTGGCGGGATCACCATGCCCGCCTTCACGAAACTCATCGCGGCCACGATCGATTCCTCGCCGACCACCGCCTTGTCCATCACGACGGCATTCATGCCGACCATGGCGTTGCGCTTGACGCGGCAGCCATGCAGCACGGCGCCGTGGCCGATATGACCGTCGACTTCGACCACGGTATCTTCGCCCGGGAAGCCGTGCATCACGCACGTGTCCTGCAGGTTGGCGCCCTCTTCCAGGATCAGGCGGCCGAAATCGCCGCGCAGGCTGGCGCAGGGGCCGATGTAGCAGCGCGGGCCGACGATCACATCGCCAATCAGCACCGCCGACGGGTGCACGTAGGCGGTCGGATGCACGACCGGTCGCACGCCGTCGATTTCATAAACCTTTACCATCGATTAGACCCGCTCCACGATCAGGGCGATGCCCTGGCCGACGCCGATGCACATCGTGCACAGGGCGTAGCGTCCGCCCGTGCGGTGCAGCTGGTTCACGGCCGTCATGACCAGGCGTGCGCCGGAGGCGCCCAGCGGGTGGCCGATGGCGATCGCGCCGCCGTTCGGGTTGACGCGGGCGTCGTCGTCCGCCAGGCCGAGGTCGCGCGTGACGGCCAGGCCCTGGGCGGCAAAGGCTTCGTTCAGCTCGATCACGTCCATCTGCTCGAGCGTGAGGCCGGTCTGGGCCAGCAACTTCTTGACCGCCGGCGCCGGGCCGTAGCCCATAATGCGCGGCGCCAGGCCGACGGTGGACATGCCGACCACGCGTGCGCGCGGGGTCAAGCCGTAGCGGGCGGCGGCTTCGCCAGAGGCCAGCAACAGCGCGCAGGCGCCGTCGTTCAGGCTCGAGGCGTTGCCGGCGCTGACCGAACCGTCCGGCGTGACCACGCCCTTCAATTTGGCCAGCGCTTCGATGCTGGTGTCGGGGCGCGGCTGCTCGTCGGTGTCGACCACGCGCGACTCGCCTTTCTTTAGGGGCACCGTCACCGGCACGATCTCGTCCTTGAAGAATCCCTCTTCGTTCGCGCGCGCCCAGCGCTGCTGGCTGCGCAGCGCGAAGGCATCCTGGTCGGCGCGGGCGATGCCGAACTCGCGCGCCACGTTCTCGGCGGTTTCGGGCATCGAGTCGATGCCGTACTTTGCCTTCATCGTCGGATTGACGAAGCGCCAGCCCAGGGTCGTATCTTCGATCTTGGCCGCGCGCGAAAAAGCGCTGTCGGCCTTGCCCATCACGAACGGCGCACGGGTCATGCTTTCGACACCGCCGGCGATCACGAGTTGCGCCTCGCCGGCCTTGATGGCGCGCGCGGCGGTGCCCACGGCATCCATGCCCGAACCGCACAGGCGATTGATGGTGTTGGCGGGCACGTCTTGCGGCAGGCCGGCCAGCAGCGCGGCCATGCGGCCGACGTTGCGGTTGTCTTCGCCGGCCTGGTTGGCGCAGCCGTAGAGCAGGTCGTCGACCGCGGTCCAGTCGACGCCCTGGTTGCGGGCCATCAGCGCCGCGATCGGCAACGCGGCAAGATCGTCGGCACGGATGCTGGACAGGGCGCCGCCGTAGCGGCCGAAGGGGGTGCGGACGGCGTCAACGATGAAGGCGTCGATCATGAAAATCTCCAGTTAAGGTTTTGGACGGCGGTCGACCACGCGCCGGGCCTTGCCGGTCAGCGTGCGCTCGATGCCTTGCGGCGCCAGCAGGGTCACGCGGGTGGTCACGCCGACATAGGTCTTGATGCAGTGCTGGAGGTCGCGGCATAGCGCATCCACGCTGTCTGACGGTAGCGAGGCGTCACGCAGTTCACCCAGCACCTCGAGCGTGTCCAGGTGACCGTCGCGCGCCACCACCAGCTGGTACTGCGGCGCCAGCGCCGGCATCTTGAGGATCAGTTCCTCGATCTGGCTCGGGAACACGTTCACGCCGCGGATGATCAGCATATCGTCCGAGCGGCCCGTGATGCGGCCCATGCGGCGCATCGCGCGCGAGGTCGGTGGCAGCAAACGGGTCAGGTCGCGCGTGCGGTAGCGGATGATGGGCAGCGCTTCCTTGGTGAGCGAGGTGAATACCAGCTCGCCTTCTTCGCCGTCCGGCAGCACTTCGCCGGTGTCGGGATCGATGATCTCGGGGTAGAAATGGTCTTCCCAGATCACGGGGCCATCCTTGCTCTCGATGCATTCGCTGGCAACGCCCGGGCCCATCACTTCGGACAGGCCATAGATGTCGACCGCGTCGATGCCGGCGCGCGTCTCGATCTCGCGCCGCATCGCGTCGGTCCACGGCTCGGCGCCGAAGATGCCGACCTTCAGCGACGAGCTTGCAGGGTCGATGCCCTGGCGGGTGAACTCCTCGACGATATTGAGCATGTACGAGGGCGTGACCATGATGATCGACGGCTTGAAGTCGCAGATCAGCTGCACCTGCTTCTCGGTCTGGCCGCCCGACATCGGAATCACGGTGCAGCCCAGGCGCTCGGCGCCATAGTGGGCGCCCAGGCCGCCGGTGAACAGGCCATAGCCGTAGGAGATGTGCACCAGGTCGCCCTTGCGCCCGCCCGCGGCGCGGATCGAACGCGCCACGACATTGGCCCAGGTGTCGATGTCGTTTTGCGTGTAGCCGACCACGGTCGGTTTGCCGGTGGTGCCGGACGAAGCGTGCACGCGCACTACCTCTTCGCGCGGCACGGCGAACAGGCCGAACGGGTAGTTGTCGCGCAGCGTCTTTTTCTCGGTGAACGGGAATTTCGCCAGGTCGGCCAGCGTCTTCAGGTCACTCGGGTGTACCCCTGCTTCGTCGAAGGCGGCGCGGTAGTGCGGCACGTTCTCGTAGGCGTGCCTGAGTGTCCATTGCAGGCGCTGCAGCTGAAGCGCCTGCAGCTCGTCGCGGCTGGCGCGTTCGATCGGTTCCAGCTCGCCATCGGCGGGAATGCGTTGGACCATCTCGATCTCCTTTCTAGTAGCGATTCACGCGTCCATCGGCACCAGGGTGCCGGCGACGCGGTGCGACTTGCCCCGGAACAGCGCGATCGTGCGCCCATCCTGGTCCGTCACGGCGACGTCGTAGACGCCGGTCTTGCCCTGCAGCGCCTGCTCCACCGCCTCGGCCACCAGCACGTCGCCGGGACGGCCGGGCGCGAGGTAGTCGATGGTGCAGCCGGCGCCGACGGTATTGAAGTTGTGCGAGTTGCAGGCGAAAGCGAAGGCACTGTCGGCCAGCATGAAGATGTAGCCACCGTGGCAGGTGGCGTGGCCGTTGAGCATATCGTCGCGCACCTTCATCGACATGCGCGCATAGCCGGGGCGGATCTCGAGCAGCTGCATGCCGAGGCCCTGGCTGGCCGGATCGCGTTCGTACATCGTGCGGCCGGCCAGTTCGGCCAGCCGTTGTGGATCAACGTGCATGGAAACGCGCCCCCTGCGGGTCAAACGCCAGCTTGCGGCGCAGCAGCGGCGACACGCGGTAGCGGTCTTCGCCATAGGTGGCGGCCAGGTTGGCCAGCACGGTGACGACCTGGCGCAAGCCCATGCTGTCCGCCCAGGCCAGCGGGCCGCGTGGATAGTTGACGCCCTTCTGCATCGCGATGTCGACGGCGCGGGCGCTGCATACGCCCTGGTTGACGGCATCGGCGGCCTCGTTGGCCAGCATCGCCACGGTGCGCATCACGGCCATGCCGGGCACGTCGTCCAGGCGCGTGACGGCAAAGCCGGCGGCCTGGAACAATCCGACCGCGGCCTGCCAGGCGGCGTCGCCGCACTGGTCGGCGCGCGCCAGCGCGATGCGGGTCGCTCCCGCGGGATCGAGCAGCAGGTCGAACAGGATCGTATCGCGGTGGCCGTCCGCCTCGGCGCGCTCGGTGGCGCTGCGGCCATCGGTGAGGTAGATCGCGGCGCCGTCGCAATACAGGCCGGGTGCGGCCTCGATGGCGACCGGGTCGAAGCCGGCGCCGCGCAGGCGTTCGGCGAGCGCATCGACCGCCTTGATGCCGCCGGCATGGCGCAGCGCAGACGGTTTCTGTCCTGGCGCCTCGGTCTGCGGCGCCGGTTTGGCGACCTCGTCACCGTAGCGGTAGAAACCGCGTCCCGTCTTGCGGCCCAGGAAGCCGGCGCTGACGAGTTCTTGCTGCAGGATCGAGGGCGTGAAGCGCGGGTCGTTGTAGTAGGCGGCGAATACCGAGTTGGTGACCGAGAAGTTGACGTCGTGGCCGATCAGGTCCATCAGCTCGAAAGGCCCCATGCGGAAGCCGCCGCAGTCGCGCATCACGGCGTCCAGCGTCGCCACGTCGGCGGCCTGTTCCAGCAGCAGGCGCAGGGCTTCGGCGTAATACGGCCTGGCCACGCGGTTGACGATGAAGCCGGGCGTCGACTTGGCATGCACCGGGCTCTTGCCCCAGCTTTCGGCGGTGGCGTGGACGACGTTCGCGACCTCGCGGCCGGTGGCCAGGCCACTGATCACCTCGACCAGCGCCATCAGCGGCACCGGGTTAAAGAAGTGCATGCCAACCAGGCGCTCAGGGTGCTGCAGTTGCGCGCCGATCGCCGTGACCGAGATCGACGAGGTATTGGTGGCCAGGATGCAGTGCTGGCCGACGATGCCTTCGAGCTCGGCGAAAAGAAAGCGCTTGGCGTCCAGGTTCTCGACGATGGCCTCGACGACGAGGACGGCGCCGGCGGCGTCGTGCAATGACGCGATGCGCTTGAGGCGTTCGCGCGCCAGGTCGGATTCGACCGCGCCCATGCGGCCCTTCTCGACCAGCTTCGCATAGGTCTTGCCGATGCCGGCGATGGCCTTGTCGGCGGCGTCCGCGCGGGTATCGAACAGCAGGACCTGGTGGCCGGCAGTGGCCGCGACCTGCGCGATGCCGGCGCCCATGGCGCCGCTGCCGATGACGGCGACCGTGCTGCCTGGAGGGATGGCGTGCATGCTCACTCTCCCTTGAAATGCGGCGTACGCTTGGCCATGAAGGCGGCCACGCCTTCGCGGTAATCGTGGCTGTAGCCGAGTTCGCGCATCATGCCGGCCTCCAGCTGCAACTGGTCTTCGAGCGAGTTGGCGTAGCTGGCCTGGAAGGCTTTCTTGGTGAATGCCAGCCCCTTGGTCGGCGCGGCGGCGAAGTGTTCGGCCATGGCCAGCGCCTCGTCCATCAGGGCTTCGTCGGGCACGCAGCGCCAGATCAGGCCCCATTCCTCGGCTTTCTCGGCGCTGAGTTTTTCGCCCAGCATGGCCAGGCCCATGGCGCGCGCGTGGCCGATCAGGCGTGGCAGGTGCCAGGTGCCGCCGGTGTCGGGGATCAGGCCCAGCTTGCTGAAAGCCTCGATGAAGCTGGCCGATTTGGCGGCCAGCACGATGTCGCAGGCCAGCGCCAGGTTGGCGCCGGCGCCGGCGGCCACGCCATTGACAGCGCAGATGACCGGCATCGGCAGGTTCTTCAGGGTGAGCACCAGCGGGGCGTAGAATTTTTCGACCGATGCGCCCAGGTCGACGCTCGGGGCGCCGGGGTCGACGGCGCGGTCGGACAGGTCCTGGCCGGCGCAGAAGCCGCGGCCGGCGCCGGTCAGGACCAGCACGCGGACGGATTTGTCGGCCTGCAGTTTATCGAGGGCGTCGCGCACTTCGAGGTGCATGGCCTGGGTGAAGCTGTTCAGGCGCTCGGGGCGGCTCAGGGTCAGCAGCGCGATGCCGTTTTCGATCTTGAATTGTATGGATTCGTAGCTCATTGTTGTCTCCATTTTTTTGTCGCTATCTCTTGCACGTCGTTCCCGCCCTCGCCGGGCGCCTTGGCGGGAACGACGGTCTTTGGGCTGCGGGCTATCGATCGATTCGCTTACTCATGGATATCGAAATCGACCACCACCTTGTCAGTGACCGGGAAACTCTGGCAGCTCAACACAAACCCGCGCGCCACTTCGTAATCCTCGAGCGCGTAGTTCACGTCCATCTCGACCTCGCCATCGAGCACCTTGCAGCGGCAGGTCGAGCACACGCCGCCCTTGCACGAGTAGCGCATGTCGAGCCCGGCGCGCAGGCCGGCGTCAAGTAGCGATTCCTTGTCCTTGTCCATTGTGAAGCTGGCGGCGTTGCCGTCCATGATCACGGTCACTTCAGTCAGGTTTCGTGCTGCCGATTCGGCCGAACGCGGCTTGCGCTCGCGTGTCGGCGCGCTGGCGGCGAACAGTTCGATCCGGATCTGCTCTTTCGGCAGCCCGGCTTCCTGCAGCGCGCGCGAGACGCCGTGCATCATGTCTTCCGGGCCGCAGATGAAGGCGACGTCGATGTCCCTGATATCGATCCAGTGGCGCAGGAACTGGCTGCACTTGTCTTCGGTGATGCGGCCGTTGAACAGTTCGATGTCCTGCTGCTCGCGGCTCATCACGTACACCAGGCGCAGGCGCCCCATGTACTGGTCCTTCAGGTCGGTCAGTTCATCCCGGAAGATCACGCTCGACGAGGCGCGGTTGCCGTAGACGATGGTGAAGCGGCTCTCGGGTTCGGCCTGCAGCGTGGTCTTGACGATCGACAGGATCGGCGTGATGCCGCTGCCGGCGGCGAACGCCAGGTAGTGGCGGCTGCTGGCCGGATCGAGCGGCACGTTGAAGTTGCCGCTGGGCGGCATCACGTCCAGCGTCGCGCCGGGCTGCAGGCTGTCGTTGGCCCAGCCCGAGAACAGGCCGCCGCTGCAGCGCTTGATCGCCACCCGCAGCTGCGCGTCCTGCACGGCCGAGCAGATCGAGTACGAACGGCGCACCTCTTCGCCATCGATGGTGGCGCGCAGGGTCAGGTACTGGCCCTGGCGGTAGGCGAAGGCCTCTTTCAGCTCGGGCGGGACGTCGAAGGTGACGGCGATGGCGTCGCGCGTCTCGTGCTTCACCTTCGATACGGTCAATGGATGGAACTTGCTCATGCTGGCCTCAGTGGCATTTGAAGTAGTCGAACGGCTCACGGCAGTCGAGGCACTTGTACAGCGCCTTGCACGGAGTCGAGCCGAATTCGCTGGTCAGTTGGGTGTGGGGCGAGCCGCAGTGCGGGCAGGCGACGTCGGGCGCGGCGCGGCGGCGGATGCCGGCGTGCAGGCCGCTGATGTCGATCGCCTGCTGCACCGGCGGCGCGATGCCGTAGCCTTTCAGGGCAGCCTTGCCGGCCGCGCTCATCCAGTCGGTGGTCCAGGCGGGCGACAGGCGGCTCTCGATGCGGACATCCTCGATGCCGTGCGCGCGCAGCGCTGCGCTGACCGATTCCGAGATCACCTGCATCGCCGGGCAGCCCGAATAGGTCGGCGTGATCGTGACCACGCATGTCTCGCCCTCCAGGCGCACGTCGCGCACGATGCCGAGATCGACCACCGAGATGACGGGGATTTCCGGGTCGGCGACCTCGCCGAGCCAGTCCCAGACCTGTTCAACGGAGACGGCCAGAAAGCTCATTACCAGGCCGCTCCCGGATAGGCGCGCTGCAGGAACTGCATCTCGGCCAGGATGAAGCCGAGGCGTTCGCTGTGGCGGCCCTGCTTGCCGCCGCGCTGCATCCAGGCGTCGGGCGACGGCATCGTCAAGGTGGCGTCAGCGAAGACCTCGGCCATGTGGTCGAGGCATTGCGTGCGAATCGAATCGACAGGCGGAGCGATTCCCTGCGCCACCATCGCATGGTCGATCTCGTCGTAGAGGAACATCTCGCCGCTATACATCCACAGCTCGTCGAGCGCCGTCTGCATCATGGCGCGGCTCTTGTCGCTGCCATCGCCCAGCCGCACCACGAGGTCGCCGCTGCGGCGCAGGTGATAGGTCACTTCCTTGATCGACTTGGCGGCGATCTCGCGGATGCGTTCGTCGCTGGATCGGGTCAGGCCATCCATCAGGAAGTAGTGCCAGGTGTCGAACAGGAATTGGCGCGTGAGGGTGTCGGCGTAGCTGCCGTTGGGCTGCTCGACCAGCAGGCAGCTGCGGTACTCAATGGCGTCGCGCAGGAAGGCCAGGCGGTCTTCGTCGCGGCCCTTGCCTTCGAGCTCGCCCGCATACGTCAGCCACATGCGGGTCTGGCCCAAGAGGTCGAGGGCGACGTTGGACAGGGCCATGTCTTCTTCGAGCGCGGGGCCCTTGCCGACCAGCTGGCACAGTTGCTGCGACAGGATCAGGGCGTTGTCGCCCTGGCGCAGCAGGTACTGGAATTTGGCGTCCATCTGCAGGCTCACAAGTTCTTGACTTCTTCCGGCATCGGGAAGAAGGTCGGGTGGCGGTAGACCTTGCTGTTGGCCGGCTCGAACAGCGATTCCTTGTCGGAAGGGCTGCTGGCGACGATGTCGGCGGCGCGCACGACCCAGATCGAGACGCCTTCGTTGCGGCGGGTGTAGACGTCGCGTGCGTTGTTGATCGCCATTTCGGCGTCAGGGGCGTGCAGGCTGCCGACATGCTTGTGGGCGAGGCCGTGCTGGCTGCGGATGAAGACTTCCCACAGGGGCCATTCTTTGCTCATTGTTGTCTCCGTGATGGCGTTCGCGTAGGGCGGGCGTGTCTTGGACGCGTGGACGGCAAAGCCGTCCACCCTACGGCTGTTTTTATGCCGCGGCTTTTTTGGCGGCTTGCTTGTCGGCGTGGGCGACGAGGGCGTCGCGGAACCATTCGCCGTCGTCCCAGGCTTTGACACGCGTGCGCAGGCGCTCGCGGTTGCAGGGGCCGTTGCCCTTCAGGACGTTGTAGAACTCGGACCAGTCGATCTCGCCGAAATCGTAGGAGCCGCGTTCGGCGTTCCACTTGAGGTCGGGATCGGGCACCGTCAGGCCCAGGTATTCGGCTTGCGGCACGGTCTGGTCGACCATGCGCTGGCGCAGCTCGTCGTTGGAGAACAGCTTGATGCGCCAGGCCGTCGATTGCGCGCTGTTGACCGACTCGGCATCCGACGGACCGAACATCATCAAGGAAGGCCACCACCAGCGGTTGAGCGCATCCTGGGCCATCGCCTTCTGCTCCGGCGTGCCCTTGGCCAAGGCCATCATGATGTCGTAGCCCTGGCGCGCGTGGAAGGATTCTTCCTTGCAGACGCGGACCATGGCGCGTGCATACGGGCCGTACGAGCATCGGCACAGCGGGATCTGGTTGATGATGGCCGAGCCGTCCACCAGCCAGCCGATCGCACCCATATCGGCCCAGCTCAGCGTCGGATAGTTGAAGATGCTCGAATACTTGGCTTTGCCGGCGTGCAGGGCGGCCAGCAGCTCGTCGCGCGAGACTCCCAGCGTCTCGGCGGCGCTGTACAGGTACAGGCCGTGGCCGGCCTCGTCCTGGATCTTGGCCAGCAGGACCGACTTGCGCTGCAGGGTCGGCGCGCGCGTCACCCAGTTACCTTCCGGGAGCTGGCCGACGATCTCGGAATGCGCGTGCTGCGAAATCTGGCGGATCAGCGTCTTGCGGTACGCTTCCGGCATCCAGTCCTTCGGTTCGATCTTGATCCCGGCGTCGATGCGCGCCTGGAACGCCTGCTCTTCGGCGCTCATGTCCTGTTCTGTGCGGACTTTCTTGAGGCCGGTCTCCACCATCTGTGCGTACATAGCTCCCCCGTGGTTCTCTACAATTGCAAACCCGTCCAAATCATAATACGATACAAAAAACTTGATGTACACAATAATTTTGAATCATATCGCAGCAAGAAAAATTGACCGCAATCATGAAACGACTCTCCTGCACTGGGTGGATCGCCCACAACCTGGCCCTCGATCCGCCGCGCCACAAGTCGCTGGTGGTGACCGTGTGCGGCGACACGATCGCCCCGCACGGCGGCGCCTTCTGGCTCGGCAGCATGATCGAGCTGGTGGGTCCGCTCGGCGTCGGCGACCGGCTGGTGCGCACCAGCGTGTTCCGCCTGGTGCAGGAAGGCTGGCTGACGGCCAGCCGTGAAGGCCGGCGCAGCCGCTATGCGATCGAGCCGAAGGCGCTGCCCCGCTTCGAGCGCGCCAACCGCCGCATCTATTCGGCGCCGGGCCTGGACTGGGACGGGCGCTGGACCTTCGTGCTGGCGCCGCATGGCAAGAGCGGCAGCATCGACAGCGAGCTGCGCACCCTGCTGCGCAAGGAACTCGAGTGGGAGGGTTTTGCGATGCTGGCGACGGGGGTGATGGCGCATCCGGCGCCCGAGCGCGACACGCTGCGCGAGATCATGGCGCGCGCGGATGCCGTCGACAAGGTCTTCGTGTGCCAGGTCGACGAGCTGCCCGGCATGGGCACGCGACCGCTGCCCGAGCTGGTGGGTGACTGCTGGAATCTCGACGCGGTGGTGAATGCCTATCGCGGCTTCATCGAGCGCTTCGCGCCGCTGCCCGGCATGCTGGGCAAGGGCGACGTGAGGCCCGAGGATGCGTTCGCGATCCGCACCCTCTTGATCCACGCCTACCGCCGGGTGCAGCTGCACGACCCGATGCTGCCGCTGGCCCTGCTGCCGCAGCCGTGGCCGGGGACCGACGCCTATGCGCTGGCGCGCGAGATCTACCGCCTGTGCCACGCGCGCGCCGAAGAGCACGTGCTGGCCATGCTGCGCAAGGAAGACGCGGCGACGCCGGATGCCGACGCCGCCTATCACGGCCGCTTCGGCGGCCTGCGCGATTGATTACGCCTGGCTGGCGACGGTGAAGCGCGCCCGCAGGTGGCGCGGCTGTTCGATTTCATCGGCGATCGCGAGCGCCAGGTCGGCGACCGCGATGCCGGCCGGCTTGTCGCCGTCCATCAGCAAGTCTTCGCCGCCGACACGGTAGCCGCCGGTCGCCTCGACTTGCCCCAGCATCGCGGGCGGGCTGAGGAAGGTCCAGTCCAGCGCGGTGTTGGCGCGCAGCGTGTTCAGCGCGTCGCGCGCCGCCTTTGCGCCCGGCACGATATTCGGCGGCACGTGATCGAGGAATGCCGGCGTGTCGACCAGCTGCACGCCGGGCGCCACGAACAGGCTGCCCGCGCCGCCGACCACCAGCAGGCGCCGCACGCCGCCGAGTTCAACGCCACGCTCGATGGCCGCGCTGCCGCGCATGAAGTTGTCGTACAGGGCAGGATCGTTCCAGCCCGGATTGAAGGCCGAGACCACGGCGTCGTGACCGCGCACGGCGGCCGCGATCGCATCGGCGTCATAGGCGTCGGCCACCGCCGCCGTCAGGCCCGGCTGCGGCGCCAGCTTCGACGGATCGCGCACCAGCGCGGTGACCCGGTGGCCGCGTTGCAGGAGGGTGGAAAGGACGGCGGCGCCGACAAAGCCGGTGGCGCCGATCAGGGCGATGTTCATGCGTGACTCCAGTGATGTGTTCAATTCGCCTACGATACCGGCTTCACGATAAGGCGATAAGATGGCTGCAAGCACTATCACCTTGAAGCCAGGCTAATAGATGAACGACCTGAAACCCTATGCGGTATTCGCCGAAACGGTCTCGAGCGGCTCGATGAGCGCGGCCGCGCGCCGGCTGGGCATGAGCCCGTCCGCCGTCAGCCAGTCCATCAGCGCGCTTGAGCGGCAGGCCGGCGTGACGCTGCTGCACCGCTCGACGCGCAAGCTGACCCTGACCGAGGCCGGCGCGCGTTGCTATCCGCACTGCCTGCGCCTGCTGGAAGCAGCCAATGCCGCCAACGACTCGCTGCTGCACGCGCGCGACGCGCCGAGCGGCGAGCTGCGGGTGGCGGCGCCGGTGGGCTTCGGCCTGCACATCGCGCCGGCCTTGGCGCCGGTGCTGGCCGCCTGGCCGCAATTGCGCTTGCGGCTGCTGGTCGACGACGCCATGATCGACCTGATCGACGCCCGCATCGACATCGCCATCCGCGCCGGCCGCCTGCCCGATTCGGGCTGGATCGCGCGCCGCCTGTGCCAGTTCGACGTCATCGTGTGCGCGGCGCCAGCCTATATCGAGCGCCACGGCATGCCGAGCACGCCGCAAGCGCTGCAGGACCATCACTGGCTGGGCTCGATGCGCCAGGCGACCGAGCCCAAAGGCGACGACGGCGTGCCGTCCATGGAGCTCGACCTGCGGCAGGGGGAGCAGCGCGAGCACATGCGCGTCGGCGTGCGCATCGTCAGCAACAACCAGCTCTCGCTGCAGCAGATGTGCGAACAGGGCATGGGCCTCGCGCTGCTGGGCCACGCCGACGTCCACCCCGCCCTCGAACGTGGCGCCCTGGTGCGCGTGCTGCCGCACTGGCAGTTGCCGGCGCTGCCGGTGGCGGCCATGACGCCGCGGCGCGACGGCGATCCGGCCAAGGTAAAGATTGCGCTGGACGCCCTGCAGCGCCATTTCGCCGCCCTGCCCGGCGCCAGGCCCGCCTAGCGAGCGTGTGCCGAAAACGAGTATCATCGATGCTTCAACGTACCTTCCCAACACAGGACAACACCATGTCTATCAAGATCAGCAGCCAATTCGACGCTGGCGCCATCGAGGTCGTGAACGCCACCAGCGCCAACGCCATCGACCTGAACATCCGCAAGGACTCGCACGCCGACATCATCCAGTGGTTCTACTTCCGCCTGCAGGGCGCGCAGGGCGAAGCCTGCTCCATCCGCCTGCTCAACGCCGGCAACGCCGCTTATACGGCCGGCTGGGAAGGCTACCAGGCGATGGCGAGCTACGACCGCGTCAACTGGTTCCGCGTGCCGACCTCGTTCGATGGCCAGGTGCTCACCATCGAGCACACCCCGGGCATGGACAGCGTCTACTACGCCTACTTCGAGCCATATTCGTGGGAACGCCACCTGGAGCTGCTGGACCGCGCCCAGATGGCCGAGAACGTGCGCATGCTCGACCTGGGCTCGACCGTCGACGGCCGCGACCTGAACATGCTGGTGATCGGCGAGCCGGCCGAGGGTAAGAAAAAGGTGTGGGTGATCGCGCGCCAGCACCCGGGCGAGACGATGGCCGAATGGTTCGTCGAGGGCATGCTCGACGCGCTGCTGGATCCGGCCCACCCGTTCGGGCGCCAGCTAATGAAAGAGTCGGTGTTCTACGTGGTGCCGAACATGAACCCGGACGGCTCGGTGCGCGGCAACCTGCGCACCAATGCGGCCGGCGCCAACCTGAACCGCGAATGGCTCAAGCCGAGCATGGAGCGCAGCCCCGAGGTGTTCCTGGTGCTGCAGAAGATGCACGAGACGGGCGTCGACCTGTGCCTGGACGTGCACGGCGACGAAGGACTGCCCTATGTGTTCGTGGCCGGCAGTGAATCGCTGCCGAACTTCACCAAGGAGCAAGGCGAAGCGCAAGACCGCTTCATCGCCGACTTCAAGATCGCCAGCCCCGACTTCCAGGACGTGCACGGCTACGGCGCCACGCCGTACACCGAAGAGACCCTGACCATGGGTTCGCCGCACATCACCCACGCCTTCGGCTGCCTGTCGCTCACGCTGGAACTGCCGTTCAAGGACAACGCCAACGATCCGGATCCGCAAGTCGGCTGGGACGGCGCACGCAGCGCGCGCCTGGGCGCCGCGGTGCTGCAGCCGGTGCTGAACGCGATCCGCGCAGTCAAGTAAGCCCACCCCGCTGTCGCGACAACGCCCCGCATGCCGGGGCGTTTTTTATGGCGCACCAGGGTCAGATCGCGACGCCAAAGCGACGATCCAGCGCAAACCGTCCACTGCCGCGCACCGCGATGTACAGCGCCAGGAAGCCCATCAGGAAAGGAAACTCGATGCCGCGGTCGATCCACGGCCAGGTGGGGCCGAGCGCATGGCAGATGCCGACCATTTGCAGGGCGATCAGGAGCGCGACCGGCCTGGCCCACAATCCCAGCGCCAGCATCAGCGCGCCGCCCGTCTCGAGCAGCATGACAAGGAAGGCCAGTTGCGGCGCGAACGGCAAGCCCATCACGTCCTGGATCAGCCGGGTCGAGCCGGCCATCGGATCGGCCATCGACCCGTGCGGGATGCCCAGCGCCTTGGGCAGGCCATGGGTGAACATGACGATGCCGAAAACGCAGCGCAGCAGGGCATAGAGGACGGGTTCGGCGCGCCGGTAGAAGGTGTCCAGTTGCGGCAGCAGCAGGCGCTCGCGCGCCGCGGGCCGACTGGTTTCCTGGAGGATTGATTGCATCGCTGGTCCTTGCGCGTGGTGGAAGACCGGCTCATCTTGCCGGCGCACGCTGCAGCGATAAAGATACTGAAACCGGATTGTTAATTCACTATCGATCAACAATCCAGCTGCGGGGGACCTTAGAGTTCGACGCCCAGGTGGGTCTTGACCCACGCATTCGCATCCGCGATGCTGTCGAAATGCAGGGTCGCGATCGCGGTTTTATCGGACGCAAGGAAGGTGGCATATACCTTGCGGCTGTCAGCGCCGGCCGAACTGAGCAGGTCGGATTGCGGGGCCAACTCGACGGTGGCCACCAGGTCGAGATTGAGCAGCACCGTCTTGGGGCTGCTCTCTTTGTCGATGCGGACGAATCGGCCCATGGCGCGCTCCTCTTTCAGTTACCGGCCACGACCATCTTCTCGATCAGGATCGAGCCGGTGGTCTTGTTGCCGCGTACGAGGGTATCGTTACCAACGGCAACGATTTGCTGGAACATCTCACGCATATTGCCGGCGATGGTGATTTCTTCGACCGGATACTGGATGACGCCGTTCTCGACCCAGTAGCCCGACGCGCCGCGCGAATAGTCGCCGGTCACGTAGTTGACGCCCTGGCCCATCAGTTCGGTGACCAGCAGGCCCGTGCCGAGCTTGCGCAGCATGCCTTCGAAATCGTCGCTGCGACGGGTGTCCTTGGAGACGATCTCGAGATTGTGCGAGCCGCCGGCATTGCCGGTGGTTTTCATGCCCAGCTTGCGTGCCGAGTACGAGGACAGGAAGTACCCCTGCAGCACGCCATCGGCGATCACCTTGCGGCGCACGGTCTTGACGCCCTCTTCGTCGAACGGCGCCGAGCCGACCGCGCCGACCAGGTGCGGATCTTCGACGATCTGGATGTGCGACGGGAAGACCTGCTTGCCCAGGGTATCGAGCAGGAAGGTCGACTTGCGGTACAGCGCGCCGCCCGACACGGCTTGCACGAAGGCGCCCAAGAGGCCCGCGGCCAGCGGCGCTTCGAACAGCACCGGGCAGGTGCGGGTATTGAGTTTGCGCGCATTCAGGCGCGCCAGCGCGCGCTCGGCGGCGTAGCGGCCCACTTTCTCGGGCTTGGCCAGCTCCTTGGGATTGCGCGACGAGGTGTACCAGTCGTCGCGCTGCATTTGATTGCCCTTGCCGGCGATCGGCGCCACCGAGATCGTGTGGCGCGAGAACGGGTAGCCGCCGATGAAGCCGCGCGAGTTGGCGCCGACGAAATGCGATTGCTGGACGTAGACGCTGGCGCCTTCGCTATTGGTGATGCGCTTGTCGACCTCGAAGGCGGCGTTTTCACAGCGCTTGGCCAGCTCCACCGCTTCTTCGGTGCTGATCTGCCATGGGTAGAACAGACGCAGATCCCGGGGTGCAAGCTCGAGGAGATCGGCATCGGGCAGGCCGGCGCAATCGTCCTCGGCGGTGAAGCGGGCGATATTGGCGGCTGCTTCCACGGTCGCCTTGAGCGAGCCGGTCGAGAAATCGGAGGTGCTGGCATTGCCGCGGCGCTGGCCCACGTAGACGGTGACGCCCAGGCCCTTGTCCTTGTTTTGCTCGATCGTCTCGATGTTGCCTTTACGCACAGAAATCGACAAACCGCTCCCTTCGCTGATCTCGACCGAGGCGTCGGTCGCGCCCTGCTCGCGGGCGAACGCCAGTACGTCGCGCGCCAGCTGTTTGAGCTGATCCTGGGTGTGGGTAAAAGCGTTGTCGTTCATAGGTGTTTTTCGTGGCAGGCCCTAAAACAGTTATCATAGCAGCCGTTTACAGTTTTCACTGATCGGCCCCGCGCCAATCAAATCCATTCATATCATGCCTAATCCAAATCGCGGCTCCGTCGGCTTCCAGTCGAACGAGTTCGAACCCGAATACGACCGCCCTTCCAAGTCGGAACTCAAGCGCCAGTCGAATGAGTTGCAAAAGCTCGGCGAACAGCTCGTCGAAGCCCCGCGCGACCGTGTCAAGCGCGTGCCGATGCCGGAAGACATTCGCGATGTCATCCTCGAGACCCAGACCATCACCAACCACGAAGGCCGCCGCCGCGCCATGCAGTTCGTGGGCAAGAAGATGCGCACCCTGGACGAGGAAGAAGTCGCCATCATCCAGCGCACCATCGACAGCTGGAAAGGCGCTTCGAAAGCCGAGACGGCATCGCTGCACGCGCTCGAGCGCCGCCGCGAGAAGCTGCTGGCCGACGACAAGGCGCTGACCGTCCTGCTCGAGGAAAATCCCGAACTCGACGTCCAGCACCTGCGCACCCTGATCCGCAACGCGCGCAAGGAAGTGGCCGAGTCCAAGCCGCCGAAGGCCTACCGCGAAATCTTCCAGATCCTGAAGGACCTGGGCAAGAAGAAGAAAGCCGACGCCGACGCCGATGAAGAAGGCAACGATGACGACGCCGACGAAGAGTGACGACATGCTCGTGATCGGCCTGGTGTCGGTCTCCGACCGCGCCAGCGGCGGCGTCTACGAAGACAAGGGCATCCCGGCGCTGAACGAGTGGCTGGCGGGCGCGATTACGACGCCATTTCGCGTCGAGACGCGACTGATCCCGGACGACCGCGCCAATATCGAAACGACCCTGGTCGAACTGGTCGATAGCGCGCGCTGCCACCTGGTGCTGACCACCGGCGGCACCGGCCCGGCGCGGCGCGACGTCACGCCCGAGGCCACGCTGGCCGTCGCCACCAAGGAAATGCCCGGCTTCGGCGAGCAGATGCGCCAGATCAGCCTGCGCTTCGTGCCGACCGCGATCCTGTCGCGCCAGACCGCCGTCATCCGCGAAACTGCGGACCACGCGGCCCTGATCATGAACCTGCCGGGCCAGCCGAAGTCGATCAAGGAAACCCTCGAGGGGCTCAAGGACGACGCCGGCAACACGGTCGTCGGCGGCATCTTCGCCGCTGTCCCCTACTGCATCGACCTGATTGGCGGTCCGTACATGGAAACCGATCCGGCGGTGAGCAAGACCTTCCGTCCCAAATCGGCGCTGCGTGCGCCTGCTGTTTAAACAAGAGAGCCTATGAGCCAGCTGCTGGAAAACATTGAAGTCGAGACCGCGCCGAACCCGGAAATCGCCATCATCTGGCTGCATGGGCTGGGCGCCGACGGCAACGACTTCGTGCCGATGGTGCGCGAACTGGACCTGGCCGGTCTGCCCGGCATCCGCTTCGTGTTCCCGCATGCGAACACGATGCCGGTGACGATCAACGGCGGCTACGTGATGCGCTCCTGGTACGACATCGTCGCCACCGACCTGGTGCGGCGCGAAGACGAAGCCGGCCTGCGCGCCTCGCAGCTGCAGGTCGAAGCGCTGATCGCCCGCGAAAAATCGCGCGGCATCCCGGCTTCGCGCATCATCCTGGCCGGCTTCTCGCAGGGCTGCGCGATGACCCTGCAGACCGGCCTGCGCCACCCGGAACCGCTGGCCGGCATGATGTGCCTGTCGGGCTACCTGCCACTGGCGGGCGTGGCCGGCGCCGAGCGCCATGAGGCCAGCCTGGCCACGCCGATCTTCATGGCGCATGGCGTGCAGGATCCGGTGGTGCCGTTCGCGCGTGCGGAAGATTCGCGCAAGGTGCTCGAGTCGCTCGGCTACCAGGTCGAGTGGCATGCCTACCAGATGCAGCACACGCTGTGCCTGGAAGAGGTGCAGGATATTGCGAAGTGGATTCGCAAGGTTGTTGCGTAATTTTGCGGTACTGGTTTGCGGGCTGACTTGGGTTCCCGCCACCAGCGCCTCAATTCGCCAGCGCCGCCTCCACCGCATCGCTCAAGCGCGACACGATCTCCGACAAATCCGCCGGCGTCGCAATGAACGGCGGCGCCAGCAGCACATGGTCGCCGTGCTGTCCATCGATCGTTCCCCCCATCGGATAGACCAGCAGGCCGCGCGCCATCGCCTCGGCCTTGATCGCCGCATGCAGCTTGCGCTCGGGATCGAACGGCTCCTTCGTCTCCCTGTCGCGCACGAATTCCAGCGCCAGCAGCAGCCCGCGTCCGCGGATGTCGCCCACGTGTTCGTGCACCCCGAACACGTCGCCCAGCATGCGGCGCAGCACCGCGCCGCGGCTGCGCACGCGCGCCAGCAGGTCGTCGCGCTCGATCACCTGCTGCACCGCCAGCGCCGCGGCGGCCGCCACCGGATGGCCGATATAGGTGTGCCCGTGCTGGAACATGCCGCTGCGGCTGCGCAGGCACTCGACGATTCGCCAGTGCGCCAGCACCGCGCCGATCGGCTGGTAGCCGGCACCCAGGCCCTTGGCCACGGCCACGATGTCGGGCGCCACGCCATCCTGCTCGATCGCGTACATGGTGCCGGTGCGGCCCATGCCGCACATGACTTCGTCGGCGATGAGCAGGATGTGATGGCGGTCGCAAATGGCGCGCACGCCCTGGAAGTAGCCGGGCGTGGGCGGGATCGCGCCGCCGGTCGCGCCCACCACCGGTTCGGCCACGAAGGCGATGATGTTCTCTGGCCCGGCGCGCAGGATGGTCGTCTCCAGTTCGTCGAGCAGGCCGGCGGTGTAGTCGTCGACGCTGACGCCGCTGGCGCGGCCGCGGTACTCATAGCAGGCCGACACCCGCAGCGCATCCTTCAATAGCGGGGCGAAGGCGCGCCGTCTCCATTCGTTGCCGCCCACGCCCAGCGCGCCCAGCGTGTTGCCGTGATAGCTCTGGCGCCGCGCCAGAAAGCGGGTGCGCTGCGGCTCGCCCATCTCGACCCAGTACTGGCGCGCCAGCTTGAGCGCGGTCTCCATCGCCTCGGAGCCGCCGGAGACGAAATACACTCCGCCCATGCCTTCCGGCCCGCCCTCGACCAGGCGCTTGGCCAGCTGCTCGGCCACGTCGGTGGTAAAGAAGGCAGTGTGGGCGTAGGCGCAGCGGTCGATCTGGCGGTGCATGGCGGCGATCACGTCGGGGTGGCCGTGGCCCAGCGAAGAGACGGCGGCGCCGCTGCTGGCGTCGATGTAGGTCTTGCCGTTGGTGTCGCGAAGCACGATGCCTTCGCCGCCAGCCGCGAGGGGCGGCACCTGGCGCAGGCTGCGGTGGATGATATGGCTCATGAACGCTTACCTCCAGTGGGGTCGACACTTGACGATAAGCGCGCGGGCGACGGCTTCTTTTGATTTTTAGCGCGGGCCGTGCGAATATTTCTGTGGATTCACTTTTGGTGCAACACATGAGTGAGCAGATGAATGAGCAGATGAGCGAACGCCTGGGCCCCATCCCGGATCACGCACTGAGCGAGGCCCAGCGCACCGCCGCGCAGGAGATCGCCGCCGGCCCGCGCGGCGCCGTCTACGGCCCCTTCGTGCCGCTGCTGCGCAGTCCCGAGCTGATGAGCCATGCGCAGCGCATGGGCGAGTATCTGCGCTACCGCAGCGCGATCGGGGTGCGTTTGTCGGAGCTGGCGATCCTCGTTACGGCGCGCCAGTGGGACCAGCAGGTGGAGTGGGCGATCCATGCGCCGATCGCGGCCCAGGTGGGGATTCCGTCGTCGGTGATCACCGCCATCGCGGCGCGCGAGCGGCCGGGCGACATGCTGGTGGACGAAGCGGTGGTGCACGACTTCTGCACCCAGCTGCACGAGCACAAGGCGGTGTCGGACCGGGTGTATGCCGACGCGCTGGCGCTGTTCGGCGAGCAGGGCGTGGTCGACCTCATCGGGATCAACGGCTACTACACCCTGCTCGCCATGGTGATGAATACGGCGCGCACCAGCGTGCCCGAAGAGGGCGACTGGCGCATGCCGGATTAGTTGGCTACTTCGGAAACGCGACCACCTCGGCCTGCTGCTCGCCCAGTCCCGCGATCCCCACGCGCAGCTGGTCGCCCTTCTTGAGGAAGCGCTGCGGCGAGCGGCCCATGCCAACGCCCGGCGGGGTGCCGGTGGTGATGATGTCGCCCGGCTCCAGGGTCATGAAGCGCGATACGTAGCTGACGATCTGCGCGACACTGAAGATCATGCTCGCCGTGTTCCCGGTCTGCATGCGCTTGCCGTTCAGCTCCAGGTAGAGGTCGAGGTCTTGCACGTCGTAGATTTCGTCGCGCGTGACCAGGAAGGGGCCGACCGGGCCGAAGGTGTCGCAGCCTTTTCCTTTATCCCACTGCGAGCCCATTTCGAACTGGAAGGCGCGTTCCGAGACGTCGTTGACCACGCAGTAGCCGGCCACGTGCTTGACCGCGTCTTCTTCGCTCACGTACTGCGCGCGCGCGCCGATGATCACGCCCAGCTCGACTTCCCAGTCGGTCTTCTTCGAGCCTTTCGGCAGCACGATCGCATCGTCCGGGCCGTTCAGGGAGCTGATCGCCTTGGTGAAGAACACCGGCTCGCTCGGCATCGTGGATTTGGTTTCGGCGACGTGGTCGGCGTAGTTCATGCCGATGCCGATGAATTTGCCGACGCCCTTGACCGGCACGCCCAGGCGCGGATTGCCGCGCACCAGCGGCAGGGTTTTGTGGTCGATCTTCGCCAGCTTGCGCAGCGCCTTGTCGCCCAGTACCGACGCATCGATGTCGTCGATGATGCCGGACAGGTCGCGCAGGCGGCCCTCTTCGTCGAACAGGCCCGGTTTTTCTTTGCCCGGGCGGCCATAGCGCACCAATCTCATGTCAATCTTCCTCGATCGTGAACGTGCAGGCCGTGGGCGGCCCGCATCAAACCGGGGATGATACCAAGGATCGACCTATTGACTGAGCAGATAGGCGCTGATGTCGATCGCATCGCGCTCGCTCACACCCATGGCCGGCATCGCATTGCCGGGGTCGATGGCCTGTGGATCCATGATCCAGCGCACCAGGTTGTCCTGGGTGTTGGGCACCTTGCCGGCGATGTAGCGGCGCTCGGCCATGTCGTCGAGCGGCCGGCCGACATAGACCTTCGAGCCGGCGATGGTCGGCACCGCGTGGCAGGAATGGCAGGCGTACTGGGTCAGCGCGATCTTGCCGCGTTCGGGATCGCCCTGGATGCCGGGCGCCGGCCGCGTCGGGCCGCAGGCCGCCACCAGCATGGCCAGCGCCATCATGGCGGGAATGCGTGCTGCGGTCATGGCGCCTCCCCCTCGGTTACGGTTGCCGCCGCTGCCCCGATAGAGGTCCTGCGGCGAAAATCTTCCTGCGTCATGTCCGGCATGGCCGACACGAACGCCACCACGGCCCAGATATCGTTGTCGCTCAGGTGATATTCCCAGGCCGGCATGCCGCTCATCTTGATGCCGTTGCGCGTGATCCAGTACAGCTCGCGCGTTTCCCAGTTGACGTCGGCGTCGACCAGCGGGCCGGGCACCGGCTGCATGCTCATGCCCTGCTTGAGCGGCGCCACACCCGGCCCGCCATGGCACTGGATGCAGTTGGCCTTGTAGACGGCAGCGCCGCGCACCAGCTGCTCCGGCGCGCCCAGTCCCTCGGGCACCTGGATATCGCGCGCATGGTTCTGCACCGAATACTGCAAGCCTTCCTCGAAGACGGTATAGATCAGCGGGTAGTGCTGCTGGGTGGCGGCGATGTTGTAGAAACCGCCGCGCAGGACGACCAGGCCGATGACGGCGCCGATCACCCCTGCCCCCAGCAGGGTCAGCACCATGGTCTTGACGATAAGTCGTGCGCGATTGGATAGCATCACTTAGGCCGCTCTGTTAAAAAAATGACATCGGATTTCTTGTATTATAAAAGCCACAGCCTTTTCACGAAAAATCAACCGTGCGCATGAATATCTGTCAATACGGCCGCCCCCCCCTGCTCCGCGCCAGCGCCCTGCTGCTGTGCGCGGCGCTGGCGAGCGCCTGCAGCAGCCAGGACCAGCCCAGCCGCGTCGAAGGCGGCGATCCCGAGCGCGGTCGCCTGCTGACCCAGCAATACCAGTGCGCGGCCTGCCACTTCATTCCCGAGGTGCAGGGCACGAACGGCGACGCCGGCCCGTCGCTGCAATACATGGGCCGCCTGAGCTATATCGCGGGCAGCATCCCGAACCAGCCCGAGAACATGGTGCGCTTCCTGCGCAACCCTCCCGCGGTCAAGCCCGGCACGCTGATGCCGGCGCTCGGCATTTCCGAAGAAGATGCGCGCCACATGGCCGCCTTCATGTACACGCTGAAATGAGCGAGCTGCGATGAACGACCTGCAATCCGTCCTCCACCCGGCAGGCGCCGATGCCGCCATCATCCACCAGTTCACCTGGGTGCTGTGTGTCGGCGCCACGCTGATCTTCGTCTTCGTGATGGGCTTGCTGACCCTGGCCATGCGGCGCAAGGCGCGCCCGATCCGGCCCGCCATCTGGATCTTCGGCGCCGGCATCGCCTTCCCGGTCGTGGTGCTCACCGCCCTCCTCGCCTGGAGCACCTGGCGCAGCGCGCAGCTGGCGCCGCAGACCTCGCACGACGCGATGACGATTTCGGTCACCGGCAAGATGTGGTGGTGGGAAGTACGCTACCGCGACCCGGCGACCAATCGCGAGATCATCACCGCCAATGAAATCCACATACCGGTCGGCGAGTCGGTCTACCTGGGCATGACGGCGTCCGACGTGATCCACAGCCTGTGGGTCCCGGCCCTGGCCGGCAAGCGCGACATGATCCCGGGCCGCGTGACGGGCCTGACCCTGCGCGCCGACAAGGCGGGCGTCTACCGCGGCCAGTGCGCCGAGTACTGCGGCGAGCAGCACGCGCGCATGGCCTTCCACGTGATCGCCCTGCCGCGTCCCGAATTCGACGCCTGGCTGGCGCGCCAGGCGCAACCCGCGCTGCCGGCCGACACCACGGTGCTGCAGCGCGGCCGCGAGGCCTTCCTGGCGCAGCAATGCCAGGCCTGCCACACGATCCGCGGCGTCACCGACGTGCCGCCGTTCTCCGAGCAAGCGCGCATTGCCGACACCTCGCGCCTGGGCCCCGACCTGACCCACGTCGGCAGCCGCCGCGAGATCGCGGCCGGCACCCTGCGTAATCACCGTGGCACGCTGGCCGGCTGGATCGCCGACCCGCAAGCCATCAAGCCGGGCGTGTTCATGCCGCCTTCACAAGACCTGGACGGCGAAACCCTGCGCGCACTGGCCACTTACCTCGAGCACCTGAAATGACGACGCGCGACGCTACCTTGAACGACGACGCTTTACCCAATCCCCTGCCACGCCCGCCGCTGGAGCTGACCCGCCTCGAAGAAGTCTGGGAAACCCCGCGCGGCTGGCGCTTCTTCAAATCGGTCAACAACACCAATATCGGCCTGCTGTACATCGGCACGGCGATCCTGTTCTTCATCCTGGCCGGCATCCTGGCCCTGATCATGCGGGTGCAGCTGGCGGTGCCGGACAACGACCTGGTGGCGGCCAGCACCTACAACCAGATCTTCACGATGCATGGCACCGTGATGATGTTCCTGTTCGCGATCCCGATCGTCGAGGCGATCGCGGTCTATCTGCTGCCGAACATGCTGGGCGCGCGCGATCTACCCTTCCCGCGCTTGTCGGCATATGCCTTCTGGGCCTATGCCTTCGGCGGCCTGGCCTTCTTCTGCACCCTGTTCTGGGGCCTGGCGCCGGACGGCGGCTGGTTCATGTATCCGCCGCTGACCGGCATGAAGTATTCGCCCGGCCTGAACGCCGACTTCTGGCTGCTGGGGATCGGCTTCATCGAGATCTCGGCGATCGCCGGTGCGATCGAACTGATCGTCGGCATCCTGTTCACCCGCGCACCGGGCATGACCCTGCGCCGCATGCCGGTGTATGCCTGGGCGATGCTGGTGGTGGGCGTGATGATCATCATCGCCTTCCCGGCCGTGATCGCCGGCACGGCGCTGCTCGAACTCGAGCGCGCGCTGAACATGCCGATCTTCGATCCCGAGCGCGGCGGCGACCCGCTGATCTGGCAGCACCTGTTCTGGTTCTTCGGCCACCCCGAGGTCTACATCATCTTCCTGCCGGCGGCCGGCATGATCTCGACCATGATCCCCACCATCGCCCAGAACCGCCTGGTGGGACGGCGCGTGATCGTGGTGGCGCTGGTCGGCGTCGGCATCTTCAGCTTCGGCCTGTGGGCCCACCACATGTTCACCGCCGGCCTGGGCGTGCTCGAGATGAGTCTGATCTCGGCGGCCAGCATGGCGGTCGCCATCCCCACCGGCATCCAGGTATTCGGCTGGATCGCCACCTTGTGGAGCGGGCGTATCAAGATGAACGCTCCTACTCTGTTCATGCTCGGCTTCATGTTCATCTTCGTGCTGGGCGGGCTGACCGGCGTGATGGTGGCCGTGATCCCGTTCGACTGGCAGGTGCACGACACCTATTTCATCGTCGCCCACCTGCACTATGTGCTGATCGGCGGCATGGTGTTCCCGGTGTTCGCCGCCATTTATTACTGGATGCCGCTGGTGAACGGCAACCAGATGTCCGAGCGCTGGGCCAAGCCGATCTTCTGGCTGCTGTTCGGCGGCTTCAACATCACCTTCTTCCCGATGCACATCACGGGCCTGTACGGCATGCCGCGCCGGGTGTACACCTACTCGCACGAGATGGGCTGGGACTGGCTCAATATGCTGTCGACCGTCGGCGCCTTCATGTTCGCCCTCGGTATCCTGGCCATGATCGTCGACGCCACCCGCACCCTGCGCCGTCCGGAGAAAAAGACCGGCAATCCGTGGAATGCGGCCACGCTCGAATGGCTTCCCAACGAAGACTACGGCAACCGCAGCATCCCGATCATCACCTCCGACGATCCGCTGTGGGACCAGCCGACCCTGTCGAAGGAAGTGGAAGAAGGACGCCATTACCTGCCCGGCACCGTCACCGGCCGCCGCGAGACAATCGCCACCAGCCCGGTGAGCGCGACACCCAACTACCTGATGATCCTGCCCGGCGACAGCTGGCTGACCGTGATCGGCGCCGCCGGCACCGCCGGCTTCTTCCTGCTGCTGACCGTGAAGGCGATGGTGCTGGCCTTCATCTGCGGCTTCATCGCGATCGCCTCGATCATCGGCTGGCTGTGGCAGTCGGATCGCAGCGTCAATATGACGCACGCTCCGATCGGCGGCGGCATCAAGCTGCCGATCGGTGCGGTTGGTGCCGCCTCGCATTCGTGGTGGGGCACCTTCATCATGCTGATCGTGATCTACGGAATCTTCTGGTCCTTTGCCTACACCTATATCCACACCTCGATGCGGCTCGAGATCTGCCCGCCGCCGGGCGCCTCGCTGCCCGACGGGATCTACACCATCGGCGCCGCCGTCCTGCTGCTGGCGGGCTCCGCCCTGGTCTGGTTCAGCGGCCGCCTGAAGGGCCACGGCATGGCCTGGACGACGCTGGCGGCGCTGGCCTGCACCACGGGCGCCTTCCTGCTCGACGTGCACAGCTGGCGCCTGGTACACCTGGACGGCACCAAGGACGCGTGGAGCGCCTCGATCTCGATCATGCTCGGCTTCCAGGGCGTGATGCTGTTCGTGCTGCTGCTGGCCGCACCCTACCTGTGCGTGCGCGCCTGGCGCGGCCTGGTCAAGCCGGAAAACCGCGCCACGCGCGACAATATCGCGCTGATCTGGCACTACGTGACGCTGCAGGGCCTGACCGCCATGGTGGTGATCCGTGGCCTGCTGCTGGTGATGGATTGACTATGGACGACCAATTCTTCCGGCGCGCCACGCGCGCCTCGCTTCCCCTCCTGGTCTGGGCCGCGCATTTCGGCTTCAGCTATATCGTGGCCACGGCCCAGTGCACGCCGGGCGCCTGGCGGCCCGAAGGGCCGAACCCGTGGCTGCTGGGCGGCGTCACGCTGCTGGCACTGGCCATCTGCGTATGGAGCGGCGCCGCCGGCGCCAGGCGCCTGCGGCAGGGGTCGACCGAGTTCGTGGATTATGTGGCGGCGGCCAGCGCGGTGCTGGCGTTCGTGGCGATCGCGTGGACCGGGATGCCTGTGTTGCTGGTGAGCGGCTGCGCCTGACGGCGCGCTCGGACACGCGGCCGTAACACGTCGTTCCCGCGCAGGCGGGAACCCAAGCTTGCTCGCACTGACGCTACGTCCAATGATATCGGCAACGCGAAAGACTTGGGTTCCCGCCTGCGAGGGAACGACGTGCTGGCGTCGCGGATTAGCCTGGCTCAGGCACCACGCGCCAGATCACGTTGCCGACATCGTCGGCCACCAGCACCGCGCCCTTGTGGTCGACCGCGACCCCGACCGGCCGGCCATGGGCCTGGCCATCCTGGTTGACGAAGCCGGTCAGCATGTCGACCGGCTTCCCGTTCGGCCGTCCACCCTTGAACGGCACGAACACCACGTTGTAGCCCGAGCGCGGCTTGCGGTTCCATGAGCCGTGGTTGCCGATGATGGCGCCGTTCCTGAACTGCGCCGGCAGCAGCGAGCCTTCGTAGAAGGCCAGGCCCAGCGCCGCCACGTGGGCGCCCAGCGCGTAATCCGGCACGATTGCCTTTTCCACCAGGTCGGGACGCGGCGGCTTGACGCGCGTGTCGACGTTCTTGCCGAAGTAGCTGTACGGCCAGCCATAGAAGCCGCCATCCTTCACCGAAGTCAGGTAGTCCGGCACCAGGTCGCTGCCGATCAGGTCGCGCTCGTTCACCACGGTCCACAGCACACCGGTCTCGGGCTGCCAGGCCATGCCGTTCGGATTGCGCAGGCCCGACGCGAACACGCGCGTCTTGCCGCTGGCGACGTCGATCTCCAGGATCGCGGCCCGGTCCTGTTCCTGGTCCATGCCGTTCTCGGCGACGTTGCTGTTCGAGCCCGTGGTCGCGTACAGCTTGCTGCCATCCTTGCTGGCGATGATGTTCTTGGTCCAGTGGTGGTTCAGCGGACCGCCCGGCAGCGGCGCCACCTGCTGCGGTTTGTCCAGGATCTCGGTCACGCCTTCCTTGTACGGAAAGCGCACCACCGCATCGGTATTGGCCACGTACAGGGTGTCGCCCACCAGCGCCATCCCGAACGGCGAATTCAGGTCTTTCAGGAACACGCTTTTGAGTTCGGCCACGCCGTCACCGTCGGCGTCGCGCAGCAGGCTGATACGGTTCGCGCTCGGCACGCCGGCGCCGGCACGCGCCATGACCTTGCCCGTCACCCAGTCGCCGATGCCCTTTTTTGCGGGACGCTGCGGCGCATTGGTCTCGGCCACCAGCACGTCGCCGTTCGGGAGCACGTAGATCCAGCGCGGGTGATCCAGCGCGGTGCCGAACGCATTGACCGCCAGGCCGGGCGCCGGGGTCGGCGTCATATTGGCCGGCCAGCTCTTGGCCGGGGCGATGTGGACGGTCGGGATAAGGGTCTTGTTCGGCTCCTTCAGGGTCGGCTGCGACCCCATGTCGGCGCCGGCCGGCAAGGTCGATTTATCGCCGCAGGCGGCCAGCACGAGCATGGCGGCGCCGGCGCACATCAACGGAAGTGGTTTGCCCATGGCTTTCCCCAGGAATATTGAATGGGGAAAGTGTATATGACAAGTCGCCCTTGCACGTTACGGCTGAGAAAGCTCAGCCGTGCGCCGGCGCGCGAAACGCCACAGGCCGGGCAGCTGGATCGCCACCAGCAGGGCGAAGGCGGCGCGGTAGGCTTCCGGCGGCGCGCGGCCGAGCAGGTCGGGCTCCCACAGGCCGATCACCAGCCCGAACCCAGCCTGCACCAGGAAGGCGCCGATGAAGATCAAAAGGTTCAGGAAAGTCGCGGCGCGTCCTGTCAGTTCGCGCGGCATCGATTGCGCCACGATGGCGTATTCGATGCCGGTGATCGTGCCCACCAGCGTGAACATCACCGACAGCATCGCGAAACTGGGACGGTAACCGACCACGAAGGCCGCCTGCACCAGCACGAAGAAGGTGATGCCGGCGGCCGCCACATCGAGCGGCGGCATGCCGCGCCTTCCGGCCCATTCGGTGATCATGCCGACCGCGATCGCACCGAACACCACCGCCGCCATCCCCAGGTACAGCAGATAGGCGACCGCGGGCTCGGGATAGCGGCCCACGTCGGACAGCCAGCGCCCGATCCACAGGCCCTGCACCCCGAAGAACACCGCATGCGGGATCAGCACCAGTGAGGCCACCGCCCGAAAACTCGATGCACGCCAGACTTCGCGCAGGGCCGGCAGCAACGGACCGCGCTGCGCGGCGGGGCCGTCGGCCTTGGGGTACAGCAGCGCGATCAACAGGCCGGTACAGGCCACCAGCGCCGCCAGCAGGAGGAACAGGCCGCGCCAGTCGGTGTATTCCAGCGCCGCGCGCACCGGCATCGTGGCGCTGGCGGCGCCCATGCCGCCCACCGCGATCAGGTAGCCGTGCACCGACGGCAGCCGGTTCGGCGCGATCCAGGTGGAGATCGCCTTGACCGCCGCCATGAAGCAGCCGCCCAGGCCGCAGCCCATGACGGCGCGCGCCGCCAGCAGGCCATAAAAGCCGTTGCAGTTCGCGAACAGCAGCGCGCCGCAGGAAGCCAGCAGCAGCATCGTCACCTGCACCCGGCGCGGCCCAAAGCGGTCCAGCGCCATCCCGACCGGCAGCTGGACCAGGGCGAAGGCGAAGAAGAACGCGCTGGTGAGCAGCCCGAGCTGGCCCGGCGTGAGCGCCAGCGCGCCCACCAGGTGCGAGGCCAGCACCGCGTTCACGTTGCGCAGCAGGCAAGACAGGTAGTGCCCCAGCGCGAACGGCAGGAACACGTAGAAGAACACCCCCACGCCGGACAGGCGCAGGGGTGCCGGGCAAGCCACGGCGGCTGGCTGCATCATCGGACCCGCGCCCGGCGTCAGGCCGCGTCGGGTTGCGCTTCGCCGCGCTGGCCGGCCGGGACCAGCGGGATCACGCGCCCGCCGGGGCCGCGCAGCGGGCCGCCGCTTTCCATCTCGAAGAAGAAGCGGTCACGCCCGAACGCGGGCTTGAGGTGATCGAGCCAGGTCGCATTGGGGTCGAACCTGGCGAAGAACGGGCGGCGCACCCACTCCGGATTGCGCGCCTGCAGGAACTGCAGCGCGAACAGCTTTTCGCCATTGATGGTCACCACCCCGTCGATCACGACCTTGCCCGGGAAGGCGCTCATCGACGGCCCGCGCACGGTGCGCGACAGGCCCGACACCATCGAGTACGCCTCCTGGAAGATCTCATGGGCGCGCGCCAGCGGCAGCGAGAAGTAGTCGCGCGGCCCGGTGTCGCGCTCGACGAACATGTAATAGGGAATGGCGCCCAGGCGTACGCCGGTGGTCCACAGCTCGGCCCAGCTCTTCGGGTCTTCGTTGATGTGGCGGATCAGCGGACCTTGCATGCGCAGGGTGGCGCCGGTGCCGACGATGCGCTTGACCGCCTGCTGGGCGATGGGCGCCCGCAGTTCGACCGCGTGGTTGTAGTGGCCCATGATGGCCAGGTTCTTCCCGCTCGCCACCACTTTCTCGAACAGACGCAGCAGGTCGTCGCTGTCCTTGTCCGACACGAAGCGCTGCGGCCAATAGGCGACCGACTTGGTGCCGATGCGGATGTTCTGGATGTGTTCCAGCTCGGGCGCCAGCAGGGGTTCGAGGAACTCGGCCAACGAGCGGGTGTTCATGATCATCGGGTCGCCGCCGGTGATCAGGACGTCGGTCACGTCCCGATGCATCTTGAGGTAGGCCACCAGTTCGCTGCACTCGCGCGCATCGAACTTCATCTCTTCCATGCCGACGAACTGCGGCCAGCGGAAGCAGAAGGTGCAGTAGGCGTGGCAGGTCTGGCCGGCGCTGGGGAAGAACAGCACGGTCTCTTTATACTTGTGCTGCAGGCCCTTGAGCGGCGCGTCGTTCACGCGCGGCACGTTGTGCGTCATCTGGCCGGCCGGGTGCGGATTCATGCGCATGCGGATGTCGTTCACCAGGCGCGCGGTCGCGGCATCGTCCTTCTTGACCAGCACCAGCTCGCGCAGCTGCTCGTACTCCTGGGCCGGCAGCATGTCGCGGTGCGGGAAAGTCAGGCGGTAGATCGGATCGTCGGGCACGCGCTTCCAGTCGATCAGCTCATCCATCACATAGGCGTTGGTGCGAAACGGCAGCACGTGGGATACCACCTGTACGGCTTCCTGCAGCTCGGGCGAAAGCCATTCCCATTGGCGCGCGGTAACGATGGACTGGCGCGTGTACGGCTTGAACTTGGTAGGCGTCGATGCAGTCGTGGTCACAAGAATTCTCCAGTGAGATGACAAGCGGCAAGTTGCCGGGAAGCACTCATCTTAGGGAGCCTGTATGCAACAGGAATTGCCTTCAATCAATCACCCTGTCTCTCGCACCGGGGTTTGGACAAACCTGTCGCAAGGCGTGACGAAATGAGGCAAGGACACAACGCGACCGGCTCGCAGTCCTTGCGCTTGTGCGAACGCAATCCGGCACTGTCACGGCTGGGTACATTAGTGCGTGCAGTTGAGAAATATCCTACAAGCATTCAACTGAAAGGAAGTCCCCATGAAGATGATCGCCACCGTCGCTGCCCTGTGCCTGGGGCTGGCCGCCACGAATGCGCTGGCCAATGACCCGACCGAGAAAGACGCCATCGCGATGGCCGAGCGCGGCGCCGCCGTGATCAAGGCCAAGGGCAAGGCCGAGATGATGAGACTTATTAACGCCAAGGATCCGAGCTTCGTCCAGGGCGCGCTGTATGTCGACCTGCGCGACGTCAAGACCGGCATCGTGCTGGCCCACCCGTACAACCCATCGATCGTCGGCAAGGACCTGACCGACGTGCCCGATGCGAACGGCAAGAAATACCGGCGCGAGATCATCGAGCTGGCCGCGGCCAAGGGCAAGGGCTGGGTCGATTACCAGTACAAGAATCCGACCACGGGCAAGATCGAGCCGAAGACCACGTATATTTTGCTGGTCGATGATGTGGTGCTGGAGGCGGGCATCTATAAGAAGTGAGTTTTGGCTGGCGCTTTCAGGGTGCCGGCAAACTTGGGTCCCCGCCTTCGCGGGGACGACGGCTATTCTCGCTGCGCCTCCTGTCCAGCGATGGCCACCACTCACGGAGTAATCCATGCTGAACAAACTGCGGATCGGCCAGAAACTGCTGCTGGCCCCGGGACTCGTGCTCGTCCTGCTGACCATGCTTTCGGCGGCCGCCTATTACGGCATGGTGCGCCAGAACGCGTCGCTTGAGCACATGGTGCAGGTGCGCGCCGCGCGACTGCAGGCGGTGGCCGACGTCGCCGGCGAGGCGCGCTTCGCGCATGCCAACGCCTACCAGCTGCTGGCCTGGGTCAACGGCAGCTTCGCCCAGAACCGGCTGACGGCGCTGACGGCCGACATCGGGCGCAGGCACGCCGCCATCGGCGACAAGCTGGGCAAGTTCGCGCTAGAAGCAGAAGCGGACGAACGCGCGCCGATCGAGGCCTCGCAGGCGGCGCTGGCGAGCTACCGCAAGGCGGTCGGCGAGACCATCGAGATGGCATCAAGCGACCAGTCGATCGCCACCAACTCGATGCAGAAGGCCGAACAGCAATTCGTCGCCCTCGACGCCGAACTGACGCGCCTGGCCCAGCTCGAGAAAGAAATGAGCGAGGGTGCCCACGCCGCCGCCAAGGCCGAGTTCCGTAGCCTGGGCTTGAGCATGGCCGGCCTGGTGCTGCTGTCGATCGGCCTGTCGCTGGCGGTGACGATGCTGGTGCGGCGCTCGATGCTGGCCGGGATCAACGCGATCGCGCACACGGTCGGCGAACTGGCCGAGGGCCGGCTCGACGCGCCGCCCTTGCAGGCGAAAGGCCGCGACGAAATCGACGACACCGCGCGCGCGCTCGATCACACCATAGCGCGCCTGAACGCCGCCCTGCACAGCGTGATGAACGCGGTGCGCTCGATCGACACGGCGTCGCAGGAAATCGCCAGCGGCAACCTCGATCTCTCGACCCGCACCGAGATGCAGGCCGGCTCGCTCGAGCAGACCGCCAGCACCATGGAAACCCTGACCACGGCGGTCAAGGACAATGCCAGCAATGCGCGCCAGGCCTCGGAACTGTCGGCGACGGCGGCGCAACTGGCGGCGCGCGGCGGCCAGGCGGTGCAGCAGGCGGTGACGACGATGGAATCGATCCAGGCCAGCTCGCGCAAGATCGTCGAGATCATCGGCGTCATCGACGGCATCTCGTTCCAGACCAATATCCTGGCCCTGAACGCGGCGGTGGAAGCGGCGCGCGCCGGCGAACAGGGACGCGGCTTCGCGGTCGTGGCCTCGGAGGTGCGCACCCTGGCCCAGCGCTCGGCGGCGGCGGCCAAGGAGATCAAGGGCCTGATCGCCGATTCGGTGAACATCATCGAGCGCGGCAACGCCTCGGTCAGCGAGGCCGGCGCCAGCATGGGCGACATCGTGTCCTCGGTGCGCCAGGTGAACGACATCATCGGCCGCATCAGCATCGCCAGCACCGAGCAGGCCGACGGCATCGCCGAAGTCAATCGCGCGGTCGGCCAAATGGACGGCATGACGCAGCAGAACGCGGCCCTGGTCGAGCAGGCCGCGGCGGCCGCCGAAAGCCTGCACGAGCAGACCGTCAACCTGGCGAAGGCGGTGGCGATCTTCCGCATCGCACCGGGAACGGATGGCGACGCAGCCGGCGTCGATACGCAGCAGGAGACGATTGCCGAAGAAGCGCCGGAAGCCGGCTTCCAGGGCGTGGGCGAACGGCGTTCATCAGGCAGTGCGATGCGGGGCAGCCCGGTGCGCGCCCTACCCGCCGCCCCCACGCGCCGCCGCGCCTGAAGCAAGCACGCCGCTCACGCAAGCAGAATGCCCGCTGCGCAAGCACCGTCGCACCCGCGAAGGCGGGTGCCCAAGTTCAGCGGAACGGCCTGCTCACAAACTTCGACCCCGCCAACCCAAACCGCCAAGGCACGTCGACCGCCTTAGAAATCCCGATACGCGGCCCGGCCACAACCGTCAATCCCGGCGCGGCCGGCAACAGTTCGAATGGTTGTTCCGACAACGCCATGCCATTGTGCACATGGGTCACGCCCAGCGCCTGGCACAGCTTGCCCGGCCCGGAACACAGCAGGCGCTCATCGACCGCATCGCGCCGTACCCGCATGAGGTCCAGCCCCGCCACCGGCTCCAGCGCGCGGATCAGGACACCGGCGCCATGCCCCGCCTCCTGGCACACGAAATTCAGGCACCAGTGGATGCCGTACGACCTGTAGACATAAGCATGCGCGGGCGGCCCGAACATCGACGCATTGCGCTCGGTCGGCCCGGAGTACGCATGCGAAGCCGGGTCTTCATGGTCATAGGCTTCGGTCTCGACGATGCGACCACCGACGCCGTCGACCAACACCGTCACCCCGATCAACTGCTGCGCAACCGTCTCTGCCGGCGCCGAAAAATCGATCCCTGCAATTGTAGAAATAGCCATGCGGCGATTCTAGCGTGGGACAGCACGACCCGCCGTTTTGGTGAAATTGACACAAGAACAGAGTGATAATGGCATTGCCTTGCTGCAATATCGAAATGACTCGGGTATAGTGGCAGAGTCCTCCGCATTTCCGCGAAGCCTATTCGCGCCTCCACCTCCATGAACACCGTCGTCGAGTCCATTCCGCAGATCGACCAGGTCGATGCCCTGATCAAATCGATCCGCATCCCGCCTCGGCCCAGCCTGCTCGCCGACCTGCAGCGCGAACTGGCAGCGGAAGATCCGTCGCTGGACGCCATCGGCAAGATCGTGGCGAGCGACGTCGGCATGTCTGGCGCCCTTCTGAAACTTGCCAATTCGGCCATCTATGGCGGCCGGCGCAAGGCCAAGTCGATCGAGCAGGCCATCCTGTTCCTCGGTATTAACCAGGTGGCGGCCATGATGACCGGCCTGCTGGCGCGCCAGGCGATTCCCGCCAACAGCGCGGCCCTGGCCAGCTTCTGGGACATCTCCACCCGCCGCGCGCAGGCGATGGTGTTCCTGTCGCGCCGCCTGCGCATGGGCGAACCGGACGTGGCCCACACCTTCGGCCTGTTCTGCGATACCGGTGTGCCGCTGCTGATGGAGCGTTTCAAGGATTACAACGTCACCTATGGCGCGGCCTCGCTCGAAGCGGTCCGCCCGTTCACCGCGCTCGAAGTCGAACGCCACGACACCAGCCACGCCGCCGTCGGCTGCCTGCTGGCGCGTAACTGGGGGCTGTCGGACCACGTGTCGTGGGCCATCCTGCACCACCACGACTACGCCGTGATCGACGACACGTCGACGGCGTCGCCCGTACGCTCGCTGGTCGCGCTGTCGCTGCTGGCCGAGAATGCGATCTGCCGCTACCAGGGCCACGCCGAGTCGAACGAGTGGAACAAGGGCGGCGCCGCGGCCTGCGCCTATCTCGGTTTGTCGGACGAAGAAACCGCCGAGATCCTGGACGAATTGCTGGAAGCCTTCCACGAGGATTGACGCACTTTACTTCTGCCTGACGCAAGCGGATACTGGGATGTAAATACCCGCGCGTACAGGGAGGAGACATGAAGCGCCTCGTGACCGGACTGCTGTCGCTGTCCTTGCTGCTGGGCGGCTGCGCCAGCACCGCCCCCACCTCCCCGCCACCCGCGCTGTTTGCCGACGAGCGCTTCGCGCCGCCGTCCGAAGCGGTCGGCGCACAAGACCTGTTCACGCTCAGCCCCGCAATGCGCGACTACCTGCGCAGCTCCACCTTCACCCAGCGCCTGCGCGCCAAGGGCATGCGCCACGGCCTGGTGGATGCGCTGTACAGCAAGACCGATCTGAAACTGGAATACGAGTCGCGCATCACGCGCACCGCCAGCGAAACGTACGAGGCGCGCATGGGCAACTGCCTGTCGCTGGTCGTCATGACCGCCGCCTTCGCGAAAGAACTGGGGATGCCGGTGCGCTTCCAGAGCGTGGAGGTGGCGGACAGCTGGAGCCGCACCGCCGGCATCTACCTGTCGAGCGCCCACATCAACATCAGCCTTGGACAGCATGCGTCCGACGTCCTGCGCGGCTATGATCCCGAACGGGTGCTGGTGGTCGATTTCATCCCGCGCGACGAAGCCGCGAGCCTGCGCACCCGCGAGCTCGAAGAAGAAGACGTCGTCGCCCTCTACCTGAACAACCGCGCCGCCGAAGCGCTGATACAGGACCGCATCGATGACGCCTACTGGTGGGCACGCGCGGCGGTGGCGGCGCGTCCCGGAACGGCGACCACGCTCAATACGCTGGCCGTGATCTACCACCGCCACGGCGAACTGGCGCTGGCCGAGCGCACCTTCCAGGCCGCGCTGGCGCGCGAGCCCGAGAACCTGTCGGTGCTGCGCAACCTGGAGCCGCTGCTGCTGACGCTGGGCCGGCCGCTGGAAGCGCAGGCGCTGGCCAAACGCATCGCATCGATCGAGCCGACGCCGCCGTATCACTATTTCGACCAGGGCATGGTGGCGCTCAAGGCCGGTAACTTCGACGGGGCCGTGGCGCTCTTCGCACGCGAGGTGAAGCGGGCGCCGTATAACGACGAGTTCAGGTTCTGGCTGGGGATCGCGCACCTCAAGCTCGGGCATCTGGGCGATGCGCGCGAGCATATCGCGCTGGCGGTCGATCACAGTACGCGCGGGGATATGCGGGAGGTGTATTCGGCCAAGTTGGCGCATTTGCGGAAGGTGGCGACGACAGGGACGCGCCTTCGCTAGCCCCGCTGCTCGTCGCCCCGGAGTCTCGACCACACATCCAGCTTCTGTTCGAACGACATCGCCATATGCGCTGGCGAACTGGATGGCAACACGACGGTACGATAAGCAGCTGCTGCGAATTGCGACGCGAACTTGCCCGACGCCTGGCCATTGAAGCCGACCGTCTCGAGCAAGGGGCACAGCTCGCGCAGTCGGTCGAAGTCATTGGCAGCCGGCTTGCGGATCGCCGAATCCAGACTGCCAACCCGCTCGCACTCGCCCAGCACATCCCACAGGCCGATGCCATGCGCCAGCAGGCGCGGCAAGCGTTCGGCGTAAGGCAGCGCCGCCAGGTCGTCGTCCACCACGCTGGAAATCAGGCGCCAGAACTGGTTGCGCGGATGGGCGTAATACTCGCCGGCGGCCAGTGAAGCGGCACCAGGGAAACTGCCCAGGACAAGGATGCGCACGCCGGCATCGAGAACCGGCGCCAGGCCGGTGAGAGTGGGGACGGTTGCGTTCTGCATGAAGGCATTGTAGCGATAGGCAGACCTGACAGCTTGAAACCCGGCCAGCGCGCGGCTTTCGTTGCACAGGCGCGTCAAGCAAAGCGGAGATGCTGCAAAATGGAGATGGGCATACGCCTGAAGACATCCGGGTGTATCGCTGGCAGGATTTGCACGTATCGCTGGTTTTTTGCTTAGAAAGGAAGCCGGCCACCGCGTGGTAGCCGGTTCAGAGACGGATCCTACTTGATCCAGACCGCGTAATTATTCCCCGACGTCTGCAGCACCCACCCACTTCCCGCCGGACTCCAGCTATTCGGCCCGATCTTCATCGCCAGCTGACGCGTATTGCCGTTGATAATCGCCGCATACAGTCCCTGGGTCGCCTGCTGGATCGCCACCGGCGACGTCGAATGCACGCCCGCGCTACGCCGCGCCGCCATCAGCGCCGAAATCGGCGTCTTGAGGTTCCAGTTATAGATGTGCGGGTAGTACACGGTCGGAATCCCCGGATGGCTCAGCACATACGCATACCCTTCCATCACCGCGCCGCACGGCACCGACCAGTAGTTCTGGCCATTGCCACAGCTTTCGGACGGACCGGTATCGTGGTTGTCCACGAAGGTCACAGACATCGCCGGCCACCAGCCCAGCGCCCCCTGCGGCTTGCCGGATGAGTCACGCAGACGCCAGTAGTTGCCGTTCGCAAGCGCATCGTTGAGCAGGCCCTTGGTGGTGAAATCGAAGGCGCCGCAGCTGTTGGCCGTGCCGTTAATCCAGTTCATGATTTCCTGGCGGTGGGCGTCGATATTGTTCAGGTTCATATCGTTCCACAGCTCGCCGACGCAGAATTCGGCGCCGAAGGCGTTAGCGTACTGGCCGGCATAGCTCGGGCTGAAGCCGCGCACGTAGTCGATCCGCATGCCGGTAAAGCCCACCGGCTTCAGGGTGTGGTTGAGCCAGGTGATGATGCCGTTCTGGACTTCGCCCACATTGCGGTGGTCGAGGTCGCGGCCGCCGTCGAAGCCGAGGGCCGTGTCGGGATTGCCCAGGCCGCAGTTGCATTCGTCATTGTTGACGATCGAGTGCAGGGTCCAGTTGGGATTGGTGAAGTCCGACCAGTTGGTGGTGCCGACGCGGTGGTTGACCACGATGTCGGCCACTGCCCTGATGCCGTTGTTGGTGAAGGCGCGCACGACGTTGGTCAGCTCGGCCGAGCTGCCATAGCTGGAACTCAACACATTGAGCTGGCGCGGCAGATAGCCCTGGGACGCGGCGGAATCCGACGCCGGCGGGAACCAGACGTGGGTGAATCCCATCGTTTTCAGGTCGCCCACATTGCCCAGCAGCGTGTTGTACCAGTTCGGACTTTGATAGCCCGACGAGTTCCAGTGGAAGCCCTGCAGCAGGACGGCCTGGCTGTTGCCGGACTGGGCCGGCGGGGTGGCGGCACTGGCTCCTGCGCAAACAGCCAGGGCGCTCGCCGCCAGCATGACGATGATGCTCTTCTTCATTATTGTGTCTCCTCCGATTTTTTTGCAGTTGGAATGGTTTTCCTTCAAAAATCAGCGTCTTGTCACGCCCATCGGAAGCGACCAGCGAGGTAGATAAACTACCTGTTTCCTCCAAGAATCCTTGCCACCGATGAGTTCGACACGAAGAGTCTCTGCGCGCACGATAAGTGTGTCAATTGAATCTGGGTGAAATATGTAGTTTTCCTACCTCAAACAAAAAAGCGGCGGTACGCTCACACGCACCGCCGCAAAGGGCAAACAAACGCCAGGGGTAAATCAGTTCAACGCTGTGCCAGTGTCGTAGTGCCCGCCTGCGCCGCATCCCAGCCGCCACCCAGCGACCTGATCAGCGCCACGGTGGTCAGCGCGCGGTCGCCGCGCAGCTGCACCGCGCTGCGTTCCACCGCCGCCAGGTTGCGCTGCGCATCGAGCAGTTCCAGGTAGCTCGAGCGGCCGGCGTCGTACAGCTTCTGCGCCAGGTCGGCGGAGCGGCGCGCCGAGACCACGGCGGCGTCGATCTGGGCCGACTGGCCGGCCAGGATGCGTAGACCCGCCAGGTTGTCCTCGACTTCGGCGAAGGCCACCAGCACGCTCTGGCGATAGGTGCCGACCGATTCCTCGAGCGCCGCTTCGCTGCGCAGCACGTTGTTACGGTTGCGGCCACCGTCGATCAGCGGCATCGACGCCAGCGCGCCCACCACCCACGAGCGGCTGCTCCACTTGAACACTTCCGAGAACACGCCGCCCACGCCGCCGCCATCGGCGCTGATGGTCAGCGCCGGGAACATGGCGCCGCGCGCCACGCCGATGCGGGCGTTGGACGCTTCCATCGCACGCTGGGCGGCGACGATGTCGGGACGGCGCTCCAGCAGCGACGACGGCAGGCCGGCGGGAATCGCCGGCATCAGGCTCGCATCGAGCAGCGGGCTCGGGCCGGCCACGTAGTCGGCCGCCGGCTTGCCCAGCAAGACCGCGAGCGCGTGCTCGGTGGTGGCGCGCTGGCGCTGCACGCCGATCGCTTCGGCGCGGGCAGTCGCCAGCTCGGTGCGGGCGCGCGACAGGTCGAATTCGCCGATGTCGCCCAGGTCGAAGCGGCGCTGGGTCACGCCCACGCTCTCTTCACGCAGGCGCACGGTCTGGTCCACCGTCACGAGTTCAGCGTCCAGCGCGCGCAGCCTGAAATAGGTCTGGGCCACGTCGGCCTGCAGCGCCAGCAGCACCGAGCGGAAGTTCGCCTCGGACGTCGCCGCGTCGCCGCGCGCCGCCGACACGCCGGCCGCCACGCGGCCGAACAGGTCGACCTCGTAGCTGGCCGAGAGGCGCGCCGTATAGCTGTTGCGCGCTTCGGTGTCGGTGCCCTGCGGCAGGTTCGATTCCAGCGGCGACAGGCGTGCGCGTTGGGCGCCGATGCCGATCCCCACTTGCGGGATGCGGTCGGCTTCGGCGATGCCGGCGATGGCCCGTGCCTGCTTGACGCGGCTGGCCGCGACCGACAGGTTGGCGTTGTTGGCGGCGGCTTCCTCGATCAGCGCGGTGAGCGCCGGGTCGTTGAAGGCCAGCCACCACTGGCCGCGCGCCTGGGCTTCGGCCGGCTGCGCCGGCTTCCAGCGCGCACCGTCGATGCCTGCCACTTCCACGTCGGCCGCGGCCGGCGTTTGCGACTCGCGGAAGGCGGTCGGGGTGGCGACGTGCGGCTGGACGAAGTCCGGCGTGGCGCAGGCGGTCAATAACAAGGCCGCCAGCAGCGGCGCGACGCCGCGTCGAATGAATGGATTATTCATCTCAATGTACTCCTTCCGTGCTGTGCGCCACGGCGGGCGCCTTCGCAGGTTTTTCAAAACGCTTGGCCAGCATGCGCAGCAGCACGTAGAACAGCGGCGTCAGGAACAGGCCGAAGAAGGTCACGCCCAGCATGCCCCAGAACACGGCGATACCGATCGCGTGGCGCATCTCGGCGCCGGCGCCGCTCGAGAACACCAGCGGCACCACGCCGGCGATGAAGGCGATCGACGTCATCAGGATCGGACGCAGACGCAGGCGGGAAGCTTCCAGCGCGGCGTCGATCACGCTGCGGCCATGGTCTTCGAGTTCGCGGGCGAATTCCACGATCAGGATCGCGTTCTTCGAGGCCAGCCCCACCAGCACGAACAGGGCGATCTGGGTGAACACATTGTTGTCGCCACCCGACAGCTTGACGCCAGCCAGCGCGCACAGGATCGACATCGGCACGATCAGGATCACCGACAGCGGCAGGGTCCAGCTTTCGTACTGGGCGGCCAGCACCAGGAACACCAGCAACACGCACAGCGGGAACACATAGATCATGGTGTTACCCGACAGGATGTCCTGGTAGGTCAGCTCGGTCCATTCATACGACACGCCCTTCGGCAGCGTCTCTTTCGCGATCTGTTCCATGATGGCTTGCGCCTGGCCCGACGACACGCCCGGAGCGGCGCCGCCATTGAGCTCAGCCGACACATAGCCGTTATAGCGCGTCACGCGGTCGGGACCATAGGTGTCCTTCACGCGCATCACCGACGACAGCGGAATCATCTCGCCGGTATTGCTGCGTACCTTCAGCTGCTCGATCTGCTCGCGGTGCGAACGGAACTCGGCGTCAGCCTGCACGCGCACCTGGTAGGTACGGCCGAACTGGTTGAAGTCGTTCACGTACACCGAACCCAGATTCACCTGCAAGGTCTGGTTGATCGCGGACAGCGGCACGCCCAGCTGCTTGGCTTTCACGCGGTCGATGTCGGCGAACAGCTGCGGCACGTTGATCTGGAAGCCCGAGAACACACCGGCCAGCTCAGGGGTCTGCCAGGCGCGTGCCTGCACTGCCTGCACCGCGTTGTTCAACTCGTCGTAGCCGACGTTGCCGCGGTCTTCGATCATCATCTTGAAGCCGCCGGTGGTGCCCAGGCCGTTCACAGGCGGTGGCGACAGCACCAGCACGAAGGCGTCTTCGACGGCGCCCATGCGCTTGTTGATCTCGGCCGCGATGGCGTCCGCGCTCATGTCCTTGCCCTTGCGATCCTTGAACGGCTTCAGGCTGGTGAACACGATGCCGGCGTTCGGCGCATTGGTAAAGCCGTTGATCGACAGGCCCGGGAAGGCGATCGACGATTCCACGCCCGGGATTTCCTTGGCGATGGACGACATCTGGCGGATCACGGCTTCGGTACGGTCGAGCGACGCGGCGTCCGGCAGCTGGGCGAAGCCGATCAGGTAGGCTTTATCCTGCTGCGGCACGAAGCCCGGCGGCACCGCCTTGAACATGAACACGGCGGCCACGGCCAGCGCCAGGTAGACGCCGATGGCGGCGGTCTTGCGGCGCAGGACGCCCTTCACGCCATCTTCGTACTTCTCGGACGAACGGGCGAAGAAGCGGTTGAACACGCCAAAGAAACGGCCGAACACGGCGTCGATCATGCGCGTCAGGCGGTCTTTCGGCGCATGATGCGGCTGCAGGATCGAGGCCGACAGGGCCGGCGCCAGGGTCAGCGACACGAAGGCCGAGATCACGGTCGAAATCGCGATGGTCAGGGCGAACTGGCGGTAGAACTGGCCGGTCAGGCCCGCCACGAAGGCGATCGGCACGAACACAGCGCACAGCACCAGCGCGATGGCGATGATCGGACCGGAGACTTCCTTCATTGCCTGGATCGTCGCATCGTGCGGCGTCAAGCCATTGGCGATATTCCGTTCGACGTTTTCCACCACCACGATCGCATCGTCGACCACGATGCCGATCGCCAGCACCAGGCCAAACAGCGACAAGGTGTTGATCGAGAAGCCGAAGGCCAGCATCACGGCGAAGGTACCGACCACCGAGACCGGCACCGCCAGCAGCGGGATGATCGAGGCGCGCCAGGTTTGCAGGAAGATGATGACGACCAGCGCCACCAGCACCACGGCTTCGAGCAGGGTCTTGACCACCGAATCGATCGATTCGCGCACGAACTGGGTCGGGTCATACACGATCGAGTACTCGACGCCCTGCGGGAAGTCCTTCGCCAGCTCGTCCATCGTGGCGCGCACGTCGCTTGATAATTGCAGGTCGTTGGCGCCAGGGGCGGCGAAGATCGGAATCGCCACCGCCGACTTGTTGTTCAGCAGCGAGCGCAGTGCATACGAGCTGGAACCGAGTTCCAGGCGCGCCACGTCCTTGAGCAGGGTGGTGCCGCCGTCGGCATTGGTCTTGAGGACGATGTCGCCGAATTCCTCGACGCTCTGCAGGCGGCCCACCGTGTTGACGGTCAGCTGGAAGTCGGCGTCCTTGGCCGGACCCTGGCCGATCACGCCGGCCGCGACCTGCACGTTCTGTTCGCGGATCGCGTCGACCACATCGCCCGCGGTCAGGTTGCGCGCTGCCACCTTCTGCGGATCGAGCCAGACCCGCATTGCGTATTCGCCGGAACCGAACAGCTGCACCTCGCCCATGCCATTGATGCGGGCCAGCTGGTCCTTGACGTTCAGCACCGCGTAGTTGCGCAGGTACAGGTCATCGTATTGGCCATTGGGCGAATTCAGGTGCACCACCATGGTGATGTTGGGCGACGATTTCACCGTGGTCACGCCGATCTGGCGCACCTCTTCCGGCAGGCGCGGCAAAGCGCGCTGGACCCGGTTCTGCACCGCGGTCTCGGCCTGCTCGACGTTGGTGCCGATCTTGAAGGTGACGGTCAGCATCAGCGCGCCATCCGAGGTGTTTTGCGAGGACATGTACAGCATGTCCTCGACGCCGTTGATCTGTTCTTCAAGCGGCGTGGCCACGGTTTCGGCGATCACCTTCGGGTTCGCGCCCGGATACTGGGCGCGCACCACCACCGATGGCGGCACCACTTCCGGGTACTCCGAGATCGGCAGCTGGAAGATCGAAATCAGGCCGCCGACGAAGATGATCACCGACAGCACCGCCGCGAAGATCGGCTTGTCGACAAAGAATCTGGAAAAGTTCATGTTCGATTACTCCTTGACGTCGGCCAGCGCCACTTTGGCGTCCTTGGCCGCCGGGGCTGCGGCCGCGGGGGCCACCATCGGCACGGTTTGGGCGGCGATCGGCGCGCCGGGACGCACGCGCTGCAGGCCGTTGACGACGATCTTCTCGCCCGGCTTCAGGCCTTCGCGCACCACGCGCAAGCCATCGTCCAGCGGTCCGAGCTTGACGGCGCGGTATTCGGCCTTGCCCTCTTTATCGACCACGTAGACGAATTTGCGGTCCTGGTCGGTGTTGATGGCGCGGTCGGCGATCAATATCTGCTGGGTCGGCACGCCGCCGGCGATCTGCACGCGGGCGAACAGGCCTGGCGCCAGCTGGCGGTCGGCGTTGGCCAGGGTGGCGCGCATGCGCACGCTGCCGCTGCGGCTATCGAGCTGGTTGTCGACGAATTCGAGCTTGCCGCTGTGCGGGAAGCCTTCTTCGCCGGCCAGGCCGACCTTGACGTCGACCGGCTGGCCGGCGTGGGTGCGGCGGCTCACGCGCAGATAGGTGCTTTCGTCGCCGTCGAAGCTGGCGTAGATGCGCTCCAGCGACACGAGCGAAGTCAGTACCGCGCTGGCGTCGACCAGGTTGCCGAGGGTGATTTCGGCTTTCGAGACGCGGCCGTCGATCGGCGCGGTGACGCGGGTATAGGCCAGGTTCAGGCGCGCGGCCTCGTGTTCGGCGGCGGCGGCGCGGGCGGTGGCGTCGAGTTCCTTCTGGCCGGCGTCGCGTTCGTCGAACTCGCGCTGGGCGATGGCTTTATCGCCCAGCAGGCGCTCGGCGCGCTGCAGTTCCAGGCGCGCCAGGTCGGCGCGGGCGCGGGCTGCGGCGGCGGTGGCCTGGGTGCGGTCGGACTCGGCCTGGTAAGGACGCGGGTCGATCACGAACAGCACGTCGCCCTTCTTGACTTCGGCGCCCGGCTTGAAATTGACGGCGGTGATGTAGCCCGAGACGCGCGAACGGATCTCGACCACATCGATCGCTTCCAGGCGGCCCGAGAATTCCTGGGTCTCGAGGACGGGTTTTTGCAGGACCACGGCGGCGGACACCGGCGGCGCGGGGGGCGCGGCCGGCGCATCGTTGCTGTTGGCGTCAGCGCAGCCGGTCACACCGGCGCCGACCACGCCGGCGAGCGCCAGCGCAGCGACGATCACGCGCAGCTTGCCCTGCAACAGACCCTTTGTTTTGCCCAGTTCTGGTTGGTTATTCATGATTAACCCTTCTTATTAAACACGATTGAAAAGACAATAAAACCCCGTCCGGCGTCGTCAACTTGTCGAGTCGAGCGAAACGCTGGCGAAAAGAAGCCCCTTCCGCGCCGCAGCGCGGAAAAAAGTTCAGTATCTGGATGGAGCGCGGCCGGTCAGTTCATGCCGGCAGCACCGGGCTCAGGCCCGTGGACAGTCGCGCGCTGCTTGCAACCGCCGGCCCCGTGCCTGCTCGTTGTGATTCATGGCGACCCTCCTTTGTAGATTTACTCTTACTTACCCGCATAAACTGCGAAAGACGCAGTTACAGCGATTCCCCCACCAATGCGCCTGGCACGGTGTCTTGCGATACGATTGTGTGCCCGGCTCGGCCGGGCGTCAGGTGGACTGGTGCTGGACCGTCAGGCGCCCCCGCGCCCCTCCAGCCGCGCGAGGAAGCTGGAGATTTCAAGCATTGCCTGCACCTTGCAGGCGCACTCGTTGCGCCCGTTCGGATCCTGCAGGTCCGGTGCGGCCATGCGGCGCACGGTGGTGCAGATGCCGGCGTTGATCAACTTGGCGCCGTATTGTTCGGCCTCGTCGCGCAATGGGTCGTCCTCGGCCGACAAGATCAGGGCCGGGGCCAGGTTCTTGAGGCGGCTCGAGTGCAGCGGCGCCGCATATGGATGCGAGCGGTCGGCCGCATGCGGCAGATAGCCGCGGTAGGCGGCCGCACATACGGTAGCCGCTTTTTCGCGATCAGCACAATAGGTCATTTGGCGCATCGAACCGGTAGACAGGGCCGGGTCGAGCATCGGCATGACCAGGATCTGGCCGGCAAGGGCCGGACCGCCGCGGTCGCGCGACATCAGCGCGCACACCGCCGCCAGGTTGGCGCCGGCTTCGATGCCGGCCGTCACCATCTGCTTGCCGTTCCAGCCCAGCTTGGTCTTGTTCTTCTTGGCCCACTGCAGCACGGCGTGGGCATCCTCGACCGCGGCCGGGAACGGGCTCACGGTCGCCAGCGTATAGGTGGTGGCCAGCACCAGCGGCAGGTGGTCGCATTCGGCCAGGCTGCGCAGGAAGTCGTCGCACTCGTCCAGGTCGCCGCTATCGAAACCGCCACCGTGGAAATACACCACCAGCATGTCGCGCTTGACGGCCGGGCCGGCGGCATACAGCCGCGCGGCCAGGGGGCCGGTGGCGCCACCGACCTCGAGCTCGCGCACCTTCAGGGTGCGGTCGACGGCTTCCAGCACGGCGCTCACCGGGCGCCACCCTGTTTCTGGAGCTCGACGATGCGAGCGTCGACGCCGGCGCAATCGCCCACGCAGCTCATCTGCATTTCGAGGGACAGCGCATGGAAACCACGGGCCTCGGCGCCGGCGGCGCGCGAGTAGGCATCGGTGCAGAGCAGTGCCGCCAGTGCCACGCCGCTCAGGGCGACTGCTACCGTGGTAAAGATTCCGTTCTGAATGTTCCGATGGCTCATGGCCTGCTCCGTCTTCCTGGTCAATACATTGTTGCGATGCACACATAATAGTCTTCATCTACAATCAGATAAAGATGGCAATACCGAATTGATTGTTCGGATTGCTGAACAATCGCTGCATTTTTCTCTGCCTTTTGATCCGGAGAACAGGATATGAACAAACTCCAGGCCATGGAAGTCTTCGTGCAGGTGGTCGACGCCGGCAGCTTCACGCGCGCTGCAGAGACCCTGCAATTGCCCAAGGCGACGGTGTCGACACTGATCCAGTCGCTGGAATCGTCGCTCGCTTCCAAGCTCTTGCACCGCACCACGCGCCATGTGTCGGTGACGTCGGACGGCGCCGCCTATTATGAGCGTTGCGTGCGCATCCTGTCGGACGTGCGCGATGCCGAGGAATCGCTGTCGCGCCACCGTTTCAGCCCCAGCGGACGGCTGCGGGTGGACACGCCGACCGGGCTGTCGACTGAGATCCTGATTCCCGCCCTGCCCGACTTCTTCGAGCGCTATCCGGACATCACGCTCGAACTCGGCACCACCGACCGCCCGGTCGACCTGGTCGAGGAAGGCGTCGATTGCGCCGTGCGCGGTGGCGAATTGCTCGATACCAACCTGATCGCGCGCCGCGTCGGGGTGATCAACTTCGTTACCTGCGCTTCTCCCGCCTATGTGGAACGCTATGGCATGCCGATGCATCCGCGCGACCTAGAACGGCACCGCTGCGTGAACTATTTTTCGGCAAAGAACGGCAAGATCTCCAACTGGGACTACAACCGCGACGGCGAGCGGATCGAAATGACCCTGCCCGGCGTGATCGCCCTGAACGATTCGAACGCCTATATCCAGGCTGGCCTGTCGGGGCTGGGCGTGATCAATATGACGGATTACCTGCTCAACGAGCACCTAGCCACCGGCAAAATGGTGCGCCTGTTGCCCGAATGGCGCTGCGACCCGCTGCCGGTACACGTCGTCTATCCCCACAACCGCCACCTGTCGGCCAAGGTACGGGTGTTCGTCGAATGGATCTCGGAACTGTTCGCGAACCATCCGAACCTGCGCCTGCAGCCGGCCGACACCGCGGCGCCGGTGCCGGCCCTGCCCTCAGGGGCGCGGCAGACGGGACAAGGGGACTGAAGCGGGCGTAGAATCGTCGGCATAACAACCGGAGACCGCCGTCATGGAATTTTCCTCTACGCCGCGCGATATCGACGTCTTGCTGGCCCGCTATGCCGAGAGCCACCGCAATCCCGTCAACGAACTGATCCACTTCGTCTGCATCCCCGCCATCGTGTTCAGCCTGCTGGGCATCTTGTGGGCAATTCACCCGATCGTGGCCCTGGCGGTCGTGGCCGCCGCGCTGGTCTATTACACCAGGCTGTCCAGGCCGTTCGCGCTGGGGATGGCGGCGATGGCCGCCGTGATGCTGGGTCTGCTGAACATGCTGCCGGTGGGGACCGTGCTGGTGACCTCGATCGGGGTGTTCGTGCTGGCCTGGATCGGGCAATTCATCGGCCACCATATCGAGGGCAAGAAACCGTCTTTCTTCGACGACCTGCGCTTCTTGCTGATCGGGCCATTGTTCGTGCTGAGCTTCCTGTATCGGCGGATGCGGCTGGCCTATTGATCACCCCAAACGACGATGTTGCGCTTTTGATACAGCACGGCGCCCCACCGTCTTAAAAGATGCCGGCAGGAACAAAGCGAGAGGACTATACTCCCGCGAATGTCCTCTCCCGTCCTCTTCATCGTCGCCTCACTGATCTGGGGCTCGACCTTCTGGGCCATCACCTTACAGCTGGGACACGCCGCTCCCGCCGTCTCGGTGGCCTACCGTTTCTTCCTGGCCGCCGCTGCCCTGTTCGCCATCTGCCTGGTGCGCCGCGACAGCCTGCGGCTGCCCTGGCGCACCCATCGCTGGATGGCGCTGCAGGGCGGGCTGACCTTCGGCATCTCGTATATCTGCACCTATGAGTCGGAGCAGCACATCGTGTCCGGCCTGGTGGCGGTGATGTTCGCGCTGATGGTGTTCTGGACGCCGATCTGGAGCCGCATCTTCTTCGGCACCGCCATCAGCCGCCGCACCTGGGCCTGCGGCGCCGTCGCCACCATCGGCGTGGGCCTGCTGTTCTGGCACTCGATCAGCGATGCCTGGCAAGAATTGAAGACGGGCGGCGACGGCCACTTCCTGGCCGGCGTGGTGCTGGCGCTGGCCGCCACCCTGGCCAGCTCGGCCGGCAGCATCGTGGTCAACAAGGTCAAGGAACAATGTTCCAACCTGCCACTGACGATGGCCTGGTCGATGCTGTGGGGCGCGTCGATGGTGGCCGTATGGTCGCTGGCCAACGGCAATGCCTTCACCCTGCCCGACAGCGCCACCTACTGGGCGGGCCTGGTCTACCTGTCGATCTTCGGCTCGGTGATCGCCTTCTTCGCCTATTTCACGCTGATCGGCCGCATCGGCGCCAACAAGGCCGTCTACATCGGCGTCGTCACGCCTGTGCTGTCGGTGCTGCTGTCGGTCCAGCTCGAAGACTACCGTCCCGGCCTGCTGGAATTCCTGGGCATGGTGCTGTGCCTGGCCAGCGTCGCCTGGGCCGTGCGCGCGCCTGCCGCCAAGAGCGTGCAATCCGCTAACCTGAACAATGCCATCGAATCGCCATGACTGTTAATTTCTCCATCCGCCCCGCGCAGCCGCAAGACGTCGCCCACATCCACGCCATGATCATGGAGCTGGCCGTCTTTGAAAAACTCGAACACATGGTGGTCGCCACCGAAGCCCTGCTGCACGAAGGCCTGTTCGGCGCGCATCCATCGTGCGAAGCGATCGTCGGCGAAGAAAACGGTGAAGTCGTTACCTTCGCCCTGTTCTTCCACAATTTCTCGACCTTCCTCACCAAGAAGGGCCTGTACCTGGAAGACCTGTATGTGAAGCAGGCGCACCGCAGCAAAGGTTATGGCACGCAGATGCTGCAACGCCTGGCGCAACTGACGGTCGAACGCGGCTGCGGCCGTTTTGAATGGTCAGTGCTGGACTGGAACGAGCCAGCTATCCAGTTTTACAAAGCCATGGGCGCGGATGTCATGCCGGACTGGCGCATCTGCCGCGTTACCGGCGACAGCCTGGTAGCGCTTTCGCAGCGCAGTTAAAGTATTTAATAAACCGGCGCACAAAGAAAAACCCACGGGCCGTAGCACCGTGGGCAAACCCATTTTGGCAAATGGGGAGGGGAGATGGGAATCACATGAATGACTATAGTCGGCCATTCTTAATGATCCATTAAGGCTTACATTTGCTTACCGCTGTAACCGCCGCTGTAACTACCGGTCTTTATTGCGTCTTGAATCCATCATCGACCAGGCGCGAAACCCAGGCTTGACGGCGATCAAGCACCTACCCACTGTGACTGCGGGTGTTGCGCCAAGGGGACAAGTGTTGCCGGACTAAGCAGGGAGATGCGGCGCGCGCAGCACGCCGCCATTGACCACGGCCTCGCAGGGATTGAAGCCGATCGCATATGCCAGGTCGGCGGGACGGGCGATCTTCCACAAGGCCAGGTCGGCGCGCTTGCCAACCGTCAGGGTGCCGATCTCGGCCTGCAGACCCAGGGCCAGCGCGCCATAGGCGGTGACGCCGAGGAGCGCTTCCTGCGGCGTCAGGCGCCACAGGGTGCAGGCCATATTCATCGCCAGCAGCAGCGAAGTCATCGGCGAGGTGCCGGGATTACAGTCGGTGGCCACCGCCATCGGCACGCCGGCTTCGCGCAGCGCCTCGATCGGCGGCATCACGGTCTCGCGCAGGAAGTAATAAGCCCCCGGCAGCAGCACCGCCACGGTGCCGGCGCGCGCCATCGCCGCGATGCCCTGAGGGCTCAGGTGTTCCAGGTGGTCGGCCGACAGGCCCTCATAGCGCGCCACCAGTTCCGCCCCGCCCTGGTCCGACAACTGCTCGGCGTGCAGCTTGAGCGGCAGGTCGAGCTTGCGCGCGGCCTCGAATACGCGCTCGGTCTGGGCGCTGGTAAAGCCGATCCGTTCACAGAAGGCGTCGACCGCGTCGACCAGGCCTAGCTCCGCCAGCGCCGGCAACATGCGCTCGCACACTTCGGTCACGTAGTCGTCCTGGCGGCCGGCGAATTCCGGCGGCAGCGCGTGCGCGCCGAGGAAGGTGGTCGCTACCCGCACCGGCAGCAGCTCGCCGATGCGGCGCGCGGCGCGCAGCATGCGTTCTTCGGCGCCGCGTTCGAGGCCGTAGCCGGACTTGATCTCGAGCGTGGTCACGCCTTCGGCCAGCAGGGCGCGCACGCGTGGCAGGCTGGCTGCGACCAGGTCGTCGATACTGGCCTCGCGCGTGGCGCGCACGGTCGACATGATGCCGCCGCCCTGGCGCGCGATGTCTTCATAGGTGGCGCCGTTCAGGCGCGCTTCCCACTCGTTGCTGCGGTTGCCGGCGTGGACCACGTGGGTATGGCAGTCGACCAGGCCCGGTGTCATCCAGGCGCCGCCGCAATCGTGCACCCGGCTTGCCTGCGGGGCGTCGGCGCGCTTGCCGATCCAGGCGATGCGGCCATCCTTCACCGCCAGCGCGGCATCGAGCAGCTCGCCGTAGCCGTCCTCCATCGTCGCCAGGTGGACGTTGGTGAACAGCAGGTCCGCGCTCCCTTCAGTCATACATCGCCTCGTCGTCGTCCTCCGAATAATAATGGACGTCGACGATGAAGATCGTGGCCTGCCCCGCTTCCAGCGACCACACCGTGCCCTGGTCGAGGATCACGGCGTCGTAGCGCACCAGGCCGATGCGTTCGTCGTCGCTGGCCAGTTGCAGGCTGTCGCCCTCGGCCAGGAACAGCACCGTCACCTCGGCGCGCGCGACGAAGGTGGAGTCGCCGCTCAGGCGCCGCCGCCCGAACTGATGCCAGCAGCGCTCGCTGCGCGACATCACATTGAAGTCCAGGGTCGGCCCGCGATTGAGCCGGGCCTGCACTTCCGAGGCGCCGTCGAACGCGATCACGGGTTCGGCGTCGCTGATCAGGGTCGGTTCGCCGTCGATCTGCAAGGTCAGGCCATGGCCGTCGACCAGCGCCAGTGTGCGGTCCACGCCAGGGAACTGCGAGAACGCGCCGTCCTCGGAAATGGTCGCCAGGCTGACGCGCCAGTCGAAATCGTCGAAGCCGGCGTCGGGCGGGCCGATCGCGATCTCGATCGTGCTGCCGCCGCCGTTCTTCCACGGCACCGGGGACAAGCCTGCAAATGGAATCAAGACAGTCATTTCGCCACCTCCTGGGACACTGCGCGCAACTGATTCAGCGCTTGCCGGTAACGCCCGGCGATCGCCTCCTGCGCCATGTGGCGCCTGTTCTCGACCACCCAGCGGCCGCCGCACAGCACGTCGCGCACCAGGTTATCGTTGCCACAGAATACAACACGTCCGAGCACTTCGGCCTCAATGATGCCATCGAGGTTAGGATGATCGTCGTCCAGCACCAGCAGGTCGGCGCGGCTGCCGGCCTCGAGCCGCCCGACGCGCCGCCCCGCCGCATCCGCGCCGCCGCCAAGCGCAGCCTGCCACAGGAAGCCGGCCACGTCGCGCTGAGCGGGCGTGTACGCCACATTGCGCTTCTGGTGCAGCAAGCGCTGGCCGTACTCGAGCCAGCGCAGCTCTTCCACCGGGCTTTGCGACACATGGCTGTCGCTGCCGATGCCGAAACGTCCGCCCGCTTCGACGAAGGGCGCCAGCGGGAACAGGCCGTCGCCCAGGTTGGCCTCGGTGGTCGGGCACAGGCCGGCCACCGCGCCGCTTCTTGCCAGCGCCGCGACTTCCGTGTCGTTCAAATGGGTCGCGTGTACCAGGCACCAGCGCGCATCGAGCGCGATGTGGTCCATCAGGTACTCGACCGGTCGCCGTCCCGCGTGCGCCAGGCACTGCTCCACCTCACCCTGCTGCTCGGCGATGTGGATGTGCAGCGGACGGCCCGGCAGGCCGGCCGCCAGTTCGCGGATCTGGCCGATGGTGGCGGCGCGCAGCGAATGCGGCGCGGCGCCGACTTCCAGCTGGCCGCTGCGCAGCGGCGACAGCGCCTCGACGATGCCGAGCACCTCATCGACGTTCGTGCGAAAGCGCGCCTGCGCCGGCGCCAGCGGCTTTTCACCGAAGCCGGCGTGGCTGTACAGCACCGGCAGCAGGGTCAGTCCCATGCCGGTCGCCTGCCCCGCCGCGGCCACGCGCTCGGCCGTCTCGGCCGGCCGCGCATAGGCGGCGCCATCGACGTCGCGCTGCAGGTAGTGGAACTCGCACACCGAGGTATAGCCGTGGCGCAGGCACTCGGCGAACAGCTGGGCCGCGATGGCCTCGATCTGGCTTGGGGTGATGCGGGACGCGAAGCGGTACATCAGGTCGCGCCAGGTCCAGAAGCTGTCCGGCCCGTCGCCGGCGACTTCGGTCAGGCCGCCCAGCGCGCGCTGGAAGGCATGCGAATGCAGGTTGACCATGCCGGGCAAGACGTATTGCGCCTGCCTCGTGCCGGGGGACGCCGTGGCGCCCGGCGCCACCCGGGTCAGGTCGCCGTGCGCATCCCATTCGAGCAGCACGTCGCGCCGCCAGCCCTGCGGCAGCAGCGCATGGCGCGCGAACAGGGCGGTCGTCATGAACGCACCCAGTTCACCGCCGCGCCCACCATATCGCGCAGCAGCGGTTGCAGCTGGCCCGCGACGTCAGGACGGTAGTCGAACGGCGGCGCCTCGTTCATGTACAGGCACTGGCATTTCTCGAGCTGGATCGCGTGCACGCCGTTCGACGGCTGGCCGTAGTGGCGCGTGATGTGGCCGCCCTTGAAGCGGCCGTTCAGGGCGATCGTGTAACGCTCCTGGGCGCGCGCCACGCCGAGGATGGCTTCCTCGAGTCCCGGGCCGCACGACTTGCCTTCGGCGGTGCCGAAGTTCAGGTCCGGCAGCTTGCCCTCGAAAAAGCGCGGCACGACAGAAGCGATGGAATGCGCTTCCCACAGCACCACGCAGCCGTGCTCGGCCTTCAGGCGATCGAGTTCGGCGCGTAGCTGCTCGTGATACGGCCGCCAATAGCGTTCCAGGCGCCGCTGCACCTCCGCCTGGTCGGGCTCCATGCCCTCCTTGTACAGACGCTCGCGCCCGAAGGTGTCGAGCGGGCACAGGCCGGTCGTGTCCAGGCCCGGATACAGATTGGTGTTCTCCGGCGGGCGGTTCAGGTCGATCAGGTAGCGCGACCAGCGCGCCGAGATGGTCGAGACGCCCATCTCTTCCAGGAAGCCGTACAGTTCCGGCAAATGCCAGTCGGTGTCGGCGCGCGCCGCGGCGCAGGGCGCCAGCGTGTCCGCCACCTCGTCGGGTATGTCGGTGCCCGCATGCGGCATCGATACCAGCATGGGAAGCCTGCCTGCCTTGAACCGGAACTCCATCACGACTCCTCTCCGTTACAGGTTTACGGGTGCAGCACGGTGAACAACTCCTTGCACGACGCCGACAGCGCGCCATCGACCACCAGCTGGCGCGCGGCCTCGATATCGGGCGCGAAGAAGCGGTCTGCATCGTAAGGGGCGACCTGCTGGCGCAGCTGGGCATGCACCGATTCCAGCGTCCCGGAACTCTTCAAAGGGCGGTGGAATTCGATCCCCTGGGCGGCTGCCAGCAGTTCGATCCCGACGATGACCGCCGTATTGTGCGCCATCTGGTCGAGACGGCGCGCAGCGAAGGTCGCCATGCTCACGTGGTCTTCCTGGTTGGCCGACGTCGGCAGGCTGTCGACGCTGGCCGGATGGGCCAGCGACTTGTTTTCCGAGGCCAGCGCGGCAGCGGTCACGTGGGCGATCATGAAGCCGGAGTTCAGGCCCGGTTCGCGCACCAGGAAGGCCGGCAGGCCGGACAGGTTGGCGTCGATCAGCAGCGCGATGCGGCGCTCGGCCAGCGCGCCGATCTCGGCGATCGCCAGCGCCAGCGTGTCGGCGGCGAAGGCCACCGGCTCGGCGTGGAAGTTGCCGCCAGAGATGATTTCTCCGCCCTCGAACAGCAGGGGATTGTCGGTCACCGCATTCGCCTCGATCAGCAGGGTGCGGCCGGCATTGGCGATCAGGTCCATCACGGCGCCCATCACCTGCGGCTGGCAGCGCAGGCTGTACGGGTCTTGCACCCGCTCGTCGCCCACCAGGTGCGAAGCGCGGATGGCGCTGCCGGCCACCAGTTCGCGGTAGATCTTCGCCGCCGCGATCTGGCCCGGCTGGCCGCGCACCGCGTGGATGCGCGGATCGAACGGCGCATCGCTGCCGCGCGCGGCATCGACCGACAGCGAGCCGGTGACCATCGCGGCCTCCAGCAGGCGTTCGGCCATGAACAGGCCGTGAAGCGCCAGCGCGGTCGAGACCTGCGTGCCGTTGATCAGGGCCAGGCCCTCTTTCGCCGCCAGCGTCACCGGTTCGATGCCGGCCTCGCGCAGCGCGTCGCTGGCCTCGACCAGCACGCCGTTGTGGCGCACCGGGCCCACGCCCAGCATCGCCAGCGTCATATGGGCCAGCGGCGCCAGGTCGCCCGAGGCGCCGACCGAACCCTGACAGGGAATGGCCGGCATGATGTTGGCGTTGTACAGGGCGATCAGGGTCTCGACGATCACCGGACGCACACCCGAATAGCCGCGCGCCAGGCTGCCGATCTTGGTCAAGAGGATCAGGCGCACGATGGTGTCCGACAGCAGTTCGCCGGTGCCGACCGAGTGCGACAGGATCAGGTTGCGCTGCAGGGTAGCCAGTTGGTCGTTCGGGATATGGGCCTTGGCCAGGATGCCGAAGCCGGTGTTGATGCCATAGGCCGGGTCTCCCTTGGCGACGATGGCATCGACCGTGGCGGCCGATGCCGCAATGGCGTCCCAGGCGTCGGCCGCCAGGCTCAAAGGCTGGCGCGCGGCCCACATGGCGCGCAGGTCGGCGAGCGCCATCTGGCCTGGTTGCAGGGTGAAGTTATTGGTGTCGTTCATCAGCTTGTGCTCGCGTTACTTGATCATTGGGAGGTTCAGGCCATTGCGCTTGGCGCAGTCGATGGCGCTGTCATAGCCGGCGTCGGCGTGGCGCATCACGCCCGAGGCGCTGTCGTTCACCAGCACCCGCGCCAGGCGCTTGGCTGCGGCGTCGGTGCCGTCGGCCACGATCACCACGCCGGAATGCTGCGAGTAACCCATGCCCACGCCGCCGCCATGGTGCAGCGAGACCCAGGTGGCGCCGCCGGCCGTGTTCAGCAAGGCGTTCAGCAGCGGCCAGTCGGACACCGCATCGGTGCCGTCGCGCATGGCCTCGGTTTCACGATTCGGGCTGGCCACCGAGCCGGTGTCCAGGTGGTCGCGGCCGATCACGATCGGCGCCTTCAACTCGCCCGTGCGCACCATCTCGTTGAAGGCCAGGCCGGCCAGGTGGCGCTCGCCCAGGCCCAGCCAGCAGATGCGCGCCGGCAGGCCCTGGAAGGCGATCCGTTCGTTTGCCATGTCGAGCCAGCGGTGCACCCGCGCGTCGTGCGGGAACAGTTCCTTGATCTTGGCATCGGTTTTATGGATGTCTTCCGGGTCGCCCGACAGTGCCACCCAGCGGAACGGGCCGCGGCCCTCGCAGAACTGCGGCCGGATATACGCCGGCACGAAGCCCGGAAAGTCGAAGGCATCCCGCACGCCCTCGTCCTTGGCCACCTGGCGGATATTGTTGCCGTAGTCGACGGCATGGGCGCCAAGCGCCTTGAAGTCGAGGATGGCGCGCACGTGGATCGCGCACGATGCCGCCGCTTCCGCCTTCAGGCGCGGGTGCTGCGTAGGATCCTGCTGCGCCGCCTTCCACTGATCGACGCTCCAGCCGATCGGCAGGTAGCCGTTGATCAGGTCATGGGCCGAGGTCTGGTCGGTGACCAGGTCCGGCACCAGGCCGCCCTCTTTCGCGCGGCGCACCAGTTCCGGCAGCACCTCGGCCGCATTGCCGAGCAGGCCGATCGAGATGGCGTCGCGCGCGTCCTTGTGCTGGCGGATCATGGCCAGCGCCTCGTCGATGTCGCGCGCCTGCTTGTCCAGGTAGCGGGTGCGCAGGCGGAAGTCGATGCTGCTCTGCTGGCATTCGACGGTCAGCGAGACGGCGCCGGCGAAGGTGGCGGCCAGCGGCTGGGCGCCGCCCATGCCGCCCAGGCCCGCGGTCAACACCCAGCGGCCCGCCATATCGCCGCCGAAGTGCTGGCGTCCCGCTTCGGCGAAGGTTTCATAGGTACCCTGCACGATGCCCTGGGTGCCGATATAGATCCAGCTGCCGGCCGTCATCTGGCCGTACATGAACAGGCCCTTGCGATCGAGTTCGTTGAAGTGTTCCCAGTCGGCCCATTTCGGCACCAGGTTCGAGTTCGCCAGCAGCACGCGTGGCGCATCCGGGTGGGTCTGGAACACGCCGACCGGCTTGCCGGACTGGATCAGGAGGGTCTGGTCATCCTCGAGTGTGCGCAGCGAGGCCAGGATTTGGTCATAGCACTCCCAGTTGCGGGCGGCGCGGCCGATGCCGCCATAGACCACCAGGCGTTGCGGGTTTTCCGCGACCTCGGCGTCGAGGTTGTTCTGGATCATGCGGTAGGCGGCTTCGGTCAGCCAGCTCTTGCAACTGAGCTGGCTGCCGCGCGGGGCCTGGATGACGCGGGCGGGGTCGAAACGCGGGTCGTCCAGGGGACGGGTATCTTGGGACATGGCGGCTCCTTCGGTCGGTGACACGGCGCACGCCAGCGGCGCGCGCCGTAAAGCTGCTCTGAAGTCTAGGTTGTCTATACAACCTCGTCAAATCATTTCTTGAATACCTGACGGCCGGCTACCCACGTCTCCAATACGCCGGTCTTGTGAATGTCATAGGTCGGCATGCGGAACAGGTCCTGGTCGATCACGATGAAGTCGGCCTGCTTGCCCGGCTCCAGCGAACCCAGGTCTTTTTCCTGGTGCCCGGCGTAAGCGGCATCGAGCGTAAAGCAGCGGAAGGCTTCCTTGAGCGACATCGCCTGGTTCGGATACCAGCCGGCCACCGGCTGCCCCTGCGCATCCTGGCGCGTGACGGCGGCGTGGATGCCGAAGAACGGGTTCGGCGACTCGACCGGGAAGTCCGAACCGCAGGCGATGCGCGAGCCCTGGTGCAGGAAGCTGCGCCAGGCGTAGGCGCCCTTGATGCGGTCCGGCCCGATGCGGGTCTCGGCCATGTTCTTGTCCGAGGTCGCGTGGGTCGGCTGCATCGATGGGATGATGTCCAGCGTCTTGAAGCGCGGGATGTCGGCGGGCGTTACGACCTGGGCGTGCTCGATGCGGTGACGTTGCGCACCGCTCTGCGTCGCCTTCAGTTCCTTTTGATAGATGTCGAGAATCTGCTTGTTGCCGGCGTCGCCGATCGCGTGGACGTTGACCTGGTAGCCGCGGCGCATGGCCTTGGCCATCATGGCATCCATCTGCGCGGTCTTGTAGAACAACAGGCCGTGCGAATGCGACTCGTCGCTGTAGGGCTTGATCAGGGCCGCGCCGCGGCTGCCCAGCGCGCCGTCCGAATACAGCTTTACTGAACGCAGCGCATACATGCCGTTGCCGTAATCCTTCAGCGGGCCCTTGGCGGCCAGCTGGTCGAAGTCCTTGTCGGTGCCGGCGATCATGCCGTACACGCGGGTGGTCAGCTTGCCCTGATCCGCATAGGCGCGGTACAGGCGGTCCTGGGCCACGTCGACGCCGGCGTCGTGCACGCTGGTCAGTCCCACGCGCGCCAGTTCGGCCAGCGCGCGGTCGAGCATCAGGCGACCCTCGGCCTCGGTCTGCTGTGGCAGCACCTTGGTCAGCAGTTCCTGGGCGGTGTCAACCAGCACGCCGGTCGCCTCGCCGTTGGCGTCGCGCACGATCTTGCCGCCGACCGGGTCCGGCGTCGATTTCGTGATGCCGGCCAGCGCCAGCCCGCGGCTATTGGTCCAGCCGGCGTGGCCGTCGACGCGCTCCAGCCATACCGGGCGGTCCTTGATAACGCCGTCGAGTTCCTGCGCGGTCGGGAAGCGGCCCAGCTTCCAGTTTTCCTGGTTCCAGCCGCGGCCGCGGATCCATTCATGGCCAGCGTTCGCGCGCGCGTAGTCGCCGATCGACTTCAGGGCGCCGTCCAGCGAGGTGCTGTGGAACAGGTCAAGCTGGGTCAGTTGCTGGCCCAGGCCGAACACGTGACCATGGGCGTCGATCAGGCCCGGCAGCAGGGTGCGGCCTCCCATGTCGACGCGCTTCGCGTTCGGCGCTTTCGCTGCGACGTCGGCGCCGCTGCCGACGGCGAGGATGCGACCCTTGTCGTCGAAGGCGATCGCGGTGAACTGGACCAGCTCACCTTTCCCGTTCAGGGTATAGCCGTTGGCATTGTCGATCAGGGTATCGGCATGTGCCGACAGGCTGCCGAGGGCAGCCAGGACGAGTAGGGAACACTGCAGGGATATCTGGCGCGCGCGCATGCTTTTTTTCTCTCTCCGAAATGGGTTTCCGCGCTTCGTGGGCACGGTTCGACAGAGTGTACTGCATGCGTGGGCGGCGGCCCTTCAGGTGGCGTCGTGGAAGATGATCCCCAGGGTATGGCGCAGGCCCTGCCGCACCCGGCTGACGCCATGCCGCATCGCCACCCGATAGACGCCGCGCGTGCCCTGCACCGGCCGCTGGTTGACGGCGAAGACGACGGCGTCGCCCTGATCGAGGCTCACCACTTCGGCGCGCGACTGCATGCGCGGCCGCTGCTCGGTGAGCACGAATTGGCCGCCATCGAAGTCTTCGCCGGGCCGCGACAGCAGCACCGCCACCTGCAGCGGAAACACCTGCTCGCCATACAGGTCCTGGTGCAGGCAGTTGTAGTCGCCGGCGCGGTAGCGCAGCAGCAGCGGCGTCGGACGCAGCTGGCCGGCCGCGTGGCACGTCGCCAGGAAATCGGCGTGGTCGCTTGGGAAGCGCACATCCAGCCCGAGCGCCGCCTGCCAGCGGTTGGCGATGCGCGCCAGCGGCGGATACAGGCTGGCGCGCAGCGCGGCCAACGGCTCCGGCAGCGGATACCCGAAATACTGGTATTCGCCGCGGCCGAAGCCGTGGCGCTCCATCACCACCCGGCTGCGAAAGCGCTGCGGCTCGTCGTAGGCGGCAATGAAGCGCGCGCAGTGGCGCGCATCGAGCAGGCCCGGAATCACGGCGCAGCCGGCGGCGTCGAGCTGGACGCCGACGTCGTCCCAATCGATGACGGTCACTGCTCTGCCTCACGCTCGAGCAACGTGCGCTTGCGCTCGATCCCCCAGCGGTAGCCGGACAGCGCGCCGCCGGTACGCACCACGCGGTGACAGGGAATCGCCACCGCCACTGGATTGGCGGCGCAGGCGCCGGCCACGGCGCGCGCGCCATCGGGCACGCCGACCCGTTCGGCCAGTTCGGCATAGGTCACGGTCTGGCCCGAGGGAATCGCACGCAGCGCCTGCCACACGCGCTGCTGGAAGGCGGTGCCGCGCACGTCGAGCGGCAGCTCCAGGCCAATGCGCGGTTGCTCGACCAGGCCGATCACCAGCGCCACGGTGCGCTCGAAGCCTTCTTCGGCGCCGCGCAGCTCGGCCTTGGGAAAGCGCGCCTGCAGGTCTTCCACCAGCGGTTCCGGTTGGTCGCCCATCAGGATCGCGCAGATGCCGCGCCCGGTGGCCGCGACCAGGATCGCGCCCAGCGAGCATTCGGCCACGGCAAAGCGGATCGTCTCGCCCTGCCCGCCGGCGCGGTAATTCGACGGCTGCATGCCCAGCACCTCGTTCGACGCCGCATAGAAGCGCCCGCTGGAGCCATAGCCGGCGCAGTACAGGGCGTCGGTGACCGAGGCGCCCCCCTCCAGTTCCTGGCGCACCCGGGCGCCGCGCCTGGCCGCGGCATAGGCCTTGGGCGTGATCCCGGTCTGGGACTTGAACACGCGGTGGAAGTGAAAGCGGCTCATGCCGGCGGCCTGGGCCAGGGTATCCAGGTCGGGTTCCTCCTCCGCTTCCTCGATCAGGCGGCAGGCGCGCGCCACCGCCTCGCGCTGGCGCTCGGCCAGCGGCGGCAGATGCGGCGCGCAGCGCAGGCAGGGCCGGAAGCCCGCCGCCTCGGCCGCCTGGCTGCTGGCATGGAAGGCGACGTTGGCGCGGCGGGCAGCACGTGACGGGCACGAGGGCCGGCAATAAACGCCGGTGGTGCGCACCGAATAATAGAAACTGCCGTCAGCGCCGGCATCGCGCCGCTGCACGGCGTCCCAGCGCGCATCGTCGCCGATACTGTCGATGTCGTTCCGATCCGTTGTCGTCATGATGGTGTCCTCCTTCAGCAATAGCGCCATCCTGAAGCCGCCGCCGCCAGGCCGCACTCCGGGTCTTGCTTTCGAATCGCGGTGCTAGAATCGGGCTTGGGTCCCAGAGGCCAGGCATTCGGAGATTGAGTTTGGAAGCACAGACCGCGCAAGAGAGCATGCAGGAAAAGTCGCCCATTTTCCAGCAGATCAAGGATTACCTGGTTGGCGAAATCGCTTCCGGCCGTTGGAAGGAAGGCGAACTGGTGCCCTCGGAGCAGGCGCTGGTGCGCCAGTTCGGCGTATCGCGCATGACCGTCAACCGCGCCGTGCGCGAACTCACCGCCGAGCAGGTGCTGGTGCGGCGCCAGGGCTCGGGCACCTATGTCGCCCCCCAGAAGTACCAGGGCACGCTGGTCGAGATCCGCAATATCGCCGACGAGATCCGCGCGCGCGGCAAGCTGCACACCAGCCGCGTGCTGGCGCTGGAGGCAAGAAGCGCCGACGACACGCTGGCCGCCGAGTTCGACCTGGAGCCGGATGCCACCCTGTTCCACTCGCTGATCGTCCACTTCGAGAACGAGGCGCCGGTCCAGCTCGAAGACCGCTGGGTCAACCCGGTCTGCGCCCCGGCTTACCTGGAGCAGGATTTTTCCCGCATCACGCCCAACGAGCACCTGATGGCGACGGCGCCGCTGCAGGGGGCCACCTATACGATAGAGGCCCAGCCGGCGCCAGAGGAAGAGGCGCGCCTGCTGGCGGTCAAGGCCGGCGCCCCGTGCCTGGTGCTGCACCGGCGCACCACCTCGGCCGGCCGTGTGGCGTCGGTGGCCACCATGTGGCATCCGGGGCACCTGGCGCGCTTCACGGGCAGCGTTTGATAAATAAATACAGATTCGGACAACCCGGCTTGCCAGTTTTTCGCGATAATGGCCGTCGATCTACCCATTCCAGATAATGACGAACATGCCTCCCGACGCCATCGACTCGCCTTCCGCGCTACTGCGCGTGCTGGTGCTCGACGACGACCATCTGCTATTGGAGGTGATGCGCGAGATGCTGGCCGCTTGCGGGCCGTGCGAGATCGTCCTCGAACTCGATGCGCGCCAGGCCCTGGCCCGGCTCGACGAAGCCATGCCCGACGTCCTGATCTGCGACCTGGTGCTGCCCGAGATGGACGGCATCGAGTTCCTGCAGGCCGCGGCCAGCCTGGGCTATGCCGGCAAGGTGATCCTGCTGTCGGCCCTCGAGGACGAGGTGCGCGAGGCGGCCGCCGAACTGGCGCGCGCCCTCGGCCTGCGGGTGGTAGGCTCGTTCCGCAAGCCTCTCATGCCCCAGCAATTGCGCCATGCGCTGGCATGTTGAGATTTTGTACAAAGCCCCGAACACTTTTTAAAAAAATGGGGTATTATTCGCCTCATTCCCCGCCTGACACCCTCTAGCCGTTCTTCCAATATTGAAATTCGCACACAGTGCCTCCACCATTGTGTAGCAGCAATATTTGGCAAGGCAGTACACACGGTAGCCGGTCGAGACATTCCGCATGACTAGTCTCAAGGCGTTAATAACGATTCTTACCTCACATTGAGGAAACCATGAGCGAAAACATCAAACACATCAGCGATGCATCCTTCGAAGCCGACGTGCTCAAGTCCGAGCAGCCGGTGCTGGTCGATTTCTGGGCCGAGTGGTGCGGTCCTTGCAAGATGATTGCCCCGATCCTGGAAGAAGTAGCCAAGGAATACGCAGGCAAGATCACGATCGCCAAGATGGACGTCGATGCGAACCAGGCCGTGCCGGCCCAGTTCGGCATCCGTGGCATCCCGACCCTGATCCTGTTCAAGAATGGCCAGGTTGCAGCCCAGAAAGTCGGCGCAGTCGCCAAGGGTCCGCTGACCGCTTTCATCGACAGCAACATCTGATACAAGTAATATAGCGGCGACGGCGCGCCCGCGCAGTCGCCACGCAGTCACAATATTGGCCGGGAGTCACCCTCCCGCCTCGATTAACCCACGCAGTCCCCTCCCCTACCTAATTCACCCGTCACGGGTCACCCACACACATGCATTTATCTGAACTGAAGGCGATGCACGTTTCCGCGCTGCTGGAAATGGCAATCGGCCTCGACATCGACAACGCAGCCCGCCTGCGCAAACAGGAACTGATGTTCGCGATCCTGAAGAAGCGCGCCAAGCAGGGCGAGCAGATCTTCGGCGACGGCGCCCTCGAGGTGCTGCCGGACGGTTTCGGTTTCCTGCGCTCGCCGGACGCGAGCTATATGGCTTCGACCGACGACATCTATATCTCGCCGTCGCAGATCCGTCGTTTCAACTTGCATACGGGTGACTCGATCGAAGGTGAAGTGCGTACGCCGAAGGACGGCGAGCGTTACTTTGCACTGGTCAAGGTCGACAAGGTCAATGGCGAATCGCCGGAAGCGTCGAAGCACCGCATCCTGTTCGAGAACCTGACCCCGCTGCACCCGAACGAGCCGCTGCGCCTGGAGCGCGACATGAACGGCGCCGAGAACATCACCGGCCGCATCGTCGACCTGATCTCGCCAATCGGCAAGGGCCAGCGCGGCCTGCTGGTGGCGTCGCCGAAGTCCGGCAAATCGGTCATGCTGCAGCACATCGCGCATGCGATCACCGCGAACCACCCCGACGTGACCCTGATCGTGCTGCTGATCGACGAACGTCCGGAAGAAGTGACCGAGATGCAGCGTTCGGTGCGCGGCGAAGTCGTCGCCTCGACCTTCGACGAACCGGCCACCCGCCACGTGCAGGTTGCCGAGATGGTGCTCGAGAAAGCCAAGCGCCTGGTCGAAATGAAGAAGGACGTGGTCATCCTGCTGGACTCGATCACCCGCCTGGCGCGCGCCTACAACACCGTGATCCCGGCCTCGGGCAAGGTGCTGACCGGTGGTGTCGACGCCAACGCGCTGCAGCGTCCGAAGCGCTTCTTCGGCGCAGCCCGTAACGTCGAGGAAGGCGGCTCGCTGACCATCGTCGCGACCGCGCTGATCGAGACCGGCTCGCGCATGGACGACGTGATCTACGAAGAATTCAAGGGCACCGGCAATATGGAGGTGCACCTGGAGCGCCGCCTGGCCGAGAAGCGTGTTTATCCGGCGATCAACCTGAACAAATCGGGCACCCGCCGCGAAGAGCTGCTGATCAAGCCCGACCAGCTGCAGAAAATCTGGATCCTGCGCAAGCTGCTGTACTCGATGGACGAGATCGAGGCGATGGAGTTCATCCTCGACAAGATGCGCGCGACCAAGAACAATGTCGAGTTCTTCGACATGATGCGCCGCGGCGGTTGATCCGCCTGCGTCGATCGCGCGAAAGCGGCCTGCGGGCCGCTTTTTTGTTTTGTTATGTGAGTATCGCTAACGCCATTCCGCCGATATCGCCCGCCCGTCGTTCCCGCGCAGGCGGGAACCTAAGGTTTTTGCGCTGCCGGCCAAGTCAAACGTCGTCACGGCGCATGCAGACTTGGGTTCCCGCCTCCGCGGGAACGACGTCGATAGGGCGACAATGGAATGTGTATAGTTTGCCTGCCACGCAAAACCAATTTATAATCTCCGGTTCAGTCCAACCCCTGGCAAGTGATCGGCAATCGGGTCAAGAAGCAGGACGACCGCCGAAGTGCTGTTTGGCTACCAACTCAATAGAAAGCAATACCATGAAGACCGATATCCATCCAGATTACCGCGAAGTCGTCTTCCACGACCTGTCGTGCGACTTCAAATTCATCACCCGTTCGACCATCAACACCCGCGAAACGATCAATCACGAAGGTAAAGACTACCCACTGATCAAGATCGAGGTGTCGGCTGAGTCGCACCCGTTCTTCACCGGCAAGCACAAGATCGTCGACACCGCTGGTCGCGTCGAAAAATTCCGCCAGAAGTTCGGCGCAGTCGGCTCGAAGACCTCGGTCGCCAACGGCTAATTGCCGCAGTAGATTCTTCGAAGCCTCCGGGCTTCGTCAAAGAAGCCGCCTCAGCGGCTTCTTTTTTTTTCGCAGCTATACTAAGCAGTTATTCCATCCATCCGATTTGCCGATGAAACCAGTCCGTCTTCCCGCCGCCGCCACCCTGGCGCTGCCCCGCTGGGCCCTGCTCGCGCTGGGCATGCTGTACATCCTGCCCGGCATCATCGGCCGCGATTTGTGGAAGGAAGACGCCGGCAGCTTCGGCATCATGTGGACCATGGCGCATGGCGGCCTGGATGACTGGCTGTACCCGAACATCGCCGGCCTGGCCAGCGTCGACGAGGGCCCGCTGGCCTTCTGGCTGGGCGCCATCTGCATCAAGCTGTTCGGCTGGATCCTGGGCGACGTGCTGGCCGCGCGCGTCTCGACCATCGCCATCTTCGCGCTGGGCACGATGTCGCTGTGGTACACCGCCTTCCATCTTGGACGGCGCGCCGAGGCGCAGCCGCTGCGCCTGGCCTTCGGCGGCCAGCCCGAGCCCGACGATTACGGCCGCACGCTGGGCGACACCGCCGTCCTGATCTATCTCGGCAGCCTGGGCCTGCTGCTGCAAAGCCACCTGACCCTGGCCGCCACCCTGCAGGGCGCGCTGCTGGCCTATTTCCTGTACCGCGCCGTGCGCTACGTCGAGCACACCAGCACCCGCAACGCGGTGCTGGTCGGCCTCGCCCTGGGCGCCCTGACGCTAACCCAGGGCTTCCTGCCGCCGCTGGTGCTGATCGTGGCCCTGTTCGCCTGCACCCGCTACCTCGACATGCCCGCCGGCCAGGCGCTGCGCCACCTGCTGGTGGCGGCCGGCGTCGGCGTCGGCCTGACCATGGTGTGGATCCTGCCTGCCATCATCGTGCAGCCGTATGGCCTGCCGCCGGTGGCCGATTGGCTGGCCTGGAACGGGGCGCAGTTCGGCCTGCCCGGCTGGGTTGCGGTCAAGACCTTCTTCCGCACGGGCGTCTGGTTCTTCTGGCCGGCCTGGCCATTCGCGCTCTGGGCGGTCTGGGCCTGGCGCCGCCAGCAGCAGATGCTGCACATCGTGCTGCCGGTGTTCTTCTTCCTGGCCCTGGTGCTGCAGCTGCTGTGCGACCCGGTGCCCGAGAACAGCGACTTCCTCAAGATGCTGCCGCCGCTGGCCCTGATGGCCGCCTTCGGCCTGCCGACCATGAAGCGCGGCGCGATCAACGCCATCGACTGGTTCTCGGTGATGGTGCTGACCATGCTGGGCGCCACCATCTGGCTGTTCTGGATCGCCAAGCTGACCGGCTGGCCGGCCCAGCTGGCCAAGAACGCGCTCAAGCTGGTGCCCGGTTTCACGCCCGAAATCGGCATCGTCACCTTCACAGTGGCGGCCGCCGCCAGCGTGGGCTGGGTCGTGCTGGTGCACTGGCGCCTGTCGCGCCAGCCATCGGTGCTGTGGCGCGCGGTGGTGCTGTCGTCGGGCGGCCTGATCCTGCTGTGGGTGCTCCTGATGACGCTGTTCCTGCCTGACCTGAACTACGGCAAGAGCTACGCCGGCGTGGCCCAGCAGATCGCGGCGCGCCTGCCGGCCGACACCGACTGCATCGAGACCAATGTCGGCCCGGCCCAGCGCGCTTCGCTGGCCTATTACGGACGCCTGCCCTTCGTGAGCCTGGCCGGCGACAAGTGCGACTATGTGCTGCTGCAAGACAGCCTGCGCAACCGCAACGACCGCGCGCTGCTGCGCAAATGGGGCGTGCGCAACACGATCCCGCTGTGGGAAGGCCGGCGCGCCTCCGACCGCGACGAGCGCTTCAGGCTGTTCCGCCGCAGCCAATAAGATGCACCTCGACAAGCCGCACACCGTGCGGCTTGTTTCGTTATGAGGCCTGCGAGCAACGATATTCACCTGTGCGCGGCAAGTGTTGCCAATATGAGAACCTGTTCGCAAAGGATGCGTGTTTGCGTGGAGTCAAGCACCGGCCTGGTGGCGCTCGTCACAATGTGTGAGTCGATGCAGATCAATTACCAGGCTGAATGGGGTGTTGCGTCAGTTTAAGTACAGGCCAACATGGACCGTTGCACAAGATGCTGTGAGGGAGAGATCACCATGAAAAGTGTGACGTTTTCAGAGATCGTGCGCGTCCGGGAGCGGCCCGGATTTCTACGGCGCATCGACACCTGGCGCCAGTCCCTGCCCTGGGCGCTGACCCTGATGGGCGGCCTGCCGCTGCTGGTGCTGGCGCTGCACCTGATCGACCCCGGCACGCCGCTGCCCTTCCTGGTGCTGCCGGCCATCCTGGGCGGCTTGCTGCCGGTGTATATGCTCGGGCCTGGCCGCTTCGAGATGCGCACCCGCTTCGATGCCCACTACATGATCAACACGCTCGACGAAGCGCTCGGCACGCTGGGCTACCGGCGCACTGCTGCCGACAGCACCAGCATCCGCTACTTCCGCCCGCGCCCATGGCTGCGCGGGCAAGAAGGCGCGATCAATGTCGCGGTGCGCGAGCATGTGCTGGAGATCGTCGGGCCGGTGGGGAGTTTGCGGTTGCTGCAGCATCGGATTGCGCGCTGAGCCATGGCGCCCGGCCCGGGTTGGGGGCTTGCCCAAGGGCAGCCGCATGCCGGGTTGTGCCAATTTCTTGCGCACACTGGTCAGTTGTGCGCGCCATGTGCTAAGATGCGCCCCTGCTATTGGGCCTCTGTGGCGGAATTGGTAGACGCACTTGACTCAAAATCAAGCGCCGTAAGGCGTGCCGGTTCGATTCCGGCCGGAGGCACCAGCCCAGCAAGTTAGAAACCCGCATCCCTCACCGGACCAGCGGGTTTTTTGTTGTCCAGCCCGGCCTATGGCACGAGATACAGCCTCCTTGACCCTCGCCCGCGTCTTACCCTAATGTATCGGCATGAGCACGCTCCCACCCAGCGCTGACGTCCGCCAGATCGTCGACCAGGCCATGCAGGCCGCACACCACGAAACCGAGGCGGGCAACGTCGACCAGGCGCTCGCCCTGTACGGGGCGGTGCTCGATCTCCAACCCGGCCACGCCGGCGCCCACCACGCCGTGGCCGTGCTGGCCATCCGCGCCGGGGATGCCGAGGTCGCGATGCCCCATTTCGCCGCCGCCCTGGAAGCCGACCCCGACCAGGAGGCCCACTGGCTGGCCTATCTCGACGCCCTGATCGCGGCGCGCCAGTTTTCCGCCGCCGCGCAATTGCTCCAGCTCGGCCGGACCCACGGCCTGCAAGGACCGGTCATCGACGACATCGAACGGCAGCTGGCAAGCTCGGGCGCGCCCGACAGCGCCGAGATCGACGCCGCCGCAGCGCTGTTCGCCGAGGGACGCAGCGAAGAAGCGTACGAGGTCGCGCGCGCGCTGGTCGAGCGCTTCCCCCAGCACCCATTCGGCTGGAAATTATTGGGCGGCATTTATCACCGGCGGGGCGAGGCGCAGGGCGCCCTGCATGCGATGGCGATGTCCGCCAGGTTCGACGACGACGATCTCGAAACGCTCAACAACCTGGGCACGCTGCTGATGCGCGCCAACCGGCTGGACGAGGCCGAGAACGTGCTGCGGCGCGTGATCGCGCGGCAGCCCGGGAATGTGGATACCCTTAACCAGCTGGCCATCACCCTGTCTGAGCAAGGGAACCTGTCCGAAGGGTATGCCACCGCCACCGCGGCGCTGGCGCTCGATCCGCAGCATGAGAATTCCACCATCACACTCGCGCTGATCTTGCAGGCCCAGGGCCGGGCGGCCGAAGCGGTGGCTGCCTATCGCACATTGCTGAAGCGACGCCCGGAGAATATCGGCGCCCGCAGCAATATGTTGTTTTGCATGAACGAAATACCCGGGCTCACGCCGGACGCGCTGTTCCGCGAGCACCTGCACTATGGCGAGCTGGTCGAACGCAACACCGCGCCGTCGCTCCACTGGGACAACACGCCCGAGCCGGAGCGGCGCCTGCGCATCGGCTTCGTGTCGGGCGACCTGCGCAACCATGCGGTCGCCGCCTTCATCGAGCCGGTATTCGAGCGCCTGGGACAGCGTCCCGGACTGGCGCTGCATGCCTACTACAACCATAGCCTGAATGACTCGGTCACCGCGCGCCTGCGCGGCCACCTGCCGCATTGGCGCGACATCACCGAACTCGACGACGATGCGCTGGCGCGGCTGGTGCGCGCCGACGGCATCGACATCCTGATCGATCTGTCCGGCCACACTTCCTTCAACCGGCTGCCCGCCTTCGCGCGCCGGCTGGCGCCCGTACAGGCATCCTGGCTGGGTTATCCCGGCACCACCGGCCTGGCGGCCATGGATTACTACCTGGCCGACCGCAAATTCCTGCCGCACGGACAGTATGACCACCTGTTCTCGGAGAAACTGCTGCAGTTGCCAATGTCGATACCCTTCCACCCGGTCACGAGCGCGCCCGACGTCGGCCCGCTGCCCGCCCTGGCCAACGGCCATGTCACGTTCGGCAGCTTCAACCGTCTCAGCAAGTTCAACCGCGAAGTGATCCAGGCTTGGGGGACGCTGCTGCGCGCCCTGCCCGATGCGCGGCTGCTGGTGGCCGGGATGCCCGAGCAGGACGACCTTGCACAGCTGCGCGCCTGGCTGGACCAGGAAGGCATCGCCGCGCACCGCGTCGATTTCCATGGCCGCATCGCGATGCACGACTACCTGGCGCTGCACGGGCAGGTCGACCTGTGCCTCGACACCTTCCCCTACACGGGCGGCACCACGACCATGCACGCCGGCTGGATGGGCGTGCCGACCCTGACCCTGGATGCAGGCACCGTGAGCGGACGGCAAACCGCCTGCATCCTCGAGCATTGGGGGTTGCACCATTTCGTCGCGCACGGCGTCGACGATTTCGTCGCCAAGGGCTTGGCCATCTGCACCGACCTGCCTGCGCTGGCGGCGGTGCGCGCCACGCTGCGCGAACGCTATGCGCTGCCCACATCGGACTCCAGGACCCGGGTCGCCGACGGCATCGAGCACGCGCTGCGCCTGATCTGGCGCCGCTGGTGCCAGGGACTGCCGCCACAAAGCTTCGAGGCGACGCTGCCGCCATCCCCCTCCGACGCCACACCCCGATCGGCGTAGCCCGGTCCAGTCTGCAAGCGCGCGTGGTTGCTCAACCACGCCCGCGCCAAAATGGTCGCTTGGAAGCTACATTACATCGCTAAAAATCCAGTAAATCCAGTAATCACTACATTTCCACACGGGAAGATGCCATACTTCGCGGTCATGCCCTTTGGATAGAGTTTCCCTATCCTGACTACCCGCGAATTCATGTTGCAACTATTTAACGCACCCGCCGATCCATCCATGCTGACCTATGGGGTCTATGAGCCACGCCTGGTCGTGCTGTCGCTGCTGGTGGCGATCTTTTCTTCCTGGATGGGCCTGCAGATCACGGGCCGCGCCAGCGCCAACCCCGCCCACCGCGCCATCGTGCTCGGCACCGGCAGCCTGGCGCTGGGCGCCGGCGTGTGGTCGATGCACTTCATCGGCATGCTCGCCTTCAACCTGTGCACGCCGGTCCATTACGACCATGGCATCACGCTGCTGTCGGCCCTTCCCAGCATCGGCGCATCCTGGGTCGCGCTGAACCTGATTTCGCGTCCCCAGCTGCGCCTGGCGCACCTGCTGGTGGGTGGGGTGCTGGTCGGGGCCGGCATCGGCGCCATGCACTATGCCGGCATGGCCGGCATGCGGATGCGCCTCGACCTCTATTACGATCCGGCCATGTTCGCGCTGTCGATCGTGGTCGCGGTGGTGCTGGCCACCCTGGCGCTGGGCATGCGCCATGGCCTGTCGCGCTGCCGCCTGCTGAACGAATCGCGCCGCCTGCTGATTGCGGCGGTGGTGATGGGCTGCGCCATCGCCGGCATGCACTACACCGGCATGGCGGCCGCGCGCTTCGCCGGCGAAGTCGATCCGATGGGCCTGAACGGTTCGAACAGCGACTTCCTGGCGCTGTCGATCACCGTCATCACGGTGGCGCTGTCGCTGGGCGTGGTGGCCGTCAACGGCCTGCTGCGCTATCGCGAGATATACCTCGGCCTGGAGCGCAGCGAAGCCTGGATGCGCGCGCTGCTCACCACCACCGTCGACGGCGTGATCACGGTCGGGCGCGACGGCACCATCGCCGAATTCAACGCATCGGCCGAGCGCATCTTCGGCTGGCGGCGCGACGAGATCGTCGGGCGCAATATCGCCCTGCTGCTCAATGAGCGTGACCGCAGCGCCGAACGCGGCCTGCTGCACGTGCTGCGCAAGGGCAGCCTGGAAGGCGTCAACACCAGCACCGAGACCTTCGGGCTGCGCAAGGACGGCAGCCTGGTGCCGGTGCGCGGGGCGCTCGGCCACGCGCTGCTCGATGGACAGGACCTGTTCGTCTGCTTCGTCACCGACATCAGCGAGCGACGCGCCATGGAAGGGGCGCTGCGCGACAGCGAACAGCAGTTCCGTTCCCTGATCGGCAATATTCCCGGCATTTCCTACCGCAGCAAGCTCGATGGCGACTGGCCGATGGTCTTCGTCAGCGAAGCAGTCGAGCGCGTCACCGGCTACCCGGCCGCCGACTTCCTGGGCGAGCCGCCGCGGCGCGTGTTTGGCGCCATGATCCATGCCGAAGACCGCGTCCGGGTCGCCAGGGAGACCGGCGCCGCGCTGCGCGAAGGCCGGCCCTACCTGGTGGAATACCGCCTGCTGCATGCCGATGGCGGCGTGCGCTGGCTGTGGGAAAACGGCACCGGCGTGCGCAACGAGGCCGGCGACGTGCAGTGGCTGGACGGCGTCATCCTCGACATCACCGAGCGCCGCCAGATGGAAGAAGCGCTGCGCGCCGCCAAGGAAACCGCCGAGCAGGCCGCCGCCGCGCGCGCGACCTTCGTGGCCAATATGAGCCACGAGATCCGCACCCCGATGAATTCGATCCTGGGCTTCACCGACGTGCTGCTGGACGGCGACCTGGACGTGGAGCAGCGGCGCCACCTGGACACCATCCGCAGCGCCGGCCGCGCCCTGCTGCGCCTGCTCAACGAGATCCTCGACACTGCCAAGCTCGAAAAAGGCGCGGTGGAGCTGGAGCAGAACGACTACAACCTGCTGTCGCTGATCGACGAACTGTCCTCGACCCTGGCTGCGAACGCGCGCGCCAAGGGCCTGCACCTGGACATCCAGTACGATCCGGCGCTGCCGACGGGCCTGCGCGGCGACGAGCTGCGCATGCGCCAGGTGCTGACCAACCTGCTCGACAATGCGATCAAGTTCACCGCCAAGGGCAGCGTGACGCTCAAGGTCGGCGCCCAAGGCGACCAGTTGTGCATCGCCGTGATCGACACCGGGATCGGCATCGCGCCCGAGCGCCTGACCGCCATCTTCGATCCGTTCACCCAGGCCGACGCCTCGATGACGCGCCGCTTCGGCGGCACCGGCCTGGGCACCACGATCAGCAAGCAGCTGGTCGAGCTGATGGGCGGCCGGATCTGGGCCGAGAGCGAGCTCGGATGCGGCACCACCTTCCATGTGCGGGTGCCGCTGGTGCTGGCGCGCTTTGCGCAGCAGGCGCCGCGCGTGCGCAGCGCCGCCGTGCTGCCGCCGCTGCGCGTGCTGGTGGCCGACGACGTGCCGCAGAACCTGGAACTGATGCAGCTCCTGATGAGCCGCCGGGGCCACACCATGACCGCCGTCCGCGACGGCGCCGCCGTGGTCGAACTGGCCGTCGGCGGCGGGTTCGACCTGGTGCTGATGGACTTCCAGATGCCGACCATGGACGGCCTGGCCGCCACCCGCGCAATTCGGGCCAGTGAAGCACAAGAGGGCCGCCCGCGTTTGCCGGTGATCGCGATGACCGCCAGCGTGCTGCAGGAACACCGTACTGCCAGCGTCGATGCCGGCATGGACGGTTTCGCCAGCAAGCCGGTGGACTGGTTCGCGCTGTCGCACGAGATCGCGCGCGTGCTCGGCCTGCCCGGCAGCACGCCGGATGCGCCTGGTGCGGCCAATGCGCCGCGCGAAGTGCTGAACCAGCGCGCCGGCCTGCACCGCTGGAGCAACCGCGAGGACGCCTATGCCGAGGCGCTCGAGCACTTCGCCCGCCAGTACGCCAACCTGGGCCAGGCGCTGCGCCTGCATGCGGCTGGCGGCGAACACCAGCAGCTGCGCATGCTGGCGCACAAGGTGCGCGGCGCGGCCGCCAACGTCGGCCTCGAGCTGCTGGCCGACGCCCTGGCCGCCCTGGAGCAGGCCACCGATGCGGTGCCGACCGATGCGCGCCGGGTCGCCAACACCGTGGTGGTGGCGAACAATGCGCTGGACGCCGCCCTCGAGGCGCTGCGCGCCGTGGCGACGGCGCCGGCGCCGGTGGCGCAAGGCAGCACGGTCGACCTGGCGCGCGCGCGGCGCGCCGGCGGCGTGCTGCTCGAGGCGCTGCGCCGCGGCGCCCTGAACGACGGCGCCATGGCCAGCCTGGCCGCGGCGCTGGCGGCGCATCCGGCCGCCACCCGCGTCACCCAGGTCCAGTCGGCGATTGCCGACTTCGACTTCGACCTCGCCCTCGGGCACCTGGAGGCCGTCATCGGCCTGCTGGGTGATGGGGCACTTGACGAAATTTCCGACGAATCCCCAGCATGAGCCAACCGAACACCCGCCCGCTGATCCTCGCGGTCGACGACGAAGCCAGCAACCTGCAGCTGCTGCGCCAGATCCTGCAGGACCACTATCGCCTGCTGTTCGCCAAGGACGGCGCGCGCGCGCTCGAACTGGCGCGCCAGGAGCAGCCCGACCTGGTGCTGCTGGACGTGATGATGCCCGGGATGTCGGGCTACGAGGTGTGCGCCGCCCTCAAGGCGCATCCGGCCACCGCCTCGGTGCCGGTGATCTTCGTGACCGCCCTGACCGAGACCGCCGACGAGGTCGAAGGTTTCGAGGCCGGCGCGGTCGACTACATCACCAAGCCGGTCAGCCCGCCGGTGGTGCGGGCGCGCGTGCGCACCCACCTGTCGCTGGTGCGGATGGAAGAACTGCGCGCCAGCCGCCTCGAGATCGTGCAGCGCCTGGGCCTGGCGGCCGAGTACAAGGACAACGAGACCGGCCTGCACGTGATCCGCATGAGCCACTTCTCGCGCATCCTCGGCATCGCCGCCGGCATGACGGAGATCGAGGCCGACGACCTGCTGCACGCGGCGCCGATGCACGACGTGGGCAAGATCGGCATCCCGGACCGCATCCTGCAGAAACCCGGGCCGCTCGACCCCGAGGAATGGAAGATCATGCAGGGCCACGTGACGATCGGCGCCGAGATCATCGGCGAGCACGATGGCGGCATGCTGTCGCTGGCGCGCCAGATCGCGCTGACCCACCACGAGAAATACGATGGCAGCGGCTATCCGAACGGCCTGGCCGGGGAAGACATTCCCCTGGTGGGCAGGATCGTGGCGATCGCCGACGTGTTCGACGCATTGACCTCGGTGCGGCCGTACAAGAAGGCCTGGACCGAGGAAGAGGCGGTGATTTTTCTCCGCGAGCAAAAGGGCCGCCACTTCGACCCGCTGCTGGTGGATTTGTTCGCCGACCAGATGCCGGCGATCCGCGAGATCAGGCTGCGCTGGGCCGAGACGGCGTAACAAATCATCTTCGTTAGCCTTAACACGTCGTTCCCGCGCAGGCGGGAACCCAAGTCTCGTCACACAGTGGCAGCGGCAAACGTAGCCGCGAAGCACGCAAACTTGGGTTCCCGCCTCCGCGGGAAGTCGTTGCTGCCAGTGGCAGGAACGACGTGCTGGTGCTGGTTCCCGCAGAGGCAGGAACGACGGACGGGTGTTAACGAATGAACTGCGATTTAGGCTGTTCAACCGCCGTATCGACTTCCCTGGGCGAACGCCTTGCCACCAGCTCGTGGTACAGCGCCGTGTAATTGGCCGCCATCTTCTCTGACGTAAACAATTCTTCGAAACGCGCCTCGGCGCGGTGGCCCATGGCGCGCGCCATGTCCGGGTTGTCCCACAGGGTGCGCATTGCCGCGCGCAGCGCCTGCGCGTCGGACGGCGGCACTACCAGGCCGGTGTCCCCGTCGATGTTGATATAGGTGGTGCCGGTGCCGATCTCGCTCGAGATCATCGGCTTGCCGTACATCGCGCCCTCGAGCAGCGAGATGCCGAAGGCTTCCGACCGCAGGTGCGAGGGGAAAGACACCGCATAGCACAGGGTCAGCAGCGCCGCCTTGTCCGGTTCGTCGATCGCGCCGACGAACATCACGTTGGACAGGCCCAGGCGCGCGGCCTGTTCCTTGAGCTCCTGCTCGATCGGCCCGGCGCCGACGATCACGATCGGATAGTCGAGCCCTTGCGCCGCTTCGAGCAGGATGTGCAGGCCCTTGTAGTAGCGCAGCACGCCCACGAACAGGAAGAACTTGGGACCCACGCGCTCGCGCCAGTGCGCCAGGCGGTCGGGCTCGGGCTGCGGATAGGTGCCGCGGTCCAGGCCGAAGGGAATGACCGAGGTTTTTTGCTTGTAACGCGCCAGCACGGTCGACGAACCGAGGTAGTTGGGCGAGGTGGCGACGATCGCGTCGACGCTCTTGAGGAAACGGTGCTTGAGCGGCTGGTACAGGCGCAGCAGGTGGCGCTGGCGCACGATGTCGGAGTGGTAGGTGACCACCGTCGGCTTGTCGACCCGGGCCATGAAATGGGCCAGGTCCATGAAGGGCCAGGGGAAGTGGTAGTGCACCACGTCGGCCTGCTTCGCCAGGCGCGCCAGCGCGCCGATCGACTGCACCGAGATGGCGTTGGACGCGATCTCGGCATTGAGCGGCACGCGGTGGACCATATGGCCTTCGAATTCGAACGGCACCAGGTTGTCGTGTCGCGACAGCGACAGCACCGTATTGCTCACGCCGAGGCGGCCGGTGCCCACGCACATCTGGCGGATCACCTGTTCGACCCCGCCCACGGAATCCGGGTGGTAGGTCTTGTAGAAATGAAGGACACGCATAATCAGCTCAGCTTACTGCGAAAGGACGGCACGGTACACTTCCGCCGTCAGGCGTGCGGTGTTTTGCCATGTCAGTTGTTCGGCGCGGGCGCGTCCGGCGGCGATACAGCGCGTGCGCGCAACACCGTCCGTGGCCAGGATGCGCATGGCGTCGGCGATGGCGCCGCTCGACAGCGGGTCGACCAGCAGCGCCGCGTCGCCCGCCACTTCAGGCAGCGAGGTCGTGTTCGAGGCCACCACCGGCACGTTCGAGGCGAAGGCTTCCAGTACCGGAATGCCATAGCCCTCGTACAAGGAGGGAAAGACGAACACGCCGGCGCCGGCATACAGGTCACGCAATTGCCCATAGTCGGTCAAGCGATCCAGCCAGACCACGTTCTCGCCCGCCGCCTGCGCCGCCCTGATCGACGCCACCAGGGCTTCGCTGCGCGCGCCGGGCGCGCCGACGATCACCAGGCCACGTTCGGCGCGCAAGGGCGCTGACAGCGTCAGATACGCTTCCAGCAGGCGCTCGACGTTCTTGCGCGGTTGCAGGGTTCCAACAAAAAAGAAATAGCCAGGCTGCAGGCCATAGGCGTCCAGGGTCGCCTTGACCGCCTGCGGTGCGGGTGCTGTGAGCCATTCCTCGTCGACGCCGCAGGGCACCACCGAGATGCGCCGCTGGTCGACGCCGAAGCATTCGACCAGTTCGTCGATGGCGAAGTGCGACAGCGCGATCACGTGGTCGGCCTTGCGCGCCGCACGGGCTTGCAGCCAGTTCTTGAGCGTGCGCAGGCGCGGGTTGCACCATTCCGGGTGCTTGATCGGCAGCGCATCGTGCAGGCTGGCCACCACCGGGCAATCCATGCGCACCACGCGGTAGTCGGTCACGTGGAAGATATCGGCCGGCATGTGGACACGGTGCGCGCCCGGCGTCACCAGGTCGATCAAGGTCGCTGACTCAAAAGATTGAGGGAATGCCTGGCCGATGGAGATACCCGCATCGCCCTGGCGCAGGCGGGGCCAGGAAAACGGCGCCACCTCGCAGAGCGTTGCGGGCAGGTGCTGCATCAGGGCCCGGGTGTACACGCCGATGCCGTCCAGCCGGCCACCGGTCAAACCGGGCTCGACCATGGTCGTGCCCAGACCGACCTTGATGACTGCCGGTTTCACGCCCGGTACATCCAGTCCAGCGTCTCGTGCAGCGGGGTCGGCGCCAGGTCGCCAATCACGGCGGCCAGCTTGCGATTGCTGCCAGTCAGTTGAAGCACGTCGTTGGCGCGCACGAAGGCGGGATTGACCTGCACGTCGATACGGTAGCCGGCGATATCGCCCATGGTCTCGATGACATTCGAGAGCGAGTGCGGCGTGCCCGAACAGACATTGAAGGCTTCGCCGGCGGGCGCCGCCGCCAGCAGGCGGCGATAGCTGCGCGCGACCATGCGCACGTCGGAAAAATCGCGCGCGATGGCGAGATTGCCCAATTCGATGCGTTGTTCGTTGCGGCGGAAGTGATTGACGATCTTGGGCAGCAGGAAATTCTCGGCCTGGCCCACGCCGGTGTAATTGAATGGACGCACGATCGTGATCGGCAATTTATCCATCCACAGGCGCGCCATGTATTCCATCGCCAGCTTGCTGACCGCGTAGTCGTTGGCGGGCGCCGGCGGCACGCTTTCGTCGATCACCGGCACATTGGCATTGCCGTAGATATTCGCCGACGAGGCCAGCAGCACGCTGGTGGGACGATGCTCGCCGGCCGCCAGTGCTTCCAGCAGGTTGCGCGTGCCCACCACATTGACGCGGTAGATCGCCTCGACGTTGGCATGGCCCACGAAGGCGATGCCGGCCAGGTGGGCCACGACGTCGGGCTTGGCCTCGGCGACCATGGCGGCCACCGCATCGCGGTCGCACAGGTCGACCGCAAACAGATCGGGCCCGGTTTCCTCGCCCGGCATCACGGTGCCGAACACCCGGTAACCCGCGGCCGTGAGTTCTTGCGCCAGGTAATGGCCGGTGAAGCCGCGCAGGCCCGTGATCAGGGCGCGGCGGCCCTCCCCTTCGCGCTCGGTCGCGCGCTGCGCGAGAGCGGAAACGTCATCCGTGGCCAGGCGCGTCATATCAGAACGAGAAGCCCTGTTCGTTGCGACGCAGGTCGGCGTCGACCATCATCTGGCACAGCTCTTCGAGCGTGGTCTTCGGCTCCCAGCCCAGCTCGCGCCTGGCTTTCTCGGGGTCGCCGATCAAGAGCTCGACTTCGGCCGGACGGTAGAACTTGGGCGAGACGCCCACCAGCTGCTTGCCGCTCTGGTTGCAGTGGGCCACTTCCTGCTCGCCCGAACCGCTCCAGTCCAGCGTGACGTTGGCAGCCTTGAAGGCCATGGTGACGAAGTCGCGCACGGTCTCGGTGCGGTTGGTCGCCAGCACATAGGTGTCCGGCTTGTCGGCCTGCAGCATGCGCCACATGCCTTCGACATATTCCTTGGCAAAGCCCCAGTCGCGCTTGGCGTCCATATTGCCCAGCTCCAGCAGTTCCAGCTTGCCCTGCACGATCTTGGCCACCGAATCGGTGATCTTGCGGGTCACGAACTCACGGCCGCGCAGCGGCGACTCGTGGTTGAACAGGATGCCCGAGGAACCGAAGATGTCGTAGGACTCGCGGTAATTGATGGTCATCCAGTGCGCGTACAGCTTGGCCACGCCATACGGGCTGCGCGGGTAGAACGGCGTATCTTCTTTTTGCGGGATGGCCTGCACCTTGCCGAACATTTCCGAGGTCGACGCCTGGTAGAAACGGATCTTCGGATTGACGATGCGGATGGCTTCCAGCAGGTTGACGGCCCCCAGGCCGGTAATCGAGGCGGTGGTCACCGGCTGGTCGAAGGACACGCCGACGAAGCTCTGCGCCGCCAGGTTGTACACCTCGCTCGGCTGCGCCGATTCGATCAGGCGCAGGCTCGACGCCAGGTCGGTCAGGTCGTATTCGACCAGCGACAGGTTCGGATGCGAGGTGATGCCAAGTTCATCGATGCGCCAGAAATTGACCGAGCTCGAACGACGGTAGGTGCCGGTGACGTGATAGCCTTTTTCCAGGAGCAACTGCGCCAAATAGGCGCCATCCTGGCCGGTGATACCGGTGATGAGGGCTCGTTTGTTTTGCATGTTCTTGGATGGATATGAAGTGGTCTTGCGGGCGCCACGTATTACCTGACGAGCCCGGCGAAGCTTGGATTGTAACAGAGGAGGTCGTTTTGCCTAATTGCGCATCAGAAATGAGTGCAATTAAATCAACACTTATCTGAACATTATGACCCGAAAATGACGCGCAGCGACGGTCGCTTACGGTTTGTTACCAGTGTCTTTGCAGGGCGACAAACAGCGACAGCTGGAGACAGGTTCCAAACAAAACGCCTGCCCCGGCGCAAGGCGCGCGAGGCAGGCGTCAAGTAAAAACCGGCTAGATGATTACCGCTGGGAAACAGCGTCCACCACGGCCAGCGCCGTCATGTTGACGATCCGGCGCACCGTTGCCGACGGGGTCAGGATGTGGACCGGACGCGCGCAGCCGAGCAGGACCGGGCCGATCGCGATGCCGTTGCCGGCCGCCGTCTTGAGCAGGTTGTACGAGATATTGGCGGCATCGATGTTCGGCAGCACCAGCAGGTTGGCGTCGCCCTTCAGGGTCGATTCCGGCATGATCTTGGCGCGGTTCTTGGCGTCGAGCGCGGCGTCGCCGTGCATCTCGCCGTCGACTTCAAGCTCCGGCTTCTTCTGCTGCACCAGGGCCAGGGCGGCGCGCATCTTCTGCGCCGATTCCGTATTGGCGCTGCCGAAGTTCGAGTGCGACAGCAGGGCCGCGCGCGGGCAGATGCCGAAGCGTTCCATCTCCTCGGCCGCCATGATCGTGATCTCGGCCAGCTGCTCGGCGTTCGGATTCTCGTTGACGTGGGTGTCGACCATGGCCAGCTGGCGTTCCGGCGTGATGATGAAGTTCATCGCCGCATAGACGTTGGCGCCGGCGCGCTTGCCCAGCACCTGGTCGATGAATTCCAGGTGCATCTGGGTGGTGCCATAGGTGCCGCAGATCATGCCGTCGGCTTCTCCCTTGTGGATCATCATGGCGCCGATCAGGGTGTGGCGGCGGCGCATGGCCAGCTTGGCCAGGTCTTGCGTCACGCCCTTGCGCATCACCATCTGGTGGTAGCTCTGCCAGTAGTCGCGGTAGCGCTCGTCGAAGTCGGGGTTGATGACGTCGAAGTGCACGCCCAGCTTGAGGCGCAGGCCGAATTTCTCGATGCGCTGCTCCAGCACCGCCGGACGGCCGACCAGGATCGGGCGCGCCAGCTTCTCGTCGACCACCACCTGCACCGCGCGCAGCACGCGTTCGTCCTCGCCTTCGGCGTAGACGATGCGCTTCATCTCCGGCGGCGCGCTCTTGGCGACCGTGAACAGCGGCTTCATGAAGGTGCCGCTGCGGTACACGAACTGCTGCAGCGTTTCGGCGTAGGCTTCCAGGTCCTCGATCGGACGGGTGGCGACGCCGCCATCCATCGCGGCCTTGGCCACGGCCGGCGCGATATGGGTCAAGAGGCGCGGATCGAACGGCATCGGGATCAGGTATTCCGGACCGAAGGACAAGTTCGAGATGCCGTAGGCCGAGGCCACGATGTCCGACTGCTCGGCATGGGCCAGGTCGGCGATCGCGTGCACCACCGCGATTTCCATTTCGCGCGTGATGGTGGTCGCGCCGCAGTCCAGGGCGCCGCGGAACATATACGGGAAGCACAGGACATTGTTGACCTGGTTCGGGTAGTCCGAACGGCCGGTGGCGATGATGGCGTCGCCGCGCACCGCCTTCGCGTCTTCCGGCAGGATTTCCGGATTCGGGTTGGCCAGCGCCAGGATCAGCGGGCTCGGGGCCATCTTCGCGACCATGTCCTGCTTGAGCACGCCGCCAGCGGACAGGCCCAGGAAGATGTCGGCGCCAGGGATGACATCAAGCAGCGAACGGTGCGGCGTGTCTTGCGCGAAGCGTTCCTTGTCCGGGTCCATCAGTTCGACGCGACCTTTATAGACCACGCCGGCCAGGTCGGTCACGAAGATGTTCTCGATCGGAAAGCCCAGGTCGACGATCAGGTCGAGGCAGGCCAGCGCGGCCGCGCCGGCGCCCGAGACCACCAGCTTGCATTCCTTGATGTTCTTGTTGACGACCTTCAGGCCGTTCAGGATGGCGGCGCCGACGATGATCGCGGTGCCGTGCTGGTCGTCGTGGAAGACCGGGATCTTCATGCGCTCGCGCAGCTTGCGCTCGATGTAGAAGCACTCGGGCGCCTTGATGTCTTCCAGGTTCACGCCGCCAAAGGTCGGCTCGAGCGAGGCGATGATGTCGACCAGTTTATCGGGATCGGTCTCGTTGATCTCGATGTCGAACACGTCGATCGCGGCGAACTTCTTGAACAGCACGCCCTTGCCTTCCATGACCGGCTTCGACGCCAGCGGACCGATATTGCCCAGTCCCAGCACGGCGGTGCCGTTGGAGATCACGGCAACCAGGTTGCCGCGCGCGGTGTACTTGTAGGCGTTGGCGGGATCCTTGACGATTTCCTCGCAAGGCGCGGCCACGCCCGGGGAATACGCCAGGGCCAGGTCGCGCTGGTTCAGCAGGCCCTTGGTAGGCGCCACGCTGATCTTGCCGGGACGGGGAAACTGGTGATACTCGAGCGCTGCTTGACGCAGTTGCTGACGTAATTCTTCTTTTTTGTCAGATGACGAATCCATGCTGGGCAGCCTTCCTGAAGCAAATCGGGGTCTTTGATTTTATCAGACAGGATGTTGTCAATGGCTACGTATTTTCACCACACTTATGTGCGGTTGCAGCAATTCCTGGTAGACCATCGCGTAACGGTACAATCGCCGCCATGCTTTCCGAATTCGACCTCATCAAGCGTTATTTCAAGCGCCAACGCCCCGGCCGCCATGACGTCGCGCTGGGCATCGGCGACGACTGCGCCCTGCTCGCCCCGGCGCCTGGCCGCCAGATCGCGATCTCGTCCGACATGCTGGTCGAAGACCGCCATTTCTTCGCCGGCGCCGATCCCTTCATGCTGGGCCACAAGGCGCTGGCCGTGAACCTGTCGGACCTGGCCGCGATGGGGGCCCGCCCCGTCGCCTTTACGCTGGCGCTGTCGCTGCCGCGGGCCGATGAAGCATGGCTCGAGGGTTTCTCGCGCGGCCTGTTCGCGCTGGCCGACGAGCATGGCTGCGAACTGATCGGCGGCGACACCACCAGGGGGCCGCTGAATATCTGCATCACCGTGTTCGGCGAAACCGCCCCCGGCCATGCGCTGCGACGCGCCGCGGCAAGACCGGGCGACGACATCTGGATCTCGGGCACGCTGGGCGATGCGCGCCTGGCGCTGGCCGGCTATTGGAAAGAGGTCGAACTCTCCCCGGAGGCGCATGCGCAGGCGGCGCCACGGCTGCACATGCCCACGCCGCGCGTGGCCCTCGGCCTGGCGCTGGCGGCGGCGCCGATTGCCCACGCCGCGCTCGACATCTCGGATGGCCTGGTCGGCGACCTGGGGCACATCCTGGCGGCGTCAAGCGTCGGCGCCACGCTCGACGTCGACGCGCTGCCGGCCGGCCCGGCGCTGGCGCGGCAAGACCTCGCACTGCGGCGCCGCTTCACGGCGGCCGGCGGCGACGATTACGAATTGTGCTTCACGGCGCCGGTGTCACAACGCGCGGCGGTGCTGGAGGCGGCGGCGCTGGCCGCCACGCCGGTCACCCGTGTGGGCGCGATCGACGCCGGCCCCGGCCTGCGCCTGGTCGATGCGCACGGCGCGCCGCTCGACCTGGGATTGACGGGCTGGGACCACTTCAGCGGGGCGTGAGCTATTCCACTGACGATGCCGTACAGATCGAGGACTTCGGGCGCGGCCGAACATCGGCATACGCCAGGGCCGCCTTGACATCGATCCGCCAGACCGTGCCGGTGCCCGGCGCGGAATCCAGGACGGCGTCGGCCTGGATGAGCCTTGCGCGCTCTTCGATGCCGCTCAGGCCCCAATGACCGGGCTTGTCCCGATCGCCAGCGCCAATACCGCGTCCGTCGTCTCGCACCGTCAGCACCAGCGCTTTCGATCCGTACTCGACGATCACCTCATGCTGTCTTGCATGCGCATGAAGAAAAGCATTGCAGATGGCTTCCCTTCCAATGGCGCATAGTTGCTGCTGTACGACCGGATGAAGCGTCCGCGCCTTCCCTTCACAGCGCAGCATGAACTGCTGGCCAGGCAGGGCCGTTTGTTCTCCGGCCATACGCAGATACTCGTGCAAGGGTGGAGCATGACTCGAACCGGCACGCAAGCTGGCGATCTTGTCGCGCCCCTCCTGGATGGCATTGTTGGCGTCGCGCATGCAACGATTCAGGGAGTTCCCTAATGCGGATTCGGATTCAGGCAGCATCGCGCATGCTTTCATCACGAAGCCCTGGAACGTCTGCAGCACGGTGTCATGAAGATCGCGCGCGATGCGCTCGCGCTCCTCCCTTTCGGCCACGGCCTTCAGTTCATCCACCAGCTGGAGGATGATGAGCAAGAAGAGCACCCAGCTTCCGACGGCGATGGTCAGTGCCGCATTGACCCAGATGACGACCAGAACCGGGATGCCCCATGGCGCCGACGGGAGGGACGTTCCGGCGCCGAACTCCAGGAACGGGTGCATCGATGCCGCTACAGCCTGGATCGCCATGATCGCAGCGGCTATACCGTATGCCAATCGCGCGTGTGGCCGACTGTGCTTCCACAGAAGCCATGCCATCCAGCCATTCGCCCCGACATAAATCGGCGTCAGGGCCAGCAATCTTGAAGGCCTGTCAGGGAAAACGAGCGTCCACGTCGCCGTCAGGACGGCAACCAGTGAAAGAAACAGGAATAATGTGGATCGCTTGAAAGGTCGACCTACGAACTGGGCAGTCCCGAATAGAAAAAGGACTTGCCCGCTTACCAGGAGCATGGAAAAAACGAAAGCGGACAGTTGCGGATTGGCGCTGATATCCAGGGCATCGAAAAGGCTGGCAAGACCGACCGAGAAAGAGGCGGCAGCCCATAGCCGAATGCCGGAAATGCGCGGTACCGAGACGTGGATGACGTAGAAAATGATGCTGCCAACGATCGATTTGATACCCACCACCGCTGCCAACGTGGACTGATCGAGTTCCATGAGGATAATCCAGGCTTTAACCAGCTGATAACCGCGCTGGCATCAGTGTATGAGCTTGTTATTATTGGGGCAAGCAGATGCTGCTTCCTAGGGAAGCCCTGATTTATTCTGGCGGGAGAGAATCGGTCACGAAAAATGTGCCCGGCAAGGCCTCGCCGGCCGCGCACAAACCGCAGCGATACCCCGTGGTATCGCGAGGATTTGCAACGCTGCAGGGTGCATTTTCTCGTGGCCGATTCCCCGCCATGAATAAATCAGTGCTTCCCTAGGCCGCCTCGCCCTGCTGGTCTTCCTCGCGCGGCGTCTTGCGGTCGTCGTAAGGCCCGTACGTCATCCAGTAATGCCGGAACGCGAGGCGGACATTGTCGCGCAGCTGCTGGTCGTCCCATGGCTTGGTGTAGAAGCGGTAGATTGCGCCGCGGTTGATCGAGTCGAGCACCGAGTCCACCCCGGTATAGCCCGACAGGATGATGCGGATGGTCTCGGGGTACATCTCCTTGACCTTGCTGAGGAACTCGGTCCCGCTCATCACCGGCATGCGCTGGTCGCACAGGATCACGTGCACCCGGTACAGCGCCAGCAATTCGAAGCCCTCGGCCGGCGAGGACGCGGTCAGCACGCGGTAGCCGTCGCGCCGGAACAGGCGGTGCAGCGCGCTCAGGACGTTCGGGTCGTCGTCGACGATGAGCAGGGTCTGCACCTTGTCGTCGGCGGTCTGTTTCTCGTCGGGCTTGGCGCGGTTGGACACCACCATCTCGGCCAGCTGGTCGGCCGGCAGCGCGCGCGAAAAATAAAAACCCTGGATCTGGTCGCAGCGGTTGCGCCGCAGGTAGGCCATCTGGGCGCGCGTCTCGACGCCCTCGGCGATCACCTGCATGTGCAGGCTGTGCGCCATGCTGATGATGGCCAGCGCGATGGCGGCGTCGTCCGGGTTGTTGACGATGTCGCGCACGAAGGCGATGTCGATCTTGAGCTTGTCGATCGGGAAGCGCTTCAGGTAGGCCAGGCTCGAGTAGCCGGTGCCGAAATCGTCGATCGCGATCCGGATCCCGAGCGCCTTCAGGCGCGTGAGCACCTCGGTGGTGCGCTCGGCGTTCTGCATCAGCGCGCTCTCGGTCAGCTCCAGTTCCAGCAGCCCCGGTTCGACGTCGTGGCGCGCCAACGCTTCCTTGATCACGCCTTCCAGGTCGCCTTCCACGAACTGGCGGCTCGACACGTTCACCGCCACCCGCACGTCGCGCACCCCGTCCGCATTCCAGGCCGCGATCTGGCGGCAGGCCTCGTCGATGATCCAGTCGCCGACCCGCACCACCAGGCCCGTCTCCTCCATGATCGGCACGAATTCGGCCGGATACACCAGGCCGTAGCCGGGACGGTGCCAGCGCAGCAGCGCCTCGGCGCCGGCGATGCGGCCGGTGTTGAGCTCCATCTTGGGCTGGTAGTGCAGCACGAACTGGGCGTCTTCAAGCGCGCCGCGCAGGGCCAGTTCGAGGTCCAGGCGCGCCAGCACCTGCACGTTCATGCCTGCGGTGAAGAAGCGGTAGCCGTCGCGGCCGGCCTCCTTGGCGCGCACCATGGCGGTGTCGGCATACTTGACCAGCGCGCCCGGCTCCACCGTATCGTCCGGGTACATGGCGATGCCGATGCTGGCCGTCAGCGCGGCCTGCTGGCCGTGCAGGTCGAACGGCATGCGCAGGGATTCGCGCACGTCGTTGGCCATGTTCACCGCGTCCTGCTGCTCGCGCGGCATGGTCAGGATCAGCGCAAACTCGTCGCCGCCAAGGCGTCCCACCGAATCGCGCACCTTCGCGCAACGCACCAGGCGCGTGCTGAACTGGCGCAGCAGCTCGTCGCCGCCGCGCGTGCCGAGCGTGTCGTTGATCACCTTGAAGCGGTCGAGCGTGATGCACAGCACCGCCACGCGCCAGTTCTTGTCCTGGGCCAGCTCGATGGTGTCGCGCAGGTTTTCGAAGAACAGGGTGCGGTTCGGCAGGCCGGTCAGGGCATCGTAGCTGGCCGCGTGGCGCAGGTTTTCCTGGGCCTGCAGGCGCTCGCTGATGTCGCGCGCCACCGCGATCAGCATGCGCTGCGCGGCGTGCTCGACGTCCTGTTCCTGCAGCTTCCAGCTGATCTCGACCGCCACCGAGCCTTCGCCGCCGGCGCGCAGCAGATCGGTCTCGACGATGTCGGCCTCGGACTCGGACTCGCCATCGTGCGCGGCGCCGCCGCCCAGCAGGCGCTCGAGCTGGGTGCGCGTGGCCAGGCCCAGCGCCACCGGGTCGATACGCAGCAGCGCGTCGCGCGAAAAGCCCAGCATGCGGCAGGCGCCTTCCGACACGTCGACCATCGCCATGCTGGCGGTGTCGATCAGGAACAGGGCGTCCTGGGTGGCGTCCATCGCGCCGCGAAAGCGCGCCAGTTCGGCGGTGCGCTCGCGCACCTGGCGCTCCAGCTGGCTGCCGTAGTCGAGCGACTCGCGGTGCAGCAGGCGCACCTCGAGCAGGTTGCGGATGCGGGTCATCACCTCGACCGTGTCGATCGGCTTGCCGATGAAGTCGCGTGCGCCCGCCTCGAGCGCCGCCAGTTTCTTGTCCGGCTCGGCCGTCACCACCAGCACCGGCAGCCACGAATCGCTCTCCAGCGGCTTCAGGGCTTCCATCACCTCGAAGCCGTTCATGCCCGGCATGTGCAGGTCGAGGATGATCAGGTCGAAGCGGTGCTTGAGGTGCAGCGCCACCACCTGGCGCGGGTCGTGGGTGGAACTGACGTTCTCGTAGCCGGTGGTCTTGAGGAGGTATTCGAGCAGCTGCACGTTCACCGGCTCGTCGTCGACGACGAGGATGCGCGCGCGCCGGATGTCGGACAGGGAAATCATCTAGCCTTCCTTTCGCCTGGCCCGCCCGTCCTGGGCTGCTGCGCCAGCGTACTATTGATCGCTTCAGTGAATTTATCGATGTCGATCGGCTTGGTCAGATAGCGGTGGAAGCCCGCCGCCATGCCGCGCTCGATATCGCGCGGCATGGCGTTGGCGGTCAGCGCGATGACCGGAATCCAGGTGGTCTCGGGATCGGCGCGCAACTGGCGCAGCACCTCGTAGCCGCTCATTCCCGGCAGGTTCAGGTCCATCAGGATGGCTTCAGGGAGGTGCGCCCTGGCCAGCTCCAGGCCGAGTTGGCCGTCGGGGGCCGACAGCAGGCGCAGGTCGCGCCGGAAGGCGACGATTTCTTCCACCAGCCGCAGGTTGGCCGGGTTGTCCTCGACGTACAGCACCAGGTGCGGCTCGCCCTCGTCGGGCAAGTCGCTCGGCGCGCTCGCGGCCTCGGGGCCGCGCTCGGGCAGCGCCGACGCCAGCGGCGTGGTGCTGGCCAGCTCGATCCAGAACACGCTGCCCACGCCCGGGCTGCTGGTGACGCCGATCTCGCCGCCCATCAGTTCCACCAGGCGCTTGGTCACCACCAGGCCGATGCCGGTGCCCTCCTGCGCCCCGGCTTCCTGGCCCAGGCGGTTGAAGGGCTGGAACAGGTTGGCCAGCTGCTCCGGGTTCAGGCCGTTGCCGGTGTCCTGCACCGACAGGCGCAGGCGGTCGGGGGTCGGATGTTCGCAGCTGACCACCACCGCGCCCTCTTCGCGGTTGTACTTGACGGCGTTCGACAACAGGTTGAGCAGCACCTGTTTCAGGCGCGTGCGGTCGGCCATCACCACCGCCTCCGACGCGTCCGGGAACAGGGCCCGCACCTTGCGGGTGGCGGCGATCGGCTCGATCATGGTGCGTACTTCGAGCAGGATATCGGTCAGGGCCACCGGTTCCATCGACAGGGTGATGGTGCCCGATTCGACCTTGGCCAGGTCGAGGATCTCGTTGATCAGCGTGAGCAGGTGGCGGCCCGACTTGAGGATGTGGTTCGCGAATTCCTTCTTCTGTTCCAGGGTCGAGGGCAGCGTGTCGGACGTCAGGATCTGGGCGAAGCCGAGGATCGCGTTGAGCGGCGTGCGCAGCTCGTGGCTCATCGAGGACAGGAAGGCCGACTTGGCCTGGTTGGCGCTCTTGGCTTCCTCATTGGCGTTGGCCAGTTCGGCGTTGGCCAGCGCCAGCTGCAGGGTGCGCTCGTCGACGCGCTGCTCGAGCTGCTCGTTCAGGCGCATCACTTCCTGCTGCGCGCGCGTGCGCTGCCGGGCTTCGCGCAGGGTGGTGCTGTGCGAATCCTCGAGTTCGCGGGTGCGGCCTTCGATCTCGGTCAGCATGGCGTTGAAGGAGTCGGCCAGCTCGGCCGCCTCGTCGTCGCCAATGCGCGGCGCGCGGCGCGAATAGTCGCGCGTGGCCACCACCTCGCGCGCGATCTCGGTGACAGCCACGATCGGCGCCGTGATCACGCGTCCCAGGCGCCACATCAGCAGATAGGCGATCGCCATCGCCAGCAGGGTCACGCCGGCCGCGATCGCGAGATAGTCGATGGTGCGCGCCAGCAGGCGGTTCTCGGCGCGCAGCACGACGGTGCCCACGGTGTCGCCATTCTCGACGATGGGGTGGCGCACCAGCAGGTAATCGGTGGCGCCCTCGGACTGCACGGCCGCGTCCAGGCGCTGGGGAATATTGCGGGGTTCGCCGGCGGCGGCGTAGGAGGCGAACAGCGCGCCTTTGGCATCGTAGATGGCGGCCGCCCGCACCAGGGGACTGGTGCGCAGCAGCGCCAGGTTCTCATTGGCCAGGCGCGGGTCGTCGAAGCTCAGGGCTGCGGACGTCATGTGGCCAACCAGTTCGGCCTGGGTCGAGAGGTCGTTCACCAGGGCGCGGTGGTAACTGCGCAGGTCATAGGCGATCACGATGGCGATCGAGACCAGCAGCGCGACGAACGTGGTCGTCATCACCACCGCCACCAGCTTCTTGCGGATAGAGCGCTGGCGGCTCATGCTTCCTCCACGGACCGCTCATGGAACAGCATGCGCGGCATGTAAAATTTCTAACAAAGACGAGAAATCGGTCATCTCAGCATAGCAGCACGCCCGTGCTGTGTGTCGCACGAAACATTTATCAAGCCGAGGCAGGATGAGAATGCGGCTGGCACTGTAAACGTTCGACTGCTGTTTGGGTAGCAATTTTTGAAACTTCGACTTGCCGTTCGCTTACCGCGCGCCCGCGCAGCGCGCTAGAATGAAGGAAGTCCGACCGGTTTCCCGACGTGGCATTCGCCCGGCCGGCGGCTTCCAAAGGAGACCCACGTGACGAACGAACTCATTGACCTTGCCCAGAAAGTCAGCGACGCCCTCGGCCCCAAAAAACTGATGCTGGCCGCCGCCGAATCCTGCACCGGCGGCGGCATCGCCTACACGCTCACCGCCATCCCCGGCTCGGGCGACTGGTTCGACTGCGGCTTCGTGACCTATTCGAACACCGCCAAGAACGAGATGCTGGACGTGCCCGATGCCGTGATCGCCCAGTTCGGCGCGGTCAGCGAAGAAGTGGCCGCCGCCATGGCCGCGGGCGCCGTGGCCAACAGCAATGCCGACATTGCCGTCTCGACCACTGGCATCGCCGGCCCGACCGGCGCCGTGCCCGGCAAGCCGATCGGCACCGTGTGCTTCGGCTGGGCGCGCGGCGATCATGTCCATACAGAACGCCTGGTGTTCCAGGGCGACCGCCAGGCGGTGCGCGAGCAGTCCATCGCCCACGCGCTGCGCGGCATCCTGCGCTTCGTCGAGTAAGCTTCGCCTTGCCACAAGTTTCTCCGTATCCGGGATAATGGCAAGGCGTGCGCCGCTCGATCGCGGCAAGGGCATTGTCATTGAATTACGGAGAGTATTTGAACATTCCCACCCTGATGGTCCCGCTGATGCTTGCTGCCGTTCCGGCTACCGCGCCGGCGGCCGGCCAGGCCCAGGACCAGCCTCCTGCGCCGGCCTCGGCGCCGATCCCGTCGATCGCTTTTGAAAAGACGGTGCTGCCCAACGGCCTGCAGCTCATCCTGGTCGAGGACAAGCGCCTGCCGATCGTGGCCGTCAACCTGTGGTACCACGTGGGCCCGGCCAACGAGGCGCCCGGCCTGACCGGCTTTGCCCACCTGTTCGAGCACATGATGTTCGCCGCCACCCGCCACATCCCGCGCGGCGAGGCCGACCGCCTGCTCGAAGGCGCCGGCGCGACCGACAGCAATGGCGGCACCGGCTTCGACAGCACCAGCTACTACGACACGGTGCCCAGCAACCAGCTCGAACTGGCGCTGTGGGTGCATGCCGACCGCATGGGCTTCTTGCTGGACGTGCTCGACCAGCCGGCCTTGACCAACCAGCAGGACGTGGTGCGCAACGAACGCCGCCAGACCGTCGAGGGCGAGCCGTATGGCCTGGTCGAGGAAGCGTTGCTGCAAACGCTGTTCCCCAAGGGCCATCCGTATGCGGCCTCGATCATCGGCTCGCACGCCGACATCCAGGGCGCGCGACTGGAGGACGTGCGCGAATTCTTCACCAACTACTATGGCCCCAACAACGCCAGCCTGGTGATCGCCGGCGACATCGACAAGGGCAAGACACGCGAACTGGTGATGCGCTACTTCGGCGGCCTGCGCCGCGGCCCGGACGTCGTGCGTCCAAAGGTGGTCACGCCCCCGATCGCGGCCGAGCGCCGGGTCGTGGTGCGCGACCGGGTCGAGCTGCCGCGCGTGTTCATGGGCTGGCTGACGCCGGCCGCCTACCAGCCGGGCGACGCCGAGCTGGCGGTGGCCGCCACCATCCTCGGCGGCGGCAAGTCGAGCCGCCTGTACAAGGCGCTGGTGTACGAGCGCCAGATCGCGCAGGACGTATCGAGCACCCAGACCTCGCTGGCCTTGGGTTCGACCTTCGTGGTCGACGTCACCGCGCGCGCCGGCCACACGCCGCAGGAACTGGAAGCGGCGATCGACGCCGAGCTGGAACGGCTGCGCAAGGACGGCCCGAGCGAGCGCGAAGTCGAACGTGCCCGCAACAGCCTGGAGACGGCCCTGCTGGCGTCGCTCGAAAAACTCGGCGGCGACGGCCTGGCCGAGCAACTCAACCACTACAACCTGTACACGGGCGACCCGGGCTACCTGGCCAAGGACCTGGCGCGCCTGCGCCGCATCGACGCCGCCGCCGTGCAGCGCGCGGTGCAGACCTGGCTCAAGCCGGAGGCACGCGCCGTGGTGACCGGGGTGCCCGGCAAGCCGAAGGTCGACGATCCGCGCGCGCCCAAGCCGGTCAAGACGCCGGCCGCGCCAGCCCCACAGGTCGCACTCAATGTGGCCGAACCGTGGCGCGCGACGCCGCCGGTGGCCGGCCCGACGCCGAAGGTCACGCTGCCGCGTGGCGAGACTTTCAAGCTCGCCAACGGCCTGACCGTGATCCACCACCACAATCCGGCGCTGCCGCTGGTGTCGAGCCAGCTGGTGGTCAAGAGCGGTGGCGCGGCGAACCCGGACAATTTGCCGGGCCTGGCCGGCTTCACCGCCCAGATGCTCGAAGAAGGCACGGCCACCCGCAGCGCCCCGGACATCGCCGACGAGATCGCGCAATTGGGCGCCTTCATGGACACCGGCAGCAGCGACGACGTCTCGACCGTATCGCTGCTGGCGCTGCGCGCGACCTTCGCGCGCGCGCTCGAGGTGGTGGCCGACATCGTCCAGCACCCGTCGTTCCCGGCGGCCGAGATCGAGCGCCAGCGGCAGGACCGCCTGGGCTCCCTGACGCAGCAGCGCGACGATCCGGAAACGGTGGCGGCGCTGGCGGCGGCCGGCGCCCTGTTTGGCAGCGCGCATCCAAAGGCTTATGGCCAGCTGGGATTGGCCCCGGCGATCCGCGCCACCACGCGTGAGGACATCGCCGGCTTCTGGCAGCGCCACTACGTGCCGTCCAATGCGGCGCTGGTGGTGACCGGCGACATCACGCGCGCCGAACTGGAAGCGCTGGCCGAGGCGCAGTTCGGCGCCTGGCCGGCGGCCGACGCGCCCGGGGTGAAGCCGGCCGAGACCCGTCCCACGCCGGCGCGCCTGGTGCTTGTCGACCAGCCGGACGCCGGTCAGACAGCGCTGCAGGTGGCCTCTATGGGCCCCGCGCGCGACACGCCCGACTTCCCTGCCCTGCAGGTGATGAACGGCGCGCTGGGTGGCATGTTCTCGAGCCGCCTGAATAACAATCTGCGCGAGACCAAGGGCTATACCTACGGCATCTACTCGCACTTCGACTACGACCGCACCCCCGCGCCATTCTCGGTCGAGGCCAGCGTGCAGCAGGACGCCACCGGCGCATCGGTGCGCGAGATCCTGCGCGAGATCGCGGCCATGCGCGAGCAGCCCTTGTCGCAGGCCGAACTCGATGCGGCGCGCAACGCCCAGCTGCTGTCGCTGCCGGGCCAGTTCGAGACCAATGCCGACATCGGCGCCAGCCTGACCGAGTTGTTCGTCTATGGGCTGGCGCCGGATTACTACGACCGTCTGGCGCGGGAGCTGGCGCAGGTCGGCGTGGAAGACGTGCAGAGAGTCGCGCGGGCGTATCTCGATCCGGACCGGATGATCGTGGTGGCGGTGGGCGAGCGGCGCAAGATCCTGCCGCAGTTGCAGAAACTTGGGCTGGGACAGCCCGAGATGCGCGACGACGACGGGCAGGTGATGGACAAGAAGCAACGCTGAACGACACCGCGCTTGCCCGGCGCGGTTGTTTCACCTAACATATGAACATCTATTCATATGTTAGAGCCACACTTGACCATCGCACATCCTCCCGCCCAGCCCATCGCCCCGCCGCCCGAGGAGGCGATCGGCCAGCTGGCCGACCTGTTCCACCTGCTGGGCGACCCGACCCGGCTGCGCATCGTGCTGGCCTGCCTGGCCCAGCCGACGGCGGTGGGCGATATCGCGGCCGGCCTGTCGCTGTCCAGTTCCCTGGTCAGCCACCACCTGCGCCTGCTGCGCGCGGCCCGCATCGTCAAGGCCGAACGCCAGGGCAAACAAGTTTTCTATTCGGCTGCTGACGCCCACATCAGCAGCCTGCTCTCCACCATGTTCGAGCACATCGCCGAACCCGCCAACGGAATGGACGCATGAGCCACCCACACGACCATCAGCACAAGCACGACCATGACCACGGTCACGATCATGGCCATTCCCATGGCTTCGGCCATCATCATCACCATATGCCCTCGCCCGACGGCCACGGCCGCGCCTTCGCCCTGGCGATCGGCCTGAACCTGGCCTTCGTCATCGTCGAGTTCACCTATGGTTTCATCGCCCACTCCACCGCGCTGATGGCCGACGCCGGCCACAACCTGTCCGACGTGCTGGGCCTGATGCTGGCCTGGGGCGCTGCCCTGCTGGCCAAGAGCGCGCCCAAGGGCCGCTACACCTATGGCCTGCGCGGCTCGTCGATCCTGGCGGCGCTGGGCAACGGCCTGCTCCTGATGGTGGCCTGCGGCGCGATCGCCTGGGAAGCGGTGCAACGCATCGCCGAGCCGGCGCCGGTGGCCGGCGCGACGGTATCGATCGTGGCCGCCATTGGCGTCGTCGTCAATGGCTTCTCGGCCTGGTTGTTCCTGGCCGGCAGCAAGGGCGACCTGAACATCCGCGGCGCCTACCTGCACATGGCGGCCGACGCCGCGCTGTCGCTGGGCGTGGTGATTTCAGGGCTGGCGATCATGTATTCGGGCTGGACCTGGATCGATCCGATCGTGAGCCTGGTGATCGTGGTGGTGATCGTGATCGGCACCTGGTCGCTGCTGCGCGAATCGGTGCAGCTGTCGATGGCCGCCGTGCCGCCGAACGTCGATGCGGGCAAGGTGCAAGCCTTCCTGGCCGGCCAGCCGGGCGTGACCGAAGTGCATGACCTGCATATCTGGGCCATGAGCACGACCGAGACCGCGCTCACTGCCCACCTGGTGATCCCGGGCGGCTATCCGGGCGACGCGGTGCTCGACGCCATCGAGCACACGCTGCGCAAAAAGTATGCGATCCACCATTGCACGCTGCAGGTGGAACAGGGGACGATTCATCACCACTGCACCTTGCAGGGGCACGCGCACTAGCTATAGGTACGCGCAAAACTTGGGTACCCGCCTGCGCGGGTACGACGTGCACAAGGTGCGGGCTAAAGAGTTTGCATCCCGATTCCGCCACTCCAAACAACGTCGTTCCCGCGCAGGCGGGAACCCAAGCATGATGCGCAGGGTTAGCGCTTATCCCGCCAGATTCGCATACAGCGCCGTGCTGAGATAACGCTCGCCGAACGAGGGAATGATGACGACGATCAGCTTGCCCGCGTTCTCGGGCCGGCGCGCCACCTCGATCGCGGCCCACAGCGCCGCGCCCGACGAAATGCCGACCAGCAGCCCTTCCTCGCGCGCGGCGGCGCGCGCCGTCTCGAAGGCATCCTCGTTCTTCACGGAGAATACTTCGTCGTAGGACGCGGTATTCAGTACCTGCGGCACGAAGCCGGCGCCGATGCCCTGGATCGGGTGCGGGCCCTTGGTGCCCTTCGACAGCATCGGTGACGCCTCGGGCTCCACGGCGATGGCCTGGAAGCCGGGGCGGCGCGGCTTGATGACGTCGGCCACGCCGGTGATGGTGCCACCGGTGCCCACGCCAGCCACCAGGATGTCGATCTTGCCGTCGGTGTCGCGCCAGATTTCCTCGGCCGTGGTGCGGCGGTGCACCTCGGGGTTGGCCGGGTTGTTGAATTGCTGCGGCATGAAGGCGCGCGGGTCGCTTGCCACGATCTCTTCGGCGCGCCGGATGGCGCCCAGCATGCCTTCGCTGCCGGGAGTGAGCACCAGCTCGGCGCCATAGGCGCGCAGCAGCATGCGCCGCTCGCTGCTCATGGTCTCGGGCATCACCAGCTTGCAGCGGTAGCCGCGCGCCGCGCACACCATCGCCAACGCGATGCCGGTATTGCCGCTGGTGGGTTCGACGACCGTGGTGTCCGAGTCGATGAGACCGGCCGCCTCGGCGGCCTCGATCATGGCCAGGCCGATGCGGTCCTTGACGCTGTGCGCCGGATTGTGGAATTCCAGCTTGCCGACCAGGTCGGCTCCGCTGCCCATCGCCAGCTTGCGGATGCGCACCAGCGGGGTATTGCCTATCAGTTCAGTGACATCGTTCGCGATTCTCATTACCGCCTCCGTTGCCGAACAAATATTGACGTTATTTGACGTCCAGCAGCTCCACGTCGAAGATCAGGTCGGAATCCGGCGGGATCATGCCGCCGCCCGCGCCGCGCTTGCCGTAGGCCAGTGCGCTCGGGATGATCAGGGTGCGCTTGCCGCCGACCTTCATGCCGGCCACGCCCTGCTCCCAACCCTTGATCACGCGGCCCGCACCGAGCTGGAACTCGAGCGGATCGCGACCGCCGTCGAGCGACGAATCGAATTTGCGTCCGCGCTGCTGGCGGGCCAGCGGCTTGTGGAACCAGCCGGTGTAGTTGACCACGACATTGCTGCCCAGCGACGCTTCCTTGCCGGTGCCGACCACGCGATCGACGATCTCGACCTGGGGCGCGGGCGCTTCGGCCACCGGCGCCGGGACCTGGTTCTCCGGCGGCGCGACCGGCGGGGTGCTCGACTGCTGCACGTCCGGCGGCGGCTGGGTGGTCGGTTTGCTGGCGTCCTGCGCGCCTTCCTGCGCCTGGACGCTCGCGGCGGCCAGCAGCAGTGCAATGAATGCAGATCGACGAATCATGTGTGCTCTTCCAAGAATAGGCAACCGGACGGTTGCAACAATCTTATGATAACAAGGCCGCTTCGGCTTGCACAGTTTGCCCTGCCGGGACAGCCTGGGCTTCCAGGGCAGCCTCGGCATTGGCGGCCTCGGCCAGCCGGCGCAGCACCTGGCCCGCCGTCACCATGCCGAAGGTGGCGGTGACCACCATGCTCGAACCGAAGCCGGCGCAGTTCAAACCGGTGATGCTGTTCGGATCGACATCGCAGGCATCGCCAGCGTCGGGATAACGCAGCGGTTCCATCGAGAACACGGCGTCGATATGGTATTTCTGTTTCTCGCCCCGCGAGAAACCATATTGTGCGCGCAAGATTTTGCGCACTTTCTTGAGCAGGGGCTCTTGTTCGGTACGGGCCAGGTCGCGGATCTCGACCTTGGTCGGATCGATCTGGCCGCCCGCGCCGCCCACCACCACCAGCGGCATCTTGTTGGCGCTGCACCAGGCGATCAGGGCCGCCTTCGGCTTCACGCTGTCGATGGCGTCGACCACATAATCGAAATCCTTATCGCCGATCATTGCCGGGATGTTCTCGGGATCGATAAAATCCTCGACCAGCGTGACCTGGCAGAACGGATTGATCTGGGCGATGCGCTGCTTGAGCGCCTCGATCTTGGCCATCCCGACGGTCGACGACAGCGCCTGGATCTGACGGTTGATGTTCGACTCTGCCACATTGTCGAGGTCGATCAGGGTCAGGCGGCCGACCGCGCTGCGCGCCAGCGCCTCGACCACCCACGAGCCGACGCCGCCGACGCCGATCACGCAAACGTGTGCTGAACGAAAACGTTCAAGCGCGCGCTCACCGTAGAGGCGGGCAATGCCGCCAAAGCGCCGCGCGAAGTCGACTTCTTCGTCCAACGTTGCCGAAAAGAGCTGAGTGTTGATCTGGTTCATCCCAATATTGTAGCGGACACGCCTTTCGCATCTGCACTAAAATACCTCTTAGATAACCAAATAGTGATGAGCAAATTTTTTGCGTGTCACCAAAATGCTACTGGAACGCCATGAGCTCCCTCCTGCACGACGCCGCCCCCGATTTCACCCAGCCGATCGCCGTGCTCAAGCACTGCCACGGACGCATCCGCAAACAGCTCGCGACCCTGGAAAAACTGCTGGAACACCTGCCGCAGCACGGCGCCGACGAGCAGGCACGCCAGGCGGCGAGCGCGGTGCTGCGCTACTTCGACAAGGCGGCCCACCTGCACCACGACGACGAGGAGCAGGACCTGATCCCGATGCTGCGCGCCACCGCCCAGGGCGACGACGCCGCCATCCTGCAGGCGCTGGCGCCGACCATCCTGCAAGACCACAAGGATATGGATGCGCTGTGGCAAGACCTGCACGAGCAGCTGACCGCCATTGCCGAAGGCACGGGCACGGTGCTGCCGGATAGCCAGGTGCGGCGCTTCGTGGCCAGCTATAGCTCCCATATGGAACGCGAAGAAAGCACCATGGCGCCGATGGCGATGCGCCTGTTCTCGCCGGAGCAGATGGCGCAACTGGGCCAGGCCATGCAGCTGCGCCGCGGCATCGCGGCGCCAGGGGCAACCGTGCCCCCGCTGGCGCCGGCCGTGGGCCAGGCCGTGGCCGACCTGCGCAAGGACTACGGCCAGGCCAGCCTGGACGAAGCCGACGTGAGCGACGACCCGATCGCGCAATTCACGGCCTGGTTCGAGCAGGCCCTGAAAGCCGAGGTCAACGAACCGAATGCGATGTCGCTGTCCACCGTGGCCGCCAGCGGCAGGCCCAGCTCGCGCATCGTGCTGGTCAAGCAATTCGATGCGCGCGGCTTCTCGTGGTACACGAATTACGACAGCAAGAAGGGCGCGGATTTGCGCGACAACAGCTACGCCGCATTGTTGTTCTTCTGGAGCGAACTCGAACGTCAGGTACGTATCGAAGGACATGTGGAGCGTACTGCGCCGGACGAAAGCGACCGCTATTTCCGCAGCCGTCCCCTCAAGAGCCGGTTGTCGGCGATCGCCTCGCACCAGAGCGCGCCGATCGACAGCCGTGCGCAGCTCGAACAGAACTACGACGTCGTGGCGCAGGGGGCCGGCGAGGATCCGGCGCGTCCCGACAACTGGGGCGGCTACCGCCTGATCCCCGACCGTATCGAATTCTGGCAAGGCCGGCGTTCGCGCTTCCATGACCGCATCGTCTACGAGCGTCAGGAAGACGGCAGCTGGACGCGCCAGCGTTTGCAACCGTAACCGGCCAGGAGCCGCGGCCGGCTACGCCTTTGATAAAAGGGGTGGACCGTGTTCGATCAGATCAAGCTGTCGGCCTGGCAATCGGGCCTGCGCGGCAAATTGCCGCAACTGTCACTGCCACTGCGCGTGGAGCTATGGAACGGTGAACGCATCGACCTGTCGTCCGATCCACCGCGGGTCACCATCCGCATCCCCGGCCCCGCCGCGCTGCGCTACCTGCGCTCCCCTTCCCTGTACAGCCTGGGCCGCGCCTACGTCGAAGGCGCGATCGAGGTGATGGGCCGCGCGGCCGACATCATCGCGGTCGGCAATGCGCTGGCGGCGTCCGGCGCCGACAATGGGCGCGGCCGCCTGGCCGACGCGCTGGGCTTCCGGCGAAACCACACGCGCGAATCCGACCGCGACGCGATCCGCTACCACTACGACGTCTCCAACGAGTTCTACGCCGCCTGGCTCGATCCCGGCATGGTGTATTCCTGCGCCTATTTCGAAGGGGGCGACGAAGACCTGGCCACCGCGCAAACCAAGAAGATCGACCACATCCTGCGCAAGATCGACCTGCGCCCCGGCCAGACCCTGCTCGACATCGGCTGCGGCTGGGGCGCGCTGGTGCTGCGCGCAGCCGAACAATTCGGCGCACGCTGCGTGGGCATCACGCTGTCCGAGAACCAGGCCGCGCTGGCGCGCGAACGGGTCGTCAAGGCGGGGCTGCAGGACCGTGTCGAGATCCGGATCCAGGACTACCGCGACGTCGACGGCCATTTCGAGCGCATCACCAGCGTCGGCATGTTCGAGCACGTCGGCGTGCAGCACCTGAAGGATTATTTCGCGCAGGTGGCGCGCCTGCTGGCGCCAGGCGGCGTGGTGATGAACCACGGGATCACCACCACCGACGCCGACAACGGCGCCACGCCCTACGGCGGCGGCCAGTTCATCGACGAATACGTGTTCCCGCAGGGAGAATTGGCGCACCTGGCGACCGTGGTGCGGGCGATGCAGGAAGGCGGCCTGGAAGTGCGCGACGTGGAAAACCTGCGCCGCCACTATGCGCACACCTGCGCGCTCTGGACCGACAATTTCGAGAGCAATGCCGCCCACATCCGCACCCTGACCGACCCCAGGCGCTTCCGCATCTGGCACGTCTACCTGGCCGGCTGCGCCTACGCCTTCGCCCACGACCGGATCAGCCTGTACCAGATCGTCTGCGGCAAGGCGGGGAGCGACGTGGCGCAGTTGCCTTGGTCGAGGAGGTATATGTATACGTGATCAGTACCGTTGCTGTAATTTAAACAGCACCGTCACTGTAACCTGACCCGCACCGTCGTCCCCGCGAAGGCGGGGACCCAATTCCTCAGCGCTGTCACGGAAAATTATTGCAGAGGCGGCTCATGCTTACTTGGGTTCCCGCCTCCGCGGGAACGACGTGGGTTGCTTGTATGCTGCCTATGCCTTCAGGCGATCCGTAAATGTCTTGCGGAACTTGGCCACCTTCGGCGCCACCACGAAGGCGCAGTAACCCTGCAGCGGGTGCTGGGCGAAGTAGTTCTGGTGATAGTCCTCGGCCTTGTACCAGGTTTCCTGCGGCTTGACCTCGGTGACGATCGGCGCGTCCCACACCAGGCCCATCTCGCCGATCACCTTGTGCGCAACCTCCACCTGCTCGGGCGAGGTGGTGAAGATCACCGAGCGATACTGCGTGCCGACGTCGTTGCCCTGGCGATTCAGGGTGGTCGGGTCGTGGATGGTGAAGAAGATTTCGAGGATGTCGCGGTAGGCGATCACGGCGGGATCGAATTCGAGACGCACCACCTCGGCGTGGCCGGTGGCGCCGCTGCACACCGCTTCGTAGCTCGGATAGTCGACCTGGCCGCCCATATAGCCCGATTCCACACGGGTGATGCCGCGCGCCTCGAGGTACACCGCTTCCACGCACCAGAAGCAGCCGCCGCCCAGGATGGCTACTTCGGTTGCTTTTTGCTCACTCATAGTTCACCTTGGCATTTGTAAGAACAGATAAGCTTTAATGTAGCGCAAAGTACCTTGTTCTGCATTGAACTGCCGGCATAGTCACCACGGTTACGGCAAGGACACCCCCGACGATGGCATAATGAGCGCCAACGCTCAGGAACCGCATGAATACACTGTCCTCCCGCGCAACGACGCGCGGCTTCGATACAACACATTTCCGCCACGCCCTGTCGCAATTCGCGACCGGCGTGACCGTCATTACCACACGCCTGGCCGACGGCAGCTTCCGGGGTCTCACCGCCAGCTCCTTCAATTCGGTCTCGCTCGACCCGCCGCTGGTCTTGTGGAGCCTGGGCGCCGGCGCCAACAGCCTGCCCATCTTCAGCGGCAACTCGCACTACGTCATCAATGTGCTGTCCGCCGGCCAGGAAGAACTGGCGCTGCGCTTCTCGCGCCGCACCGAGAACCCGTTCGAGGGCGTCGAGTACGAACTGTCGCGCACCGGCCTGCCGATCCTGAAAGGCGTGTCGGCGTGGTTCGAATGCCACAACCGCAGCCGCTATCCCGAAGGCGACCACGTCATCTTCGTCGGCGAGGTCGAGGAGTGCCAGGTCCATCCACAGTCGGCCCTGATCTTCCACGGCGGCAAATTCGGCAGCACGGCCGGTCAAAAATAGAAATTCCTGTCGCAGTTTCAAAAGATACGTGGGCGGCACGTTTCTATAATGGCCAGGTGCGCCGCGCGCGCTACCGACCGAACTAGAATCCAGAGACAGGAATTTCCATGACCCGTACCGACTCGTCCAAAAAAGCTTCCTTCCACTGGGATGACCCGCTGTTGCTGAACAGCCAGCTGACTGACGACGAGCGCATGGTGCGCGATGCGGCAGCCGCCTATTGCCAGGACAAGCTGCAGCCGCGCATCCTCGAGGCCTTCCGCCACGAGGCCATGGACGTCTCGATCTTCCGCGAAATGGGCGACCTGGGCCTCTTGGGCCCGACCATTCCCGAGCAGTACGGCGGCCCTGGCCTGAACTACGTCGCCTACGGCCTGATCGCGCGCGAAGTCGAGCGCGTCGACTCCGGCTACCGCTCGATGATGAGCGTGCAATCCTCGCTGGTGATGGTGCCGATCTACGAATTCGGCAATGAGGAAACGCGCCAGAAATACCTGCCGAAGCTGGCCACCGGCGAATGGATCGGCTGCTTCGGCCTGACCGAACCCAACCACGGCTCCGACCCGGCCTCGATGGTCACCCGCGCACGCAAGGTCGATGGCGGCTACAGCCTCACCGGCAGCAAGATGTGGATCACCAATTCGCCGGTCGCCGACGTGTTCGTGGTGTGGGCCAAGGACGACGAAGGCGCGATCCGCGGCTTCGTGCTCGAGAAGGGCTGGAAAGGCCTGTCGGCGCCGGCAATCCACGGCAAGTTCGGCCTGCGCGCCTCGGTCACCGGCGAAATCGTCATGGACGAGGTGTTCTGCCCGGAAGAAAACGCCTTCCCCGAAGTGCGCGGCCTGAAGGGCCCGTTCACCTGCCTGAACTCGGCGCGCTACGGCATCGCCTGGGGCGCGCTGGGCGCGGCCGAAGACTGCTGGCACACCGCGCGCCAGTACACGATGGACCGCACCCAGTTCGGCAAACCGCTGGCGGCGAACCAACTGGTGCAAAAGAAGCTGGCCGACATGCAGACCGAGATCACCCTTGGCCTGCAAGGGTGCCTGCGCCTGGGCCGCATGAAGGACGAAGGCACGGCGGCGGTCGAGATCACCTCGATCATGAAGCGCAACTCGTGCGGCAAGTCACTGGACATCGCCCGCGTCGCGCGCGACATGCTGGGCGGTAACGGCATTTCGGACGAGTTCGGCATCATCCGCCACATGGTCAACCTCGAGGTGGTCAACACCTATGAAGGCACGCACGACATCCACGCCCTGATCCTGGGCCGCGCGCAGACCGGCATCGCCGCGTTCTGATCATCGCTCAGTGACGCGCCGCGCGGCCTGGGCCTGCGGCGTGTCGCCCAGCGGCACCAGCACCGACCCACGCGCCAGGGCGCGCACCAGCGCCGCTTCGCCGAAGCGCAATCCCCGTCCGCGCAGCTGCGGCAGCGAGCGCACCGGCTCGGGCGTGATCTCCACCGCGGCGCGCACCAGCAGCCGCTGCAAGGGCCGCAACGGCGCCGGCAGGATGGGCGCCTCGCCCATGATCCGCACGAAGTCCGCGAGGATATCGGAGCCTTCCAGTCCGGGCGCGGTCTTCGCCAGCATCGCTTCCCACTCCTTCCATGAACAGGGGGCGCCGGTCGCCCCGTACAGGCGCGCGGCCGGTTCCGACTCGGCGAAGGCGGCGTCCTTCTCGGCATCGGACAGCGCGCGCACATAGCGGTGATAGGCCTCGGTGAACCCGAACGAGGCGGTCGCCTGCACCCAGTCGAGCAGGCGCGGATCGTTGGCCTGGTAGGCCACGCCATCGGGCGTAGTGCCCTTGACCCGGCCATGCATGCGCACCACGTGCGCGATCATTTTTTCGGCCGCCGGGCGCGGGCCGTACACCGTCATCATCGCCGCGAAACCGGTGCGGCGCAGGCGCGTGCCCGGGTCGCGCTGGAAGCTGCTGTGGTCCCATACGCCGGAGCGCACCGACGGCTCGGCCAGTTCCAACAGCACCGCCGTCACGCCGCCGACAAAGAGGCCAATGGGATTGGCGAACACGCGCCACGAGACGCCGTCATGCGGCGCCAGCGCCGCCTCGCCCGCCGGCTGGCTGAAGTCGAAGGCCATGCCCGCCGGGGGCTGCATCAGATCGCGTACCGCATCGAGCATTCCATTCCTCCTGATGATCCCGTCATCAACGTGTCATGGCGTATTCATATCATCCCTTCAATTTTTGTGTTTTACATTTCACTGAAGGATTTCACATGCACCAAGTAGTCCAGCTGCGCCGTCTTCCCCTCGCCCTCGCCATCGGCGCCGTCCTCGCCCTCTCCGCCTGCGGCGGCTCGGACCACGACGACGATGCCGACGTCGTTGTCGTCATCCCCCCGGCGCCGGCCGACCAGGGTGCGGCCGACAGCGCGCCGGTGCCGGGCGTCACGGCCTTCGTCGACACCGTCGCCACCAACCAGCGCGGCGACGCCCGCTACGCCACGCTGGCCACCAACGCCGGCGTGCGCGTCCTGGGCGGCATGCTCGACATCTTCAAGCCGGTGGCCGAGATCGTCGATGCCGGCGTGACCGCGCCGGCCGTGGACGGTTTCCCGGCCATCGTCGCCTCGACCTGGACCGGCGTGCCGAACGACGGCAGCAACGGCGGCACGATCGTCAACGCGCAGGTGCACAACGCGAACATCGACTACGTGGTCAAGGCCACCGCCAGCCGCACCCCGGAGCAGACCTTGCTGGCCTACCTGGACGACCGTCGCGGCAAGGGCTACAGCACCGCCAGCGGCATGGGTCCGCTGACCGCCGCCTGGCGCAGCGCCTCGCGCCAGACCACCACCATCAACGACATGCCGCAGGACGCCGTGACCGTCAAATACGAAGACGGCGGCAACAACAACGGCGTGGGCGGCGATGCCAATCCCGAGTTCGGCAAGGTGATCGACCTGGTCAATGCGATGGGCGCCAACGGCTCGACCGAGCCGGCCAAGCGTTTCTATAAATACGCGCGCCCCTACCGCTGGAGCAGCGCGGTGCAGGTGGTGCCGCAGCTGGAACCGGCCAAGAGCACGACGCCGGGCACCGACGGCGGCTTCACCAGCGGCCACTCGGCCGAGGCGACCCGCAACGCCGTCGCGATGGCCTATGTGGTGCCGGAACGCTTCCAGGAACTGGTCGGCCGCGGCCTCGAATTGGGCGAGAGCCGCATCTTCGCCGGCATGCACTCGCCGCTGGATGTGATCAGCGGCCGCGTGCAGGCGCAAGCCATCGCCGCCGCCAACCTGATTGCCGCCGGCGCCACCACCCGCGCCGCCGCCCGCGCCCAGGCCCAGGCCACGCTGATGAAGCTGACCGATACCAATGCCGGTAACTTCGCGAACTACGCCGTTTCCGGCACGCCGGCCAACGACCGCTTCGCCGACTACGCGACCAGCCGCGCCAACTACCTGCGCCGCATGACGTATGGCTTGCCGCAGATCGGCTCGACCACCGCGCCGGCCGTCGTGCCGAAAGGCGCCGAAGTGATGCTGGAAACCCGCCTGCCCTACCTGAGCGAGGCGCAGCGCCGCGTGGTGCTCAAGACCACCGCGATCCCTTCCGGCTATCCGGTGCTGGACGATCCTGAAGGCTGGGGCCGCCTTAATTTGTTTGCCGCGGGCGAGGGCTATGCCGTCTTCACCGGCAACGTGGTCGTGAACATGGATGCGGGCAAGGGCGGCTTCAATGCGGTCGACCGCTGGCGCAACGACATTTCGGGTAGCGGCAAGCTGGTCAAGCAAGGCAGCGGCAACCTGAAGCTGGGCGGCAAGAACAGCTGGACCGGCGGCGCCCAGGTCGAAGGCGGCACGCTCGAAGCCCTGTCGATGACGGCCTTCGGCACCGGCGACGTGTATGTCGCCAGCGGCGCCACGGTGGTGAACAATACGGCGGGCACGTTGGCCCTGGCCAAGCAATACACCCAGCTCAAGGGCGGCACGCTGGAAATGCGCGTCGGCGCCGTGACCCAGGGCCACCTGAGTGTCAACGGCGCGGTGACCGTCGGCGGCGGCACCTTGCGCATCGTGTTCCAGAACGGCTACAAGCCGGCGGCTGGCGCGACGCTCAAGGTGATCACGGCGGGCAGCCTGAAAGGCAAGTTCGAGACCATCACGATCGAGGGCTTCACGGTGACGCCGACCTATACCGCGACCGGACTGGAACTGCGCCTGGGCGCTTGATCCCCAGCGCCGCGTCGATGTGAAAAGGGCCGGGATCGCTGTCGATCCCGGCCCTTTTGTCTTGCTTATTCGTCGAAGTCTTCGGCCAGGTTCTTCCAGCCGCGGCTCTTGGCGAAGGCCGCGAATTCCTCGGGCGCTTCGAGCACGATCAGGCGGCTCTCCTGCAGGCCCGGATCGCTGTGGCCGAAGTCCGGCCCCTTGTAGCCGACCGCGCGCAGGCGGTCGACTAGCTGGCGCACCAGGACCGTGTCCTTGTAGGCGCCCGGTTCGAGCTTGGCCGCGAACTTCACGTACACGTCAATAATCCCGTAGCCCTCGTCGAAGATGGTGATGTTCTTTACGTCGAGGGTACGGCCTTGTCCGTCCTTGGCCTGGAAGGCGCCGGACAGTTCAATATCGGATTCGGTAGTCATGGCGTCAGCATATCACCGCGGCGCCCGGCGCGGCGTCAGTGATCGTAGCTCAGGACGCGCAGCAGCTTCCAGGCGCCGTCCTCGCGCGCCCACACCATCGAGAAGCGATAGACGCTGCAGCCTTCGGGCTCGCTGGCCGACGGCTTGTTGCAGAAGCGGTGCTTGCCGATGTGCATGGCATGATCCGGCCCGGATGGGATGATGTCCACGCTCTCCGGCATGGCCTCGCGCCGGACCCGGTTCGGTCCCTTGAACATCTTCTCGAACGCAGCGATGTTGTCGTCGTAGCCGGTGAGGCCACTGCGGTCGTGATAGAACTCGAGGCGCCGGCTGAAGCCTTCTTTCATCGGGCCGATGTCGCGCGCATTCATGCCGCCGAACAGGCGCGCGTCGGCCGCCGTGATGTCTGCCGCCAGGCGCGCCCGGTCCTGTCCGTCATCGGCGCCAGATGCCATGGCGCTTGCCGCCGTCAGGCAGGCCGCCAGCAATCGCTTGTTCATGTTCTCCCCCGTCCATTGGATGCCCGTACTATGCCAGCGCTCACCGCCGCGGGCATGACCATTCCGATGGAACGACGAAGCGCTGGGCCGAATGGCGGCCTCTCACGATAAACGGATCGCGCCTACACTTCCCACTGCAGCTTGAAGGTCAGCGACCTGCTGCGCTCATCCACCAGCGGCAGCTTGTCGTTCACGATGCCGAACGACACCGTGCGCCCGACCCGCCACTGGTAGCGGTACAGCAGCGAGCGATGGATCTGGCGGTCGTTCCACGCCTCCAGCTGGGTCACGCCGTCGTCGCGCCGCGCGGCCCAGGTGTTCTGGGCCAGCAAGCGCAATGAATCGCGTGAACTGAAATGCAGCATCGCCAGCCAGCGCCAGGCGGTGTCGGAGAACGCGGGCTGGCCCAGCGTGCCCTGCACCCAGGCCCGGTTCACGTGGTGGTCCAGCTCCAGTGACCAGCCGCGGCGCAATGGGAAGCGCAGCCCCACGTCCAGGATCACGTTGCCGCCCGGCCCCACGCGGTCGGCGTCGACGTCGAGCTGGCGTCCGAGCGCGACCTCCATCGCGATCTTCGAGACCCACGGCGCCGGCGTGGCGCCGATGCCGAAATTGACGACCCGGGTATCGTGCAGGCGCCCGCCCGGCCTGCCGCGCTGGCGGTCGAAGCCCAGCTCGACCCAGGCGTCGGTCTGCAGCGGCGCGGCGAACCACACGCCAGGGCGCAGCTTGCGCTCGACGGTCTCGCCGCCGCGCTGGCCTGCGCTTTGTCCACCACCTTTGTCGTCGGCCAGCGTGCGCATCTCGTGCACGATCAGATAGGTCTCGAATTCATACAGTTCTAATGCCCCCAGAGATTGCGGGCCCAGGATGCGGTTCATCGATCCCGTGATGCGGGCGATGCCGGCCTGCGGCACGAAGCCGTTGTCGTTCACGAAGCCCGGCGCGATCGCTTCCACCTCGGCCTCGTGCCACCAGCGTGCGGTCTTGTGCAGGTACTTGCCCCACAGGTAGCCGCCGGAACGCCCGTCGACCTTTGCCGGCAGGTCGTCGTCGGTGAAGCCGGCGGTCGTGCGCGAGGCCATCGCCACGCCGGACAACTGATGCTGGACGCCGCCGTCGGTCTCGCCGCGCCATTGCGCATCGAGGCCCAGCACTTCATTCGACCCGAAGCGGTGGTAGTTGCGCTGCGAGACGAAGGCGCCCAGCAGCAGGCCTTCCTGGTGCCAGCGCGCACGCGCCAGGCTGGCCATTGTGCGCTGGGTCTGCGCGTATTCCAGCGTTTCATAGGGACGCCCGCGCAGCACCAGGCCGCCCGGCTCGTCGCGCAGGCTCATCGCGGTGGCGTCCATGTGCGCGCCGCGCCAGGTCGCGCGCAGGCCGTATTCGGGATCGTTCACGGTGCGCGAATAGAAGGCCGGCAGCGGCAGGCCCAGCACGTCGGCGCTCTCCAGGAAGAAGCCGCGCTTCTCGGGCAGGCTGAGCGCCACGTTGCTGGCGCCCTGCGACACCGGCTCGTCGATCTCGACCTGCGAGAAATCCGGGTTGATGGTGGCGTTGAACACCCAGTCGGCGCGCGGGCGGGCATTGATTTCCAGGCCCAGCTCGGCCTGCGAGCCGCGCATCCGCTGGCCCGGACTCCAGGCGCGTGCGCTGCGCACCGTCAGTTCGGGACGCAGCTCGACGAAGCCGCGGTCGCGCACCGCTTGTACGGTGGCGTCCATGCCCGCGATCTCCTGCAAGAAGCTCAGGTGGCTCAGGGCGTCGATCCGGAACGGCGCCGTCACCAGCAACGCTCCTTGCGCATGCGGGACGCTGCGCTCGACCATCATGCGCCAGTTGCGTCCGTCCGCATACGGGAAACGCAGGTTCGACAGCGGCCAGCGCACTTCCATGCTGTAGCCGTCGGGCAGGATCTTGACGGCGGTCTCGACCGGGAAGTCCGGCCCCAGGTCGGATTCATCGTCGTCGGCGCGGTGGATGCCGTCGCTGACCACGCCCAGGGTATTGATGCGCACGAACTGGGCCGAGCGGCCGTGGCCGGCCGGGTCGATCCAGATGCCGATGAAGTCCTGGTCGGGGGCGATCTTGTCGCGCCGCGCCAGCTGGCCGCGGCGCCGCTCGGGCGCCGGATCCCAGGCGCGGATGCCGAATACCAGCGCGCCATCGTCCACTAGCAACTGCACCGTCGTGCGCAAGCCCCCTGGAGGGGGCTGCCCGTCGCGCGGCAAGTGCTTGTGGAAATCGTCGTACAGCGGCGAGCGCTGCCAGACCGCCTCGTCGAGCACGCCGTCGATCGCCGGCGCCTCGGGCGCGCCAATGCGCAGCGCGCGCAAGCCGTCGCGATCGGCGGAAGCATGCGCAGCACCGGCCGAGAGGAAGGCGGCTAGCAGGACAAAAAATCGGCGCAGGTTCACGTCAGAGGGATCGCTCGGGGATGGGGGCCGGGCAGTCTAGCATGCAAGTTGTTAAAAAGAAAATTCAACCGGTATTCCATGCAACTTGGGTTGCGACTGTGAAAGTGATTATTGAACATGTCACATTCCGTGGTATGGCGTTCTCATTTGACAATCTTTAGCGCTATCAGCCTCAGGTCCACTCTGTGTGCGTGGGTATTTACGCTACCATCAATGCACGACGCATGAAGATCGTGCCAGTCTCTACTTCTTGGGCGTGAGAACACATGAGTGCGCAGACGAGTACGACGCAGCCGGATCCTTCCCTGCCCGAGCAGCCGGGCGCCCTGTCGCTCGACCTGCTATTAAGTCACCTGCCGGGCGCAGTCTATCGCTGCCATAACGACCGCGACTGGACCATTGAATTCATCAGCGAGGGCGTCGAAAAGCTGACCGGCTACTCGCCGGCCGCCTTCACCGCGCGGCCTGGTCTACCTTTCGGCTCCATCATTGTTCCTGAGGATCGCGTCCTGGTGGATGGCGCGGTCGCCCTTGCGCTGGCCCAGGGCCGCGCCTACCAAGTCACCTACCGGATCCGCACCGCGAGCGGCGACATACGCTGGATCTGCGAACAGGGTTCGCTCAATCTGTCGGGCGGCGCACCCGGCATGCTGGAAGGTTTTCTCTCCGACTTCACGCGCCTGAAAAAGGCCGATCTCAAGATGCAGGAGCAGGCCTCGTTCCTGCAACGGGCGCGCGACGCCATCATCGCGATGGATATGCATTCCGTCATCAGCTACTGGAACCATGGCGCCGAGCGCCTGTATGGCTGGAGCGCCCAGGAAGCGCTGGGCAAGCGCTTCTGCGACCTGTTGTGCGACAAGCCCGCGCTCTACGAGGCCGCCTTCAGGCACACGCTCGAGTCGGGCGAGTGGGCGGGCGAACTGGCCCATATCCGGCGCGACGGCTCGACGGTCGACACCGATACCAGCTGGACCTTGCTGGGCCCGGACGACATCCTTGGCGCCTGCCAGAAGATCCTGGTGATCGGCACCGACATCAGCGAACGCAAGATCAACGAGGCCAGGATCTTCCACCTGGCCTTCTTCGACCACCTGACCGACCTGCCCAACCGCGCCAACCTGCTCGACCACCTGCGCCGCGCCCTGCTCACCAGCACGCGCACGCGCAAGTGGGGGGCGCTGATGTTCTGCGACCTCGACAATTTTAAATTCCTCAACGACAGCCAGGGCCACGCGGCCGGCGACCAGCTGCTGCAGGCGGTGGCGCGCCGCCTCGAGCACTGCGTGCGCGAGGCCGACATGGTGGCGCGCCTGGGCGGCGACGAATTCGTGGTGCTGATCCAGCCAACTGAGGACGCACGCGAACTGGCCGCGAACCAGGCCGAAATCGTCGCTGCCAAGGTCGTGGCGGCCCTGGCCGCGCCGTTCCAGCTGGGCGAGCTGAATTACTCGGTGTCGGTCAGCATCGGCGTGGTCACGCTGTGCGGTGTCCACGACACGGTGGAATCGACCTTGCGCCAGGCCGACGGCGCGATGTACCAGGCCAAGGCCGCGGGCCGCAACACCTTTCGCTTCCACGATCCGGCGGTGCAGGCCGCGTGGTCGGCACGCGCCGAGCTCGAAGGCAGCCTGCGGCGCGCGCTGCAAAACGACGAGTTCATACTGCACTACCAGCCCCAACTCGACCGCTCGGGCCGGGTGCTCGGGGCCGAGGCGCTGCTGCGCTGGCGCCTGCCCAATGGCCGGGTGCTCTACCCGGCCGAATTCATCCGCGCCGCAGAGGAAAGCGGGATCATCGTCGAGATCGGCAAATGGGTGCTGCGCACCGCCTGCGCCGAGCTGGCGCGCTGGCAGCGCGTGCCCGAGACGGCCGGCCTGACCCTGTCGGTTAACGTCAGCGCGCGCCAGTTCAACCAGCCGGATTTCGTGCCCATGCTGCAGGGGATCTTCGAACACAGCGGGGTGCAGCCATCGGGCCTGAAACTCGAACTGACCGAAAGCCTGGTCATCACCGATTTCGTCCAGACCGCGCACACCATGGCCACGCTCAAGCGGCGCGGCCTGAGTTTTTCGCTGGACGACTTCGGCACCGGATACTCATCGCTGGCCTACCTGCGCAAGCTGCCGCTCGACCAGCTCAAGATCGACCACTCCTTCATGCGCGACGTGCTCACCGACCAGAACGACGCCTCGATCGTGCGCTCCATCATCGCGCTGGGAGACAGCCTGGGATTACAGGTGATTGCCGAAGGGGTCGAGACGCTGGGACAGCGGCAGTTCCTGTCGGATGCCGGCTGCTATCTCTACCAGGGTTTCCTGTACCAGCATGCCCTCAGCGCCGAGCATTTCACGCAGTACGCGCGCGGGGTGCATTAACGTTTACCGCTAACGTAAAAACGTCGTCCCCGCGCAGGCGGGGACCCAAGTTTTCCAGCGCAGTGTCTACATAAAACGTAGTGGCTACACAAAGGACTTGGGTCCCCGCCTGCGCGGGGACGACGTATTGAAGCTAACGAAAACCGCTTAGAACTTGTAACCCACCGCCAGCACGATCGCCACCGGATCCAGTTTCATGAACTGGGTCTGGCCGGTCGAGAAGTGCACGTCGGTGCGCAGGCGGGTCTTGATGACGGTGGCGTCGGCGAACCAGCGCTCGTCGAAGTTCATCGCCACGCCGACTTGCGCGCTATAGGTCAGCTTGTTGTCGATCTTGAAGGTGGTCGGCACGTCGCTGCCCGGATTGGTGATCGCGGTCATCTTGCTCGAGCCGCGTTCCTTCATGAAGTAGGCATAGGTCGGGCCGACGCCGATGAACGGACGGAAGGTCGAGGTCGGCGCGCCGAAGCGGTATTGCACGAAGGCGGTCGGCGGCAGCGCCTCGACTTCACCCAGCTTGCCGGTGCCATCGATCGCGCCGGCGCCGTAGATGCTGTGCTTGTATGGCGTGCCGAGCGCGCCTTCGAGCGAAATATTGTCGGTCAGGCTGTACGACAGGATCAGCACCGGCTGCATGTCGTTGCCGACGTCGGCCTTGGTGCCCGGCAGCGCCGGCGCGCTGATGTCGCCGCTCTCGACCTTCGGCATCAGGCGGTTGAAACCGACCTTGGCCGTGATCTGGCCGGCCGATTGCGCGTATGCGCCGGACGCGAATGCCAGCCCGGCAGCCACACCCAGCACCTTGATCATGCTGTTGAAACGAACTTTCATGCTATCTCCTGATATGTGTGTGAGGGCCCGCCGCCAGGGCAGCAGGCCCGCCGCTGCTTGCTCTTACAGCCAGCCCTTGATTGCCATGTCCTTGAAGACGTAGCGGGCGATGAGGTCGTTCTCGAACGGGGTCGGGTGGATCCCGTCGGCGAACATGTAGCGGCTCACGTCACCTGCGACCGTGTTGTTCGCGGTGCAGATCAGCGAGGTGGTGCCCAGCGCATTGACGGCGCAAGCCGGGGCGCTGGTGTTGGTCAGGCCGTATGGGCCCGGGTTCTTCACCTGGTCGTTGCTGACGGTGTACAGGTCGGTGTACAGCACGCGCGCATCGTCGGCGCCCAGGCCGGCTTTCAGCTGGGTATTGAAGGCGTTGACCATGGCGGTCACCAGTTGCTGGATCGCCACAGGACGCGACTTGGCGGTCGGGGTGCTGGCGACGTCCGGCAGGTTGGCGACGATGACGTACTTGGCGCCCTTGGCCAGCAGTTCGCTCTTGACCAGACCCGCCATCTGCGCGCCGGCGGTACCGACCGCGGTGACCATGGCGGTCGCGTTGGCGGTGGCGTAGGCGCCGGCCGCGGTATTGCCGGCGGCGGTGCCGTCGGCCTGGGCGGCGGCCACGATCGGGCCATACACGGCCGGCTGGGCGACGGCCTGGTTACCCGGCTGCATCGCGGCAGCGGTCACGGCGGCGGTCACGACGCTTTGATCGGTCTTGCCCGGACGTGCGTTCTCGGTGGCGATCGCCACGCCGATGGCTTGCGCCGCGGCTTGCGGGTTGGTCGCGCCGGCCGCGAGGCGGGTGGCCAGGGCGGTGGCGAAGGCTTGCGCGCCGGCGGCGGTGCCGGCATTGGTCACGGCGGCCAACTGCATCAGCACGTCATTACCGCCCGACAGCACGGTCACCAGCTCGGTGCCGGTGAACTTGTTGCCGGTCTTGGTCAGATGATTGGCGATCTGGGTCACCATCGGCGTGGTCATTTCGCCGATCGGCGAGCCGGTGGCGACATTACCCGGACCAACCGGATTGACCACGCGCGAACCGCCTTGCGCATAGTTGAAGCAATTGGCGTGGTTCACGATCGGCACATTGAAGCCGAGCGAGGCGTCGCCCACCAGGCCGGTCTGGGCGGCGCACGGCGCCGGCAGCTTGAGCTGGGCGGCCATGAAGTCGAGCCAGATCTTGCCGTTCAGGTCTTCGTTCTTGGCAGTGCTGTCGCCATTGATGGTGAACTTGCCGCCGCCGGCCGCCGCAACGGCGCCGACGCGGTAGGTGCCCACGTCCGACAGGCTGTCGCCGAACGACACCATATTGGTGAAGGTGAGCTTGACGGTCTGGTCGCCGCCGGCTGGGCTGGTGCCGCCGCCGCATGCGGTCAGGAGCGCGGCCGTCAGAACGGCCAGCGCGAATTTGGTATGACGCATTGTGTCTCCTGGATTGAAATTATTGTGAAACGAACGCCCGTGCTATTCGCATCATGGTAACTATGCCAGCGTTCAAACCGCTTGTATAGCAAATTCCATTGCGCGTGGGCATTTGGCTACCACACCTATCAGAAGAGATGGGTAGACCTGAGGGAAGGGATTATAACCACCGTTTTCCCAACAGAAAGAGACGGGTTTGTAACAGACGAGAGCGAAATGCGGAGCGTTTGAGCTCCGTCATTTGCTTTATTGATATAAATTAAACTTTTGCTTGGCTGTTGAGCAAACCGTGCACGATGCCCGTCGAACCATGGGCTGCACGGCGCAGACGATCATTGACGCCCAGCCAGTCGCCGCCCTGCGGCGGCGCCTCGACCAGGATCACGTCGCCCCCCTGCCCGTCCATCGCGCGCAGCGCGGCGTACAGCGCGTGGGCGAAGCCGTCGGGCGCGGCCGGCAGGCGCAGCGCGGCGTGGGTGGCCGGCATGTCGCTCATATGGATCAGGGCCACCTTGCGGCCGGCGCCGTGCAGCGCGGCCAGGGTATCGAGCAGGGTCGCCCGTTCCTGCATCGCCACCGGCGTGTGCGGCGCGTAATGCGATTCGAGCGTGCCCGAGGCGCGCGGCGCCGCAGCATCCGGCGCGGCCGGCTGTTGGTCGATCACGGCGGCGATCGCCTCGGCACTGATCTGGCCGGGACGCAGCAGCACCGGGCCGTGCGTGTCCAGGCGAGACAGGTCGACGATGGTCGATTCGATGCCGACCTGCGAGGGGCCGCCATCCAGGATCATGGCCACGCTGCCGTCCGGCCCGAATTCTTGCTGAACATGCTCGGCCAGCGTCGGGCTGACGTGACCGAATTTATTCGCCGACGGCGCCGCAACGCCACCGCGCCCGCCCTTGAAGGCGCGCAGCAGCGCCAGCGCCACCGGGTGCGCCGGGCAGCGCAAGCCGACCGTGTCCTGGCCGCCGCTGACGGCGTCCGGGATGTTCGGGGCGCGCTTGAGGATCATGGTGAGCGGGCCGGGCCAGAAGGCAGCGGCCAGCGCTTGCGCCTGCGGCGGGATGTCGCAGGCCCAGTAGTCGAGCGGCGCCTCCGGCGCCAGATGCACGATCACCGGATGGTCTTGCGGGCGGCCCTTGGCGGCATAGATGGCGGCCACCGCCGCCGGATTCTCGGCGTCGGCGCCCAGGCCATACACGGTCTCGGTCGGGAAGGCGACCAGCGCGCCCGATTCGAGTGCGCGGGCGGCGGCGCCGATGGCCGCCGGATCGAACTGCTGCGTGTCCATCTTAAGGCTCGATTCCCAGGATGGCGCAGGCGGCGCGCAGATTGCCCTGCGCTTGCCCCAGCGTCGGCGCCACGAAGGTCACGTGGCCCATCTTGCGGCCGCGGCGCGGGTCGTTCTTGCCGTACAGGTGCAGGTTGGCGCCAGGCAGCGCCAGCACCCCGTCCCAGGCCGGCTCGCGTGCTTCTTCGCTTTCGCCTTCGAACCACACATCGCCCAGGATGTTGAGCATGACGCTGGCCGAATGCTGGCGCACGTCGCCCAGCGGCAGGCGCGCCATCGCACGGACCTGCTGCGCGAACTGGCTGGTGATGCAGGCGTCGATGGTGTAGTGGCCGCTGTTGTGCGGCCGCGGCGCCATCTCGTTGACGACCAGGGTGCCGTCTTCGAGCACGAAGAACTCGATGCACAGCACGCCCACGTAACCCAGCTGGGCGACGATGGCGCGCGCCGCATCCTGGGCCTGCTGCGCGCAGGCCGCGGACACGTTCGGTCCCGGCACGGTGGTGGTGAACAGGATGCCGTCGCGGTGCACGTTCTCGGCGATCGGGTACACGACCGACTCGCCGTCATGGCCGCGCGCGGTGAGCACCGACACCTCGTAGGCCAGCGGCAGCATCTTCTCCAGCAGGCATGTCACGCCATCCATGCCGTCGAAGGCGGCGCGCACGTCCTCGCGCGAGCGCACGCGGACCTGGCCCTTGCCGTCGTAACCCATGCGCACGGTCTTGAGGATGCCCGGCAGCAGATCGTCGCCAATGGCGTCGATATCGGCATGCGAGGCGATGGTCTTGTGCGGGGCCGGCATCACCTTCGAGGTCGGCGCGCAATCGACAAAGAACTTCTTCTCGAGGATGCGGTCTTGCGCGATCTGCACGCACAGGCTCGATGGCGCGACAAAGCTGTCGGCGGCGAGCTGCGCCAGGCTGTCGGCCGGGACGTTCTCGAATTCGGTGGTGACGGCCGCGCACAGGGCCGACAGTTCGGCCAGGGCGCCGCCATCGGTGTAATCGCCTTCGATGGTGCGGTCGGCTACCTGGCCGGCCGGGCAATCGGCGCTCGGCTCGAGCACGGCGACCTTGTAGCCCATGGCCTGGGCGGCGTGGGCGAACATGCGGCCGAGCTGGCCGCCGCCCATCACGCCAAGCCAGGTCGACGGATCGGCGGATGGGAGAAACGGTTGAGTCATATTACTTATACGGGAAGGGTCATGGCCTTGGCGGCGGCGGTCTGGTCGCGGCGGAACTGCTCCAGCTTGTCGGCAAGAATCTCGTCGCCCGCGGCGATGATCGCCACCGCGGTCAGGGCCGCGTTGGCGGCGCCGGCTTCGCCGATGGCGAAGGTCGCCACCGGCACGCCCTTCGGCATCTGCACGATCGACAGCAGCGAATCCTCGCCGCGCAGGTATTTCGATGGCACCGGCACGCCCAGCACCGGCACGATGGTCTTGGCGGCCACCATGCCAGGCAGGTGGGCCGCGCCGCCGGCGCCGGCGATGATGGCGCGCAGGCCACGGCTACGCGCCTGTTCGGCATAGGTGAACATCTCGTCCGGCATGCGGTGGGCCGAGATCACTTGCGCTTCGAACGGCACGCCGAATTGCTTCAGGATCGCCACAGCATTCTGCATCACGTCCCAGTCCGAGGACGAGCCCATGATCACACCCACCAAGGGTTTTGCTTGCTCGGTCATCTGTTACGCCTTCAGCTTTTCGCCGGTCAGGCGTTCGATGGCCTCGAAATACTTGGCCTGGGTTTTTTCGATGACGTCCGCCGGCAGCGCTGGCGCCGGTGCGGTCTTGCCCCAGTCGGTCAGGGTTTCCAGGTAGTCGCGCACGAACTGCTTGTCGAACGACGGCGGCGACATGCCCGGCGCGTACGAGTCGGCCGGCCAGAAGCGCGACGAATCGGCGGTCAGGACTTCGTCCATCAGGTGCATCACGCCGTCGTCATCGAGGCCGAATTCGAACTTGGTGTCGGCGATGATGATGCCTTTGGTGGCTGCGTATTCGGCGGCGGCGGTGTACAGCTTGATGCTGATATCGCGCATCTTGGCGGCCAGTTCGGCGCCGATCTTTTCTTCCATCTGGGCGAACGAGATGTTTTCGTCGTGCTCGCCGATATCGGCCTTGGCGGCCGGGGTGAACAGCGGTTCCGGCAGCTTGTCGGCCTGGCGCAGGCCGGCCGGCAGCGTGATGCCGCAGATGGCGCCGCTTTGTTGATAGTCCTTCCAGCCCGAACCGATGATGTAGCCGCGCACGACGGCTTCGACCATGATCGGTTTCAGGCGCTTGGCCACGACGGCGCGGCCGCGTACCTGCTCCACCTCGTTCTCGGCGACCACGCTTTCCGGCGCCACGCCGGTCAGGTGGTTCGGCACGATGTGACCGAGCTTCTCGAACCAGAAATCGCTCATCTGGTTCAGCACCATGCCCTTGCCCGGGATCGGCTCGTTCATGACCACGTCGAAGGCCGACAGGCGGTCGGTGGTGACGATCAGGATCTTGTCGTCGCCGACGGCGTAGTTATCGCGCACCTTGCCGTGACCGAGCAGTGGCAGGGACTGGATGGAGGATTGGTAGAGGCTGTTCATAGATGAGCTATCAGGAAAGCGGAAACCGGCGACAAGGGCCGCCGGTTGAGAAAGTCAGGCTGTGTGGGCCTGTGCAATGCGATATTTTACGTCAAAAAAGGCTGCGGTCGATCAAACCGCCGGCCTTGACAACTGCCCCGCGCCCCCTGAACGTCGTTCCCGCGAAGGCGGGAACCCAAGCTTGCATGCATTGTGGTGATATTTAATCTTGCCACTGCTCAGCGAAAATTGGGTTCCCGCCTTCGCGGGAACGACGTGCGAAAGGCGCGGGCTTGGCTTACTGAACGATCTGCGCCAGCTCGCCGGCCTTGTAACGCTCGGCCATCTTGTCCAGCGGGATCGGCTTGATCTTGCCGGCCTGGCCTTCGCAGCCAAACGCCAGGAAGCGCGCCTTGCACACTTCCATCGCGGCTTCGCGCGCCGGCTTCAGGTAGTCGCGTGGGTCGAACTTCGACGGGTTCTGGAACATGTATTTGCGGATCGCGGCCGTCATCGCCAGGCGGATGTCGGTGTCGATATTGATCTTGCGGACGCCGTGCTTGATACCTTCTTGAATCTCTTCGACCGGCACGCCATAGGTTTCCTTCATGTCGCCGCCGAATTCGCGGATGATGGCCAGCAGTTCCTGCGGCACCGACGACGAGCCGTGCATCACCAGGTGGGTGTTGGGGATGCGGGCGTGGATTTCCTTGATGCGGTCGATCGCCAGGATGTCGCCGGTCGGCTTGCGCGTAAACTTGTAGGCGCCGTGCGAAGTGCCGATCGCGATCGCCAGTGCGTCGCATTGGGTGCGCTTGACGAAGTCGGCCGCCTGGTCGACGTCGGTCAACAGCTGCTCGCGGGTCATCTTGCCATCCGCGCCGTGGCCGTCTTCCTTGTCGCCCTGCATCGTCTCCAGCGAGCCCAGCACGCCGAGTTCGGCTTCGACGGTCACGCCGATCGAGTGCGCGAACTTGACGACTTCTTGCGACACCTGAACGTTATATTCATAGCTGGCGACGCTCTTGCCGTCGGCCTCGAGCGAACCGTCCATCATCACAGAGGAAAAGCCCGAACGGATCGCGGCCATGCAGACGGCCGGCGACTGCCCGTGGTCCTGGTGCATGACGACCGGGATGTGCGGATAGGCTTCGACGGCGGCGTCGATCAGGTGACGCAGGAAGGCTTCGCCCGCGTACTTGCGTGCGCCGGCCGAGGCCTGCATGATGACCGGGCTGTTGGCAGCATCGGCGGCGGCCATGATGGCCTGCACCTGCTCCAGGTTGTTGACGTTGAATGCCGGCAGGCCGTAGCCGTTTTCGGCGGCGTGGTCCAGCAATTGACGCAATGATACGAGTGCCATGGTTGTACTCCAAAACAATAAAGAAACTTGTCCGGGAATCCCGAATGCCGAGCGCGGCGCCGTCCGTCCTGGACAGCGCCGGGCAAATGCCGCTACTGCGCCTCAGGCCACTCGTTGATTCCCTTTAATCAAACTCGCCGACGCGCACGATCTTGAGCGCATTGGTGCCACCGGCCTGGCCCATCGGCGAGCCCCAGGTGACGACGATCAGGTCGCCCTTGCGTACGAACCCTTCTTTCATCAACAGTTCCTCAGCCTTGCGCAGCACGGCGTGGCTGCCGCCTTCCTGCGGCAGATTGAATGCTCGCACGTTGCGGTACAGCGATGCCTTGCGCTGCGTCGCCTGCAGCGGCGTCAGGGCGAAGATCGGGGTGTCGATGCTGTGACGGCTCATCCACAGGGCGGTCGAACCCGACTCGGTCAGCGCCACGATCGCCTTCACGGCCAGGTGGTGGGCGGTGAACAGCGTGCCATAGGCAATGGTCTGGTCGATGCGGGTGAACTGCTTGTTCAGGAAGTCGACGTCGATCTTGTTGTATTCGGACTGCTCGGCTTCGACGCAGATCGCGGCCATCATCTCGACGGTCTCGATCGGGTACTTGCCCGATGCGGTCTCGGCCGAGGTCATGACGGCGTCGGTGCCGTCCAGAACGGCGTTGGCCACGTCCGACACTTCGGCGCGGGTCGGCACGGCGTTGACGATCATCGACTCCATCATCTGGGTCGCGGTAATGGCCAGCTTGTTCGAATCGCGCGCCATGCGGATCATGCGCTTCTGCAGCGCCGGCACGGCGGCGTTGCCGACTTCGACGGCCAGGTCGCCGCGGGCGACCATGATGCCGTCCGACGCGTCCAGGATCTCTTGCAGCAGCGGAATCGCTTCGGCGCGCTCGATCTTGGCGATCATCATCGGCTTGTGGGCATACGGCTCACCGGCGATGTTCGCCAGCTGGCGCGCCATTTCCATATCGGTCGCGCTTTTCGGGAACGAAATGGCGAGGTAGTCGGCCTGGAAGCTCATCGCGGTCTTGATGTCTTCCATGTCCTTCGAGGTCAGCGCCGGCGCGGTCAGGCCGCCGCCCTGGCGGTTGATGCCCTTGTTGTTAGACAGTTCGCCGCCAACCTTGACCGTGGTATAGATCTCGTGGCCAACGACGCGGTCGACGATCAGCACGATCAGGCCGTCGTTCAGCAGCAGCTTGTCGCCCGGCTTGACGTCGCGCGGCAGCGCCTTGTAATCCAGGCCGACGCGTTCCTGGTTGCCCAGCTCGCCGTCATCGCCCCACTTGGCATCCAGGATGAAGCGGTCGCCATTGTTCAGGACGATCTTGCCGTCCTCAAACTTGCCGACGCGGATCTTCGGACCCTGCATATCGGCCATGATGGCCACTTCGCGGCCGCACTCCTGGGCGGCGCGCCGTACCAGGGCAGCACGATCGATATGGTCCTGCGCCTTGCCGTGCGAGAAGTTCAGGCGCACGACGTCGACGCCGGCGCGGATCATTTTGACGAGAATATCGAAGTCGGTCGAAGCAGGGCCGATGGTTGCGACGATCTTGGTGCCACGGTACATGGATTGTCCTTGTATAAAAACAAAGCGCAGCAGGGCTGCGCTGGGGTCTCTTTTTTAGACGCTGCGTTGCAGCAGGATGTCGACGGCAGGCAGCGTCTTCCCTTCCAGGAACTCCAGGAAGGCGCCGCCGCCGGTCGAAATGTAGCCGATCTGGTCGGCAATCTTATATTTTGCAATCGCGGCCAGGGTGTCGCCGCCACCGGCGATCGAGAAGCCCCGGGACTGGGCGATGGCCAGCGCCAGGGTCTTGGTGCCCTCGGCGAACTGGTCGAATTCGAAGACACCGACCGGACCGTTCCAGACGATGGTGCCGGCCTTGGCGACCTGCTCGGCCAGCATGGCGGCGGTTTTCGGGCCGATGTCGAGGATCATGTCGTCGTCAGCGACGTCAGCGACGTCCTTGACGGTGGCCGCCGCGGTCGGGGCGAATTCCTTCGCGCACACGACGTCGACGGGGATCGGCACCTGCGCGCCGCGCTGGGACATTTTCTCGATGATGGCCTTGGCCTCGTCGACCAGGTCGTTCTCGACCAGCGACTTGCCGATATTCAGGCCGACGGCCTTCATGAAGGTATTGGCGATTCCGCCGCCGACGATCAGGTTATCCACTTTATCGGCCAGGCTTTGCAGGATGGTCAGCTTGCTTGATACCTTCGAGCCGGCGACGATCGCCAGCAGCGGACGCTGCGGCTGGCCCAGGGCTTTACCCAGGGCGTCCAGTTCAGCGGCCAGCAGCGGGCCGGCGGCCACGATCGGGGCGAACCTGGCGATGCCATGGGTGGTCGCTTCGGCGCGGTGGGCGGTGCCGAAGGCATCGTTCACGTAGACGTCGCACAGCTTGGCCATTTTCTGCGCCAGTTCGTCGCTGTTTTTCTTCTCGCCTTTGTTGACGCGGCAGTTTTCCAGCAGCACGACCGAGCCAGGGGCGACGTCGACGCCGTCCACCCAGTCCTGTTTCAATTCGACGGATTGGCCCAGCAGCTCGGACAGGCGCTTGGCGACCGGCGCCAGGCTGTCTTCCGGCTTGAATTCACCCTCGGTCGGACGGCCCAGGTGGGACGTCACCATCACCGCTGCGCCAGCCTTGAGCGCGGCCTGGATCGCCGGCACCGAAGCGCGGATGCGCGTGTCTTCGGTGATATTGCCAGCGTCATCTTGTGGGACGTTCAGGTCAGCGCGAATAAAGACGCGCTTGCCTTGCAGCGCTTGTTGGTCGATCAGGTCTTGCAGGCGGGTGAAACGGAGAGCGTCCATTTGGTCGGCGTGGCAATAGTGAAAAAACGTCATTGTACATTAGCTGACGGGGCCGAAAACGTGCAGTATGCGCAGCGCCGTAAAGACAAGCATGCCGAATAAAATCGTTAGCAGCATGTTACGACGCCACATATAAAAGGCGAAGGCGGCGACCCCGGCCAGCAGTTTCGGGTTGGCCAGCGTGAACTGGACCTCGCCCTGCGTATCGATCAGGAAGTCGGGCCCGATGATGGCCGCCAGCGCGCAGGCCGGGGCATAGCGCAGCATTTCCTGCACCCGTGGCGGAATCGTCACACGGTGGCCGATCATCCAGAACGAGCTGCGGGTGGCGGCGGTGGCCACGCACAGCACCCCGATCACGACCCAGATTTCCCAATCAGCCACGGCGCACCTTCGCTTTCGCCAACGTTTCTTCGATCACCATGGCGGTGACCATCCCCACCAGCACCGCCAGCAGCAGCCCCAGCTTGTACGGCAGGTCGTAGGCCAGCACCGAGATCGCCCCCGCCACCAGCACGCCGCACAGGGCGGCATTATTGATCATCAGCGGCACCATGATGCACAGGATGGCCAGGGTGCCGGCAAAGCCCAGCCCCCATTCGGCCGGCACCGCGCTACCGAGGAAAATACCGACAAGGGAACCGATCTGCCAGGCAAACCAGTTCGGATACATCAAGCCCTTCAGGTAGGACAGCTTGCCCGCCACCGGCGCCAGGGTCGGATAGCGCTGCAGGAAAAGCGCGACGGTCAGATCGCCCGAGATATAGCCAAGATAAAAGCGTTGCTTCCACGGCAAGTGAGCGAAGTGCGGCCCCAGCAGTGCCGAAAAAATCACGAAGCGCAGGTTGACCACCAGGGCGGTGGCGAAGATGACCCAGATCGGGGCCTGGGCGGCGATCAGCGGCAGCGAGGCCAGTTGGGCCGAGCCGGCAAACACCAACAAGGTCATGCCCATCGCCTGCGGCACGGAAAGGCCGCTCTTGACCATGGCGATGCCGACCACCAGGCCCCAGGCGGCGATGCCGAACAGGGTCGGCAGGCCGGTCTTGAAACCTTCGTTCCAGGCGTCGCGGCTCGGCGCGTCGCCGATGGCGGCGGAAAGCTGGCCTGGATCGTCGGCCGCGCTCATGCAGCGGGTTGCGGCGCGCGCAACACCACACGCATCTCACCAAAAGGTGTGGCATTCTTGCAACGGCGGACAGGGATGTCGGCGAAGGCGGCAGGCTTGAAACGGTCGGGCATGAAACGCATGGATGGATGTGTTACGGGCTGGACGCCCAATATAACAGGCGTCGCTCTTGCTCTTTATGCTGAGCGCATTATTTTACGGTCATTTCGACAATAGAGCGAATCCGTTAAAATCCAGTCTTTGCCTAACTTGCCTGACGGAGAAACAGATGAATCAAAAGACGATGCCTGTGGTGGAGCTCACGGCCAAGGACCTGCCGGCCTATTGCCCCAACCCGGCAATGCCGCTGTGGTCCTCGCACCCGCGCGTCTTCCTCGACTTCGACCACCATGGCGAGGCCAAGTGCCCTTACTGCGGCACCGGCTATCGCCTGGCGCCGGGCACCGTGCTCAAGCACCACTGATTTTTTCGCTACTGCTCGAGCACCACTGATTTTCTCGCTACAGTACGCACGTCGTTCCCGCGCAGGCGGGAACCTAAGTTGCAGGCGTATCGATAGCGCTTGAAAAACTTGGGTTCCCGCCTGCGCGGGAACGACGTTTTAGGGCTGACAATGGTGGTGAGTTTTCTCTGAGCTGCCTTTCATTCATGCACTACCCCGCCCCCTCGTGGCTGCCTGGCGGCCACCTGCAGACCATCTATCCGGCGACCTGCATCGCCAAGCCGCCGGTCGCCTACCGCCGCGAGCGCTGGCACAGCGCGGACGGCGACTTCGTCGATCTCGACTTCGTGGATGGCCAGCCCGGCCAGCCGCTGGTGGTGCTATTCCATGGCCTGGAAGGCAGTTCCAACAGCCATTACGCCCGCGGCCTGATGGCGGCGCTCGCCGCGCGCGGCTGGTCGGGCGTGGTGCCGCATTTTCGCGGCTGCTCCGGCGAAGCCAACCTGGCGCCGCGCTTCTATCACTCGGGCGACGCGAGCGAAGTCGACTGGATCATCCGCAAGCTGCGCGCAGCCCACCAAGGCGCGCTGTATGCGGCCGGCGTCTCGCTGGGCGGCAATGCGCTGCTGCGCTGGCTGGGCGAATCGGGCCACGGCGCGGAAATCGTCGATGCCGCCTGCGCCGTGTCAGCCCCGCTCGACCTGGCGCGCGGCGGAGAAGCGCTGTCGTCCGGCTTCAATCTGCTGTATACCCGGATGTTTCTGCAGACGCTCAAGCCGAAGTGCCTGGCCAAGCTGGAGCAATTTCCTGACCTGTTCGACCGCACCGCCCTGCTGGCCGCGCGCGATCTGTACGCCTTCGACAACGTTGTCACCGCGCCGCTGCATGGCTACCGCGACACCGACGACTACTGGAACCGCGCCAGTGCCCGCCACGTGCTGCACGACGTCACGGTGCCGACCCTGGTGCTCAATGCCCGCAACGATCCCTTCTTGCCGGGCATCCATCTGCCGGCGTCGGCATCCAACGCGGTGACGCTCGAGTATCCCAAACAGGGCGGGCACGTCGGCTTTGCCGTCGGGCCGTTCCCGGGACGGATCGACTGGCTGCCGCGGCGTATCCTTCACCATTTCGACACTGTAGGCAGCATGCGCGCGCTGGCGCCGGCCGAACCGTGCGATGCTGCTAGAACCTGTCCCGGTGGGTGAGGGGAAGTTCATGGCGATGCATGGCGAGCGTGAGCAAGGCGCGAGGAGGCCGCATGGCGAGCCATGCAACGACGAGCAACGCAGCGCACGCTTGCCAGGCGCGGCAGGAACGACTCTCACCCACCGGGACAGGTTCTAAACACTATGGATGAAATCGTAAAACAGGCAATGGCCAAGTGGCCGAACGTGCCCCACTGCTATGGCTGGCTCGCGCTCGATGCGCGCGGCGGCTGGCGCATGCGCGACGAAGCGGCGCAGCGCGCCAACGCGCCGGGCGACCGGCTGAACAATGACAAGCTGGTGGGTTTCATCAACCGTAACTACCTGCACGACGAGCGCGGCAACTGGTATTTCCAGAACGGGCCGCAGCGCGTGTACGTGAATCTGGAAGCCACGCCTTTCATCGCGCGCACCGATCCGCAGCAGGGGCTGGTATTGCAGACCGGGCAGGCGCTGGCCGATGTCGAACGGATCTGTCTGAGCGATGCCGGCGCGCTGGTGTTCGTGGCGGGCGAGACGGTGGCGCAGCTGGACGACCGCGACATGGCACAGGTATTGGGCATGCTCGAGCTCGATGGCGCCGCGGCTTCGGACGAGGCGGTGATGGCGTGGCTCGAAGATGGCAACGGCCGCCTGTTCCTGCCGTGGAACGGCAAGCAGCTTGCCGTCGAGCGCGTGGCGGACGAGGAGATGCCGGCCAGGTTCGGATTCAAGCAGACGCCGGCGCCGTAGGCGCGCTCACCGCTCTTCGGCTTCTTCTTTCGCCTTCTTCTGCTTCTCCTGCAGTTCGCGCACGCGCGCATCGATCACGGCCTGGTCGTAGAACGACGCATCGCTGGCCTTGCGCGCCAGTTCGAGCTGGGCCATCGCCGCAGGAACGGCGCCGGCCAGCACGTACGACTCCGCCAGCGACATGTGCTGCAGCGCGAACTTGCCCTGCTTGGCATAGGTCCTGGCCAGCATGTCGTGCAGCTTGCGTTCCTCTCGATATTGCTGGGCCTGGTCGCGCAGGAACAGCGCGGCCTCGTCGAACCGGTCGGTCGCGATCAGCGCCTCCGCGTACTGGTGCGCGAGCGAGCGCGACAGCGGGTAGCGCTGGTGCGCCGCATCCGCTTCCTTGACCGCTTCTTCCAGCACGGCCCTTGGCTGGCCCGGCGCCATCTTGATCTCCAGCGCCAGCCCGGCGAACATGGTCGCGCCGTCGCCCACGTTCGACGCCGCCACCGACAACACGCCTTCGCGCGGCTTCATGGTCTCGAGCGCCCTGTCGAGCCAGCGCTGGGCGCCGGCCAGGTCATTCTGCTTGAGCGCCAGGTAGGCCAAGCCGTATTGGGCCCCGGCCTGCCACTGGCGGTGGGGCTGGTCTCTGAGTTGGGCCTCGAAAGTGGCGCGGATCTCGCGCCGGCCCTGCTCGCTCGCGTCCTGCAGCACGCGAGCGCGCGCGCGCACCAGATGAAAGTCGAGACTATCGACGCGCTGCTTCTTGGGAATCTCGCGGATGCGCGCCTGCATATCGGTGATCCGCTCCTGGGTCAGCGGGTGGCTGCTCAGGCTGGCCAGCCCGGGCGGCAGGTCGCCATACAGCCTGGAGGCTGCCTGCAAGCGCCGGAAGAAAGCGACGATGCCGGTGGTATCGTAGCCGCCCGCCTCCATGATCTGGAAGCCGACGCGGTCGGCTTCGCGCTCGGCGTCGCGGCTGAAGTTCAGCTGGCGCTGGACGGCCAGGCCCTGGCCGCCCATCAGCACGCCCATGGCCGCATCCGAGCTGGCCCGGGCCGCCAGCGCCGCGAGGATCATCGACGCCAGCGGCAGCAGGATATCCTGGCGCTGCTGGCCGATCCTGCGCGCGATGTGGCGCTGGGTGACGTGGCCGATCTCGTGCGCCATCACGCCGGCCAGTTCCGATTCGGTCTGGGCCGCGATGATCAGGCCCGAGTGGGCGCCGATGAAACCGCCCGGCATCGCAAATGCGTTCAGGGCCGGATCGCGCACGGCGAAGAAGTGGAAGTCGGCGTTGGTCTCGCCGCGCGCGCCGGGCACGGCGGAGACCAGGCCGTTGCCAAAATTGTTCAGGTATTCGGAGATCGGCTCATCGTCGAGGTAATCGCGATCGCGCCGGATGTCGCGCATGAACTCCTCGCCCAGCTTGCGCTCGACGACGGGCGACAGGTCGCCGCGCGCGGTGTCGCCAAGCGTGGGCAGGCGGGTCGAATCGGGCCGCCTGAACACGTCGGACTGCGCTGCAACGGGGAAGACGGTCGCCATGCACAAGGCCATGACGGACAATGAGGAGCGCCAGCGGCGCGCCAATGCTGGACGGACGACGGATTTCACGGTGCTATCATACCTGCATCCGGGTGCATGTTGCTGCCCAGCGAACCTTTTTGTAATCAGAACACACCGACCGAGTAATGACGAATCCGATCCCCACCGCAGACAACTTGACCCACTTCGACGCCACCGGCCAGGCCCATATGGTCGACGTCGGCGCGAAACAGGACACGCACCGCACCGCGGTGGCGGCCGGGACCATCCGCATGAAGCCGGAAACGCTGGCCCTGATCACGTCGGGCAATGCCAAGAAAGGCGACGTGATCGGCATCGCGCGCATCGCGGCGATCATGGCGTCCAAGCGCACCAGCGACCTGGTGCCGCTGTGCCATCCGCTGCCGATCACGCGCGTGGCGGTGGATTTCGAGATCGACGAGGCGGCCAGTAGCGTGCATTGCCGGGCGCAGGTGGAGACCATCGGCAAGACTGGCGTCGAGATGGAAGCGTTGACTAGCGTGCAGGTGGGCCTGCTGACTGTGTACGATATGTGCAAGGCGGTCGATCGGGGGATGGTGATGACCAACGTGCGGGTGATGGAGAAGCATGGCGGCAAGAGTGGCGACTGGACGGCCGATATCGACGCCTGACCAGTTCGACAACTTGCCCAATGCTGTAGACAACGTCAATACTCGGCCTATACTGATGGGCGACGCGCAATGCGTTTTTCCCCACTTCAACCAGCCATCTGCCCGAGAGGATGTGTCATGACGACCGCATACCCGCAGTTCACCGCATCGACTGTCCAGCTGAACGCCGTGCCCTATCAAGATGCATTCCTGAAAATCGCCAATGTCTACGCGGATTCGACCCGCGCCAGCGTGGAGCAGCTCTGGATCAGCTCGTCCAAGATCATCATGGAAGAGACGATGAAGGCTTTCATCGCCGCCTCGCAGTCATGCGCCGAAGCCTTGACCAGGAATGCCGTGTCGGTCCAGCAACAGTCATTCGGCCGGCTCATCAGCGCTAACCAGAAGGCGGTCGAGATCATGGGCCAGAGCTTTGCCGACGTCATGGCGGCCGGCTGGAAACCGGCGCGCTGAGCGCTCCGCTTCATCATCCTTTCGAAAGGAGTCGTCGATGGCACGCAGCATCACTCCATTCCTGATGTTCGAAGGTACGGCCGAGGAAGCGATGCGCTTCTATGTTTCGCTGTTCGCCCGCTCCGAAGTCAAGCAGATCGAGCACTACAAAAGCGGCGAGGCTGGCTGAATGACCGCTTTGGCGTGTCCTGGCAGATGAACCTGAGCTGAACCGGGGCGTTCGACCTCACTGGTCTTTCAGGCCCAGCCTTTTGGCAGCGGCAATCCTTCCTGGAGAGCCAGGCGTTCCATCGCCGCTTCCAGCACGACCCGCGCGCGGCCCGAAGCCAGCGCCAGTTCGGCATGCAGGGCGGCGTCTTCCGGATTGCGCGATGCACAATGCTGGCTGTAGCGCTCGAAGCTGCCCACCATCATCAGCAATTCGGTCAAGTGACGCGGGCATTCGCAGGTCAGGCGGTTACCAGCGGCCGCGATATTGGCCAGGTCCTCGTCGGCAAAACGCGGCGGGGCGACGGCGGCGGCCACCGGCTCCTGTAGCGGCGGGCGATGGCCGGTCAGGGCAGACTGGCATAGCAGCGCCAGTTCGTTCAGGTCGGCCGGAATACGCGCGACCAGGCAGCCTTGCGCACGCAGGGTGCGGATCGTGGCGCTCGAGCAGAAGCGGTACAGCACGACGACCGCAGCAACGCCGCTCGCCTCGCGCGCGGCGGCAATGGCCGGCATCACGCGTTCATCGAGTTCGGACTGCTCGATCACCAGTACGTCGGCGCCTGCGTCACGTGGTAACTCTTCCGCCATTGCAAGGCCCGCGGCGTTGCCGCGTACATCCAGGCCGAGGGCGCTCTGCCCCATGGCGGCGACGCGCCGCGCCAGCATGGCGCCCACCAGCAGCACACGCACCGGCGCTGCCTGGAGGGCCCGTGCCTGTCCATCCATGCCCAGCATCGATTGCAACTGATCACGACTCAGGCCAGCAAGGACACCGATCGAGTGCCCCTGGTCGACCAGCTGCTTGAGCAGGCCGAGGCGCGCGACCTGTTCGGCCGAGTAGAGGCGCTGGCCACGCTCGGAGCGCTGGGCATCCGACAGACTGTAGCGGCGCTCCCATACGCGCAGCGTTTCAACTGGCAAGCCGGCTAACCGTGCCGCTGCGCCAGTGCGGTACATGATCCGCTCTTGTCCCGTTTTGAATGAATCCATGATTGAGTGTCCCAAATTGAACCAGATATTGATAACGAATGCTGTAACACACTGAAGAAAATGACGGTTACGTGTTCAACAGTACGCGGCAGTCTGACCAGTTGCTCGCGCACGAGTGCTCCCCTTTCTTGAGATCATCAAATGAACAAGGTTTGAACCCATTTTATAGGACAGATTCGATTCACACATTAGACTACGCTACTAAATCCACGTAAATTGGCTTCAGGTCGGTTCATTGCGAACCTATCAACCCAACTTCTGGAGCCAATATGAAAAAGATCTTGATTGCTTTGCCCCTCGCATTCGCCTTCGCGTCCGTCCAGGCGGCGGACATCGTGGATACCGCGAAATCGGCCGGCACCTTCAACACCCTGGTCACTGCGGTGCAAGCTGCCGGCCTGACCGATACCCTGAAGGGTCCAGGTCCGTTCACCGTCTTTGCCCCGACTGACGCCGCCTTTGCAAAAATCCCGAAGGCCAAGCTGGACGCCCTGCTGAAAGACAAGGCAGCACTGTCCAAGGTACTGACCTATCACGTGGTGCCTGGAAAAGTCATGGCTGCCGACGTCAAGCCTGGCGACGTCAAGACCGTCGAGGGTAGCGCGTTCGCAGTAAAAGTTGCGGGCGGCAAGGTCATGGTCGACAAGGCCACCGTCACCAAGACCGACATCGCAGCCGATAATGGTGTGATCCATGTGATCGATACGGTCATCATGCCGAAGTAAACCCGGCCTCCTCGTCGAGATAGTTCCCATCCCGTTCATTCCCGGCGGTGGGAATATGTCGGCTTCATGCCTGATGACATCGTGGTAAATTGCCGGCTTGCCTGCGGCACCCGGCCGCGGCACTGATCGACGAGGATGGAATGACATTTCGCTTGCTGACGATGGCAGCGGCCCTGCTGGCCGCCACCACCGCGACCGCCGCGCCGCGCGGCTTTACCGTGGAAGACCTGGTCAATATGGAGCGGGTGGGCAGCCCGGCCGTATCGCCGGATGCCACGCGCGTGATCTATACCGTGCGCAGCACGGACATGGAAAAGAACCGCGGCAATACCCAATTGTGGATGGTCGACCTGCGCGCCGCCAAGCCGGCGCCGCAGCGCCTGACCCAGCATGCGTCCAGCAGCAGCGACCCGGAATGGTCGTCTTCGGGCGACGCCGTCTATTTCCTGTCGGCGCGCTCGGGCTCGTCGCAGGTATGGCGCCAGCCGGTCGCCGGCGGCGAGGCGGTACAGGTGACGAACCTGCCACTGGACGTCGACAATTTCCGCCTTGCGCCAAGCGGCGACCGCCTCGCCTTCAGCCTGGCCGTGTTCCGCGACTGCACCGACCTGGCCTGCACCAAGTCGCGCCTGGATGCCAATGAGAAGGACAAGGCCACCGGCAAGGTCTATGACCGCCTGTTCGTGCGCCACTGGGACACCTGGGGCGACCACCGCAATGCGGTGCTGTTCTCGGCGCCGCTGGGCGCGGATGGCAAGGTCGGCGGCGAGCCGGTCAGCCTGTCCGGTTCGCTCGACGGCGATGTGCCCTCCAAGCCGTTCGGCGACCGCGAAGAATACCGCTTCAGCCCGGACGGCAAGACCATCGTGTTCTCGGCGCGCATCGCCGGCAAGACCGAAGCCTGGTCGACCAATTTCGATTTGTACAGCGTGCCGGCCGCGGGCGGCGCAGCGCCACGCAACCTGACCCAGGACAATCCGGCCTGGGATACCAAAGGCACCTTCTCGCCCGACGGCCGCACCCTGGCCTATCTTGCGATGGCGCGTCCCGGCTTCGAGGCCGACCGTTACCAAGTCATGCTGATGGACGTGGCCAGCGGCCAGAAGCGCAAGCTGGCGGCCGACTGGGATCGCTCGGCCGGCAGCCTGGTGTGGCGTGCGGATGGCAAGGCGCTGATCGTCGATGCCGAAGACATCGGCCAGCACCGCCTGTTCTCGATCGACGTCGCCAACGGCAAGGTGACGCCGCTGACCGACAAGGGCGCGGTCGGCGCCTATGACCTGCGGCGCGATACCCTGGTCTACACCCACGCCAACCTGCAGTCGGGCGCACAACTGTTCTCGATGAAGCTGGGCGGCAAGCCGATGCAATTGACCGATGTGAACACGGAACGCTTGAAGGACGTGCGCTTCGGCGAGTCCGAGCAGTTCTCGTTTGCCGGCGCCAATGGCGAGACCGTGTATGGCTACGTGATGAAGCCGTGGAATGCGCAGCCCGGCCAGAAATATCCGGTCGCCTTCATCGTCCACGGCGGCCCGCAAGGCAGCTTCGGCAACAGCTGGAGCTACCGCTGGAATCCGCAGGTGTATGCGGGCGCGGGTTACGCGGCCGTGTTCATCGACTTCCACGGCTCGACCGGCTATGGCCAGAAGTTCACCGATTCCATCAGCAACGACTGGGGCGGCAAGCCGCTGGTCGACCTGCAGAAGGGATATGACGCGGCGGTGCAGAAATTCTCGTGGCTCGATCGTTCACGCGATTGCGCGCTGGGGGCGTCGTACGGCGGCTACATGATGAACTGGATCGCGGGTAACTGGTCGGATGAGTTCAAGTGCATCGTGAATCACGATGGCGTGTTCGATACGCGCGGCATGGCGTACTCGACCGAGGAACAGTGGTTTACCGACTGGGAGAGCGGCGGGCCTTACTTCAAGGTGCCGGAGAACCATGAGCGCTTCAATCCGGTTCATCACGTGAACAAGTGGAAGACGCCGATGCTGGTGATTCAGGGTGATCTGGATTTCCGCATTCCTACCGCGCAGGCGTTGGGGACGTTTACCGCGCTGCAGCGCATGGGTGTGGAGAGCAAGCTGCTGGTGTTCCCGGATGAGAACCATTGGGTGTTGAAGCCGGCGAACTCGGTGCAGTGGCATCACACTGTGGTGGGGTGGCTGGATCAGTATCTGAAGACGCAACCTGCTGCGAAATAAGGCTGAAAAGCAAAAAGCCCGCTGTGAAGCGGGCTTTTTGCTAGGCAAGCGAGGATTACTCGGTCGGGGTGGTGGTCGGGGTCGTCGCTGGTGGATTGTTTTTGGTAATCGCTTCCGAGGCAGCTTCATTGGTGATGGTTGCCGATGGAGTATTCCTCCAAGCCAGAGTCGCCGCGCCTTCTTCAGTCACAGGTTCCATGGTGATCGTACCGCCGTTGACGCCGTCACCGATCGTACTGCTCAGAGTAACAAGGATTTCACCACCGTCAACTGCAACACTAGCGATTTCTGAAGTCGCGAACGTTGCTGGAACACCGTTACTACCGCTGTCGCAAGAGTCCAAGCCACCGTTTTCCTGCGAGCACACCGCTACGGCGGTTTTGACGGAAGAAACCGACGCAAGCGCCGCAGCAACCTTCGAACGAATGGTGTAGTTGCTGTACTGCGGAATTGCGACCGCTGCCAGGATACCGATGATCGCAACGACGATCATCAGTTCGATCAGGGTGAAGCCGCCTTGGGCGTTTTTGCTTGGCATTTGCTTGAAGTTCATTTTTCTCTCCAGGAGTGGTATTTCAAAAAGTAGGACTACGTATCTTGTACTGCTCTGCTGCTACGCTTTCCTATATGCAAGCGGCGTGCCAGCTCGAAAGTAGCAAGAAACTGTCGATTTTATGAATACCCTGATAACAAAATGCTGTGCCATGACAAAATCTGATGCCTCCAGTGACAAAATTTGTCAGTGCCATGCGGCAATTTTTGTCAGGCGACGAAGATTGGCGACGAAAAATGGACTCGCAAATAAAAACGGGGAGCCGAAGCTCCCCGTTTTAGCGCTCGATCAAGAAATCGTCAGGATTACAGCATTGCCTTCAGCAGACGCGCCATTTCCGACGGGTTCTTGGTGACGGTGATGCCGCAGGCTTCCATGATTTCCAGCTTGGCTTGCGCGGTGTCTGCGCCGCCCGAGATCAGCGCGCCGGCGTGGCCCATGCGCTTGCCTGGAGGCGCGGTGACGCCAGCGATGAAGCCGACGACTGGCTTCTTCATGTTGTCCTTGATCCAGTAAGCCGCGTTGGCTTCGTCCGGGCCGCCGATTTCGCCGATCATGATGACCGCGTCGGTGTCAGGATCGTCATTGAACATCTTCATGACGTCGATGTGCTTCAGACCATTGATCGGGTCGCCGCCGATGCCGACTGCCGACGATTGGCCCAGGCCCAGTGCGGTCAGCTGGCCGACTGCTTCATAGGTCAGGGTGCCCGAACGCGACACGACGCCGATACGGCCCTTCTTGTGGATGTGACCTGGCATGATGCCGATCTTGATTTCGTCAGGGGTGATCAGGCCTGGGCAGTTCGGACCCAGCAGCAGGGTCTTGGAACCGGCTTTGGCCATGCGATCCTTGATTTCCATCATGTCGCGGACAGGGATGCCTTCGGTGATGCAAATTGCCAGGTCCAGCTCGGCTTCGACGGCTTCCCAGATTGCAGCTGCTGCGCCAGCTGGTGGGACGTAGATCACCGACACGTTGGCGCCAGTTTCTTTCTTGGCTTCAGCAACGTTAGCGAAAATTGGAATGCCTTCGAAGTCCTCGCCGGCTTTCTTCGGGTTCACGCCAGCAACGAAGGCTTCCTTGCCGTTCGCGTAGTCGCGGCACATACGGGTGTGGAACTGGCCGGTCTTGCCGGTGATGCCCTGGGTGACTACTTTGGTATCTTTGTTGATCAGAATCGACATTTTTATTTCCTTAGCGAATTAGGCTTTACCAGCGGCGGCGGCAACGACCGACTTCGCTGCGTCTTCCATCGTGTCTGCGGCGATGATCGGCAGGCCCGATTCAGCCAGCATCTTCTTGCCCAGATCTTCGTTGGTGCCCTTCATGCGCACGACCAGTGGCACTTGCAGCGACACGGCTTTCGAAGCAGCGATCACGCCTTCAGCGATGACGTCGCAACGCATGATGCCGCCGAAGATGTTGACCAGGATAGCTTTCAGGTCAGGGTTCTTCAGCATGATCTTGAAGGCTTCGGTCACTTTCTCGGCCGTAGCGCCACCGCCCACGTCCAGGAAGTTGGCCGGCTCGCCGCCGAACAGCTTGATGGTGTCCATGGTCGCCATGGCCAGGCCGGCGCCGTTCACCAGGCAGCCGATATTGCCGTCGAGCGAGATGTAGGCCAGGTCGAATTTCGATGCTTCGACTTCAGCTGGATCTTCTTCGTCCAGGTCGCGGTAGGCGACGATTTCCGGACGGCGGTACAGGGCGTTGGCGTCGAAGTTGAACTTCGCGTCCAGGGCGATGATCTTGCCGCTGCCGGTGACGATCAGTGGGTTGATCTCGGCCAGCGATGCGTCGGTTTCCCAGTAGGCTTTGTACAGGCCTTGCAGGTTGGCGCGAGCATCGGCGATCGAGCCAGCAGGCACGCCGATCTTGGCGGCGACATCGTCAGCCTGCGCATCGGTCAGGCCGACTTTAGGGTCGATCACGACATTGTGGATTTTTTCTGGGTTGCTGTGCGCGACTTCTTCGATGTCCATGCCGCCTTCCGACGAGGCCATCAGCACGACTTTCTGGGTGACGCGGTCGGTAACCAGCGACACGTACAGCTCTTGTTTGATGTCGGCGCCTTCTTCGATCATCAGGCGACGCACTTTCTGGCCTTCAGGGCTGGTCTGATGGGTGATCAGCTGCATGCCCATGATCTGCTCGGAGTATTCCTTGACCTGCTCGATCGACTTGGCGACCTTGACGCCACCGCCCTTGCCGCGGCCACCAGCGTGGATCTGTGCCTTGACGACCCAGACCGGACCGCCCAGCTCTTCAGCGGCTTTGACAGCGTCTTCGACCGACATGCACGGAATGCCGCGCGGAACGGTCACTCCGAATTTTCGGAGGATCTCTTTGCCCTGGTACTCATGGATCTTCATGCTGGCTTCCCTTCTTCTATTACTGAATTAGAAATACGGTTGAACTACAAAGATAAAAACGACGAACGCTAACCCGAGACGGCCTTGATCGACCAGCGTGGGTAGTATTTGGCCACGGCAGGGCCGTCGCTGCGCAGGGCATGGCAACGGTCGAGCTCAAATGGACGGTCGGTTGACGAACCGCCGAGCCCACCTGGGGCGTCGACATTGTCGTCAGCAAAGGCTTGCAAGGCTGCGGTCGGCAGCACCTGGGCCAATTCGGTCAAATGGGTGCAGCCGAGCACGCCGGATAGGCGGTCTTTCAGATGCAACCGGAAATGGTTCACGAGCGAGAGCCCGATCAACTTTTTGTAGGCAGGGCCGATGGTATCGCAATAGCCCGGATACGGGACGGCATCGGATGCGGCTTCGGCGTCGACGATGTTGAGGTCGCGGTCAATGGTCACGCGCAGCTTGAGGTCGTGCACCGGCGTGCCGCCGGGCCGTTCGCCGGAAGCAAGCGCAACAGTACGCGTCTTCACATCGCGGATGCTGGCATCGAGGTCCCACAAGCCATCGTCGCGCGCGAACGCTTCGACTGTGATGGCGCGCGTATGCCGGAGCGAGCGCGATACGGGAGGTGACAGAGGCATAAATACCAGTGCCGTCGAGACGGCGGTTAGTGATGCAGCCGGTGTGCTTTGTGCACGTCACCGCAGCTTCTGCGGCGACAACCGCTCATGCGGCGCTGCTTAAACCCGCAAAGTTTAGCACAGCGTCCACAGCGGCGCATGGGAAAGAAAGGTCGCTAAGGGATACTACGAGGAGATGAAGGGACTTCGAGACAATATGACGGCGCGTTTGTCGCTTATATTATTCACCTGTCTTTAATGAACGCCGCCACCCCATTCACAATATGAATATAAGATATGTATTTGGGATAGGATCAGTGGATGACCTGGATGGCCAGGCGAGAAAAAGCGCCAGCGTGCAGCGCCATCACCCGTTGAGGAATATGCCTTGGGCATATCGGGAATGACGCTCCACGCTGGCGCCTGGAGAGAGTGTGTCCGCTGATCATTGTCAAGGACATCGTGCCCCTGGAGGCACGGCGTAATGACGCACATTGATGACGCACATTGTAGTCGAACGCGTGGACGGAAACCCGTCCACCCTACGCCAGGGCGGCCCTTACTCTGGCAGCTCGTCGTCCGCGGGGCTACCCTGCATCGCCACCCGCGCAGCACGCTGGGAAAACCCGCGCTGCAACAGAAAGCGCATCTGCTTGGCGCGCATCGCCGCGTCGGTGGCGACGGTGCCGAACTTGCGCTGCCAGACTTCGACGGCGCGCGCGGTCTCGCTGTCGGACAGCCCGGCCTTGATCTCGACCAGCGCATCGCCGGTGACGCCATGGCTTTGCAGCTCGGCCACCACACGGCTATTGCCGTAGCGGCTGGCCTTACGGTTGATCAGGGATTCGGCGAAACGTTCCTGCGACAGCCAGTTATTCTTTTCAAGAAAATCCAGAAGGGCGTCGACGTCGTCGTCTTCCTGGGCATACTTGGCCAGCTTGCGCCGCAATTCGAACCGGCTGTGCTCGCGCTGCGACAGATAGCGCAGCGCGCGCGCCTTGAGGCTCAGTGCCGGTGCTGGCATGCGGACACCATCGTCGACAACATGGCGCGGACGGACGGGCAGTAGGCACCCAAGGCGCTACCCTGCCGCGCCGTCCTCGCCAGACGATTATTCACCAACAGCCTGCAGCTTCGGCTTGTCGTCGCCACCGGCTGCTGCCGGCGGCAGTTCGCGCACGCCCAGGGCGGCACGGACCTTGTTCTCGATCTCACGCGCCAGGGCTGGACGATCCACCAGGAACTGACGGGCATTATCCTTGCCCTGGCCGATACGCTCGCCGTTATAGCTGTACCACGAGCCCGACTTCTCGACGATCTTGTTGTCGGCGCCCAGATCCAGGATTTCGCCTTCGCGCGAGGTGCCTGCTCCGTACAGGATGTCGAAGTGGGCCTCTTTGAACGGTGGCGCGATCTTGTTCTTGACGACCTTGACCTTGGTTTCGTTACCGATCACTTCGTCGCCCGACTTGATCGAGCCGGTACGACGGATGTCCAGGCGCACGGAGGCGTAGAACTTCAGTGCGTTACCGCCAGTGGTCGTCTCTGGGCTGCCGAACATGACGCCGATCTTCATGCGGATCTGGTTAATGAAGATCACCAGCGTGTTGGTGCGGTTGATCGAACCGGTGAGCTTGCGCAGCGCTTGCGACATCAGGCGCGCCTGCAGGCCCGGCAGCGAGTCGCCCATATCGCCTTCGATCTCGGCGCGCGGGGTCAGTGCCGCCACCGAGTCGATGACCACCAGGTCGACGCTGCCCGAACGCACCAGTGCGTCGGTGATCTCAAGGGCCTGCTCGCCGGTGTCGGGCTGCGAGATCAGCAGATCGCTCAGGTTGATGCCCAGTTTTTGGGCATAGGTCACGTCGAGTGCGTGCTCGGCGTCGATGAAGGCGCAGGTGCCACCCAGTTTTTGCATCTGGGCGATGGTCTGCAGCGTCAGGGTGGTTTTACCCGACGATTCAGGGCCGTAGATCTCGACGATACGGCCGCGTGGCAGGCCGCCGACGCCCAGGGCGATGTCGAGGCCCAGCGAGCCGGTGGAAACAGTCTGCACTTCTTCGACCGGCGCATTGGCATCCATGCGCATGACCGAGCCCTTGCCGAACTGCTTTTCGATTTGCGCCAGGGCGGCTGCCAGCGCCTTGCCCTTTTCAGCGGCGTTCAATGCGGATTTTTTGTCGTCCATGGTGTACTTTCAATCGTGGAGTAGGCAAGGTGTGGGCGCGCACGCGCACTTCAATAGCCACTACTGTATAAAAATCCAGTGGTTTTTGCAAGCACTAATACGTGACCATTTTGTCAATAAATGGGGTGAGGCTCGCATTGTTGCGACAAATCAAACACAATAGGACCTGGAACGTGACTACGTGTCCACTGTCCCATGCACGTCGTTCCCGCGAAGGCGGGAACCCCAGGCCGCCGCAATGCCAGCACGTATAAGGCAGCGGCACGCACGCAAACTTGGGTCCCCGCCTGCGCGGGGGCGACGAGCGAGAGTCAACAAGCAAATAACGAGGTGCCACCATGCGAATTCTGCTCGCCGAAGATGATAGCGTACTTGCCGACGGCCTGACGCGCTCCCTGCGCCAGTCCGGCTACGCCATCGATTACGTCAAGAACGGTCAGGATGCCGACACCGCCCTCTCCACCCAGGAGTTCGACCTGCTCATCCTCGACCTCGGCCTGCCGAAGATGTCGGGGCTCGAAGTGCTGCGCCGCCTGCGCGCCCGCGCCTCGCTGCTGCCGGTCCTGATCCTCACCGCCGCCGATTCCGTCGAGCAGCGCGTGGAAGGCCTCGACCTGGGCGCCGACGACTACATGGCCAAGCCGTTCGCCCTGTCCGAACTCGAGGCGCGGGTGCGCGCCCTCACCCGCCGCGGCGCCGGCGGCGGCCCGGCCGTGGTGCGCCACGGCCCACTGGTCTACGACCAGGTCGGCCGCAGCGCCTACATCAACGAGCAGATGCTCGACCTGTCGGCGCGCGAACTCGGCCTGCTCGAGGTGCTGCTGGCGCGCACCGGCCGCTTGGTATCCAAAGAACAATTGGTCGACCATCTGTGCGAATGGGGCGAAGAAGTCTCCAACAACGCGATCGAGGTCTACGTGCACCGCCTGCGCAAGAAGATCGAAGTCGGCGGCGTGCGCATCGCCACCGTGCGCGGCCTGGGCTACTGCCTCGAGAAATTCTCCGAGGCCGCGGCGAGCGCCTCCGCTGAACGCGCAGCAGCAACGGCATCGGCAACCGTCGCCGACAGGTGAACGAACGCGACGCCGGCTTCACGGCCGGGACTGAGTACACTCCGGCCACGACGGCCGAGCCGACCTACATCCCGCCGAATCCCGAGCCGGACGAGAACATCCGGCACTCGCTGTTCGGCGAGATCCTCGACTGGATGCTGGCCCCGCTGCTATTGCTGTGGCCGATGAGCATCGCCATCACCTATCTCGTCGCCAAGTCGATCGCCAACCAGCCCTTCGACGACGCGCTCGAAGACCGGGTCACGGTGCTGAGCCAGCAGATTCGCAACGTGGGCGGCAAGGCCGCCGGCCAGTTGCATCCGTCCGGCCGCGACATCCTGCGCGCCGACGACGTCGACAGCGTCTATTACCTGCTGGCCGGGCCCGATGGCGAGCTGCTGGACGGCGACCGCGACCTGCCGCGTCCGCGCCTGAACGCGGCCGACGAGCACGCACGCAGTGGCGCGGTCGAGTTCCGCAACGACAGCATCCACGGCACGCCGATCCGGGTCGCCTACACCTATATCAATCTCGACCCGCTGCACGAACGCTCCCCGCAGCCGCCGCTCGAACCGCCGCTGGCTTTGGTGCAGGTGGCCGAGACGCTCGATAAACGGGCGCACCTGGCGGGCGAAATCATCAAGGGCGTGATCCTGCCCCAGTTCATCATCCTGCCGGTGATCCTGGCCCTGGTGTGGTTCGCGCTGTCGCGCGGCCTGACCCCGCTGGCCGAGCTGCAGCAGCGCATCCGCGCGCGGCCCCAGGACGACCTGTCGCCGATCGATCCGCGCCAGGTGCCGGAAGAGATCTCGCCGCTGGTCGGCTCCTTCAACGACATGCTCGAGCGCCTGGGCGAATCGATGGCGATGCAGAAGCGCTTCATCGCCGACGCCGCGCACCAGATGAAGACCCCGCTGGCCGGCATGCGCATGCAGTCCGAACTGGCCCTGCGCCAGCTCGACCCGGCCGAGATCCACCGCTCGCTGGAACAGCTGGCCAAGAGTTCGGAATCGGCCACGCGCCTGGTGAACCAGCTGCTGGCGCTGGCGCGCGCCGAAAACCAGCCGCAGGCCGGCCTGGCCTTCGCCGGGATCGACTTGCCGGTGCTCGCGCGCGAGACGGTGCGCGACTGGGTGCAAGCCTCGTTCGCGGGCGAGATCGACCTGGGCTTCGAACCGCCGGCCGCCGACGAAGGCCCGGTCGTCATCGCAGGCCAGCCGCTGATGCTGCGCGAACTGCTGTCGAACCTGATCGACAATGCGCTGCGCTACACGCCGGCCGGCGGCAGCGTCACGGTGCGCGTGCGGCGCGACGGCGCCGGCGGACCTGCGCTGCTCGAGGTCGAGGACACCGGCCCCGGCATCGCTCCCAACGAGCGCGAACGCGTGTTCGAGCGCTTCTACCGCATCCTGGGCAGCAATACCCAGGGCAGCGGCCTGGGCCTGGCGATCGTGCGCGAGATCGCGCGCCAGCACGGCGCCGAGATCGACATCTTCAACAACCCGCGCTGCCAGTCCAAGCGCTTCCCGGGCTGCCTGTTCCGCCTGACCTTCCCTCCCCCGCTCCATGAACCCGACGCCGCCCCCTGATCCCCACCATGACGAAGCGGCACGCCGCCGCGCCGCCAACGCCACGCACTGGGAACGCACCCGCAAGATGACCCTGCTGCTGCTGGCGCTGTGGCTGGCGACCGGCTTCGGCACCGTGTTCTTCGCGCGCGAGCTGGCGCGCTTCGAGGTGTTCGGCTGGCCCCTGTCGTTCTATATGGCGGCGCAAGGCGCCTCGCTGGTGTCGCTGGCCATCATCGGCTTCTATGCCTGGCGCATGCGCCGGATCGATCGCGACGCCGCCGCGCAGGCCGCGGCCGGGGCGGAGCCACGATGAGCGGCAAGCCACCCTATTTCAGCAAGCTGGCGCGCTACTACCTGTGGTACACCGGCTGCTTCGCCCTGTTCCTGGTTGCGGTCGCCCTGCTCGAGCAGGAAGGCATGCCGCGCCTGTGGATCGGCCACCTGTTCATGTTCGCCACCATCGCCCTGTACGCGATCATCGGCGTGATCTGCCGCACCTCGAGCGTCACCGAATACTACGTCGCCGGACGGCGCGTGCCGGCCATGTTCAACGGCATGGCCACCGCCGCCGACTGGATCTCGGCGGCCAGCTTCATCAGCCTGGCCGGCGGCCTCTACCTGCAGGGCTTCGACGGCCTGGCCTTCATCATGGGCTGGACCGGCGGCTTCGTGCTGGTCGCGCTGCTGATCGCGCCTTATCTACGCAAGTTCGCGCAATACACCGTGCCCGATTTCCTGGCGGCGCGCTACGGCGGCGGCGCCGGCGGACGCGGCGCCCCGGTGCGCGCGCTGGCGGTCGGCGCCACCATCCTGGTGTCGTTCACCTACGTGGTGGCGCAGATCTACGCGGTCGGCCTGATCGCTTCGCGCTTCACCGGCGTCGATTTCTCGATCGGGATCTTCCTGGGCCTGGCGAGCATCCTGGTGTGCTCGTTCCTGGGCGGGATGCGCGCCATCACCTGGACCCAGGTGGCGCAGTACATCATCCTGCTGGTCGCCTTTTTGATTCCAACCATGTGGCTGTCGGCCAAGCATGCCGACAATCCGATTCCCGCGGTGGCCTATGGCTCGCTGATGCCCAAGCTGACCGCGCGCGAAGCCGAACTGGCCAGGGACCCGCGCGAAGAACAGGTGCGCGCCGAGTTCCGCCGCAGGGCCGACGCATACGCGGGGCGGCTGGACGCCCTGCCCGAATCGCTGGAGACCGGCAAGCTGGAAGCCCAGCGCCAGCTGGCGGCGGCGCGCGCGCGCAATGCCTCGCTCACCGAGGTGCGCCAGGCCGAGCGCGCGTTGGCCACCTACCCCAACTCGGTGGACGAGGCGCGCTCGCAGTGGAGCGAGCGGCGCGACGCCAACCTGGCGCGGGCGCGGCCGCCCGAACCGCACGCCGAACCCTTCCCCGGCGCCACCAAGGAGGAATCGGACAACCGCCGCAACAACTTCCTGGCGGTGGTGTTCTGCCTGATGTTCGGCACTGCGGCGCTACCCCACATCCTGATGCGGGCCTACACCACGCCGTCGGTGAACGACACCCGGGTCTCGGTGTTCTGGACCCTGTTCTTCATCCTGCTGGTGTACCTGACGATTCCGGCGCTGGCGGTGCTGGCCAAGTACGACATCTATACTTCGCTGGTGGGAAGCGACTTTTCGGCGCTGCCCACCTGGATCTCGTACTGGGCCAATGTGGACAAGGCCAATCCCCTGGTGAGCGTGGCCGACATCAACGGCGACGGCATCGTGCAGCTGGCCGAATTCGCGATCGACGCCGACGTGCTGGTGCTGGCCACGCCGGAGATCGGCGGCCTGCCCTACGTGATCGCGGGCCTGGTCGCGGCCGGCGGCCTGGCGGCGGCGCTGTCGACCGCCGACGGCCTGCTGCTGGCGATCTCCAACGCGCTGTCGCACGACGTCTACTACAAGATGGTCAACCCGAGCGCCTCGACCCAGAAGCGGGTCACGATTTCCAAGCTGCTGCTGCTGGGGGTGGCCTTCATCGCCGCCTATGTGGCCTCGCAAAAGCCGGCCGACATCCTGTCGCTGGTAGCGGCGGCGTTCTCGCTCGCTGGTTCTACTTTGTTCCCGGTGCTGGTGCTGGGCGTGTTCTGGAAGCGCGCCAACCACCAGGGCGCGATCGCCGGCATGCTCGCCGGCTTCGCGGTCTGCCTGTACTACATGCTGCGCGCCAGCCCGGCACTGGGCGGCAGCCTGGATGCCGCCTGGTTCGGCATCCTGCCGATGGCGGCGGGCGTGTTCGGGGTGCCGGCGGGGATGCTCACGGTCGTCGTGGTGAGCCTTCTCACACCCCGGCCCAGCCGCGGCAGCGAAGGCATGGTGGACTATATCCGGGCGCCGGAATGAGCGGGAGTGCAGCCGTGCGGCCGCATCCCCTCAGGAGAACAGAATCTGATACTGCGGTCCGCGTCCCGGCGCGCCGGCGCCAGGCAGCACGGGCGCCATGTCCAGCACGTGGGTGCCCAGCTCGGGATGGGCGATCTGGTAGCTGTCATGCGCCAGCACGACATCGGGAGGGCCGTCGAAGATCAGCGACAACGGCGTGCGCAGGTGTTCTGGCAAGCCGCGGCGCGGATGCTCGACGGCTTCGACCAGCTTCAGGGTAAAAGGACCCTGCGAAGTCTGGACGGTGAAGTCCGTGCCGACCAGGGGCTCGAACTGTGCAAGAAAAAAATCCATGGATTGAGCGCCTTGATGGTTGTGGCAACGCGACCATGCAGGCATGATGACGCTGTCTCGTTTCAGAATACCGCATGTATACGCTACCTCACCCCCTGCGCCTGCGCAATGCCGATAGGGACGATGCCGCCTTCGCATGCGCCCTGTACGCGTCGACGCGCGACGACCTGCGCGCCCTGCCACTGCCGCTGGCGATGGTCGACAACCTGATTGCGATGCAGCAGGATGCGCACGAACAGGGCCGCCGCAGCGTCTTTCCCGATGCCGAGGTGCTGATCCTGGAACACGCCGGCGAACCAGCCGGTCGCATCGTGTTCGACGCCACCGGCGCGCACTGGCGCCTGGTCGACCTGGCCTTGCTGCCGGCGCTTCGCGGGCGTGGCCTGGCGCGCGCCGCCCTCCTCGCGTTGCAGCAGCGCGCCGGGTCGCGCGGCGCCAGCATCGGCCTGTCCGTGATGCGCAGCAACGTCACCGCCATCGGCCTGTACCAGCGCACCGGTTTCGCGATCGTGGACAGCGACGAACTGCGCCACGAAATGCGCTGGCAGCCGGCATGAGCGGCGCGCCGGACGACGTCACGCGCTGGCTGCGGCTGGCGCCCGTATTCGACGTCGAGCGCCTGCGCGCCGACCTCGACACCGCACTGGCCCTGCACTGGCAAGCCCATTACAACGACCAGGCCCATCAGGGCAGCTGGACCAGCATCGCATTGCGCTCGAGCAGCGGGCGCCCGGACGACATCCATGCAGGCGACGCGCCTGGCTTCACCGACACGCCGTTGCTGCTGCGCTGCCCTTATCTGCGCCAGGTGATCGACAGTTTCGCCTGCGACAAGCAGTCGGTGCGCCTGATGGCGCTGGACGCGGGGGCGCGCATCAAGCCGCATCGCGATCCGGGCGGCGCCTTCGAAGATGGCCTGGCGCGGCTGCACGTACCGATCGCCACCGATCCGGCCGTACTGTTCACGCTCGACGGCGAAGACGTGCATTTCGGCGCCGGCGCCACCTGGTACATGAACGCCAGTTGCCTGCACGCGGTGCGCAACGACAGTGGGCAGCCGCGCATTCATCTCGTGCTCGACTGCGTGCCCAATCCCTGGCTGCGCACACTGTTCGAGGATGCGGGATGGCGGGCTCCGCCGGGGCCGAAGTATGGCGACCCAGTCATCACCGATGCCAATGTCGATAATGTGATCAGCCAGTTGCGCGCGCTTGGTACACCGGCGGCCGAGGCCATGGCAACCCGGCTAACATACCTGGCTTTAAATTCGTGACTTCAAGGAAACTTCGATGCTAGGATGCTCCAACGCGCATTTGGGCATCGAGCGATGCGCGCCACGAAGCGGCAATACGAACCGCACTACTCTACATGATGTACAAATCTGAAAAAGGGGATGTCAATGGAAGCTTTTATAGGAACGATCATGCCGGTGGCGTTCACGTTCGCACCGCGTGGCTGGATGCTGTGCCAGGGCCAGCTTATCTCCATCCAGCAGAACTCGGCGCTGTTCGCGCTGCTCGGCGTCCAGTATGGTGGCGATGGCGTCAACACCTTCGCCCTGCCCGACCTGCGCGCCCGCACCCTGGTGGGCATGGGCGCGTCGCCGATCGGTATGACCGTGCTTCAGGCGCAGCAATTTGGCACCCCGAATGTGACGGCGAACTCGGCCGGCACGGCCAGCACCATGCTCACCGCCGCAAACCTGCCCCCGCACAATCACACGGTGACGATCGCGGGTGACCAGTTTGGCGCCACGTCGACCCTGCATGCCTGCTCGACCGGCCCAGGCTCTCCCGCTCCGGCGCTGAACAGCGCCCTGGGTGGTTCTGGAGGTGGTAGCGGTGCCGGCAATATTTACGTCACCGGCAAAACCCTAGACGTAGAGATGGACCCGACCAGCGTGACGACCAAGGTGACCGGCAGCGTCACCGCCACCACCAACAACTCCACCGTCGCCCCGACTGCGCTCCAGATTCCTTTCGTCACTCAGGCCACGTTCAGCGTGTTGCAGCCCTCGCTCGGCATGAACTTCATTATCTGCGTCTCTGGCATTTACCCAGCGCGCAACTGAGCGATGACGCAGCCTGGATCGGTACTGAGGCATGACGGCTGGCTGCGCTGGCCCAAGGTCGATCCCGGCACGCTCGATTCGCTGCGCGACTGGTTTCCGGTCGCGCTGGACGGCGACGAAGTCGGCTGGCGATACCTTCCCGGGCGCTTCACGGCGCCCTTTTTCGCCGATACCCTGATCGAGCAGGAACGCGCCGAACGGCGCGTCTGCCACACACCGCATGACTGGCTCGAGCGCACCGGTCCGGCAGTCCCTCCCAGCGTTTTCGTCTTTCACGCGTCGCGCTGCGGCTCGACACTGTTGTCCCAGATGCTGGCCAGCCTGCCGCAATGCGTGGTGCTGTCCGAACCGACCGTCATCGACGATTTCCTCATCCGCTACGGCTCCGCGCCGCCGGAAATCGCCGCGCCCGGCCTGCGCCGGCTGATGGGTGCGCTGGGCCAGCAGCGCCATTCCGAAACCCATGTCATCGTCAAGCTCGACTGCTGGCATATCCGCCACCTGCCGCTGCTGCGGGCCGCCTTTCCCGGCGTGCCGTTCTGGTTCCTGTACCGCGAGCCGCGGGCGATCCTGGCTTCGCATGCGCGCCAGCGCGGCCGGCAGATGGTGCCAGGCCTGGTGTTTCCAGTCGAGTTCGGCGCCGGCCTGGCGCCGGCCGACCTGGACGGCTGGTGCGCGCGCGTGCTCGAGCATATCTTCGGCGCGGCGCGGGAACACGCGCACGAACTGAGACTGCTCGACTACCGGCAGTTGCCGTCTGTCGTATGGGATGAACTGCTGGAAGAACTCGGCATTGCCTGCACGCCGGCCCAGCACCAAGGCTTGCGCACGCGCGCCGCCTTCCACGCCAAGTCGGGGCTGGCGCCGTTCGCCGGCGACCCGGCCCCGCAAACGCCAGCGGCGCCGCATCTGCTCGAGATGCTGGCGCCGCTGTATGCGCAGCTCGAAGCGCTGCGCCTGGGCCGGACGGGCTGAGGCCCGCCTCCCGCCGCTTACACCAGGAAGTCCCAGTCCAGCACACCGCGCTGGTGACCCACCATCTCGGCCGACTCGACGAAACTGGTGGCGACCTGCTCCAGGGTCATGCCGCGCTCCTCCATTGCCGCCCTCCAGAACGCCAGTCCTTCGGCCTCGGCTTCACGGTTGAACAGCGCCTGGTACAGCAAGCCGATATCGTTGGCGGCGTCGCCATTGAAGTCGCCATGCTGCGCCACGCGTTCGCTCGACGCGATCAGTTCCAGCGCGATCGTACCCCAGCTGAGGCCGTTATCGCGGTGGTCGGCCCAGTACTCGAAACCGTACAGGTCGGCCTGGCGGCCGAACACGGTCTGGTACATGCCGGCCAGCGTGTTCAGGCCCGCGCCGTTCTCGACCGCGACATTGCCGTCGCCGAAGCGCAGTTCCTCGACGTTGACCACCAGCGCCTTGGCATCCGGCGCCGCCTTGCTGCTCACGACCAGGTAGCCGTTGTGCGCCTCGATGTCGTAATCGCCGCGCACGCCCGCGAAGCTGGCCGCGTCGCCGCCCTGGCCGCCGTGCAGCGTGGTGACGCCGCTGGCCGCGGCCTGCTGTGCGCTGGCGCGTCCGCTGGCCGAACCCGCATCCACGGGCGCGCCCGCAGCCAAGGTGAGCAGGTCGCTGCCGCCGCCGGCGAACACGCCGTTGTTGTTGCCCGCCAGGACCGTGAAGTGCTGGCTGGCGCCATCGCCGGCCAGGATGGCGCCAACGCTGCCGGTGTACACCGTCGCCGCGCCGACCAGGGCCGCGAAGTCGACATCGACCAGTTCGATGGACGCGCCGTTTGCCAGGCCCGCGGTTTCGATCACCAGCGCGGTGCCTTGGGCCCCGGACGGATTGAAACCGGTCAGGACCAGCGCATCGGTCGTGCCAGGATTGCTGACCGGTTTGACCGTATGCACCAGCAGCGAGCTGTAGCTCAGGCCTTGCAGGAACGAGGTGCCGTTCTGGACCAGATGGCCCTGGTCGTCCGGTGCATGGGTCGGGGTAGCCGCCCTGATCGAGGCGATCAGGAATTCCAGCCCGCTCGCGGCGCCGACGCTGGCGCCGCTCGACGACAAGCCGAAACCTACCGGCAACTGCGCCAGCAACTGGGTCTGGCCACCGCTGGAAGCCAGCGGGATGTCGGCCAGGCTGGCCTGGCCGTCGGTCTCGTTGCGGCTGCCGGTGACGATCGGCACGGCGACCGTGGTGCCGCTCACGCCACCCGGCAGCGTGACCGGCGTGGTCGTGACCGGCATGCCGTCGACCACGGCCGGCGGATTCGGTTGCGGATTCGGGTTGGGGTTTGGATTGGGCTCCGGGTCCGGATTCGATACCGTGACCGTCAACTGGAATGGAGCGCTCTTGACCGACTCGTTGCCGGCCTTGTCATCCTGGGTCACGGTCAGGGCATGGGCGCCGCCGCCCAGCGAGACTTCGATGCTCCACACGCCGTCGGAGTTGGCCTGGCCGGAACCGATCCGCTGGTTGCCGTTGTACAGGTAGACCATGGCGCCCGGATCCGCGCCGCCACCCTCGATGACCTGGGTGGTGCTCTCGGTGCGGCCGTCGCCTTTCTCGCCGGTGTCGCTGCCGGCGGCCAGCTTCGGCACGGCCGGCGCGTCCGGGGCCTTGGTGTCGATCGCCAGCGCCGGCGTCACGCCGTTCGTGCCCAGGTTGCCGGCCAGGTCGGCATAGCTGCTGGCGGCGACCGTGATGCTGGCGTTGCCTTCGAAACCATCGGCCGGCGTGAACGTGGCCGTGCGCGTGGCGCCGCTGCCGCTGATCGCCGACAGGACGCCGCCGCTCACCACCACGTCGCCCGCCGCGCCGTTCCAGGTGAAGGTTGCGCCTGGATCTTCGCTGAACGTGAAGGTGATGGTCGCGCTCTCGCCGCGCTTGACTGCGCTCACATTGCTGGTGATCGTCACGCTCGGCGCCAGGGTGTCGAGACGGTAGTCCCTGGAGTACTCCTCGCCGGCGTTGCCGATGGCGTTGACCACCCGCGCCGCCACGGAATCCTCGCCCGCGAGCAGCGCGGTGCCGATCGACCAATTCTCGGCATCGATGCTCGCGCGGCTCCAGTGCTTGCCGCCGTCGACCGATACTTCGACGTATTCGCCGGCCTTCAGTTGCGCATCGAGCTCGCCGCTGATGATCTGCGCCGCGGTCCTGGTGACCAGGTCGGTCTGGAAGGTGCCGGTATCGGCAGAGAACTTGAGGCTGGTTGCCTTGGTGGTCGGCGCGTCGGTCACGATCTCGAGCTTCAGCGGGGCCGACGCCGGACCGGCATTGCCCGCGGCATCGGTCGCGACCGCGGTGATGTCGTATTTGCCCTGGACCAGCGCGACATCGCTGGCAATGCGCCAGGTGCCGTCGGTCGCGACGACCGATCCGATCTCCCGTTCTCCCGCGAACAGCGTGACCGTGGAGCCGGCTTCGGCCGTGCCGCTGAAGGTCGGGGTAGTGTCGCCGGTGATGTCGTCGTCGTCCTCGCTGCCGGTGTCCGACTCGGCCACCAGGTCGGGGATGGACGGCGCCGCCGGCGCCCTGGTGTCGAGCACCAGCGTCGGCGACAGGCCCGGGCCGCCGTTGTTGCCGGCAGCGTCGACGTAGGCGCCCGCGCCGACCGTGATGCTGGCCGTGGTCGTGTCGACGTTATCGTCCGGCGTGAAGGTGGCGCTGAACGTCAGGCCATCCCGTGTCAGGTCGCCCAGCGTGCCGCCCGAAAGCTGGATGTCGGCCTTGGTAAAGCTGTTGCCCGGATCCTCGCTGAAGGTGAAGGTGATGGTCGCGGTTTCGCCGATCCTGAGCTTGGCGACATCGCTGGTGATGGACAAGGTCGGTGGCGTGAAGTCGATCGTGATCTCGGCACCGGTTGCTGCCGCGCTCTCGTTGCCGGCCGCATCGACCGCGCGCGCGCTGATCGTATGCTTCCCTTCGCCCAGTGCCGCCACCGGCGCGATCGACCATGCGCCATCGACGGCCGTACCAGTGCCGATCACATTGTCCCGTGCGTCATACAGGACCACCGTGGCGCCCGATTCAGCGGTGCCGGTGAAGGTTGGACGGTCGTTGGCCGTGATGCCGTCTCCCGCGACGCCGGTGTCGCTGACGACGGCGAGCACCGGCGCCGAGGGCGCAGCCGGCGCCAGGGTATCGAAGGTCAGCGAGGTCAGCGACGCGGACGCGCTGTCATTGCCGGCCAGGTCGGTGAACAGACCCGCATCGATGGAGATGCTGGCGCTGCCGCCGTTCTGGCTGACGTTCGGGGTGAAGACAGCAGTGCGCTCGAGGCCGCTGCCGCTGACTGCCGACAGTGTGCCGCCAGTCACCGTGATGACCTCGCTGGACAATGTCACTCCCGGATCTTCGCTGAAGGTGAAGGTGATGGTGGCGGTGTCACCGGCCTTGAGCTTGGGCTTGTCGCTCGTGATCTCGACGGTCGGGGCTTCGGTGTCGAGCGTGTATGCGTATTTCCCCACCGGACCGGCATTACCGATCGCATTGATGACGCGTACTTCCACCTCGTGCTCACCTTCTTTCAGGGTCGCGTCCAGGGACCATGTCGTATCGCCGGCCACGGCCTCGGCGTCCCGCCATTTTCCGTCGAGGTAGACCTCGACCTTCTCGCCACTGGCGAGCGCGGCGGAAAGCGTGCCTTCCAGCGTCTGGCTGGCGACGTTCGTGATGCGGTCGCCGCCGATGCCGCTGTCGGCGCTGAGGGTGAACGTCAGGTTTTCCGTGTCCGGCGCCGCGGTGATGATCGTGACGGCGAGCGCGTCCGAGGCAACGCCCTGGTTACCGGCGAGATCAGTCGCCCTGACCGTGAAGTCGTAGTCGCCCCCCTCCAGCGCCTCGTCGACCGTGACGCTCCACTTGCCGTCGGTGTCGGCCTTGCCGCTGCCGACCACGTTCCCATCGGCGTACAGGGTGATGGTCGCGTCTTTCTCGGCGGTGCCGGTGAAGGTGGGCATGGTGACGCCGGTGATATCGTCCTGGTCGTCGTCGCCGCTATCCGATGCCTCGGCCAGGTCCGGCGCGGATGGCTTGCCGGGCGCAGCCGCATCGTATTCGTAGGCATGGCTGAACGCCTCGCCGGCATTGCCGGCGGCGTCGAATACGCGCACCACCAGCGTTCCCGTGCCCGTGATCTGTACGCCGGCGAGCGACCACGCGACGCCGTCCGCATCGATGCCGGCCTGGGTAAAGCTCGCACCGTTATCGATCGAGACGCCGACCCATTCGCCCTGTGCGAGCGGCGCCGTCAGTACGCCGGACACCACCTGGTCCGCTTTGTTGGTCACGAAATCGTCGGCCCGCGCACCGGTGTCGTCCGAGAACTTCACTTTATCGACCTGCGCCGTCGGCGGGGTAAAGTCGATCGTAACCGACGTGCCGCTGGAAGCGACACTGACGTTGCCCGCGACGTCGACCGCCTCGGCGGTGATGGCATGGGTAGCGCCGCCAAGCTGGTTGACCTCGAGCGACCAGCTGCCGTTGGCCGCGGCAACCGTGCTGCCGATGAAATCGCCGTCAGCGTACAGGTTGACCGTGGCGCCGCCTTCGACGCTGCGAGCCACGCCGTAGAAGGTCGGGGTGCGGTCGTTGGTGATCGTATCGACCTTCGATCCGCTATTGCTGTCGGCGTGCAGCAGCGGCGCCTGCGGCTGGTCGGGCGCCACGCGGTCGACCGTGAGCGTCAGCACTGGAGAAGCACCGCCCGTGTTGCCCGCCTTGTCGGTGGCGCGGGCGGTGATCGCGTGCGACCCATGGGCCAGCGGCAGGTCGATCGACCAGCTGCCGTCGAGGTTGGCGGTCGTGCTTGCGCCCGGGATCGCGACGCCGCCGCTGTACAGCGTGATCACGCTGCCGCCTTCGGCGCTGTTGGCTGCGCCGCCGATGGTCTGGGTGACGGCATTGGTGATATTGTCGTTCTTGACGCCGCTATCGCTGCCGGTCGCCAACACTGGCAGCGTCGGCGCGCCCGGCGCAAAGGTGTCGATGACCAGGGAGAGCGGGTTGGAGGCGATGCTGGCGTTGCCGGCCTCATCGCTGGCCACGACGGTGACCTGGTAGCTGGCGCTGGCCAGCACGCTGCTGGTGACGTCCCAGCTGCCGTCGGCATTCGCGGTGGTCTGGCCGATCAGGGTGGCACCGGCGTACACACGCACCGTGGCGAGTCCTTCGACGCTGCCGGCACCGCCAGAGAATGTCGGGGTGCTGTCGCTGGTGATGTTGTCGCCCACGACGCCGGTGTCGCTGGCTGCTTGCAGGACCGGCTGTGCCGGCTTGCCTGGCGCCAGTGTGTCGAAGGTGATCGACGACAAAGAGCCGGCGCCGCCGTTGTTACCGGCTGCGTCCGTGTATCTGCCGGCTTCCACTGTGATGCTGGCCTCGCCGTTATTCACGCCGTCGGTCGGTGTGAAGGTGGCGGTCCAGGACCTGCCATTACCACTATCGGTCAGGTTGCCGAGCGTGCCCCCACTGACCTGGACGTCGCTGCGCTCGAAGCCGTTGACCTGTTCGCTGAACGTGAAGGTGATCACTGCGGTCTGGCCAATCTTGAGCGGACCGGGGACGTTGCTGGAGATGGCCAGCGTCGGCGCCAGGGTATCGATGACGATGGCCTTGCCGCCACCAAGTGAGTCCGCAGTATTCAGGGCAGGCAGGACCAGCGACGCGTCGGCGCCGCCGTTGCTTCCCTTGATGGTGGCGCCGGCTAGGCTGAGCGAACCGGTGCTGAAGTAATTGAGGTCGGTGCTGCTATCGCCGGACTGGATCGTGTATTTGAAGGTCAGGGTATTGCTGCCGCTGCCGCTGTCGTACAGCGCAAGGCGGTCGGTAGCACCAGTCTCGAGCTGCAGGGTCGGAATGCCGCCGGCCACGGTCACAGCCTGGTCGAAGGTAACGGTCACGAAGATGTCCTGGCCAACTCCGTAGGCGCCGTTCGCGTTGGTGGACGAGACGGACGTCACTACCGGCTCCGGCGGACCTGGCGGTTTGATATCGACCAGTTCGAAGTCATCGAACGCGAGGTAGATCATCTTTCCGCCGTTCGACGACGGGTCGGCTTTCACAGTAAGCTTGGAAATCCCGACCAGTCCAACAAAGTTCAATATTTCATACGTGACGTCGCTATCTGATGGGTAATCCGGGGTACTCACCGTCTGGGGGCTGCCTATCGGATTCCCGTTCGCATCGTAGGCGATGAAGATGAGATCCTGGCCCAAGCTGCCAGTCTCATAGTTCGCCACGCGAATGGATTTCGGCGTAAATATCTGTTCATTCTCGAACGAAAAGGAGATGGCGGTCTCGCCCTGAGCACCCAAGTCACTGCTAATGTAACCCTTGTCGTAATTGAAGATACCCTTGGTGAGGCCGTCGATTTTGAGCAAGTAGTCGGCGTCGTTATTTACCCTGTACAAAATATCTATGCCGGGATTGGTTTCGCTGCCGTCACTAGCGAAATTGGCGAAACTCTGAAAATTAATAATGGCCGAAATTCCCGTGCCCGCCAACGTCCGCTGGTAAGACGCCGCCAGTGCCGGATCGACCACTGCCGTGGTGTCGACGTCACCACTCACAATTTCCAATACCCAGTCACCGCCCTGCGCGGCGTCACCAGTCAGGTTGTTCGACGCCGCCACGTCGGCGCCGGTGGCAGCAGCCAGGCTGCCGACCAGCGCAAGGCCCGCATCACCGGCGCCCACATTGCAGCCATACAGCAGGATGTCCCCACCCTCGGCCATGCTGCGGCCGATCGCCTGCAAGTCGGCGGCATGCGCTGACACGTCGGCAGCGCCCAGCATCAGTGAACCGAGGCTGACACTGCCTTGCTGTCCATGCGAGATGACATGCAAGGCATCGATGCCGCTGCGTCCTTCCAGAGCGTCGGCGATCTGGCGCAAGCCATCGCGGGCGGCGTCGAGAATGACGATTTCCTTGTCGGCACCAAAGCCGCGGATCAGCGTGTCGATGTCCGGCACGTCGCGTTCGATGAAGACGATTTCCTTGCGCGCGGCGGCAATTGCCAGTTCCGGTACGGTCTGGCTGAATACGGCAGCGTCAATGGCCGGGTTCGGTGTCGATGCGATGAACAATTCACCGAGGGCGGCCTGCTGGTGTTTGGACGTCATGCTTGCTTTCCTTGTTGTGCGCTCTGCGGCGCGATCACATTGGCGGCGCTGCCGGCCGTATCGGTCCAGAAGGACATCTTGTTGAATCGGTCAAACAGGTCGGGCGGGATGATGGTCTGGCGCGGCTTGTACTCGACCCGCGAGCGCACCTTGTGCAGCCCGGGCGCGCCGAGCCGGACATCGAATTCCTCGGCGTCATACTCCACGTTGTCGAAGTCGTGCGCGAAATGCGGTTCGCCCAGGAAGTCGTAAATCAGCGGCATGACCTTGGCAGGGGCCCTTGCCAACAGCTCGTAGTCGACCAGCAGCAGCGACGACGCATGCTCGCCATAGAAGGCTTCGCGCAGGGCGGCCCAGGGATGGCCGACGGTGCCGTCGTGCTGGCCCAGGCCTTCCAGGCGGCTGGTCACGGTGCCACGCGCACCGGCGCTGCCGAACAGGCGCGTGTGTTCATACGGATTGGCGCGGTACAGGCGTTCGAAGCTGTCCATGATCCAGGCCACGCTGCGCACGCAGGCGATCACTTTCGCCTCTGGAAACAGGTCGCGCACCAGCGGCATGCGCGCGCACCAGGAGCGGCTGGTGTCGAACACGACCTCGCGCCCAGCGTCCTGGTAATAAGAATCGAACAGGCCGCGCAGCAGTGCGCGGCGCTTGTCGCGGCTGACGACGGACGCGAACTCACTGCTGGCGCTGACCTGGCCCAGTACCGCATTGCAGAGCGATGCGACGGGGCTGCTCATGCCGGCATGGAAGCGCGGATTCTGCAGCAGGATGCCCGACAGCAAAGTCGAGCCGGAGCGCGGCAGGCCGGAGATAAAGTGGAACTTGCGCTCCTGAACAGCGATACTTGAAGTCATGAAGAGACGAACGGACGCGGCAGGCGTCCTGTGACCGAAATATCCTTGATGATCCTAGAAAAATAGCTGGGCAGCAACGAATTCTGCATATTCAGAAGTCGTTTTTTGCAAGTTCGGTACGATTTTGTTGGTTTTTGTACCGACCTATCAATTTCGTCAGGTGACAAAGTATCAAGGCGTGAGGATTGATGAGATTTTTCCCTGGTAGCAAATGCTAGGCTAGGCCATGCCATCACCGGCCCTATAAAAACAATCTTTTCACGGAAAAACATGTCTGTATTTACCCGCGCCGCATGCGCCGTCGCCCTGGCCGCCTCTGCCCTGTGCGCTGTGCCTGCAACCCTGGCCCAGGCGCCGGCCACCGCCACGCCGCCACCGATCTCCGCCTTCTTCGCCAATGCCGCCTTCGGCGGCGCCAAGCTGTCGCCCGACGCCCGCCACCTGGCGGCGCGCTCGTCCACCAAGGGCCAGCGCGACTTCCTGGTCGTGGTCGACCTGCAGAACAACAGCGGCAAGATCGTCGCCTCGTACAACGATGCCGACGTCGGCGATTTCGAGTGGGTCAACAACGAGCGCCTGATCTTCAATACCCGCGACCGCAACGTCGGCCTGGGCGACACCACCAAGGCGCCCGGCCTGTACGCGGTGGACCGCGACGGCGCGCAATTCGTGCAACTGGCCGAGCGCACCGGCGGCGGCCTCGTCACCGCCAGCCCCAAGGGCCGGCGGCTGCTGCCCTGGCATACCTATATGCTGGGCCAGCGTGGCGCCCAGGATTCGGACCACGTCTACGTAATCAGCCCGGTGCTGGACATGAAGCGCGAAGTCCGTTACGTGAATCTGCTGCGCCTGAATACCCGCACCGGTTCGACCCAGGCCGTGCCGCGTCCGGGCAACGCCAAAGGCTGGCTGCTCGACCACAAGGGCGAGCCGCGCCTGGCCAGCACCAGCGAGGACGGCCGCATCACCCTGCATTACCGCGAGCCCGGCGACGGCAGCTGGCGCGAGCTGGCCAGCTACGCGAGTTTCGGCGATGGCCAGAACATGGTCCAGCCGGTCGGCTTCGGCCCGGACGGCACGCTGTACGTGGTAGCGCGCGGCGGCAGCAAGTTCACCTCGCTGTACGCCTACGATGTGGCCACCCGCAAGCTCGGCGCCGAGCCGCTGCTGAGCGCGGCCGGCTACGACATCGACGGCAGCCTGGTGGTCAACCGCGACAAGATCCTGGGCATGACGCTACGCACCGATGCGGTCTCGAACGAATGGTTCGATGCGGGCATGAAAACCCTGCAGGCAGCCGTCGACAAGGCGCTGCCGGCCACCATCAACGTCTTGTCGGTGCCGGCCCAGGCCGATTCGCCGTGGGCGCTGGTGGCCTCGTATTCGGACCGGATTCCGGCTGTCTACCACCTGTACAACCGCCAGACCGGGCAAGTGAACAAGGTCGCCGACACCCGCCCCGGCATCGTTCCCGCGCAGATGGCCCGCCAGGAATTCGTGCGCTACAAGGCGCGCGACGGACTCGAGATTCCCGCCCTGCTGACCCTGCCCGCCGGCGCCAAGCCCGGCGGCCTGCCGCTGGTGGTGCTGGTGCACGGCGGCCCTTATGTGCGCGGCAAATCCTGGGGCTGGGACCCGGAATCGCAGTTCCTGGCCTCGCGCGGCTACGCGGTGCTCGAGCCAGAATTTCGCGGCAGCACGGGCTTCGGCGCCCACCACTTCCAGGCCGGCCTGAAGCAATGGGGACTCAGGATGCAGGACGATCTCGCCGACGGCGCGCGCTGGGCGATCGCCAAGGGCATCGTCGATCCGCAGCGCATCTGCATCGCCGGCCCCAGCTACGGCGGCTATGCCACCCTGATGGGCCTGGTCAACGATCCCGATCTGTACAAGTGCGGGATCAACTGGGTCGGCGTCACCGACCTGGGACTGCTGTTCGACAATGGCTGGGTGTACAGCTCGGATGCGACCGACGAGTTGAAGGCCTACACGCTGCCGCAGATGCTGGGCGACCCGGTCAAGGACGCGGAGCGCTTCAAGGCGACCTCGCCGATCCAGCAGGCGGCGCGCATCACGCGGCCGCTGCTGCTGGCCTACGGCGGGGTCGACGAGCGGGTGCCGCTCAACCACGGCACGCAGTTGCGCGACGCGGTCATGCGCACCAACCAGCAGGTCGAATGGGTCCAGTATCCGGAAGAAGGCCACGGCTGGGCACTGGAAAAGAACCGCATCGATTTCTATACGCGGGTCGAGAAATTCCTCGACAAGCACATCGGCAGCGGCGCCGCGCGCTGACCGGACGCGCGTTCAGGCGGCGCCGATGATTCCGCGCCGCGCGAGTTCTTCCAGGAGCCTGGCGACTTCCTCGCCCACCGTCGAGGCGGCGCTGTCGACCAGCACCTCGGGCGCTTCCGGCGCCTCGTAGGGCGAGGATACGCCGGTGAATTCCGGCAGCTGCCCGGCGCGCGCCTTGCGATACAGCCCTTTGGGGTCGCGCTGTTCGCATACGGCGAGCGGGCAGCGGCAATACACTTCAATGAAGTGCGGCGCCGGCACCAGCGCGCGGGCGCGCTGCCGGTCGGCACGCAGCGGAGAAATGGCGGACACCAGCACGATCTGGCCGCTCTGGCAGAACAGGCGCGCGACCTCGCCGATGCGGCGGATGTTTTCGGAACGTTCGGGGAGAGAGAAACCGAGGTCGGCGCACAGGCCGCCCCGCACCTTGTCACCGTCGAGCACGAACACACTGCAGCCGCGTTCGAACAGGGCGCGCTCAAGGGCTTCGGCCAGGGTGGTCTTGCCGGCGCCGGAAAGACCCGTGATCCAGACCACCGCGCCGCGGTGGCCGGTCCGCAAGCGCCGCTCCTCGTCGGTGACGGCGGCCGGCGTTGCGGGGAACGTCATGCGCTTACAGGACGATGGTCTGCGCCTGGCCTTCTTCGCGGGCGCGGATCTCGCCGATGCGGTACACGGTCTCGCCGGCCGCTTCCAGCTGGGCGAACGCCGCATCGGCGTTTTCTTTCGAGACGATCACGGTCATGCCGATGCCGCAGTTGAACACACGGTGCATCTCGGCATCGGCCACGCCGCCGTGCTGCTGCAGCCACTTGAACAGCGGCGGCATGGTCCACGACGACGCGTCCAGCACCGCGGTGAGCTTATCCTGCAGCACGCGCGGGATGTTCTCGACCAGGCCGCCGCCGGTGATGTGCACCAGGCCCTTCACTTCCATCGACGCCATCAGCGCCAGCAGCGGCTTGACGTAGAGGCGGGTTGGCGCCATCAGCACGTCGGACAGCTTGCGGCCGTGGAAATCGGATTCGAGGTCGGGCTTGGCCACTTGAATAATCTTGCGCACCAGCGAGTAGCCGTTGGAGTGGATGCCCGACGACGCCAGGCCCAGCACCACGTCGCCCGGGATGATCTTGCTGCCGTCGATGATCTGCGATTTTTCGACTGCGCCGACGGCGAAGCCGGCCAGGTCGTATTCGCCGTCAGGGTACATGCCCGGCATTTCGGCGGTTTCGCCGCCCAGCAGGGCGCAGCCCGACTCTTCGCAGCCCTTGGCGATGCCCGAGACAACGGCGGTGGCGGTGGCCACGTCCAGCTTGCCGCAAGCAAAGTAATCGAGGAAGAACAGCGGCTCGGCGCCCTGCACCAGGATGTCGTTGACGCTCATGGCGACCAGGTCGATGCCGACCGTGTCGTGACGGTTCAGCTCGAACGCCAGCTTGAGCTTGGTGCCCACGCCGTCAGTACCCGAGACCAGGACCGGTTCCTTGAACTTCTTGCTGATCTCAAACAGACCGCCGAAGCCGCCGATCCCGCCCAGCACGCCTTCGCGCATGGTGCGCTTGGCGAGCGGCTTGATGGCTTCGACCAGGGCGTCACCGGCATCGATGTCGACACCCGCGTCGCGGTAGGAGAGAGAAACATTAGATGGTTGGCTCATGGTATTTGGCAGCGGAGGCGGTAAAATAGGAGGCGACCGGCAAAACTGGTCAATCCACTATTTTAGCAAAACGGTTCCCCTCATAAGCCGTTTAACGAATATAACATCGAAACTTGACCTTACTGGCATGCCATTTTCCCCCACGTCAGGCATGAAACGGCCCACGCCATGAAACAGCTGGTGCTCGATTTAGGCGCCGAACCGGCCCAGAGCCTCGACACCTTCCAGGTGGGGGCGAATGCCGAGATGGCGCACCTGATGCACCTGTTCGCCGAGCGCAGCTCGCGTGAACACTTCGCCTATCTGTGGGGCGACACCGGCGCCGGCAAGACCCACCTGCTGCACGGGCTGGCGGCCAGCCCCGGCGCGCGCTATATCGCGGCCGACGCGCCCGCCGCCTCCTTTTTGCACGCGCCGGATGTCACGCTCTACCTGCTCGACGATTGCGACCGCCTGAGCCCGCAGCGCCAGATCGACGCCTTCGCCCTGTTCAACCAGATCCGCGAGCACGGCGCCTACATGGTCTGCACCGGCCCGGTGCCGCCGGCGGTGCTGGGGGTGCGCGAAGACCTGCGCACGCGCATGGGCTGGGGCCTGGTGTACCAGATCCACGGCCTGTCGGACGACCAGAAGATCGCGGCGCTCACGCACGCCGCCGAGGCGCGCGGTTTGACCTTGTCGGCCAGCGTGTTACCCTATTTGTTGTCTCATTTCAAACGCGACATGCGTTCCCTGTCGACCATGCTGGACGCGCTGGACCAGTATTCGCTCGAAACCCAGCGCCCGGTCACGCTGCCCCTGCTGCGCGACCTGCTGTTGCAAGAGAACCTGCCGCTTGAACCCAAAGAATGAAAAACCTTGCCCTGTTTGACCTCGACCACACCCTGCTGCCGCTCGATTCGGACCACGAATGGGGCGAATTCCTGGCGCGGGTCGGCGCGGTCGACGGCGCTGCCTACCGCGCCCGCAACGACGCCTTCTTCGCCCAGTACAACGCCGGCGTGCTCGATCCGGTCGAATACCTCGAGTTCGCGCTCGGCACCCTGGCGAGCTTTCCGCGCCTGGAGCTCGAGGCCTTGCACGCACGTTACATGCGCGAAGTGATCGAGCCAGCGATCAAGCCGCAAGCCCTGAAGCTGGTGCGCGAGCACCAGGACGCCGGCGACCTGGTGGCGATCATCACCGCCACCAACCACTACATCACGGCGCCGATCGCGGCCGCCTTCGGCGTCGAGCACCATATCGCGGCCATGCCCGAACGCGACGCCGCCGGCAAGCTCACCGGCCGCCTGGCGGGCACCCCGACCTCGGGCCCAGGCAAGATCACGCATATGCACGCCTGGCTGGAGCGCCTGGGGCAGCCGTTCGGCAGCTTCGGCCGCAGCCATTTCTACAGCGATTCGCACAACGACATTCCGCTGCTGTCCATCGTCTCCCATCCGGTCGCGACCAATCCGAGCGCCGCGCTCGCGAGCCACGCGCAGCAACAGGGCTGGCCAACCATCCAACTATTCAATGATTAAAAAATTCATCCGTAAAATCCTGGGTGTGAAAGACCAGCGCGACGCAACCGAACCGACCATCCTCGGCCCGGAAGAACATGGCATCGACCCCAAGAACGTCTCGTCCAACGCGATCCGGGTCACGCAAACCCTGCAGGAAGCCGGCTTCAAGGCCTTCGTGGTCGGCGGCGCCGTGCGCGACCTGCTGCTGGGCGTGAAGCCCAAGGACTTCGACATCGCCACCGACGCCACGCCCGAACAGGTCAAGAAGCTGTTCCGGCGCGCCTTCATCATCGGGCGCCGGTTCCAGATCGTGCACGTGATGTTCGGCCAGGACCTGCTGGAGGTGACCACCTTCCGCGGCAACGGCAGCGACAACGCGCCGAAGGACGAACACGGCCGCGTCCTGCGCGACAACAGCTTCGGTCCACAACATGAAGACGCGGCGCGCCGCGACTTCACCATCAACGCCATGTACTACGACCCGGCCAGCCAATCGGTGCTGGACTACCACGGCGGCATGGAAGACATCCGCGCCAAGCTGCTGCGCATCATCGGCATGCCGGAAGCGCGCTACCGCGAAGACCCGGTGCGCATGCTGCGCGTGGTGCGCTTCGCGGCCAAGCTGGGCTTCACGATCGAGCCGACCACGCGCGCGCCGATCCCCGTCATGGCCCCGCTGATCGACAATGTGCCGGCGGCGCGCGTGTTCGACGAGATGCTCAAGCTGCTGCTGTCGGGCCACGCCCTGGCCTGCCTCAAGGAGCTGCGCTCGGCCGGCCTGCACCATGGCCTGCTGCCGCTGCTGGACGTGGTGCTGGAGCAGCCGATCGGCATGAAGTTCGTGACCCTGGCCCTGGACTCCACCGATGCGCGCGTCAAGGCCGGCAAGGGTGTGTCGCCCGGCTTCCTGTTCGCGTCGCTGCTGTGGCACCAGGTGCTGGAAAAATGGACCGCCTACCGCGCCGCCGGCGAAGCGCCGATCCCCGCGCTGCACCTGGCGGCCGACGCCGTGCTGGAAACGCAAACCGAGAACCTGGCCCTGCAGCGCCGCATCGCCACCGATATGCGCGACATCTGGGCCATGCAGCCGCGCTTCGAGCGCCGCGCCGGCCGCGCGCCGTACAAGCTGCTGGAACACCCGCGCTTCCGCGCCGGCTACGACTTCCTGCTGCTGCGCTGCGCCTCGGGCGAACTGCCGGCCGAAGTCGGCGAATGGTGGACCGAGTTCTATGCGGCCGAAGGCGGCGACCGCGAGCGCCTGGTGGTCGAAGCCAGCACACGCGAGCGCGAAGGTGGCGCCAATGGCGCGCCGAAGAAGCGCCGTCCGCGCCGTGGTCCGCGCAAATCCGGTGGCGAAGGCAGCCCGGCGCCGGCAGCAGGCGGCGGCGAGGAATGATCGCCTGGGTCGGGATCGGCGCCAACCTGGGCGACGCCCAGGCGAACGTGCTCGACGCGCTGGCGCGCCTGGCGCGGATGGGTGGCAGCACGCTGCTGCACACCTCGAGCCTGTACCGCACCGCCCCGATCGATTCCAGCGGCGACGACTACATCAATGCCGTGGCCTGCATCGACACCAGCCTGGCCCTGCACGACCTGCTCGCCGCGCTGCAAGCCATCGAGCAGGCCCATGGCCGCGAGCGGCCCTACCACAACGCGCCGCGCACGCTCGACCTCGACCTGCTGCTGTACGGCGACGAGGTCATCGTCAGCCCGACCCTGACAGTGCCGCATCCGCGCATGCATGAACGCGCCTTCGTGCTGCAACCGCTGCTCGAAATCGCACCCGACATCGACATTCCCGGCCACGGCCCGGCGCGCAATTTCGCGGCGCTGGTGGCCGGCCAGACCATCGCCAAGCTCGCGTAGGAAAGCGCACGCCATGAACCTGCCCGTCTGGGCCCAGACCACGGGCCTCCTGATCCTGTCGAACGTCTTCATGACCTTCGCCTGGTACGGCCACCTGAAAGGCCTGCAGCACCGCGCCTGGTACGTGGCGGCCCTGATCAGCTGGGGCATCGCGCTGTTCGAATACCTGCTGCAGGTGCCGGCCAACCGCATCGGCCACACCCAGTTCTCGCTGGCCCAGCTCAAGATCATGCAAGAGGCGATCACCCTGACCGTGTTCGTGCCGTTCGCGATGTTCTACATGAACGAACCGTTCAAGCTGGACTACGTCTGGGCGGGCCTGTGCCTGGTCGGCGCCGTCTACTTCATCTTCCGTTCATGACCATTTGCCTGCAGCTTCGCGGGCGCCGCATTACACTACGCGGATCTGGACGTTCCAGTTTTACCAAAGGATTTGTATGAGCTCTTATTTGCAGGGTAACGATATGGCCACGACCGGCGCCGCCACGGTGCCGATGCCGGTGCCAGCGTTGCCGAAGGCCGTGACCGTTCCCGCGCTGCTCGCCAAGCGCGCAGCCGGCGACAAGATCGCGATGCTGACCTGCTACGACGCCAGTTTCGCATCGCTGATGGACCGTTGCGGCGTCGAGATCCTCTTGATCGGCGACTCGCTGGGCATGGTCTGCGCCGGCCACGACTCGACCCTGCCGGTGACGGTGGCCGACATGGTCTATCACACGGCCTCGGTCGCGCGCGGCAACAAGAACGCGCTGGTGCTGGCCGACATGCCCTTCGGCAGCTACGGCAACCCGCAGCAGGCCTACGACAGCGCGGTGCAGCTGATGCGCGCCGGCGCCCACATGGTCAAGATCGAGGGCGGCGCCTGGCTGGCCGACACCGTGCGCCTGCTGGTCGAACGCGGCATTCCGGTGTGCGCGCACATCGGCCTGACCCCGCAGTTCGTGCACCAGCTGGGTGGTTTCAAGGTGCAGGGCAAGACCGGCGAAGGCGCCGAGCGCCTGAAGAACGACGCGCTGGCGCTGCAGGCGGCCGGCGCGGCCGTGGTGCTGCTCGAGGCGGTGCCCGCGACGCTGGGCAAGGAAGTCACCGAGATGCTCTCGGTGCCGACCATCGGCATCGGCGCCGGCCCCGACTGCTCGGGCCAGGTGCTGGTGATGCACGACCTGTTGGGCGTGTTCCCGGGTCGCAAAGCGCGCTTCGTCAGGAACTTCATGGATGGCCAGACCAGCATCGACGCGGCCGTCATGGCCTATGTCGCGGCCGTGAAGGACGGCAGCTTCCCGGCGCCGGAGCACTGCTTCTAAGAGAGCATCATGGGCCAGCAATCGACTTCGCGTCTGTTCCTGGCCCTGTGGCCGTCGGCCGCAAAGCTGGGATCACAAAGCTGGGATCACAAAGCTGGGGTCACAAAGCTGGGGTCAGGTCCGACCCCACGTCCTGTGCGCGAGTACGTTACCGCTTGAGCACCCCCGCGCTCAGCGCGATGACGATCCCCGACAGCGACAGCGCACCGAGCGCCACCATCACGCTCGAGTGCACCGCCACCCAGCCCAGCACCGGCGGCGCCAGCAGCAGGCCGCCATAGCCCAGCGTCGCCACCGCCGCCACGCCCGCGCCGGGATGCATGCCGGGGATGCGCGCGGCGGCGCCGAACAGCAGCGGCACCACGTTCGCCGCGCCCAGGCCGACCAGGGCGAAGCCGCAGCTCGACATCACGAAATTGGTGCTGAGGACCGCCAGCGCCAGGCCAGCGAACATGGCCAGGCCGCCGATCACCATCACCCGCGTCGCGCCGACGCGCAGGATGATGCGGTCGCCGGCGAAGCGGCAGGCCGCCATCGCGATCGAGAACGCCGAGTAGCCCAGCGCCGCCGACGCCGGCGAGGCGCCGGTGCGCTCCTCCAACAGCAGCGCGCTCCAGTCGACCAGCGCGCCTTCGACCGCGAAGCACAGCAGCGCCAGCAGGCCGAGGCCAAGGGCGGCGCCGCGCGGCAGCATGAAGTGGCTGCCGCTCGCATGCGCGGCGAAGCCCAGCACGCGCGGCGCCGTCAGGGCCAGCACCACGGCGGCCGCCACCGCCACCATCAGCGCGCCTTCGCCATGCCCCAGGCCCTGGCCGACCAGCACGCCGCCCAGGCTCGCGCCGAACAGGCCGCCCAGGCTGAAGAAGCCGTGGAACGACGACATGGTGGGCAGGCCGCGTGCGGTCTCGACCTCGCTGGCGTTGGCGTTCATGGCCACATCCAGCGCTCCGTTGGCCACGCCGAACAGGAAGGCCGCCACGAACAGCAGCGGCAGGCTCGGCATGCCCATGATCACGGCCGTCATCAGTGCGAAGGCAAAGCCCGACAACAACACCATGCGGCGCGTGCCCCAACGCCCGGTCAGGCCGCCCATCAGCGGCATCGCCATCAGGGCGCCGCCGGCAATCGTCAGCAGCACCAGGCTCAGCATGCCGGTATCGATGCCCATGCGCGCCTGCACGGTCGGCACGTGGGCTGCCCACAGGCCGATGCCGGCGCCGTTGAGGAGGAAGACGGTCGAGATGGCCCAGCGGCCGGCTTCGACGCTGCGGGGAATCGCGTTGGTGACGTGGGTCATGCTTCGGCCTTTGCAGTCAATGTCAGATCGAGTTGAGGATGGCGTTCGCGCAGACGCGCAACGGCCTGCGGCGGCGCATCGGATTCCAGCACCAGCTGGTCGATGCGCTCCAGCGCGCCGAACAAGAAGGCGGCGCGCTCGTCGAAACGTTCGTTGAGCACCGCGGCAGCGCAGCGCGCGCTCACCGCCAGCATCGCTTCCTTGAGCGCCGCCTCCTCGGGATTCGAGGCGGCCAGGCCGCGTTCGACATCCACGCCGCAGACGCCCACCAGCGCCAGGTCGGGCCGCAGGCGCCCGACCTCGGCCAGGGTGGCCGCGCCATAGGTCGCGCCTTCGTCAGGGTGATAGGTCCCGCCCAACAGCACGATGCGCGTACGCCTGAAATGCCCCAGCGCGAGCGCGATCTGCGGACTGTTGGTGACGATGGCCGCCGCGCAGCCGTCTTCCAGCAGGCGCGCCAGCGCCAGGTGGGTCGAGCCGGCGTCGATCAGCACCGTCTCGTCCGGGCGGATGCATGCGCGCAGGCCGTGCGCCAGCAGCATCTTGCGCGGCAGGTCGGCCTCGGCGCGCTCGCCGAAACTGGCCGCGCGCCGCAGCCGCACCGCGCCGCCGTGCACGCGCCGCAGCAGGCCGGCGGCGTCGAGATCGCGCAGGTCGCGCCGGATGGTGTCTTCGGACGTCGCCAGCCGCCCCGCCAGCTCGGCGGCCAATACCCGCCCCTCACGCTCGACCGCGTCGACGATCGCCTGGCGCCGTTCTTCCGGCAATTGCATAGTTCGCTCCAGTTCGTTTGATGCGCCACTGTACACAAACCGGCAATTTCATGCAACAACATGCAGAAACGCGCAGAGATGCGCGTCGTCGCATCCAGGACGCAACTGGCGCCGTATTTCCTGCAACTGAGCGCATGGCATGGCGCAAGCGACGCAATCTCGACGATACTTTGCAGATGAACCAGACCAAGCCCGCTTTCCTTTCCCCCATGTGGCGCATCTACCTCGGTGCCTGGCTGGCCTATATCGTGTTCATTGCACTGGTGCTTCAGAACGAAACCCTATTGAGCGGCAAGTTCGATCCGGTCATGGTGTTCTACGCGTTCGTGAGCATCGCACCGGCCGTGCCGGTATTGGCATTGACCTGGCCGCTCACGGGCTGGTTCGAACAGCGCCAACTGGGACTGACCTGGCGTTTCGCGATTCATCTGGCGGCGGCGCTGCTGTTTGCCAGCGGCGCACATTTGCTGCAGGTATTGCTGCAACAGACCCAGGATCGTGCACTGGACTGGCATATCTGGCCATTCATGTACAACGTGATGATCTATGTGATGGTGGCAGGAATCTTTCACACCGTGCGCGCCAATGCCGCCGCCCAGCGCCAGGCCCTGGCCGTCCAGCAGGCGCAAACCTTGCTGGTGGCCGCCGAACTGGGCGCGCTGCGCAGCAAGCTCAATCCCCACTTCCTGTTCAACACCCTGCATTCGATCATCGCCCTCACCCAGCGCAATCCGGCCGCCGCCGAGACGGCGCTGTTTCAGTTCTCCGACATGCTGCGCTACGTGCTGGACACCGAGCGCAGCGGCAATGACCGCGTCACGCTCGACGCCGAGCTGCAGTTCGTGCGCGACTACCTGGAGCTGGAGCAGCTGCGCCTCGGGCCGCGCCTGCAGGTGCAATGGGATCTCGATCCCGACGCGGGCGACTTCGTGCTGCCGGCCCTGACCCTGCAACCGCTGATCGAGAACAGCATCAAGCACGCGTTCAATCCCTACACCCGCCCCGGCCTGCTGCGCATCGAGAGCCGGCGCGACCCGCAGGCCGGCACGCTGCGCCTGACCGTAAGCGACGACGGCCCCGGCGCCGCGCAAGAGACGATCGCCGCCTCGCCCGGCCTGGGCATCCGCACCATCGGCCGTCGCCTCGAACTCGATTACGCGGGACGCGCCGCGTTAACGATCGATTCTCGCCCCGGCGCCGGCTTTGCTGCCTGCGTCACCTTGCCCTGTGCTTGAGACCATGACCAAGACCGTATTCTTCGCCGAAGACGAACCGCTCGCGCGCGACGTGCTGCGCGACGCCATCTATGCCCACCGTGGCCTCCTCCTGGTGGGCGAAGCCGCCGACGGCGCCAGCGCGCTCGAACGCATCGGGCAGTTGCGGCCAGATGTCGTGTTCATGGACATCCAGATGCCCGAGATGACCGGCCTCGAGGTGCTGCGCCGGCTCGACTACCTTCCTAGAATCGTGTTCACCACCGCCTACGACCAGTACGCGGTGACCGCCTTCGAGCTGCACGCGGTCGACTACCTGCTCAAGCCGTTTACCAGGGCGCGGTTCGCGGCCAGTGTCGCGCGCCTGCTCGAAGGCGCCGAACAGCAGCAGGATCGCGCCGGCATCGAGGATGCACTGGCGCGCGCGGCGAGCGGCCCGGTGCGGCTGGACCGCATCCTGGTGCGCGACCGCGGCCGCATCTTCCCGCTCGCCGTGGGCGAGATCGAATACATGAAGGCCGATTCGAAGTACACGGTGATCGTGGCGCGCGGCCAGCACTTCCTGGTGCGCATCGGGATCTCGGAACTGGAAACGCAGCTCGACCCGCAGCGCTTCATCCGCGTGCACCGCTCGGCGCTGGTCAATCTCGATTTCGTCGAATCGATGCGCGCCGACGAGCAGTCGCAACTGCAGATCTTCATGCGCGACGGCGCCTGCATCGGCGCCAACCGCGAAGCCTCGAAGCTGCTGCGCGATATGTCGATCTAGGCGCCTTACCATCAAAACAACATCGACCGGCAAAACGGCAAAGTTGGTCCTGCCGCCGGCTTCTGCATTTATAATCGCGGATTTTCCGCCCGATAATAATTCCTGGACTTCGGAGCATTCACCAGCATGAATATCACCCTGATCTCTTTCGTCGTGCTCTACCTGTTGGGTACGCTTGCCCTGGGCATGTGGGCGGGCACGCGGATCAAGAACACCAGCGACTTCGCCGTCGCCGGCCGCAGCCTGCCGCTGATCATGGTGATCACCACCACCTTCGCCACCTGGTTCGGCGCCGAGACCGTGATGGGCATCCCCGCCAAATTCGTGCAGGGCGGCCTGAACGCGGTGGTCGAGGATCCGTTCGGGGCCGGCATGTGCCTGATCCTGGTCGGCGCGTTCTTCGCCGCCCGCCTGTATAAACTGAACCTGCTGACGATCGGCGACTACTACCGCCAGCGCTACGGCAAGGGCATCGAGGTGTTCTGCTCGGTGGCCATCATCATGAGCTACCTGGGCTGGGTCGCGGCCCAGATCACGGCGCTGGGCCTGGTGTTCTCGGTGCTGACCGCAGGCGCCATGTCGCCGGCCGTGGGCATGATCGTCGGCACCCTGACGGTGCTGATCTACGTGGTGGTGGGCGGCTTCCTGGCCGTCGCCGTGACCGACTTCATCCAGATGATCGTGCTGGTGGTGGGCATGAGCGTGATCGCCTGGTTCGCCGCCGACCTGGCCGGCGGCGCCGGCAACGTGCTGGCGATGGCCCAGCAGGCCGACCTGTGGCGCTTCCTGCCCGAGCCGAGCCTCAAGGACGTGATGTTCTTCATCGCCGCCGCGGTCACGATGATGTTCGGCTCGATCCCGCAGCAGGACGTGTTCCAGCGCGTGATGTCGGCCAAGGACGCGCCGACCGCGCGCACCGGCGCCATCGTCGGCGGCGCCAGCTATATCGTGTTCGCCTTCGTGCCGATGTTCATCGTGGCCGCCGCCGTGGTCGTGATGGGCAGCACCGCGCTCGACCTGGCCCAGAACGACTACCAGCGCCTGCTGCCGACCTTCGTGATGACGCAGATGCCGCTGGTGATGCAGATCCTGTTCTTCGGCGCCCTGCTGTCTGCGATCAAGAGCACTTCGTCGGCCACCCTGCTGGCGCCGTCGACCAGTTTTGTCGAGAACATCCTCAAGAACCTGCGTCCCGGCATGACCGACCGCGAACAGCTGTTCGCGATGCGCGTCTCGATCGTCGTGTTCGCGGCCCTGGTGCTGCTGTACGCGATCGCGATGGAAGGCACCTCGATCTACGAACTGGTGTCGGGCGCCTACCAGGTGCCGCTGGTCGGCGCCTTCATCCCGCTGGTGATGGGCCTGTACTGGAAGCGCGCGACCACCCAGGGCGCGATCCTGTCGATCGGCGCGGGGTTGTTCACCTGGATCCTGTTCTTCGAGCAGATCACGTCGCTGGGCGAGCATTTCCCGGGCCAGCTGGCGGGGCTGATCGCGGCCTTCATCGGCATGGTGGTGGGGTCGCTGGCGCCGCAGGTGTTGAAGAATCGTGGCGAGACACAGGATGTGCTGGAGGCGCGGGCGTAAAGTAGTTGTTGGTACTTAGGTTCCCGCCTCCGCGGGAACGACGTGCGATAGGTGCGGGCCACGGTCGACGATCGTGGCCCGAGTCATTTATACGTCGTTCCCGCGGAGGCGGGAACCCAAGTTTGCATGAACAGCAACGCGCTTCAATCAAACATGCAACAACAAATGCTCCCGCTCCCACGGGCTGATCACCTGCATGAACTCCCGGTGCTCGAGCTCCTTCACCGCCGTATACACGTCGATGAAGCGCTCCCCCAGCACGTCGCGCAGCCGGTCCTCGCGCCGCAGCAGGGTGATCGCCTCCGATAACCCCTGCGGCAGCTCCACCGGCATGTCGTAGGCATTCCCTTCCACCATCGGTGACGGTTCGATCGCTTCCGTCATGCCCAGGTAGCCGCAGGCCAGCGTGATCGCCAGCGCCAGGTAGGGATTGGCGTCGGCGCCGATCACGCGGTTCTCGACCCGGCGATCCTGCGAGCCCGACACCGGCACCCGGAAGCCCACCGTGCGGTTGTCGATGCCCCACTGCAGGTTAATCGGCGCCGCCGTCTCGCGCACGATGCGGCGGTAGGAATTCACATAGGGCGCGACGATCGCCATCGCCGACGGCATATAGCGCTGCAGGCCGCCGATATACTGCTGGAACAGCGTCGACGGTGAACCGTCGTCGTTGCTGAAAATGTTCTTGCCGCTCTCGGCATCGACCACGCTCTGGTGCACATGCATCGCCGAACCCGGCTCGCCCGCCATCGGCTTGGCCATGAAGGTGGCGTACATATCGTGCTTGAGCGCAGCCTCGCGCAGGGTGCGCTTGAAATAGAAGACCTTGTCGGCCAGGCCCAGCGGCTCGCCGTGCTGGAAGTTGATCTCCATCTGGCCGGCGCCGATCTCGTGGATCAGGGTGTCGACGTCGAGATTCATCATCTCGCAGTAATCGTAGATGTCCTCGAACAGCGGATCGAATTCGTTGACGGCGTCGATGCTGTACACCTGGCGGCTGGTCTCGGCGCGGCCGCTGCGGCCGATCGGCGCCGCCAGCGGCAGGTTGGGGTCGATGTTCTTGGCGGTGAGATAAAACTCGAGCTCGGGCGCCACCACCGGCTTCCAGCCACGCTGCTCATACAGCTTGAGCACGCGCCGCAGCACGCTGCGCGGGGCGAAGTCGACCAGCTTGCCATCAGCGTAGTAGCAGTCGTGAATCACTTGCGCGGTGGGGTCGGCCGCCCACGGCACCATGGTGATGGTGCTCGGGTCGGCGCGCAGGATCATGTCGCGGTCGATGCTCGAGATGGCGCGCTCATAGGCGGAGTCGCGCTCGGGCGTGTTGCCGGTGACGGTCATGCCCAGCACGACTTCGGGCAGGCGCATGCCGCGTTCATCGGTGAATTTCACGCGCGGCAGGATCTTGCCGCGCGCTACCCCGGTCAGGTCGGGAACCAGGCATTCGATCTCGGTGACCCGCTTGGCGTCGAGCCACTCTTCCATGTCGGTATAGCTGAAGTTATCGCGAATTGCCATGTAGTTGCCTCACTGTCGTTGAAGGGTGCAGAAGGCAGGAGAGTCGGGGAGCCTCGGTCCCGGGCCCTTGGCAGAGGCGCTCATCCGGCGCTCCGGCGCCGTTCGTAATTCTCGCAGCGTCGTTCGTGATACTCGCGGCACGCCTGGCCGAAGGCTCCGAACATCTTCATCGAATACGGATTGTGCTGGATGCGCCACTCGGGATGCCACTGCACGGCCAGGGTGAAACCGGGCGCGTTCGACACGGTGAATGCCTCCACCAGACCGTCCTCCGCCAGGGCTTCGACCGTCAGGCCGGGCGCCAGTTCGTTCACGCCCTGCCCATGCAGCGAATTGACGGGAATCTCGGGCACGCCCAGGATGCGCTCCAGCAAGCCGCCGGGGCACAGGCTGACGTTGTGGGCGTCGCCGTACTGCTCATCCATGCCCAGCTCGGCTTTCTCGCGGTGGTCGAACTTGCCGGCGACGGTCTGCACCGCCTGGTGCAGGCTGCCGCCCAGCGCCACGTTCATCTCCTGGAAGCCGCGGCAGATCGCGATGATCGGCACGCCGCGCCGCACCGCTTCGCGGATCAGCGGCAAGGTGGTCTGGTCGCGCGCCGGATCCTGCGGCAGCGAGGGATCGAGCACTTCCTCAGAGTAATAACTGGGATGCACATTCGATGCCGAGCCGGTCAGCATGATGCCGTCGATGGTGCCGAACAGGGTGTCCAGGTCCAGCGACGCGCCGAGCGACGGCAGGATCAGGGACGCGCAATCGGCGCCAAGGGTGACGGCGTCGACATACTTGTGCTGGGCCGCGTGATACGGGTGCTCGCCGAAATCTCGCGTACATGCGGGAACGATGACGATAGGGCGCATGGTTTCTACCTTGTGTTGAGCGCACGATACCGAAACAACCGGATCCTGAGCGGGGGCCTTTAATCCAGATCACAACGCCAGCGAGGCGCTTCTCCTGCCGATCTGCTAATAAAAATGCGATTCCATGTCAAAAGCTTAACGGACATCGGCGAGCCCTGCCCACACGTTACGGGCCGTCACGAAACGTTTTTAGAACAATGTGAACAGCGAAGAAACAGGCAGACAAAGTCCCTACACCATTTGGTGGTGTCGGGCAAAGTTACATACAGTTGGTCAAAATTCCATGCGTTTTGGGTAAGCCTTTGATTTTAATCAAACGCTCATCAGTGGCACGCGATTTGCATAGTGACCCGTGCTTCATATCGAAGCGACGTGTTACTCGAAATCAAACCAAAACGGAGGGTAATCATGAAAGTCCTGAAAAAACTGGTAGGCGCCGCAGCCTTGATGGTCGCTACAACTGGTGCAGTCCATGCGATTGAATACACGAGCACGTATGACCCGGATCCGGACCGTCTCATCACGTTCATCACCCCGGTTTCATATTCCCATGACCTGACCTCGTCCGGACTGCCGGATAACGCCACGCTGAACTCGGCGATCCTGGAAGTACGCCTGTGGGATCTGCTGCTGGGCAGCGAAACGGTCAGGTTCTTCTTCAATGGCAACCTGTCCGACACGGTCCAGAATGTCAGCTTCTTTGGCCAGACCTACGATTTCGGCGTCGAAACGGAGCTGCAGCAGACCGGCATCCTGAACGTCACGCTCACCGTCGCCGGCCTCTTCCAGAACGTGAATCTGGCATGGTCGCGGCTGACCGTCGACGTGGACCCGATCACGCCGAGCGAGGTGCCTGAACCGGCTACCCTGCTGACCCTCGGCGCCGGCCTGCTGGGCGTGGCGGCTACCCGTCGTCGCACATTCCGCAAGGACTGATCGTCCTGCCGGCGGCGATGTCGCCGGCGCGGTTTGAAGGACCTGCCGCGGGCGGCGCCGCGGCAGGTCCTGTTTCATTCAGGCCGGCGCGCGACTACGCCGTCTGGAGGTTCACTTCTTGTATTCGTCGTACTTGCGCATATCGCCGCGCACCAGCTCGGCCGGATACTTGGCGCGGTTGAGCACCATCTTCTCTTCCACCGCCTGGAACAGGTCGACGTCCAGCTTGTCGGCCAGCCGCACCAGGTACACGAGCACGTCGGCCATCTCGTGGCGCACCTCGTTCAGCTTGGCGGCGCCGAGTTCGTCGGCGCGGCCCGCCTGCAGCCACTGGAAATGCTCCAGCAGCTCGGCCGCCTCGACGGAGAGGGCCGAGGCGAGGTTCTTGGGTGTGTGGAACTGGTCCCAGTCGCGCTCGTCCACGAAGGTTCGGACGATGGCGCGCAGGCGCGCGAGATCACTGTCCGCGGCGTTCGTCACGCACTTCTCCGCCGTCCAGGTAGCCGTTGAGCACGCGCTCGAGTTTCGGCGCGATCTCGTCGAAGCTGCTGACCGTGATGCCCAGGTCGCGCAGCAGGCCGTCGTGCACGCCGTACACCCAGCTGTGGATGGTCAGCGGCTGGCCGCGTTCCCAGGCGTCGCGCACGATGGTGGTGTGGGCGGTGTTCATGACCTGCTCGGCCACGTTCAGTTCGACCAGGCGGTTGGTGGCGGCGCGGCCGGCCACATTGCCCAGGTATTTGCCGTGCTTCTCGCGCACGTCGCGCACGTGGCCGAGCCAGTTGTCGGCCAGGCCGACGCGGATGTCGGTCAGCGCCGCGTGCACGCCCGAGCAGCCGTAGTGGCCGCAGATGATGATGTGCTTGACCTTCAGGACGTCGATCGCGAACTGCAGCACCGACAGGCAGTTCAGGTCGGAGTGCACGACCACGTTGGCGATGTTCCGGTGCACGAACAGCTCGCCCGGCGCCATGCCCAGCAGCTCATTGGCCGGCACGCGGCTGTCCGAGCAGCCGATCCACAGGTATTCGGGCGCCTGCTGGTCTTGCAGCGCCTTGAAGAAGTTGGGGTCTTCGGCCACCATCGAGGCGGCCCAGGTACGGTTCCGTTCAAACAGCTCTGCCGCGGTCAATCCCTTGGTCTTGTACTTGTCCATCGTGATTCCTTATATTGTCGTGTTGCCGTCGAGCGGGAGGCTTCCCGTTTGACGTTGCCGGGCCCATCTTGTGCGGGCTGAGGCGGTGCTCCTCAAAATTACGTGAAGTGTAACAGCGTTGCATGGCGCCTGGCTGCGGCCGGACCAGGCAAAAAAAACCGCCGAGGGCATGTGCCGGTCGACGGTTGAGAGCTTATTCGAAGAAGTCCTTGACCTTGTCCATCCAGCCCTTGCTTTGCGGGCTGTGCTTGGCGCCGCCTTCGATCGTCAGGCGGTCGAACTCGCGCAGCAGTTCCTTCTGCTTGTCGGTGAGCTTGACCGGGGTCTCGACCACCACGTGGCAGAACAGGTCGCCGGTATAGCCCGAGCGCACGTTCTTGATGCCCTTGCCCTTCAGGCGGAAGGTCTTGCCGGTCTGGGTGCCTTCGGGCACCGTGAACGACACCTTGCCGGTGAGCGTCGGCACTTCGATCTCGCCGCCCAGGGCTGCCTTGCTGAACGAAATCGGCATTTCGCAATGCAGGTCGTCGCCTTCGCGCTGGAACACCGCGTGCTGCTTGATGTGGATCTCCACATACAGGTCGCCCGGTGGCCCGCCGTTGGTGCCCGGCTCGCCATTGCCCGACGAGCGGATGCGCATGCCGTTGTCGATGCCGGCCGGGATCTTCACTTCCAGCGTCTTGTTGCGCTTGATGCGTCCGGCGCCGCCGCAGGCCGCGCACGGCTCGGGGATGATCTTGCCGCTGCCATGGCATTTCGGGCAGGTCTGCTGGATGCTGAAGAAGCCCTGCTGCATGCGCACCTGGCCGTGGCCGGCGCAGGTGGTGCAGGTGACGGGCTGGGTGCCCGGCTTGGCGCCGCTGCCGTGGCAGGTGTCGCACTTGTCCCAGCTCGGCACGCGGATCGTGGTGTCGAAACCGTGGGCCGCCTGTTCCAGCGTGATCTCGAGGTTGTAGCGCAGGTCGGCGCCGCGGTACACCTGCGGGCCGCCACCGCGGCCGCCACGGCCGCCGCCGAAGATATCGCCGAAGATGTCGCCGAAGGCGTCGCCGAAACCGCCCGCGCCGCCGCCGAAGCCGCCGCCCATGCCGCCGTTCGGATCGACGCCGGCGTGACCGTAGCGGTCATACGCTTCGCGCTTCTCCGGATTGGTCAGCATCTCGTAGGCCTCCTTGACCTCCTTGAACTTCTCTTCCGCTTCCTTGTTGTCCGGGTTGCGGTCAGGGTGGTACTTCATCGCAAGCTTGCGATACGACTTCTTGATCTCGTCTTCCGACGCACCCTTTGCGACCCCGAGGATCTCGTAAAAATCACGCTTCGCCATGGTCGGCACCTAAAGTTATCTGCTGAATTCTTTTCACTCAAAAAAACCGAGCCGATGGTCCCGTCAAGGTATCGGCTCGGCCTGTGCGCAGGAGTTATCGAACTCCTGCGCCGTTGACGCTTACTTTGCGTCCTTCACTTCCTTGAAGTCGGCGTCGACCACGTCGTCGTCCTGCTTGGCCGACTGCTCGCCACCGGCAGCACCGGCGCCCGCACCAGCGGCGCCCGCGCCGCCTGCCTGCTGCGCCTGCATGTCGGCGTACATCTTCTCGCCCAGCGACTGCGCTGCGCTCGACAGGGCCGCGGTCTTGGCATCGATGTCCGCCTTGTCGCCGCTCTTGATCGCGCCTTCCAGGTCGGCGATCGCCGCTTCGATCTTCTCTTTCTCGGCCGCGTCCAGCTTGTCGCCGTATTCGGTCAGCGACTTGCGGGTCGAGTGGACCAGCGCGTCGCCCTGGTTACGGGCTTCGGCCAGTTCCTTGACCTTCTTGTCTTCTTCCGCGTTCAGCTCGGCGTCCTTCACCATCTTCTGGATTTCTTCTTCCGACAGGCCCGAGTTGGCCTTGATGGTGATCTTGTTTTCCTTGCCGGTGGCCTTGTCTTTCGCGCCGACGTGCAGGATGCCGTTGGCGTCGATGTCGAAGGTCACTTCGATCTGTGGCGTACCGCGTGCTGCCGGCGGGATGCCTTCCAGGTTGAACTCGCCCAGGCTCTTGTTGCCTTGCGCGATTTCACGCTCGCCCTGGTAGACCTTGATGGTCACGGCCGGCTGGTTGTCGTCGGCGGTCGAGAACACCTGCGAGAACTTGGTCGGGATCGTGGTGTTCTTGTGAATCATCTTGGTCATCACGCCGCCCAGGGTCTCGATGCCCAGCGACAGCGGGGTCACGTCCAGCAGCAGCAGATCCTTGCGCTCGCCCGACAGGACCGAACCCTGGATCGCGGCGCCGACGGCGACGGCTTCGTCCGGGTTCACGTCCTTGCGTGCATCCTTGCCGAAGAACTCTTTCACTTTCTCTTGCACCTTCGGCATGCGGGTCATGCCGCCGACCAGGATGATGTCGTCGATGTCCGAGACCTTGACGCCGGCATCCTTGATGGCGATGCGGCATGGCTCGATGGTCTTGGCGATCAGTTCCTCGACCAGCGACTCCAGCTTGGCGCGGGTGATCTTGAGGTTCAGGTGGACCGGCGCGCCGTTCGCCATGGCGATGTAAGGCTCGTTGATCTCGGTCTGCTGCGACGACGACAGTTCGATCTTGGCGCGCTCGGCCGAAGCCTTGATGCGCTGCAGGGCGATCGGGTCTTTCGACAGGTCCAGGCCGTTGATCTTCTTGAACTCGTCGATGATGTAGTCGATCACGCGCTGGTCGAAGTCTTCGCCGCCCAGGAAGGTGTCGCCGTTGGTCGACAGCACTTCGAACTGCTTCTCGCCGTCCACGTCCGCGATCTCGATGATCGAGACGTCGAAGGTGCCGCCACCCAGGTCATACACGGCGATCTTGCGGTCGCCCTTGTCGGTCTTGTCCAGGCCGAATGCCAGCGCAGCCGCGGTCGGTTCGTTGATGATGCGCTTGACGTCCAGGCCGGCGATGCGGCCGGCGTCCTTGGTCGCCTGGCGCTGCGAGTCGTTGAAGTAGGCCGGCACGGTGATGACGGCTTCGGTGACTTCTTCGCCCAGGTAGTCCTCGGCGGTCTTCTTCATCTTGCGCAGGACTTCAGCCGAGATCTGCTGGGCTGCCAGTTTCTTGTCGCGCACACCGACCCAGGCGTCGCCGTTGTCGGCCTTGACGATCTGGTACGGCATCAGCGAGATGTCTTTCTGCACTTCCTTCTCGTCGAACTTGCGGCCGATGAGGCGCTTGACGGCGAACAGGGTGTTCTTTGGATTGGTGACTGCCTGGCGCTTGGCCGGCGCGCCGACGAGGATCTCGCCGTCTTCCTGGTAGGCGATGATCGACGGCGTGGTGCGCGCGCCTTCGGCGTTCTCGATCACCTTCGGGGTACCGTTTTCCATGATGGCGACGCAGGAATTGGTGGTGCCCAGGTCGATACCGATGATTTTGCCCATGATGTGTTCCTTTAGTATTTGTGAATTTCTGATGGATTCAATATTGGGAAGGGATGGCGTGCTTTCAAGTGGCTCAGTTGACAGCGTCAGTTAGAACACACACGGATGCCGCCACCGGTCCTTATTTCGGCGCCGCCGCGGTCACGATGGCCGGACGCAGCAGGCGGTCGGCGATCATATAGCCCTTCTGCAGTACGCTGACCACGGTATTGGCTTCCTGCTCCGACGGCACGACGGCCACGGCCTGGTGCTTGTTCGGGTCGAGCTTGTCGCCTGCCTGCGGCATGATTTCAACCAGGCGGTTCTTCTCGAACGCGGAGGTGAGCTGCTTGAGGGTCATTTCGACGCCTTCCCTGATCGACTCCACCGTCGGGGCCTCGACCTTGACGGCCATTTCCAGGCTGTCGCGCACCGGCACCATGGCCTCGGCGAAGCTTTCGATGGCGAATTTGTGGGCCTTGCTGACGTCTTCCTGGGCGCGGCGGCGGATATTGTCCGCTTCGGCCTTGGCGCGCATGAAGGCGTCATGCATCTCGGCCAGCTTGGCTTCGGTGGCGCTCAGTTGTTCTTCGAGGCCCGGTTCGGCCGATGGCGCGGCCGGAGCAGCGGTGTGTGCGGTCGCACCCTCAGTGGCGTCGGCGGCAGGCGCCTCGCCAGCTTGCTGGAGCACCTCTTTGTTTTCTTGGTCTTGCATCGGAAAAACTCCTAGAATCAAGGACTTGGCTGAGTCAGAGACGTATCCGGATCGATACACAGCGCCCCAGATGGGGCGATCTCCTACAATTTCAAGGGGAATTGCAGAGATGGCATCTAAAAAACGGATAAATACGGCGCCCAGCACCAACAACCTGGCATTTTAGCAGGTTGTCAATAAGCAAGCGCTTGCCGGTGGCCGTGGAATCGATGCCAGGCGGGCGCTGGCATGCGACAGGTCAGGCGCCCAGGCGGGCCGCGTTCTGCGCGCCGCGCTCGGTGTCGAGGCGGCGCGCCTCGCGTTGGGCCGGGGTCTGGATCGTGGGCCAGCCGATCAGGTGCTGCTCGGCGATCTCGGCCATGCCGCGGATCCAGGACGGCGAGGCGTTCAGGCAGGAAATGTAATGGAATTCCTTGCCGCCGTTCGAGATGAAGTCGTGCCGCACTTCCATCGAGATCTCTTCCAGCGTCTCGAGGCAGTCGCTGGTGAAGCCCGGGCAGATGACGTCGATGCGCTCGACGCCGTCACGCGCCAGTTGCTGCACGGTCGGCGCGGTGTACGGCTGCAGCCATTCGGCCTTGCCGAAGCGCGACTGGAAGGTGACCAGGTAGTCGTCCGGCGCGAGCCCGAGCGCGTCGGCCAGCAGGCGCCCGGTCTTCTGGCACTCGCAGAAATACGGGTCGCCCAGCTCCAGGGTGCGCTTGGGCGTGCCGTGGAAGCTCATCACCAGTTTCTGGCCGCGGCCGTGGGCGTCCCAGTGGGCCTGCACGCTGTCGCGCAGCGCGTTGATATAGCCTTCATGGTCATGGTAGTGCTTCACCAGGCGCAGCTCGGGCACGTTGCGCACGCGCGCGTAATGTTGAAACACCGAATCCCAGATCGAGGCAGTGGTGGTGCCCGAATACTGCGGGTAGGCGGGCAGCACGACGATGCGGTCGCAACCGTCGGCCTTCAGCTGGTCGAGCACGTCGGGCAGGGACGGCGTGCCGTAGCGCATGGCCATCGCCACCTTGACGTCTTCGTGGCCGCGTTCGGCCAGCACGGCCTGCAGTTTTGCCGCCTGCTGGGCGGTGTGGATGCGCAGGGGCGAGCCTTCGCGGGTCCAGATGGTGCGGTACTTGGCGGCCGACTGGCCGGAACGGAACGGCAGGATGAACAGGTTCAGGATGAACCACCAGATGCGGCTGGGGATCTCGACCACGCGCGGATCGGACAGGAACTGCTTCAGGTAGCGGCGCACGCTCGAGCGGGTCGGCTCGTCCGGCGTGCCGAGATTGACCAGGACGATCGCGCTGGGCGACACGGTACCGTGAATGTGAGGCGGTTCTTTACGAAATGGCATAGACAGGAAAGTAGGAAAGGACCTGCCTATTATAAGTGGGGGGTATCGGCAAAGCGGATGACGCCCCCTTTTGCCGGAGTGGCGCCACCGCCTTCCGTGGCGCTGCCGCCACGGAAACTGTTCTGACTGCCAGGAATCAGGTGTTCACGTGCAGGCGCACGTCGATATTGCCGCGGGTGGCGTTCGAGTACGGGCACACGATGTGGGCCTTGTCGACCAGCTCTTGCAGCTGGGCCTGGTCCATGCCCGGAGCCTTGATGGTGAGATCGACTTCGATGCCGAAGCCGGTCGGGATCTGGCCGATGCCGACGTCGCCGGTGATGGTCAGGTCTTGCGGCAGCGCGACCTTGGCCTGGCCGGCCACGAATTTCAGGGCGCCCAGGAAGCAGGCCGAGTAGCCGGCCGCGAACAGCTGCTCCGGATTCGTACCCGAGCCGCCACCGCCGCCGAGTTCCTTAGGCGTGCTCAGTTTGAGGTCAAGGACGCCATCGGAACTTTTCGAGGTGCCTTCACGGCCACCTTGCGAGGTGGCTTGGGCGCGGTACAGGACTTTTTCGATGCTCATGCGAATTCCTTCCATGGTTGAGTTGGCGAACGATGCTGCGACGTGAGGGCCGCAGGTCGAACGTCACTCTGCCACAGAATGAAGAAAGCGGCATGACAACTAATTGGATAGGTGCAGACCAGCCTCTACCCGGCAGCCAGCGCCTCAAACACGTCGTTCCCGCGCAGGCGGGAACCTAAGGTTGTTAGCGCTGACGCTACGTTTGGCGGTATCGGCAGCGCGAAGGACTTGGGTTCCCGCCTTCGCGGGAACGACGTGCTGAGGCTGTTGGCCGATGTCAGGAAGCGAGCAACTCCCGCGCATGCTTGCGCGTGGTCTCGGTGATCTCGATCCCGCCCAGCATGCGCGCCACCTCTTCCACCCGCGCGCGGCTGTCGAGCACGTCGATGCGCGACACGGTGCGGCCTTCGCCGGTCGTGCCCTTGGCCACCTGGAAATGCTGGTTGGCCTGGCTTGCCACCTGCGGCAAGTGGGTCACGCACAGCACTTGCCGCTGCTGGCCCAGGCGTTTCAGGAGACGCCCCACCACCTCGGCCACGCCGCCGCCGATGCCGGTGTCGACCTCGTCGAAGATCAGGGTCGGCACCGTGGTCGCGTTCGAGGTGATCACCGAGATCGCCAGCGAGATGCGCGCCAGTTCGCCGCCCGAGGCCACCTTGACCAGCGGACGCGGCGCCACGCCGGCATGGCCGGCGACCAAAAATTCAACCTGTTCGAGGCCATGCGCGCCCGGCTCGCCGCTATTGAGACCAATGGCAAAGCTGCCGCCGCTCATGCTCAGTTCTTGCATCGCGGCCGTCACTTGCGTGCCCAGTTCGGCGGCGGCCTTGACGCGGCGCGCCGACAGGCGCCCCGCCACGTCCATATAGGCGGCTGCGGCCTTGTCTTCCTGCTTGCGCAGGCCCTCGATATCGGTGGCGTCGGCAAGCTGGCGCAGCTTGGTGGCCAATTGCGCGTGTTCCTCGGGCAGTTCTTCGGGCGTGACGCGGTACTTGCGCGCGGCGCTGTGCAGCGCCTCCATGCGGGCGTCGACGTCGCGCAGGCGGCCAGGGTCGAGCTCGACCTTGTCGATGTAGTTGTTCAGCTCGGACACGGCCTCTTGCAGCTGGATGCGGGCCGGCTCCATGCAATCGAGCACCGACTGCAGCTGGGCGTCGACGTCGACCAGCTTGCCGAGCTTGGCATTGAGCGAGGACAGCTGCGACAGGATCGGATGCTCCGATTCCGAGATCGCGGCCAGGGCTTCCTGGGCGCCTTCGAGCAGGCTGGCGGCATGCGACAGGCGGCTGTGCTCGTTGCTGATCTCGACCCATTCGCCGGCCTTCGGCGCCAGCTTGTCGAGCTCGCTCACCTGCCACTCGAGGCGCTCGCGCTCGATCAGCACGTTCTTGGCATTGGTCTCGTATTCTTCGCGCTGGCGCACCAGCGCGCGCCAGGCGCGCCAGGCTTGCGACACTTCTTGCGCCTCGATGCGCGCCTGCGGATCGCGCACCGCGATCTGATTGTCGAGCAGCGCGCGCTGGGCGTCCGGCTTGAGCAGCGACTGGTGGGCGTGCTGGCCATGGATGTCGACCAGCAGTTCGCCCAGTTCGCGCAGCTGGGCCGCGGTGGCGGCCACGCCATTGATATAGGCCTTGGAGCGGCCGGCATTGTCGATCACGCGGCGCAGCAGCGCCCCGCCCTCCTCGACGCCAAATTCATGCTGCTCGAGCCAGCTCGACGCCGCTGCGGTCGGCGAAAAATCGGCCGTGATGTCGGCTTTGGCCGCGCCTTCGCGCACCATGCTGGCGTCGCCGCGTCCGCCCAGCGCCAGTTGCAGCGCATCGATCAGGATCGACTTGCCGGCGCCGGTCTCGCCGGTGAACACCGAAAAGCCGTTCGAGAACTCCAGTTCGATGGCGTCGACGATGACGAAGTCGCGGATGGTCAGTGTGCGCAGCATGAAAAATCGGGTCTCCGGTGATTGGCGATTCTGTGGCGATCAGGTCAGGCGCTGGATCGTGGCGACTTACTTGAGCTTGCCGTCGTTGGTGGGGTATTCGTTCCAGTGCAGCTTCTGGCGCAGCGTGTGGTAGTAGCTCCAGTCGAGCGGATGCAGGAAGGTGATCGTGTGCGGCGAACGCGAGATGACGATCTGGTCGCCCAGTTGCAGGCTGGTGAAAGTCTGCATGTCGAAGTTCACGCTGATGTCGCGTCCGCTGACCAGCTCGACCACGATCACGCTATCGTCGGGCACCACGATCGGCCGGTTCGACAGCGCGTGCGGCGCAATCGGCACCAGCACCGTGCCTTTCATTCTCGGGTGCAGCAGCGGACCGCCGGCCGACAGCGCATAGGCCGTCGAGCCGGTGGGCGTGGACACGATCAGGCCGTCCGAGCGCTGGTTGTACATGAATTGACCGTCGACGGTCAGCTTGAGTTCGACCATGCCGGCGCCGGTGCCGCGCGCCACGACCACGTCGTTGACGGCCACGCTGCAGAAGATCTGTTCGCCGTCGCGCATCACGCGCGCTTCGAGCAGGGTGCGTTCCTCCAGACGCGAACGGCCCTCCAGGATCTCGCTGAGCGCCGGCAGCATGTCGTCGAGCGGGATGTCGGTGATGAAGCCGAGCCGGCCCAGGTTGATGCCGATCAGGGCGATGTCGTATGCGGCCAGCTGGCGCGCGATGCCCAGCATGGTGCCGTCGCCGCCGACCACGATCCCGATCTTCGCCTGCGCGCCAATCTCGGCCACGGTCATCGAATCGATATCGTCCAGTTGCAGGTTGGCCGCGGTATCGGCCTCGAACACCACGCGGTAGCCCGCCTCTTGCAGGAAATCGCGGATGCGGCCGACCGGCTCTTCGACGCCTGCCGTGTTATGCCGCACAACGAGCGCGATGATCTGTTGCGGTTGGGGCGAAGCGGGCATGACGGTCTCTGCGGTATAGGGTTAAACGACACGCTGGAGATTAACCGATAATCCCTGCGGCTGCCATACGGCGCTCGGCAATTACTGTATAGATGAACAGTATAGCGGGCGCCGGCCCTGCACTGCAAGAGCCTCCCGGCTCAGCCCATCAGTACCATACCCATCACGGTCAATACAGCCGAGGCCAGGGTCACGATGTGCGCGAAGATCAGCACGGTCCAGCGAACCACGGTGCCCACCCAGCTGCGCTCGTAGACGCGGCGCATCGCGATCGGCAGGTAGAACACCAGCCATAGCAGCAGCGCGAAGGTTATGAATTTCCAGCTTTCCGGCACCAGGATCATCACCGACAGCATCAGGAAGGCAAAGGCATTCACGTGCAGGGCGAACAGGAAATGCTCGCCATAGCGACGCCCGGTGCCCAGGTACAGGATCTTCAGGTACAGCGCGAACAGCGGCATCATGGCGAAGATCGCGTAAGGCGTGTAACTGTAGAAGGCCTGCTTGAGCGCCGACTTCTGTGCCTGCGGGGACAGCGACATGAAGCGCGCCACTCGTTCGCGCAGCACGGGATGCACATTGCTGGCCTTCTTGTCGAGCACGCCCAGGACTTTTTCATACTCGGCGGCGTCCGCTCCCATGGCCGGGCCCAGCACCGTCTCCTTGGCACGCCCTTCGGCCACCGCGGCGGCCAGGGCCGGCGACGGCTCGTCGAAGCGCGCCACCTCGACGCCACTGAGCTTGAACAGCGCAAAGAAAATAATGCTGAAGGTGAGGTACAGGCGCAGCGGCTCGAGATAACGCACGCGGCGGCCCTCGATGTATTCGCAGGTCAGCAAACCCGGCTTGGCAATCAGCAGGGCCAGCGACTTCCACAGCTTTCCCTCCAGCGCCACGTAGTGGGCGATGAACTCGTGCAGGAATTCGCGTGCGCTCGGCACGTGCAGGTGGGTGGCCTGCCCGCACTGCTGGCAGTAATTGCCGTGCGTGGTCGTGCCGCAGTTCTTGCAGGGGATGCTGGCGTGGTCGGTCAGGGTGTGGGAGCTCACGGCGCTTTCCGTCAATACGGTCAAGCTCCCATGTTAACCATCTAATTGCAAAAAAGCATCATCAAATTACGGCTTTCAATTGCGCGACTGTTTCGATGCGACACAGTTACGATGGGAATGACGAAATGACAAAGGAGAGCACCATGGTGACTGAATCCAAGGATCGGTTCGTCAATACGAAGGAACCGATGAGCAACGATGGCGTCAAACGCCAGCCACACGAACGCGACGAGACGCCGGACGGCCAGGACCAGGAACCGCGCGGCGTCATGAAGCAGGCCGCCAAGGACCTCGAGCAGGGCCTGGTCGACACCGATTCGCGCAACACGCCCGGCATTTCGGAGGCGGTCGACCCCGCCCCCGGCGCCACTGGCCAGGCCCAGCCGCAGCCCGACCGTCATCGCGACATGCGCGACCACGACGCCGAGCCTGCGCCCGAAGACAACGACAACGACACTGAAAGGAAATAACACATGACGATCAAACGCGATGGCAGCGCAGTCTGGAGTGGCGGCATCAAGGATGGCAAGGGCCAGGTCTCGACCGGCAGCGGCGCCCTCAAGGACCAGCCTTATGGCTTCAATACCCGCTTCGAAGACGCACCCGGCACCAACCCCGAAGAGCTGATCGGCGCGGCGCATGCCGGCTGCTTCACGATGGCGCTGTCGGGCCAGTTGGGCAAGGCCGGCCTGACCGCCGACGAACTGCGTACCAAGGCCACGGTATCGATGGAAAAGGTCGAAGGCGGCTTCTCGATCACGGCCGTGCACCTCGAACTGGTAGCCAAGATCCCCGGCGCCAGCCAGGAAGACTTCGACAAGGCGGCCACCACGGCCAAGGAAAACTGCCCGGTCTCGAAGCTGCTGAACGCGAAGATCACGCTCGACGCCAAACTCGAGAACTGATCCGGCGCGCCGCGGGCCGTCCGGCCTGCGGCGCCTTCGGCAAGGATGCCGTCGAACGCATAGAATGGCGGTTCTTCGAAACACATAGGGCAAGCCAAAATGCGCATCCTGCATACCATGTTGAGGGTCGGCGACCTGCAACGCTCCATCGACTTCTACACCAAGGTGCTGGGCATGAAACTGCTGCGCACCAGCGACAATCCGGAATACAAGTACAGCCTGGCCTTCCTCGGCTACGGCAGCAATCCGGACCACGCCGAACTCGAGCTGACCTATAACTGGGGCACCGACAGCTACGACATGGGCAGCGCCTACGGCCACATCGCGATCTCGGCCGAAGACATCTACGCCACCTGCGAACAGGTGCGCGCAGCCGGCGGCAACATCACCCGCGAACCGGGCCCGGTCAAGGGCGGCACCACCGTGATCGCCTTCATCACCGATCCCGACGGCTACAAGGTCGAACTGATCGAGCGCGCCGACCATGCCGGCGGCGGCGGGCTGAGCACTTAAGCACTGACCTGATTTTCAGCAAGGATGGCGCGGCGCCTGCAGGTACCGCGCCATTTTTTTAGGCGCTGTCATCGTTAGATATGGATGAGCATTGAACTGCTGAGCTGATCCGCGGTCCAATCCCGGTCGCCATCGATCGGGAGCGCGCCATGAGAGCGCCGAAGTTCGCCAAGCTGGTCGCCCAACTACCGCTACTGAACCAGCCGCAGCGTCAGCAGGTCCTAGCCGCCCTGCATCCGGCAGCCGGACTCGACCGGGTGGTCGCCCTCATTGGGGAGATCCGGTCAAAGGGGCGCTGCTGCCCGAACTGCGGCTGCGAGCGTTGCCACCGCCATGGCCAGGCCAACGACTTGCAACGCTTTCGCTGTTGCGCCTGCGGACGCACCTTCAACGACCTGACCGGCACGTCGCTGGCGCGGCTCAGGCACAAGGGCAAGTGGCTCGATTATCTGGAAACGGTCCTCGATTCGCGCACAGTGCGCTCTTCGGCCAAGCGTGTCGGCGTGCACCCCAACACGACCTTTCGCTGGCGCCACCGTTTTCTCGACCGGGTCAAGGACGACCGGCCTGACCGTCTGCTAGGCATCGTCGAGGCAGACGAAATGTTTCTGCTCGAATCGCAGAAAGGGGCACGCAAGCTCGATCGCCGGCCGCGCAAACGTGGCGGCAGGGCCGCCCTGCGCGGGATTTCGCATCACCTCGACTGCATCCTGGTGGCACGCGACCGCAGCGGCCAGACCATCGACGCCGTGACCGGCCGCGGCGCCTTGAGGGTGGCCCAGCTGGTCAAGCACCTGCTGCCGAGACTCGATCCCCAGGCGCTGCTGGTCACCGATGCCAACGCCGCCTATCCCGCCTTCGCCCGTGCCCATGGCATTGCGCACCAGGCCGTCAATCTCAGTGCCGGCAAACGCGTCCGCAACGGCGCCGAGGGCGCCATCCACGTTCAAAATGTGAACGCCTATCACCGGCGTTTCAAGGAATGGCTGGCGCGCTTCCATGGCGTGGCGTCACGCTGGCTCCCCAACTACCTGGGCTGGCATTGGGCGCTTGATGGCGGGCGGGTCACTTCTGTCGAGCAATTGCTGCGTATTGCATTCGGAGTCATCAACAGATAACGAGGACAGCGCCTTTTTTTATTCCCCGCTACCCGCTACGCATATCCCACTTCCGGCTTGACGACCGTCATGCCTGCAGGCATCACCGACCAGGCCAGCTCTCTTAAAATCGACATTGCCGCCAACGCAAAGGAGCGACGATGTCCATCCCGGCCTGCCTGCGCCCATGAGAGCCTTTCCCGACCCCGCTTCGCTCGGCCTGTTCGGCACGGGCCTGAGCCAGCATGCGCGGCTCCTCACCCTGGCCAGCAGCCAGAAAAGCGGCCTGCCGCAATCGCTCGTGGCGGAGCGCTTCGCGGGACGCGAAGCCGTCAACGCCCTGTTCCGCTTCGAGGTCGATGCGCTCAGCACCTCGACCGACCTTGACCTGTCTTCCTTCATCGGCGAAGAATTGAGCGTCGGCCTGCTGCAGCCGGATGGCGGCCGGCGCGCCTGGCATGGCTTGTGTACGCAAGCCTCGTGGCTGGGGGCCGACGGCGGCGTCGCCCGCTACCGCCTGGTACTCGAACCAGCGCTGGCGCTGTTGACGCTGCGGCGCGATTGCTACCTGTTCCAGAACAAGACCGTGCGCGACATCGTCTGTGAATTACTGGCCGATTATCCAAAGGTCGAAGTCTCATTCGACGTGACGCAGGAGCTGGCGCCGCGGCCCGTCTGCACCCAGTACCGCGAAAGCGATTACGCATTCTTCGAGCGGCTGCTCGCATCCGAGGGCCTGAGCTGGCGCTTCGATCATGCACCGTTCGACACTGTGGCTGGCGCCGACCACGGCCAGGCCCGACACCGGCTGGTGATCTTCGACCGGCGTGCACGGATTCCCCCGACGCCGGGCGGCGCGACGCTGCGCTTTCACGGCGTGCGCGCGACCGAGCGCGACGATGCGATCGACACCTTCCACGCGCGGCGGCGGGTAGCGGCGAACGGCGTCAGCATCAGCAGCTGGAACCCGGCAGTGTTGCTGGCGCCGGCGGCCGAACTGAACTCTCACCTCGATGCCGGCGCCCTGCCAGTGCTGTCCATCCATGACGGCAGCGGCGAACGCATCGGCGGAGACACCGGCGCCGCGATGCGTGCTCACAGCGAGTTGATGCTGCTGGCGCTGGAATTGGACAACAAGATCTTCGAAGGCGCGGGCGCCGTGCGCCGGCTCGCGGCGGGACATGGCTTTACCTTGACGCAGCACGACCGCTACCCGGCGGGAGCCGATGCGTTCAGCGTGTTGTGGGTGCGGCACGAGGCGCGCAACAACTTCGACACGGGAATCGCGGGCGCGTCGAAACAGGTCGAGAACGGCACCTACCGCAATGCCTTCGCCTGCGTGCGCGACGTGGTTGCGCTGGTGCCGGCAGCGACCGCCGCGCCGCATCCCTGCACGAGCCTGGGGCCGCAGACCGCGCTCGTGGTCGGCTTGCCGAATGCGGTCGCCACCAGCACGCGCGATCATCAGGTCAAAGTCCAGTTCGCGTGGCAGCGTGGCGTCAATCCGAATCCGGGCGGTGTGTCCCACAACCTGGATGAGCGCGGCAGCGCGCCGGGCAATGACGCTTCCGGCAGCTGGATACGCGTGGCCGAGGCGCTGGCCGGGCCGAACTGGGGCACGGTGTTCACGCCGCGCATCGGCACCGAGGTGCTGGTGGATTTCATCGAAGGAGACATCGACCGGCCGGTCATGGTGGCGCAGTTGCATAACGGCGTCGACCTGCCGCCGTTCGCGGCCGGCGTGGATTCGGGCGCCGAACACGCCGGGGTGCTGTCCGGGATTCATAGCCGGAACTTCGATGGCGGTGGTTTCAATCAGTGGCAGGTGGACGATACGTGCGGCCAGTTACGCACGCGGCTGGCAAGCAGCAGCGCGGGCAGCGAACTCAATCTCGGTTACCTGATCGAGCAGCCGCCCGGAACATCACAGCGCGGGCGATATCGCGGCAGCGGCTTCGAGCTGCGCACCGATGCCTGGGCGGTCGTGCGCGGCGGCGAAGGCGTGCTGCTGTCGACCAGCGCGCGGCCGCAGCTCGGGAGCGGGATTACGTCGACACAGATGGATGCGGCCGAGGCCGTGGCGCAGTTCAGGGCGGCGCAGTCTCTGGGGGACGCGCTGCGCGATGCGGCCGGCCAGTCGCAGGCGTTGTTCAGTGTAGATGCGGCCAAGGCGCAGGAGGAATTCATCGCGCTGATCGATCCTCAGGCCAAGGGCAAGTACGACGGCGCGGTTGGGGGGCAGACGGCGCTCAAGGCGCTCGTTGGGTCGCGCGAGCTCGATGGCGAGCAGCCCGTTGAAAAATTTGGGGCGGCGATCGTGCTGATGGACTCGGCGGCCAGCGTGAATTGGGCGACGCCGGCATCGACCGTGGTCTATGCGGGTGGGCAGATGCAGTGGACGACGCAGTCGGATTTCCATATCGCTGCGGCGCATACGGTGTCGACCGTGGCGGGCGGCGCGGCCAGCCTGTTTTCGCATGCGGGCGGGATCCAGGCGATCGCGGCGAACGGGCCGGTGTCGCTGCAGGCGCATACGGATCAGCTGGAAATCCTGGCGGACAAGGAAGTCACTGTGATTTCGGTGAATGATCGGATCGAGATCAAGGCCAAGGAAAAGATCGTGCTGCAGGCGGGCGAGTCGGCGATCACGCTGGAAGGTGGGGATATCACCTTTGCCTGCCCTGGGAAATTTTCGGTCAAGGGTGGGAAACATGTATTCGGGGCTGGAAGTAGCACTAAGACTTCGCTTTTAAAGCTTCCCTCCGATCCAGCGACTAGACAAACCGCACCGAATAATTCCACGGCTTCCCCAAAGCTTAGTAATTTTGATGAATAAATCCAGTTCAAGAATACAAATGGCGCACTACTGACAAATCTAAAGTATCAACTTAAATTAGAAGATGGCTCAGTGATTAATGGCATCACAGATGCCAACGGCATGACCGACCGGATTCTTTCTGAACAACCACTATCAATTACGGAAGCAACATTACGGCCAAACACAATCGACTGCTGCGCCACTAGCGAATTACAAGCAGAAGGCAAACTAACTATAATCTTGTCCGATATAACGACAAATTCAACAAATATTGGAACATCATCGGTAGTTGTATCAACACCCCGAGGCGAATCACGCGGAATGACAATTGGCGAGATAAAAAACTGCAGGAGTGTATTCGGCGACTCCATCGATTACAGCAAAGTTCGAATCCATAATAGAGAATTTCTTATTTTTGGACTGCAGCCCAATAATGTTGCGACGGCACCCAATGGCGAGGTTTATTTTAATCACGAACGCTTCCTTCCTGATTTTTCTGAAGCAAAATTTTCGGAAAAGCGTTGGTTTATTCACGAGATGACACATGTCTGGCAATATCAACTCGGGTACCCAGTAATGCTTCGCGGAGCCATTCGCCTCGGACTCAGCTACGTGTACACCCTCAGTATGAATAAACGATTGTGCGACTACAACATGGAAGCGCAGGGATGCCTACTGGCGGACTATTGGGCCGTAAAAAATCATGGATGGAGAGCAGAGTCGCTCTATGAGGCTAAACACATTTACGATCTCCCTATGTTCGAAATCGTTTTAGAAGATTTTATTCTGAACCCGAGCCAAAAAGCAAATTTGCCAAGGCGAAACATGATCAGATCAAAATCATCACAGATGAAAATATTGCACTACATTTCATTCATCATAATATTTTTCATCTATTCATCATCATTTGCTACATCACGAGCCGGGACCGTTAAAATTATCGACTATAACGGAACTCCCTGCTTTTCGGTTCCAAATAACTCTGAAACGAAAAACGGCCTCCCTCTTCATGGACTGTTCGTTAATGAATTGCCAAATAAAAATGATGACGGCCTACCACGCTCCATCTGGAGCTTTAGAGCAACTGACTATAACTCACTCCCCAATACATTTCCAAAACACTGCATTCCATTTGGGGAACTCCCAGACGGAACAACTCAGCGCGCACTTGAGCCACTTCAACTATTAAAAGTTTATTCTGTTTATTTGCAAGCTAAACATGAAGGATCAAGTATGGACGGATACTCAGGAGAATTCTGTATAAAACCCGCTGGCTCAGGAAGGACTGTCGTGCAAGTCATCCGCGAGGACTATAGCTTAGGAGACGCCAGATTCGAAGGATGCGTCAAATGAATAAAGCTCCGCTTAGTGCCAGGAAAAAATCTCGTGATCATCAGTGCATTCCAGATCAGTTAGGGTAATACTGAATAATTCGTCGAGCTCTATTCCCTGCTGTGAGCAGACCTGAGAATATTCACAGCTACTCAGCAGGATTCCTCACCTGCTGCTACAATCTCGTCTGCCTACCAAACAGGCAACCACAATGTAATTACGTCTTCGGGGCGGGGTGCGATTCCCCACCGGCGGTATGACCTTCACGGGTCGAGCCCGCGAGCGCTTGCTCAACTCCCATTGAGCAGGGTCAGCAGACCTGGTGAGAAGCCAGGGCCGACGGTATAGTCCGGATGAAAGAAGATGTGCGCTGTCATGCGCCTGATCTCCCGCGCCTTTGCGGTTGAACAGGTGCGCGGTTTCGCTTTGCCCTGATGCGTTTTTCGCCAACCTATGCGAGGAGCGTTTCACATGTTAGTCCCTACCTACACCCTTCAAAGCAACGATCTCGAAGGTCGTATCGCCGCCGCCCTGGCCGCCATGCGCGCCGGCATCCCCGTCATCCTGCTCGACGACTTCGACCGCGAGAACGAGGCCGACCTGATCGTCGCCGCCGAAAAACTGAGCGTCGAAACCATGGCGTTGATGATCCGTGAATGCAGCGGCATCGTCTGCCTGTGCCTGTCCGACGAGAAGGTGCGCGCGCTCGAGCTGCCGCCGATGGCGCCGGAGAACGGCAGCCGCTACGGCACCCCGTTCACGGTCTCGATCGAAGCCCGCCATGGCGTGACCACCGGCGTCTCGGCCGCGGACCGCGTCTCCACCATCCAGGCCGCGATCGCGCGCAATGCGCAGCCGGACGACCTGGTGCGTCCCGGCCACGTGTTCCCGCTGCGCGCCACGCCAGGCGGCGTGCTGGCGCGTGCCGGCCATACCGAAGGCTCGGTCGACCTGGCCAAGCTGGCCGGCCTGCAGCCGGCCGCCGTGCTGTGCGAACTGATGAACCCGGACGGTACCATGATGCGTGGCGAGCAGATCGAGCAGTTCGCCGAAGAGCGTGCCTTCCCAATCCTCACCATCGCCGAACTGATCCAGTGGCGCCGGGCACGGGCGCTGTAATCTTTCCAAGCCGCCAGGCATGCGCAAGGTCCTTCCGCGCTTCGCATGCCTGCCTGTTACATGGCTAATGGACCGCCAGTCGGATTCGCGGCATTCTGTCCGGCCAGGATTGCCTGCGAAACGTTCGCAAATGGGCTCCACTGATTGATCTCAAGTCCATTCTCGCCGTCCACGGCGTCCTGGACATGCGAAGAGTAGATCGTCATGGCCTTTTTCCCATCCATGTCGATCAGGTTCCAATGTGTGTGGATATACATGGTCGTGCCGCCACCAAAAGCATACTTCAGGAAGCCGGTACGCTTGTTGCTGTCTTGCTGGTAGGGCTTGTCGTCTTTTTGCTTCGTCAGGGAGGCGCCCCCAAGCTCAAGCCTTGCCTGGAATCGCACGAGATACTTCATCTGCACCGACGATGCGGCTGTCAGCTTCCATGCCACCCATTTTTCCAGGTACATCAAATTGTTCTCGTGAGCCGAATCCTGCAAGGCAGCCTGGACGGTGAGCGCACCATTGGCTCCTCCCGCCAGCGTCAGCACGGACGGAACGTTATAGCCATGGATATTGGTTGCTAACATTGCCGTTACATGCGTCAATCGGTTTTCGCCTGCGGCCGCACATTGCAGAATTTGCTCGATATGTGCCGGCGCTTGCTTGACGATCGCCCGCAGATCCGCCTCGCTTTCCCTGCTTTTCAACACCGCCCCATAGAGCGGTGCCAGTCCAGCCTCTTCTTCGAGGACATCGACGATCGTCTTGCGTGGCGCCGCCGCCGTGGCCGACATCTGCTGACTGTCGCGGTTGGTTTTCGCGGCCTTAACCGACAGCAGGAAGTCGTCGCCAAACCTCTCGACCTTGGCGCCACCCAGCGCCATAGCGGTATCGAGAAGCTCGTTATCGAACAGCTCTTCTATCGCCGTATCTGAAAGCTTGCTGTCACTCTGGAAAGCGTCGACCTCGGAGAGCTTGATGAGGGCTCCTTTCAGCTTGTTCTTGAGTCCTTTGCTCTTCACACGCTGCAATGTACGCTGTGGCACGCCGCCAGCCCCCCGGGGCACCGGCGCCGTCGCTCCGGCATGCCGCGCCGCCCGCGCGCCCATGGCGTCCGCCTCGCGCTCGAGCGCAGGGTCGTCATTGATCGCCACGCCACCCGCCATGGCGTTGGACTGCACGCGCCCCTGCTTTTGCTGTGCCACGTGCCAGGCCTCGTGCGGCAGATGATGTTCCTGGCCTGGCCCGACGTGGATCGCGCTGCCCTGCGCATAGGCATGCGCCTGCAACTGGGCTGGCGCCGACGAGTTGTAGTGCACCTTGACGTCATCCATCGCGACGCCCGACAGCTGTTCGATACCGGATTTCAGCTGGTCCGGCAAGCCGGTGCGGTTCGGGGTGGACGCGATCGACGCGCCAGCCTGGATGTTTTCCATCGCGCGGCGCTGCGCGATCACCCTCGGACTGCGATCGATGTAGTCGGCGAGCGCACGCTGGGCGACGGCGTCCTCGCGCGCGCTTTCCCGCGCGCTTTCCCGATCCGTCGATGCAGTAGCCCCACGCCCCCGGTCTTCCGGGAAAACCGCCTTTAGCTTCATTGGAGATCCTTTCGATTCATGCCTGCGACAAGCCATGAAAAAGCCCGGCATCCAATAGCTGGACCCGGGCTCGCCGTCATCACGAACGCGTTGCGAACGTGCGCCGATGCATCACTCGCCCAACAAGCTATTCACCGGCACCAGGTCCGCCTCGCGCAGCGAACCGGCCGCCGCCTTCAGGCGCAGGCCGTTGATGATCACGTCATAGCGCGCGCGCGACAGGTCGGTGCGGGTCTGGTACAGCTGGCGCTGGGCGTTCAGCACGTCGATATTGATACGCACGCCGACCTGGTAACCCAACTTGTTCGACTCCAGCGCCGACTGGCTCGACACTTCCGCCGCTTCCAGCGCCTTCACCTGGGCCAGGCCGCTGTTCACGCCCAGGAACGATTGGCGCGCCTGCAGCGCCGCGTTGCGGCGGGTCGCTTCCAGGTCGTTGCGGGACTTGTCTTCCAGCGCGATCGATTCGCGCACCCGGCTGGTCACGGCGAAGCCGCTGAAGATCGGCACGCTCCACTGCACGCCGATCGCATTGTTCTTCGTGTCGCCCGAGCTGCCGGTGCGGCCGTTGATGTCGCGGCGGGTCGAACTCGCCACCAGGTCGACGGTCGGCAGGTGGCCGGCGCGATTGCGCGAGATGTCGCGCATGGCGATCTCGACCTGCAACTGGCCGACGGTCACGCCGTAGTTCTGGTTCTCGGCCGACGACACCCAGGGGTCGACCGAGGCCGGCTGCGGCACCGCCAGCGTCACGCCCGGCCGCAGCGCGGCCAGGTTGCCCGGCGCGGTGCCGATGATCGTCTGCAGCGTGTTGCGCTTGTTGTCCAGGTCGTTGACGGCAGCGAATTCCTGTGCCAGCACCAGGTCATACGCGGCCTGCGCCTCGTGGGTGTCGGTGATGGTCTGGGTGCCGACCTCGAAGTTGCGCTTGGCCGACGCCAGCTGTTCGGTGGTCGCTTCCTTCTGGGCGCGGGTCGACTCCAGTTTATCTTGCGCCGCCAGCACGTCGAAATAGGCCGTGGCCACGCGCGTGATCAGGTCTTGCTGGGCCTGGGCGAACTGCGCCTCGGCGATCGCCTGCTGCAGCTTGCTCTGCTGGTAAGTCTGCCAGCGATCCCAGCGGTACAGCGGCTGCTGCAGCGACAGCGTGTATTCGTTGGTGCGCAGGTTCGAACCGCTCGAATCGATGATGCCTGGCTGGCCATTCGGCAAGGTGCCCACCTGGCCGATATTCCATGGATCGAAGTCGTTGTCGTTCTTGCTGATCCCACCACTGAGACCCACGGTCGGCAGCAAGCCTGCACGCCCCTGTGTGATCCGCTCGCGGCCGGCGGCCAGCGAGGCGCGCGCGCTCGCATACGTCGCATCGTTGGCCAGCGCCTGCTGGTACACCTGGATCAGGTCGGCAGCATGGGCGTTGAGCGAGAAGCACGCGCTGGCAAGCAGCACGGCAAGTAGGGGTTTCTGCATTGCTATCTCCACAGGAGTCATCTAGTTGAGGATCAGGTCAATACTTCGGCATCGACGGATCGACCTGTACGGCCCAGGCGTGTACCCCGCCTGTTAAGTTTGTTACGTTACTGAATCCATTACGCTCGAGGAAGGCGGCCACGTTCATGCTGCGCGCCCCGTGGTGGCAGATGCACACCACTTCCCGGTCATCGTCGATCTCGCCCACGCGGACCGGAATCAGGTGCATCGGGATCTGGGTCGAGCCTGCGATCTTGCAGGTCTCGAATTCCCAGTCCTCGCGCACGTCGAGCAGCAGCGGCTGCTCGCGCGCCGGGTCGGCCAGCCAGGCGGCCAACTCGGGGGCGGTAATCTGTCGCATCGATCGCCCTCAGAAGGTGAAGCGCGACGGCGCTTCGGCGCCGGTCAGCGGCTTGGCCACGGTCTCGAACACCTTGACCGCGTCGTGCGCCGTTTCCGAGGTGCGGGTGATCAGCTGGCAAGTCATCGCTGGCGCCTCGCCCAGGATGGCGATCATGCGGCCGCCCACTTTCAGTTGCTTGACCAGCGCTTCCGGCAGCACCGGCAGGCCGCCCGAGACCACGATCACGTCGTATTCGGTGCCCGTCGACCAGCCCTGGGCGCCATTGCCTTCTTCGACGCTGACGTTGATCACGCCGGCCTTGGCCAGGTTTTCCTTGGCCAGGGTGACGCTTTCTGGCTGGATCTCGACCGTGGTCACGTGACGCGCGGTGTGCGCCAGCAGCGCGGTCATGTAGCCGGAACCGGTGCCGATCTCCAGCACGTTCTCATGTTTCTTCACCGCGATCTCTTGCACGATGCGCGCTTCGACCTTCGGATTGAACATCGTTTCGCCACCCGCCAGCGGGATCTCGACGTCCGCAAATGCCAGGTTTTCGTAGGCCTTCGGCACGAATTGTTCGCGCTTGACCACGTGCAGCAGTGCCAGCACGTCCTCGTCCAGAACGTTCCACGGACGGATTTGCTGTTCGATCATGTTGAAGCGGGCTTGTTCGATATTCATTTCAGTTCTCGGTGGAAAAATAAATAATCCGATATTCTAATCGCTCAATGGCCTCTGGACGCACATCTTAACGATGCACGGCCGAGCCAGCGGAAAATTGCGACAGTCTGCAGTTTGAGGGGGATGAACGCCAGAAATCCGTCCCTGGCGTGATTGGCAACTCAGAACCTATCCCGGTAGGTGGGGGGAAGTTGATGCCGATGCATGGCGAGCGTGAGCAAGGCGCGAGGAGGCCGCATGGCTAGCCATGCAACGACGAGCAACGCAGCGCACGCTTGCCAGGCGCGGCAGGAACGACTCCCACCTACCGGGATAGGTTCTTACTGTGATGGAGGAAGCAGGCCGTGCAGGGTGATGTCGAGGAAGGCTTCCAGGAAGGCTTCAGGCTGCAGGTCGCTGCGCTCACAGGGGGCGATCGTATGCTTCCAGGTCGAGAGCATCAGCAGCGGCGCGATCAGCACCTGGGCCGTCTGCGGCACGTCGATCGCGCGGAATTCGCCGCGCCGGATGCCGCGTTCGAGCATGTTTGAAATCATGCGCATGCGGCGCGTCATGACTTCTTCCCGGTAAAAGCGCGCCAGCTCGGGAAAATTATCGGCTTCGGCGAGGATCAGCTTGCTGATGCCGGAAGCCTTGGTCGCGCCGATGCGCACCCACCAGGACAGGATCACGTGACGCAGCAATTCGGCGCTATGGCCATCGAACTCCGCCACCGATGTCTCGGCATCGTCGATCGTCGGCAGGATGGTCTGCCGTACGACGGCCTTGAACAGGTCTTCCTTGTTGGCGTAATACAGGTAGAGCGTCCCCTTCGACACCCCGGCGCGGCGGGCCACGTCTTCCAGGCGCGTGGAGGCGAAACCACGTTCGACGAACAGCTCCATGGCAGATGCCAGGAGTTCCTTGGGACGCGCATCCTTGCGACGTTCCCAGCGCGGCTTGCTGTCAAGTTGGCAGTCCATATTCCCGCCCAGAAATTATCGAAGGAACAATTAATATAGACCGCGCTCGTCGAAACAGTCAAGCAACCGTTGTATAGCCGAAACTATATTAGTTGAAATGTGGTAGTAGCCGTAGATTCAACCGTTTTCACGAATATGTTGCAGGCCGATTACATACGGCCGGGCTATACTGGCGGGCTCTGTTTCACGCATTCCTCGATGTCCATGCCCGCCTCTTTCCAGTGCCGGCCGCAGTGCGGCGCCTGCTGCACCGCGCCCTCGATCACCAGCCCGATTCCAGGCATGCCGAACGGCAAGCCTGCAGGGGTGCGTTGCGTGCAATTGGGGGAGGATGAGCGCTGCCGGATTTTTGGGCAACCGGAACGGCCGGCCTTCTGCGGCGGCCTGCAGCCATCGCATGAAATGTGCGGCGACGATCGCCCGCAGGCGATCCGCTGGCTGAGCGAGCTGGAAAAGGCTACCGCGCCTGCCTACGCATCTTTCTGAGCTATACCGCCGATTTTCCACGCGCCTGTTGCACGCGCTGGAACAACCCGCCGAGGGTCAGGCCGTCATGCCAGACCTCGTCCAGGCGCAGGCCGTAGCGCTCGCGCAGCGCGCGCGCCAGCGGCTCGATGTCGGACGCGTCCGGCATCCAGCGTGCGGACCTGGCGGCGCGCACCACGCCCAGCACCTGGTCGTCGGGACGCAGGTGCAGCTTCTCGCTGTCGCCGAACGAGAAAGCGGCGCCGAACACCGACAGGAATTCGCGGATGTCTTTACGGGATGCGGATGGGAAGGAACTGCGCCAGACCCGGCCCTGGAAGGGTCGGTAGCGTAATGCATTGGGCAACTGCCAGTCATGAAATGCCAGCCAGGACAGCGCGGCAAGGATGATGACCAATATTAGACTCATTGGGTGAGTGCAGGATTACTCATGGATTTAGTTTAGCACGCGATTTCACATTCGATGCAAGCGCTTTTTTCATTCGCGCGCAGGCCCAGGCGCCCGATGGCTGCACATTTCGCCCGCAAAAATCGTCCGTACGGTTCAGTTAGCACAACGGTGGCGGCCCGGCTCATGGTAAGCTGCGAGCCCAAGCCGGCGTGCCTGAGCCGGCTCGTTCCCAGATCACTTCCACACCAATACAATTCATGGATATTGCGCTCGCCATCAAGGCGATCATCATGGGCCTGGTCGAGGGCTTCACCGAATTTCTTCCGATTTCTTCCACCGGTCACCTGATTCTTGCGGGCGAGTTACTCAACTTCACAGGTGTCAGGGAAACGGTATTCAAGATCGTGATCCAGCTGGGCGCCGTGCTGGCCGTCGTCTGGGAATACCGCGAGCGTGTCATACGCCTGTTTTCCGGACTGGGCTCGGATCCGCTGCAGCAGCGCTTCGCGCGCAACGTCGCGATCGCCTTCATGCCGGCCGCCGTTGCCGGCGTGCTGTTCAGCGCCACGATCACCGAACTCCTGTTCCACCCGGTGCCGGTGGCGATCGCCCTGGTCGTGGGCGGCGTCATCATCCTGTGGGTGGAACACCGCCAGCGCCAGCGCGCAACGCCGCCGCGGGTCGAGACGGTCGACCAGATGACGGCGCTCGACGCGCTCAAGGTCGGCTTCGCCCAGTCCTTCGCCCTGATTCCCGGCACCAGCCGTTCGGGCTCGACGATCATCGGCGGCATGCTGTTCGGCCTGTCACGCAAGGCGGCCACCGAGTTCTCGTTCTTCCTTGCCATGCCGACGATGCTTGGCGCTACGGTGTATTCTGTGGTCAAGGAACGCGATGCACTGTCGATGGCCGATTTCCCGATGTTCGGCCTCGGCTTCGTCTCGGCCTTCATCGCCGCCTTCCTGTGCGTGCGCTGGCTGCTGCGCTACATCAGCACGCACGACTTCACGATCTTCGCCTGGTACCGTATCGTATTCGGTATCCTGGTGCTGGTGACCGCTCACTTTGGCTTGGTCAACTGGTCGGAGTAAACTAGCGCCTTACCCAGATCCAAAACACTGAAACAGACAGTATGAATCCCGATATCGGCGCCGACCTCGGCGCGCGCGCTCTCCACGTGCTGGAGACGGTCTTCGGCTATCCCGCCTTCCGCGGGCAGCAGGGAGAGATCGTCGAACACGTGGCCAGCGGCGGCGACGCGCTGGTCCTGATGCCGACCGGCGGCGGCAAGTCGCTGTGCTACCAGATCCCCGCCCTGCTGCGCGACGGCGTGGGCGTCGTCGTCTCCCCGCTCATCGCGCTGATGCAAGACCAGGTCGATGCGCTGGAAGAAGTCGGCGTGCGCGCGGCCTTCCTCAACTCGACCCAGAGCTTCGAAGAAGCCATGCGCATCGAGCGCCTGGTGCGTACCGGCGAGATCGACCTGGTCTACGTGGCGCCCGAGCGCCTGATGACGCCGCGCTGCCTCGAACTGTTCGAAAGCAGCCGTATCTCGCTGTTCGCCATCGACGAGGCCCACTGCGTCTCGCAATGGGGGCATGACTTCCGTCCCGAATACATCCGGCTGTCGATCCTGCACGAGCGCTTCCCGAATGTGCCGCGCATCGCGCTCACCGCGACCGCCGACCAGCAGACCCGGGCCGAGATCGCGCACCGCCTGCAGCTGGAAGACGCGCGCCAGTTCGTCTCGTCGTTCGATCGTCCCAATATCCGCTACTCGATCGTCGAGAAGACCACCGGCCGCAAGCAGCTGATCGATTTCATCAGCAGCGAGCACGCGCAGGATTCCGGCATCGTCTACTGCCTGTCGCGCAAGAAGGTCGAAGAGACGGCGGACTTTTTGAACGAGCACGGCATCCGCGCCATGGCGTATCACGCCGGCATGGAGCACACGGTGCGCGCCGCCAACCAGGCCCGCTTCCTGCGCGAAGAGAATATCGTCATGGTCGCCACCATCGCCTTCGGCATGGGCATCGACAAACCCGACGTGCGTTTCGTCTGCCACCTCGACCTGCCCAAGAGCATCGAGGGCTATTACCAGGAGACGGGCCGCGCCGGCCGTGACGGCGCTCCTGCCAGCGCCTGGATGGCCTATGGCCTGCAAGACGTGGTCCTGCAGCGCCGCATGATCGACGAATCCGAGGCCGACGAAACCTTCAAGCGCGTGCTGTCGATGAAGCTCGACGCCATGCTGGGCCTGTGCGAAACGCTCAGCTGCCGGCGCATGCGCCTGCTCGACTACTTCGGCGAGCGCTCCGGCCCCTGCGGCAACTGCGACACCTGCCTGGTGCCGCCGGTCAGCTTCGACGGCTCGGTGCCGGTGCAAAAGCTGCTGTCGGCCATCTACCGGGTCGACCAGCGCTTCGCCGGCGGCCACGTGATCGACGTACTGCGCGGCGCGCAGACCGAGCGCATCAGCCAGTGGCACCACGACAAGCTCACCGTGTATGGCGTCGGCGCCGACCGCTCCGAGCAGGAATGGCGCGCCATCCTGCGACAGGCGATCGCCCTCGGCCTGGTGACGGTCGACCACGATGCCTTCAGTTCGCTCAAGCTCACCGACGCCGCGCGCCCGGTGCTCAAGGGCGAGCAGAAGGTGCAGCTGCGCCAGTACCAGAAGCCGGTCAAGGCCAAGCGCCCGTCCACCTCGCGCTCGAGCTACGAAGAAACCGAACTGTCGCGCGACGAACAGGCGATCTTCGACCGCCTGCGCTCGTGGCGCATGGGCACCGCGCGCGAGCACGGCGTACCGGCCTATGTCGTGTTCCAGGATGCGACCCTGCGCGAGATCGCCAAGGTCAAGCCGGGCTCCATCGACCAGCTGCGCGGCGTGTCGGGCGTCGGCGAGAAGAAGCTCGTCTCGTACGGCGACGAGATCGTCGCGATCATCAACGAGATGAGCTGACCGGCTTACTCCCGGAACAGGTGAGTGAAACTGCGGCTGACCGGGAGCACCTCGTCGCTCCCGCGCAGCAGCACCTGCATGCGTTCGGCGTCGATCCGCTCGGCCGCCCGGATCGCATTCACGTTCACCAGCGTGCCGCGGTGGATCTGCCAGAACAGGCCCGCATCGAGCCCGCCCACCAGGTCCTTGAGCGGAATGCGCACCAGCGCCTCAGAATCGGCCAGCACCACCCGCGTGTACTTGGTGTCGGCCTGGAAGAACAGCACCTCCTCGACGTCGATCAGGCGGATCTGCTTGCCGACGCTGGCCTTGAGCCATTTGAGCTTCTCGCGCTTCGCTTGCGGCGACGCCGCCTTCACCTGCTGCACCACCTCGCTGACATCGTCCGGACGGGCGTCCAGCTTCTCGCGCAGGCGCGCCAGGGCCTTGTCGAGCCGACCCGGCTGGATGGGTTTGAGCAGGTAGTCGACCGCACCGGTGTCGAAGGCATCGACCGCATACTGGTCGTAGGCCGTGACGAACACCACGTGCGAACGGCGCCCGATGCGTTCGGCCACTTCCAGGCCCGACATGCCGGGCATGCGGATGTCGAGAAAGACCACCTGCGGCTCGTGCTCGAGCCAGGCGTCCCAGGCGTCAAACCCGTTCTCGGGCGCCGCGACCACCTGGGCTTCGGGCCAGGCCGTGGCCAGCATGCCGAGCAGGCGCTCGCGCATCAGGGGTTCGTCTTCGGCGACCAGCACAGTGACACTCATTTCGGCTCCTTGCAGGGGATGGCGATTTCGGCCAGCAGGCCAGGTTCGGCTTCGGAGAGCAGCAGGCAGGCGCCTTCTCCGTACGCCAGGCGCAGGCGGTGGCGCACGTTTTCCAGGCCGGTGCCGGCGCCCGGCGTGTCGCTCATGCCCACGCCGCTGTCGCGCACCCGGATGCGGATCGTCCCTTCGTCGTCGTGGGCCGTGACGACGATCTCGCCGCCCGCCAGCGACGGCTCGATGCCGTGCTTGATCGCGTTCTCGGCCAGGGTCAGTACGAGCATGCTGGGCACCTGGGTGCTTGCCAGCGCAGCGGGCACGTCGACCGTATAGCGCAGGCGCTCGCCCATGCGGATCTGCATCACGCGCAGATAGGACTCGACCAGGCCGAATTCGGTCGCCAGCGCCACCTGCTCGCAGCGCATATCGCTCATGCTGGCGCGCAGGAAGTCAATCAGGTGGGACGTGAGTTCGGCCGCGCGCGGCGCACCCTGCTCGGCCAGCTGCTGCACCGCGCCCAGGGTATTGAACAGGAAGTGCGGCTCGATCTGGGCGCGCAACAGGCGCAGTTGGGTTTCACTTAACTCGCGCGCCAGGCGCTCCTGCTCGGCGTCGCGTTTGAGCTGTTCGGCCAGTATCTGGTAGTGGCGGTTACGCAGCACGGCGATCACGATGGTCGGTATCGCCACCAGTGCGGTCACGACGATCGTCACGGTGACGACGATCCTGGGCAGCCTGTCGAGCAGGACTGACCAATTGCCACCCGTCTCGAACATGGCGGTCAATCCACCGAACAGCCCACCCACCAGGCCAAGGCCGACGATCGTGACCAGCGCCTTGCCCTTGGCGCGCACGATCTTCCCATAATTGAACCAGACGCCCATCAGCGACATGGCCATCGCGAGCCCGATTGCATTGGCGGCAAGGACTGTATGCCACCACGGCCTGGCAGGCAGAAAAGCGAGATTGATCAGGAAACCGACCACCGACAGCACGACGAACAGCTTGAGCAGCGCAAGCAGGGCTGCCGAGGTACTGACGGTACTGGAAAACTGATAAAGGGATTCACGCTCGGCGGGCGACATCTGCGCCAGCTTGCGGGCGAAGAAACGGCGGCAGCCGGCCGGCACCTGCGCTACCAGCGTTGGATCGCGGAGCACCGCGAGCTGCTCCGCCTCTACCTCACGATTCCATTGTTCGATGCGCTTCCACATGCTGTTCTCCCCTGTGCTCGTTAATGTATATCAACGAGTCCAGTCTAGGAACTTCCGGCGGCCCGGGACAGCAGGTGGCGACGAACGACGAAGACGGGGGAACGAACGACGATCCGCCCCCGGATTGACACTTACTTGCGCGTGAAGACCAGGTCCCAGACGCCGTGACCCAGCTTGATGCCGCGGTTCTCGAACTTCGTCAGCGGACGGTATGCCGGCTGCGGGGCGTAGCCCTCGGCGGTGTTGGTCAGCTCCGGCTCGGCGCTCAAGACCTCGAGCATCTGCACCGCATAGTCTTCCCAGTCGGTCGCCAGGTGCAGGTAGCCGCCCGGCGCGATCTTCTGGCACAGAAGCTTGACGAAGGCCGGCTGGATCAGGCGGCGCTTGTTGTGGCGCGCCTTGTGCCATGGATCGGGGAAGAACACGTGCACGCCGTGCAGCGAGCCGTCACGGACCATGTGATTCAGCACCTCGAACACGTCGTGCTGGACCAGGCGCAGGTTATCGATGCCCTGTTCGCCGATCTGCTTGAGCAGGCTGCCCACACCCGGCGTGTGCACTTCGACGCCCAGGAAATCCTTCTCGGGCATCAGCGTCGCGATATGGGCCGTGGTGTCGCCCATGCCGAAGCCGATTTCGAGGACCACCGGCGCCTTGCGGCCGAAGGCCTGTTCGAGGTCGAGCGCTTCCTTCTTGTACTCGATCAGGAACTTGGGGCCAAACTCCTCGAAAGCCCGCGCCTGCGCGGTCGACAGCCGCCCTGCGCGCGTGACGAAACTGCGGATGCGGTGTTCGGTGGGATCGTACAGCATGGACCGTGCCGGACCACTGGTAGGCTTATCAGAAGACATGGGGAGTGTGAAATATGCGGAAAAAACGGCTGTCATTATAGCGCAGCCGCCCCGGCCATCGACCGTGCGTGGTGGCAAGGCGGAATCGAGCATAATCATTGTCTTCCCCCAGCAACGCCGGAGCCTCTTGCCATGCACTCGACGAAACACCCGATCGCCATCGAAGACAGTGTCGCCACCCTGAACCTGACATCCCTCCACTACGGCGCCCCCGGCAGCGGCAAGAAGGTATACATCCAGGCCGCGATCCACGCCGACGAAGTGCCTGCGATGCTGGTGGCGCACCTGCTGCGCGGGCAGCTCGACAAGCTCGATGCCGAAGGGCGGATCAAGGGCGAGATCATCCTGGTCCCGGCAGCCAACCCGCTCGGCCTGTCCCAGGTGCTGCATGGCGCGCCCTTCGGCCGCTACGACCTGTCCACCGGCCTGAACTTCAACCGCTCTTATCGCCATGTTGCCGCCGCCCTCAAAAGCGCGCTCGAGGGCCGGCTGGGCCAGGATGCAACAGCCAACGTCGCGCTGATCCGCGAGCTGGCCCGCAACGAGGTGGCGGCCTGGGAACCGGCGGACAATGCCGCCACGCTCAAGAAACTCCTGCTGACGATGGCGATCGACGCCGACATCGTGCTCGACCTGCACTGCGATAACGAGGCGGTGCTGCACATGTACACCGGCACGCCGCTGGTCGACGTGATCCAGCCGCTGGCCGACCTGATGGGCGCGCGCGTGCTGCTGGTGGCGAAGGAATCGGGCGGCGAAGCCTTCGACGAAGCCTGCAGCCGGGTGTGGTGGGACCTGGCCGACCATTTTACGGACGCCGCCATTCCGCCCGCATGCGCCGCCGTCACCGTCGAACTGCGCGGCGAGAACGATGTGAACTACGACTACGCGCAGCAGGATGCCGACGCCATCCTGCAATACCTTGCGCATGTGGGCGTGCTCGACATACCGGCGAACGCCCTGCCCGCGGCCCACTGCGGCCCGACGCCGCTCGATGCCGTCGAGCCTTTGGTGGCGCCGCATGCGGGCGTGCTGGTGTTCCGCAAGAAGCTGGGCGATCAGGTCGCAGCGGGCGAGCCGATCGCGGATGTCGTCAATCCGGTCAGCGGGCAGGTCACGCCGGTGGCGGCCAGCCGTCCGGGGTTGCTGTTCGCCAGCACGGCGCACCGGCACCTGCTGCGCGGGATGCACATTTGCAAAGTGGCGGGGGCGGATTCGTTCAGGTTGGGCAATCTGCTGTCAAACTGAGTCTGCCTGGAACGCGCGCCATAGGCCGTACGAATCCTCGATGAAGTTGTATCCGCTGACCTTGCCGTCCCTGACCGAACAGATTGCCGCGAAATCACTTTCGAACTCCTTGCCGGTGCTAAGGATGCGGTGCTTGACGTGTCCCGTGATGACTGCCTGACGTCATCCGGGTCGCGCATATCCGCCCTGATGGCGATCGCCTTGCCACCGGCTTCAGCGATCTCGTCCACGATATCGTCGGCCGCTTCTTGCTGCTTGAGTAATTGACCACGACCGATGCCCCCTCGGCCGCGAAGTGTTTTGCAATGGCCGCACCCAGGCCCTTCGATGCGCCAGTGATCACGGCGACTTTTTCTTGCAATCGATAACTCATGACTGAAATCCTTTCGGTAAGTGCCGCAGGACAGCCGTCAGGAAGTTGCCGACATTTTGTCGGCCCACAGGTCGACCGGGCCGAGACGATCCACGCCCTGGGTCGCGAGCATCCAGCCCGGATATTCCGGCGGCAGCTCGCTGACGTCGTCGAGCTGGCGGATCTCGTCTTCGCCGAGGGAGATGTCGACCGCGGCGATGTTGTCCTCGAGCTGGCTCAGTTGCTTGGCCCCTACCAGCACTGATGTGACGATCGGCTTGGACAGCAGCCAGGCCAGTGCGATCCGGGCCGGGCTGCACCCGTGCGCTTCGGCGATGGGGCGCATCACGTCGATGACGTTCCAGGCGCGCTCCTTATTGATGATCGGGAAGTCGAAATCGGAACGGCGCGAGCCTTCCGGCGACTGGTTCTCGCGGCTGAATTTTCCCGATAACAGCCCACCGGCCAGCGGGCTCCAGACGAGCAAGCCCATCTTTTCCGCTGCAATCAACGGGCCCAACTCACGTTCGAGATCGCGGCTTGCAATCGAGTAGTGGGCCTGCAGTGTATTGAATCGCGCCAGGTTCAGGCGTGCTGAAATCCCGAGCGCGGTCGCGACACGCCAAGCCGGCCAGTTCGAAACACCGATATAGCGAACCTTGCCCTGGCGGACCAGATCGTCCAGCGCGCGCAAGGTCTCCTCGGTGGGCGTCAGGAGATCGGTCGCGTGGATCTGGTACAGATCGATGTGATCCGTCTGCAGCCGTTGCAGGCTCGCTTCGATGGCATCCATGATGTGGCCGCGTGAAGCACCGACATCGTTGCGGCCTGGCCCCATGCGGCTATATACCTTGGTGGCCAGCACATAGTCCTTGCGGGCGATGCCCAGGTTCTTGAACGACTGGCCGAGCGTGCTTTCGCTTTCGCCACCGGAATACACGTCGGCGGTATCGAAGAAATTGATGCCCGCGTCGATGCTGGCCTTGACGAGTTCGTCGGCGCCAGCCTGGTCGACATTGCCGATATGCTTGTACACGCCGCTACCGCCGCTGAAAGTCATCGTTCCCAGGCATAGCTGCGATACGAGCAAGCCGGTGTTACCCAAGGTCTTGTATTTCATCGTGTTCTCCTCGGAAGACTTCGAATGAATACCAGGGCGCGTTGACGTCAGCCGTTCGGCCCCGGATGACGACAGTCTGGCTCCTTCCGAGATGCCAAGGAATACACATTCTTGCTTGAACAATGCCCAATTTTGGATCCATCAGGTCATCCCGCTCACCGTGCACTGGGCTGGCAAGGTTTGCCGAGCGATCTGTTGTCGCGCTGAGCGATTGCGACTACGCAATGTTCACAGCAGGGAGACAACAATAATTGGCCGTGCCTTCAATAACACGCCAAAAATCATGCCGATTGATGTGGAAAAATGCGCATCGCATTTGCGTACAAACGCGAAAAATCAAAGTCAAGGCAGATGCGCCCGCTTCGTTCGGCTGGCGCTCGAAGCTGCTGATGCCAATACTTCAGGGCATCCGCTCATGGCCAAGGATTGGGGGCCTATCCTAACGAGGAATGGATTTCATGTTGTCGCCCTTCCTACCCCTGAGCATTTCAAGTTTCAAAAAGGCGATATCGTGGTGATTCAACCGTATCCCGGCGGGAATTCAGCAGGCCATATTGCGGGATTCGACGGCGAGAAATGGATATCCGATTTCGCCCAACGAGACTTCTGGGCTGGTCCAACCTATCGCAGAGAAAGGCCCGAGTATGCCGTCTACCGTCCCTAGCCGCGCACTCTGCGCGATATCTTTCGCTCTCGTCTGCATTTCCCCATCCACTGCCGCACCACGTGAATCAGATGAACAAGTCGCCATTGTGGGCAGCCTGTACAAGACCTTCGCATGGCAGGTGCTGTCGAGTTCGATTAACGTTTTTGGCAAGCCGCTAGCGCAGCAGGCAAGTTCGGTCCTTCGTCGTTACTTTGATCAGGAGCTGGCTTCTCTACTGGTCAAAGACGGTCACTGCGCCGAAAAAACCGGCGAAATATGCAATCTGGACTTCGACCCCATCTTCGCGTCACAGGACCCGGCTGCCGTCGACTTGACGATACGTCCCATGCCAAAGGACATCGTGGCTGTTGAATTCACCTATCCCTCCAGCGGTGAGAAAGTGCGGCTGGAGTACCGCATGACCAGAAGAGAAAATGGCTGGCTGATCGATGACATTCAGTATTCGGGAATGTCCAATAACTCTCTCAAGCAGCTGCTCACGCGCAAACTCCCCCCCAGCGACGAATAACATCAGGCTCAATGTACTGGCGAGTGTCTTGAGTGCCTGAAGAGCAAGCCGGCTGCGACTGACAGGATAGCAACCGTCGGCAACAGCCACGCATAGCCGACGCGCAGCTCCATCAAGGTCGCGCCGCTCACCGCACACCAGGCCAGCGGAATCAGCCAATAGAGCGGGTGGGCTCGGCATGCCAGCAGTCCCCCCAGCGTGGCGACAGCGGTTGGATCGGGCGCGATGCCGAATACTTCAGCGTGGCTCCAGCTGTGGCCGCTGCCCAGCGCGAGCAGCGGATACCCGAGCACTGCCAGGCCGGAGAAGCCCAGCGCCACCTGCTTTTGCATGCCAGCCGGTGCGGCGCCGTGCGATCGCAGCGCCATGAAGCACAACATCACGGACTGCACGCCGAAGGCGAGCGCGAACCAGGGACCGGCCGTGTTGATGTCCGCGTAACGATCGAGGTGATATGCCCAGCCGACCCAGGCCCAGGCCACGGCCAGCACCAGCAACGCGATGCGGCGGGTGTTGACGCCAGGGCGCGCAATGCAGCCGATGACGATCAGGCCAGCCGCCAGCGCCAGGAGATGCGCGGGCCAGACCGCCTCGTTGTACAGCGCGATGAGCCGGAAGTAACTGCGTTGCGAGAACATCAGAAAGTCCGACAGCCTGTAGGTCGCCCACTCGGTCCACCACCCGCTCATGCCAGCCTTTCGGCATCCTGGGCGATGCGCTTGCGCAGGGCCTCGTCGGGCATGCGGCCGGTGCCGGCCAGCAGGTTCTCGCGCACGTGGGCCACGTTCGAGGTGGCGGGAATCGCGCAGGTGACGCCGGGGTGGGACACGATGAACTTCAGCAGTGCCTGGGCCCAGGTGGTGCAGCCGATGTCCGCGGCCCAGCGGGGCAGCGGCTTGCCGGCCAAGGCTTGGGTCAGGTCACCCTGGCGGAACGGCCGGTTGACGATCACGCCGATGCGGCGCTCGCGCGCCAGCGGCAGGATGCGCTGCTCTACCTCACGATCGAGGGCGTTGTACGAGATTTGTACGAAGTCGATGGGGTGGGAGGCCATGATTTTCTCGATCTCGCCGTGGCGCCGGCCTTCGGACGTCGTGATGCCGACATAGCGCAGCCGCCCTTCCTTCTTCATCGCCAGCAGGGTCTTGAGGTGTTCTTCCCACGACAGCAGGTTATGCACCTGCAGCAGGTCGAAGCGCGGCACGCGCCACAGTTTTCGGGAAGTCTCGATCTGCTGCACGCCGCGGGCGCCGCCGCTGATCCACACCTTGTCGGCCGAGAACAAGGTCGGCGGCTTGATGGCTTGTATCGCTTCGCCGATCACGTCCTGGGCCGAGCCGTACATCGGGGACGAGTCGATCATCCTGCCGCCGCTAGCAAGGAACTGGCGCATCACCTCCTGGCATTCCTTGCGAGCCTGCGGATCGCGGCCGACGTTAAAGGTGATCCAGCTGCCCAGGCCGATGACAGGTATCTGCTCACCGGACGAGGGGATCGGGCGGGTGAGCAGCGGCGCCGGGGCTGGCGCGGCGTGCAGCATTGGCAGGGCCAGGCTGCCAGATGCGGCGAGCATTGCTTGCAATAGGCGGCGGCGTGAAGGTGAGTCCAGTATCATCCTTGTTCCTCGCATGGCTGAGTGCAGGAATCAACAGGATACTGCGTCTAAAGATGAGATGGCGCTGCCATCAGTGCTGTTCCGGCCCGGACGGCGGCTTGTCGCCCAGTTGACGCCGCAGACGCCGATTGTCGAACGAGAGCGTTACGATCGCAATGATCGTCAGCACGGCAAATGCGTTTTTGCCGAGATAGTGCCAGAAGGCCCATGCTGCCCCTGCTGCGACGAGGCCCGTCAACAGCAGCAGAGAGCGGTCTTTAAATGATATCTCGGGGATCATTTTATGAGCATCGGCGGATACGACATGATCGCGTGGAGCGGGTGAAGGGAATCGAACCCTCGTATGAAGCTTGGGAAGCTGCCGTTCTACCATTGAACTACACCCGCGTTGCCAGCATTCTACGCGCGTTTGGGACGGTTTGACAATTTCCCGTCCCTCCCGCGCCTGCCCCGGATCAATCCGGCTGCTCGACCGTATACCCCTTCGCCGCCAGCGCCGAGATCACTCCTTTCGGGTCGAAGATATCCTCGATCTTCAGGACGGCGAAGGTCGAGGCATTGGCCGCGAGCGCCTTCTCGGCCGAAGCGATCCATTTCTCGTTCGCGCGCGTCCTCATGTGCTTGAATTCGGGCTCGGCATCGAATGCCGCGCTATTCATCAGGGCGCCGGAACAGGCCTCTTCGCGGCTGGTGAAGTCCAGCTTGCGCATTTCATCCACATCGCCCTTGGCCCAGGCATTGGCGCGCCGGCTGGCGGCCTCGAGGTCCTGCTCCAGCGTGGACATCGTGCGCGTCAGGCAGGCGGCGTCGCCCAGGGTCGATTTCTTGAAGTTCTTCAGCACCGTGCGCGCATTGTCCATCGGCAGCTGGAAGGTCGACGCGGTCTCCTTCAGCTTCGCCTTCTTGACCAGGTCCAGCAGCGGCTTGCGCACCGCGTAGCTGTCGACCAGGCCCGCTTGCTTGCGCGCGGCGTTCGACAACACCTCCGCCGCGAAGATCGGGCGCTCACGTTCGACGTCGTCGTTCTCGGGCAGGTACTTGGACTTGAACGTGGTCCAGCGCGCATACTCTTGCGCCGGCATCACGTCACGCAAGCTTGCGCCATCCGGATTCTTGCGCATGCCGATGAAGCTTGGCAGCAGTGTGATCCCCCTGAAGAAACCCGGGCTGGCCGAGACGCTTGGCGCCGACAGGTATTCCTGCGAATTCCGGATGACGTTTTCGACTTCGTGCGAGCGCCACTGCATGTCCTTCGGTACCGGCCCGTACATGCCGAACACCCACAACACATGATCGCCCTTCGACACTTTCCACATGCCCGGCCCAGGACGCTGGGCCACGACGTGGATCTGCTCCGGCGCCGGCTCGGCGGCGCTGTCGGCAACATCGACGGCGGCCTGCGCCGTGACGGCCACATCATCCGATTGCGCCCAGGCGGGAGCGGTCAGCATGCATATGCAGAAAGCGGGTACGGCGAGTTTGCTCATGAAATGATCCGGTGATGGGAATCGCCAGATCTTACGCCAATGGCATCGTTGGCGAACCTGCTGTAACGCGGCTGTTTCAATTACATGAACAGCGCATACTGTGCATATAAGTGCATATATCAGGCTTCCCGCGGCTCCGACGCATCTGGCCTGTCCAATAATTCCTGCGCCAGCTTCAAGCCCTCGACCATCACCGAAAACGCCTCGTGCTTGGTCGCTTCGTCCGGCACGCGCAACACGTACGACGGGTGATAAATCGTCACCACCCAGCTGTCGCCATGGCGCACCGGCCGTCCCAGCTTGTCCTTCAGGGTCACGCTCCCGGTCTGCAGCACCGACTTGAGCGCGGTCGCGCCCATCGCCACGATGACCTTGGGTTGTCGCGTGGCGATTTCTTTCCCGAGCCAGTAGTGGCAGGCCTCGATCTCCTTCTGCGCCGGCGTCTTGTGCAGGCGCCGCTTGCCGCGCGGCTCCCACTTGAAATGCTTGACGGCATTGGTGATGTAGACGCCCTTGCGCTCCACGCCGGCCTGCTCGAACACGCGGTCGAGCAGCTTGCCGGCCGGGCCGACGAAGGGCTGCCCTGCCAGGTCTTCCTGGTCGCCCGGCTGTTCGCCGACGAGCATGATCTTCGCGTGCTTTGGCCCTTCGCCGCCGACCGCCTGGGTTGCGTGTTCCCACAGCTCGCAGCGCCGGCACTCGTCCAGCTTCGACGGCTGCTGGCGCTCGGGCTGCGCCTTTTCGGCTTCGATCGGGATCGTGCGGCCGCTGCGCCTGCCCACCGCTTCGACCTGGCCAATGCGGCGCGCGCCAAGGCCGGCCTGGCTCACCAGGGACGGCACCAGCGCGCCTTCCGGCAGGTTCTTCCAGAAGCGCGAAGGAATATGGCTGTTCATGACCTGCGTGTTCAGGCGCGCCGGGTTGAAGATGCTGCGGTAATAGGTCAGCCACAGCGCCTCGCCCGCGTCATCCAGGTCGGCCGCGCTCGACATCAGGGGGCCGGTATGGTGCAGGGTGGCGCCGTCCCACAGCACGCTGGCGTCGGGCGTGGCGATCATCCAGGTCACTTTGCCCATGCGCGCGACGAAGTGTTCGGCCACCTGCGGCAAGACATCGTGGGCGGGTTCGAACCAGGCCACGAAATGGGGCGCGCCGGCCTCGATCGGCCGTTCGCGGAATCGGATGTAGGCGTGCATATCGTGTACCTCGCGCCGCACCCCCTTGACCATCGTGTGCAGCCGCTGCCCGTCGGGATCGGCGGGCGATTGCACGTCGTGCTCGCCCTGCTGCCAGCGCCAGATCACCTGGTACAGGAAGGCCCAGCGGTCATGGTCGCGAAAGCAGGCGGCGGTCTGCAGCATCTCCATCAGGGAGCGCGGAACTTGTGGCCTCGGCGCCGTTGCGTTAGAAGGCGCCTGCGCGTCTGCTCGCGCCTGGGACGACAGGAGGTCGCCTCCATGCTGCGCAGCCTCGCCCGGCGCCGGCGCACCTGAGAACAGGTCGGCGCCCGGTGCCCCCCAGGTTACTGCCTCAGGCGGCACGCCGGCGCGCAGCAGTTCGCGCGCCACCGCGCGCCATGCGGTGAAACCGTCCACCAGCAGCGGCCGGCCCGCGCGCACGCTCGCTACCGCGGTCGCGGCCAGGGCGGCGGCGCCGGCGTCCAGGTTCATGCCGCCTGCAACTCGGGCCACAGGTTCATCTGCTGCGGCGCATCGGCCATGTGCTTGCGCAGCAGGTCGGAACTGGTCGCTCCCTGCGCCGGCTTGTAGTCGGCGGTGACGACGAAGGGCGCGAGCTTCTTGAGGCTGCAGCGCAGGCGAGATAGATCTTCCCAGCGGATGCGGCGCAGGCGGCGCAGCTCGACGATGCGCTTGGCGTTGCGCAGGCCAATGCCGGGAATGCGCGGGATCAGCGATGCATCCACCCGGTTCAGGTCCATCGGAAAATGCTCGCGATTGCTCAAGGCCCAGGCCAGCTTGGGGTCGACGTCCAGCGCCAGGTTGCCCGTCTGCGGCATCAGTTCGCCGGCCGTGAAGCCGTAGCCGCGCAACAGAAAGTCGGCCTGGTACAGGCGGTGCTCGCGCAGCAGCGGCGGCGGCGCCAGCGGCACGCTGCCGGGGCTTTGCGGGATCGGGCTGAAGGCCGAGTAGTACACGCGCTTGAGCTTATAGCTGCCGTACAGCGTCTCGGCCGTGTTCAGGATGGTGTGGTCGTCGCTGGCGTCGGCGCCGACGATCATCTGCGTGCTCTGGCCGGCCGGCGCGAAGGCCGGCGCCTTCGGCTCCTCGGCTTTTTCGTCCAGCTTGCGCCGGATCGCGCCCATCGCCAGCTTGATCGTGTGGACGCTTTTCTCGGGTGCGAGGCGGGTCACGCTGTCGTGGGTCGGCAGCTCGATGTTCACCGACAGGCGGTCGGCCCAGCGGCCCGCTTCCTGGATCAGCAATGGATCGGCGTCGGGGATGGTCTTGAGGTGGATGTAGCCGCGGAACTGGTGCACCTCGCGCAACTGGCGCGCCACCGCTACCAGCTGCTCCATCGTGTAGTCGGCCGACTGGATGATGCCCGAGCTGAGGAACAAGCCGTCGATGTAGTTGCGCAGGTAAAAATCCTGGGTCAGCTTGACCACTTCGTCCACCGCGAAGCGCGCCCGCGGCACGTTCGAGGTGCGCCGGTTGATGCAGTACTGGCAGTCGTAGATGCAGAAATTGGTGAGCAGGATCTTGAGCAGCGAGACGCAGCGGCCGTCCGGCGTATAGCTGTGGCAGATGCCCATGCCGGTAGTGGCGCCCAGGCCGTCCTTGCCTTCGGAACCGCGCTTGGGCGCACCGCTGCTGGCGCAGGATGCGTCGTACTTGGCCGCGTCGGCCAGGATTTCGAGCTTGTCGTTGAGTTCCATCGCGCAGGCGTGACTGTATGGGCATACAGTATAGCGCGGCGTGCATACGCACACGGTGCGCTGGCGCAGCCGTGCGCGCCTGCTGGCGGTTCAAATGCGGTGCGTCAAACCGAAATCAAGCGTTCCGCCTGGGACAACTGTTGCGCTTCCATCCTGCTCGCGACCTTCGCCAGGTAGGCGCTGGCCGGCGCCACGCCGGCGCCGCCGGCCCGGTGCAGCCAGGCATAGGCCTCGACCAGGTCGCGCTGGGCGCCCTGCCCCGCCGCATACATCACGCCGAGGTTGAACTGGGCCCGCGCATGGCCCTGGCGCGCGGCGCACAGGTACCAGAAATGGGCCGCCTCGTAGTCGCGCTCCACGCCCTTGCCGCAGTCGTAGCGCAGCCCCAGCTCGAACTGCGCCAGCGCGTGCTTGTGGTCGGCCGCCTTGTGGAACCAGTCGGTCGCCTCGAACGGGTCACCGCTCTCCAGCCGGTCGAGCAGCGCGCCCACCATATACTGGGCCGGCGCGTAATCCTGGCCGGCCGCGCGCCGGTACCAGGCCAGGGCCTGCGCGCTGTCCTGTGCGACCCCGTTGCCACTCTCATAGCGCAGGCCCAGGTCGAACTGGGCCCGCAGGTGTCCCTGCTCGGCCGCCTTGCGATACCACTCGGTCGCCTGCGCAGGATCCTGCTCGACGCCGTCACCGGCATCGAGCAACTGCCCCAGCTGGTATTGGGCCGCCGGCAGTCCCTGCTCGGCAGCGCGCCGGTACCAGGCGGCCGCCTGCGCCACGTCGCGCGTCACGCCCTGTCCGTGCTCATAACGCATGCCGAGGCTGTTCTGGGCGCCGGCATGGCCCTGGTTTCCGGCGCGCCGGTACCACGCCAGGGCCAGCGCCTCGTCGCGCGCCACGCCGTGGCCGGTGTCGTAGATGAGCGCGAGATTGAACTGCGAGCTGGCATGCCCCTGCTCGCCGGCGCGGCCGTACCACAGGATCGCCTGCCGGCTGTCCTGCTCGACGTCCTGGCCCTTGTCGTAGCGCAGGCCGAGGTTGAACTGGGCCGGCGCATGGCCCTGCTCCGCCGCCTTGCGCATCCAGGCCAGCGCTTCGCGTGCGTCGCGCGCCACGCCCTGGCCGGCGTCGTAGCGCAGGCCCAGGTTGTACTGCGAGCGCATATAGCCCTGCTCGGCGGCGCGCCGGTACCAGTGCAGCGCCGCCTCCTGGTCCTGGGCCACGCCCTTGCCGGTCTCGAACATCATGCCCAGGTTGTGCTGCGCGCCCGGCTCGCCCTGGTCGGCCGCCTGGCTGAACCAGTGCAGCGCCTGGCCCACGTCGCTGGCCACGCCCTGGCCTTTCGCATACAGCCAGCCCAGGTTGTACTGGGCCGGCGCATAGCCCTGCTCGGCCGCGCGCCCATACCAGTGGGCCGCCTGGCCGAAGTCCTGCTCGACGCCCTGGCCCTTCTGCAGCATCACGCCGAGGTTGTACTGGGCCTGGGCCAGGTTCGATGCCGCCGCCATCCGGTACCATGCCACCGCCAGCTCGTCGTTCTTCGGCACGCCCTGGCCGCTCACATACATGAAGCCAAGGCTGTGCTGGGCCTGGGCCACGCCGCGCTCGGCCTGCGCCTTTACACGCAAGAATTCGGCGCTATAAGTGGGCGTGGCGCTCGATTGCAGCGTGGCGTCGAGCATGATCGGTCAGGCCTGCACCGCGCGCAGGGCGCCGCCCGACTGGGTGCGCAGCGCGGCCATGAAGTCGTGCAGCGAAATCGGGCGATAGAACAGATAGCCCTGCATCGTCAGGCAGCCGTTGGCGCGCAGGTAGCGCGCCTGCTCCTCGGTCTCGACGCCTTCGGCGATCAGGTTCAGGCCCAGGCCGCGCGCGATCGAGATGATCGCCAGGATCACCGGATAGTGGCCGTCTTCCTGGTGGATCTCCTTGACGAAGGACTGGTCGATCTTGATGGTGTGGATCGGGAAGCGGTGCAGGTAGGACAAGGACGAGTAGCCGGTGCCGAAGTCATCGATCGCGATCGACACGCCCAGCTGGCACAGCTTGTTGAGCTGCTCGATCGCATACTGCGGATTGCGGATGCAGATGTTCTCGGTGATCTCCACCTCGATCTGCTGCGGCGAGATGCCGTAGCGCGCCAGCGCGCCGCGCATCTTCTCGAAGAAATCGCCGCGGTCCAGGTATTGCGGCGACAGGTTGAGCGAAAGACGAATGTCGCTGCCGCCGATCGCATTCCACTGCAGCATGTCGCGGCACAGCGCGCCGATCATCCAGTCCGAGATCGGCAGCATCAGGCCGTTCTCTTCGGCGAACGGCAGGAACTCGCCGGCCGACAGGCGCCCGCGCGTCGGATGGTTCCAGCGCATCAGGGCTTCGGCGCCGGTGATGCGGCCGGTCATGGCGTCGATTTGCGGCTGGTAGAACATCTCGAGCTCGTCGTGCTCGAGCGCGCGGCGCAGCGCCTGTTCCAGCGCGATCTTCTGGTGCGACACTTCGAGCATCGAGTCGTGGTAGAAGCTGTGGCCGTTCTTGCCCAGCGCCTTGACCTGGTACATCGCGATGTCGGCATGGCGCAGCAGCTCGTCGATCGATTCGCCGTCCTTCGGATAGATCGCGATGCCGATCGAGGCCGAGATGTGCACCTCGTGGCCGTCCAGGTCGAATGGTTCCTGCAGCACCTCCAGGAATTTATCCGCCACCATGCGCGCGTCGTCGCGGTCGCGCAGTTCGGGCAGCACGATGGTGAATTCGTCGCCGCCCTGGCGCGCCAGGGTGTCCCCCTTGCGCAGGCATTCCTTCAGGCGGCCGGCCGCCTGCTGCAGCAGTTCGTCGCCCTTCACGTGGCCCAGCGTGTCGTTGACCAGCTTGAAGCGATCCAGGTCGATGAACATCACCGCGAGCTCGGTCTGCTTGCGCTTGGCCTGGATCACGGCCAGCCCGAGGCGGTCCTTGAACAGGATGCGGTTCGGCAGGTCGGTCAGGATGTCGTGGTAGGCCTGGTAGGAGATGACTTCTTCGGCGCGCTTGCGGTCGGTGATGTCGCGCGCCACGCCATAGGTGCCGAAGAATTCGAGCTTCTTGACTTCCTGGTCCGGCACGTGCATGCCGATCGCGTTGAGCGAGATCGTCATCAGGGTGGTGTTGAAGGTGCGGTCGTGGCCATTGCCGCCACGGCACTTGAGCCGCAGTTCGACGTTGCGCGACGCGCGCTCGTCGACGCGGCGTTCGTTGAACACGTAGCGCGCGCGCTCCAGGTCTTCCTCGTGCACCAGGATCGAGTAATGCTGGCCGATCAGCTCTTCGCGGGTGTAGCCCAGCAGCTGGTAGGCGCGGTCATTGACGAAAGTGAAGCGGCCCTCGTGGTTCAGCGTATAGATGATGTCCGGCGACGAGTCCACCAGGTAGCGGTACATCTTCTCGGAGTTCTCGAGCTGGTTCGCGATGCGCGCATTGTCGAGGGTCAGGCGACGGCGCTGCAGCGCATTGCTCACGGTGGAGAGCAGCTCCTCGCGGCTGTAGGGCTTGCGCAGGTAGCTGTAGGCGCCGCGCTTGAGCGCGCCGATCGCGGCGTCGATGCCGATCTCGCCGCTCATCACGATGACGTCGGCGTCGATGCCCCTCTCGTTGATGAAGTCCATGATCTCGTGGCCGCCGATGTCGGGCAGGCGCAGGTCGAGCAGGACGAGGTCAAAGTGCTGGCGGGACAGCTGGGCCAGGGCTTCGGTCCCGGACGGCGCGGTGACCAGGCGATAGCCCCGGCCCTGCAGCAGTTCGTACAGCGAAGACAGCAGGCGTGGCTCGTCGTCGACCAGCAGCAGGCGTGGCTGGCTGTCGGTCTCGAGGGTCTGGGAGAAAGGAGCGGGGTCGCCGGGAAGCATGGTGGCGGGATGCGCGTTCATGGTGAGGGTTAAGCAGAACCGAGGGCGCGCGCCGGCAGCGCGGGGACCGCGCCGGCGCCGGACCACGCCGGCAGGAGAATTTCAAAGGAAGTGCCGGCGCTGCCGCTGCGGCAGGCGATGTGGCCGCCCAGTTGCCGCACCAGGCCGTGGACGATCGACAGGCCGAGGCCACGACTGCCCTCGGCGCCGTCCTTGCTGCTCCTGACCGGAGCGAACAGGTTGGCCAGCACCTCGCGCGACAGGCCCGGGCCGTTGTCGCTGACGACGAGTTCCAGGTAGACCTGGCGCTCGCGGTTCACGTGGCCACGGTTGACGATCTCGATCCGCCCCGCCGGGCGCGAGCCCAGGGCCTCGACCGCGTTCTTGACCAGGTTGACCAGGATCTGCTTGAGCAGGTCGGGATCGCCCTCGATCGCGCCATCGCCTTCCATGCGCGTCACCACCTGGATCGTGGCCGGCACGTAGCCGCTGCCGCGGAACAGGCGCAGCACGTCGTCCACCACCTTGGCCGCATCGAGCGGACGCGGAACGGCGTCGGGCGTCCTCTGGTCGGCCAGGCTGCCGATCAGCTGGCCGACGCGGTCGATCTCTTCGTTCAGGATCGACAGCTCGCCGCCCACCGGCTCCTGGCGCGCCAGCTTGCCATCCAGGACACTGAGGTAGTTCTTGATGATCGCCAGCGGATTGTTCACTTCGTGGATCACGCGGCGCGAGGCGTCGCGGAATTCCTCGGCCACGCTGGCCAGCTGGCGCCGCGCGTGGCCGCGCTCGAGCAGCAGGTTTTCCAGCGCACTCGCGGCCTGCGCGCCGAAGGCCTGCATGAAGCGCTCGCGGCGCTGGCAATGCGGCAGCTGCCAGCCCGGCACGCCGCCGACCAGCACGCCCAGGCAGCGCGGCCCGGCGACCAGCGGCACCACCACCAGGCTGTCGGTGCCCAGCATGCGCAGCAGCTGTTCCTCGGCCAGGCCCAGCTGATCCTGGTGGCGCGCGCGCTGCACGAAGGCCGGACGGCGCTCCAGCGCGCTGCGCGCGACCGGGCCGCCTTTCGCCAGCGGCAGCGTAAACTCCGCGATGCGCTGTGCGCCGAAGGTCGGGGCGCCGGCAAGCAGCTGGCCGGTCGGGTTCTCGAGCAGCACCACGGCGCTGTCGAAATCGAACAGGATGCGCGCGGTGCGCGTCATCGCGTCCAGCAGGCCCGACTCGCCCTGCTGGCGCGCCAGGCTCTGGCCGACTTCGGACACCAGCACCATATTGCGCACTTCCTCGTTCAGGCGCTGCTGCACCGGATCGACGGGCGGCGGCGGCGCCCAGGCCGGCGGACTCGGGATGTCGTCGGCGCCCGCCAGGTCGATGCCCAGGTGGACGGCGGCCTGCTCGACCTGGCGCGCGGCCTTCTCGACCAGCCGGGCGGCCTGCGCGGCGTCGATGCCGCATAGCGCGCCGGCTTCGCGCACCATCGTCGCATCGTCCGCATGATGGGACAGCACGTGCGCCAGGCGCACGATGCGGATCAGGGGATGGCTGGACTCGAGCCGCTCGCTCGGTTCGTGGTGGTACAGCACTGCGTCGGCCAGGAAGGAATCGAGCTGCCAGCGCTCGATCAGCCAGGCGCCGGCCTCGGTGTGGGTGATCTGCAGGGTGCGCTGCTCGACCGCGCACAGGTCGTCGTCGTCGCGCGCGGTGAAGTTGAAGCCGTATTCCTTGGGCGCCGCGGCCAGCAGCGCCAGCCGGCCGACGTTGTGCAGCAGGCCGGCCAGGTAGGCTTCTTCGGGATGCGCATAGTCGAGCGCGCGCGCCACTTCACGCGCCAGCACCGCCGCGGTGAGCGAATGCTTCCAGAACGCGCGCAGGTCGATGCTGTTCGAATGGGGAAAGCTGTTAAAGGTCTGGAACACCGAATCGCTGATGACCAGGGTCTTGATCATGTCGGTGCCGAGCGCTACCAGCGATTGTTCGAGGTCGGCGCTGCGCGTGTGGCGGTGATAGGCGGAGCTGTTGGCGACCGCCAGCAGCTTGCCGGTCATGCCGGCATCCTTCGCAATCAGGGCGGCGAGTTCCGGCATGCCGAGGTCATCGGCCTGCAGGTGTTCGATCAGCTTGACCAGGATCTGCGGCATGGCCGGCAGACGGGCAATCAGCAAGCGATTGCGGATGTCCTGGTCGGATTGGTGCATGTTATCAAACACGGCCGCCGTTCGTCGAAGGGTTGGGTTGGTGGCCCTGCCGCTCGTGGAGGCCTGCCACAACATCTAGCACTTCAGTCCATGGAACAGGCGCGTCGAATGCCCTCTGCTCCAGATGTGAAAAACGTATCGTAGCATATATACATTTCTGATCAGGAACAATAGTTACAGCAATAACTCTTGCCGAGGGTTAGCTCTAACTGTATGGCAGAGGGAAATGAGACATATGCTTGTTGCATCAATACGACTGTTTCATAAAATTTCGTAATTTTTTTTCACATAAAAACAAAGCTGACGCTGAAGCCAGTCCGTAGATGCCCCGGACCCAGCGTCTCCCGTCGACGGCAGCCGCACGAACGGAAGGCCCGTGCCATGGTCTCGGCAAAGCCGTGGCCGAAATCAGTTTTTCATCGTAGTCCCAAGGATCATTCGAGGTCGGCGTCGATACGTGCGATCAGACCCTGGCGATCGATGGAGAAGTGCAGCACGCCCACTTCGTGGCCGAAATCTCCGGTGAAATCCAGCCGCAGGCGCGCACGTCGGTCACCGGCATATTCCAGCGACAGAAAACGGCTGACCGTGCGATAGCCGACGAAATACTGCGCGATATAGTCGCGTATGCCGGCGCTGCCATCGAAGCGGTGGCCGGTGGAGGGGTCGTCGATCGTTGCGTCCGGCGCGAACAGGGCCAGGGCGCGCTCGACGTCGAAAGCATTGGTTGCCGCGATCAGCGCATCGGCCGTCGCGCGCAGATCGTCTTGTTCCAGAGCTATGGCTTTACTTGCCATGCTGCCAGCTCTTGTAGACGAATTCGAGGCTGTAACCGTCCGGGTCCATGACCTGGGCCGCGTAATAGCGGGGATCGTAGTGGTGCTGCGGCCCGGGCGCATGGATTGCGGTCGCGCCGGCCGCCAGCGCCTGTGCGCAGGCGGCATCGACCATCGCCTCCGAATCGGCAACGAAGCCGAGATGCACGGCGCCGGGCGCGGCCGTGCCCTGCCGCAACCAGAAGAATACGCGGCCATCCGCCCCGAAACCCTTCAGGTCGGCATGGCCCGGCGGGCCGTCCTTGCCGTCATAGTCGAGGCGGCTGGTGATGCCCAGGATCGGCAGCACCTTTTCGTAAAAGGCGATCGAACGAGCGCTGTCGCCCACTGTGAGAAATATGTGATCGAGCATGAAACAGTCCTTTCAGAGGGTGCGGGCCTAGCGGCGGGCGGTACGCCCACCGTTGAAACCAGTAGCGACCACGATAAGCGCGCGCCACTGTTTCCACCCACCCGATTCTGTCTCGATCCTGCCTATTCCTGCTGTTCTCTCGTTCGGACCTGCCGGGCCGCCAGGCGCGGCCCCGGGCCCGATCCCTGGCCGATCACGGAACGTGCTCGCCCCTGGCGCGCAGCTTGCGCCGGTGGCGCCGCGCCGTGTCCCAGAACGCCAGCGAGACCAGCACGAAGAACATCTGGCCGACGGCCAGCGCCAGCACCGAGTGCGACAGCATCGGCGCGACGACGCCGGCCACGATCGCGCCCAGCAGGGTCGAGACGAAGGACTGGCACGAGGCCACGGTGCCGCGGATGTGCGGGAACAGGTCGAGCGCCAGCAGGGTCGCGCCGGGCGCGATCAGCGAGCTGCCGAAGGTGAAGAAGAACATCGGCGCCACCGTCCACGGCAGCGCCGGCGGCAGGAAGGCGTGGTAGGTCACGTTGAAGGTCACCGCGGCGAGCATGAAGAAAAAGCCGATGCGGATCTGGCGCGCGAAGTCCATCCTGCCGGCCAGGCGGTTGGCCATCAGCGAACCGAGGAAGATCCCGCTCACGGTCGGCACGAACAGCCAGGCGAATTGCGACGGTCCCAGGCCCAGGCTCTCGGGCAGCATGACCGGCGCCGCCGCGATGTACAGGAACAGGCCGCCGAAGTTCAGGGCGGTCACGCCGGCCTTCATATGGAACAGGAAGGAACTGAAGATGGCGCCGTAGCTCTTGGCCAGGAAGCGCGGGTTGAACGGCTGGCGCTGGGTGCTCGGGATGGTCTCGGGCAGGTGCTTCCAGCAGAACCAGCCGAGCAGCACGGTGTACAGGCACAGCGCCAGGAAGATCGCGCGCCAGTCGAACCACAGCACGATCCAGCCGCCCACCACCGGCGCGATGGCCGGCGCGATCGAGAAGATCATCGTCACCATCGACAGCAGGCGCGCCGCCGCGGTGTCGGAATACAGGTCGCGGATGATGGCGCGTCCCACCACCACGCCGGCCCCCGCCGACACGCCCTGCATGATGCGGAACACCCACAGGTAGTGCACCGAGGACGCCGAAGCGCAGCCGAAGGTGCCGATCGCGAACACCACCAGCGCCACCAGGATCACGTTGCGGCGCCCGAAGGCGTCCGACAGCGCGCCATGCCACAGCACCATGCCGGCGAACGCCAGCATATAGGCGGTCAGGGTCTGCTGCACCTCGAGCGGGGTCGCCGCCAGCTCGGCCTGGATCTGCGGGAAGGCCGGCAGGTAGGCGTCGATCGAGAACGGCCCCAGCATCGCCAGGGCCGCCAGCAGGGTGGCAAGGCCGCCGGCCGACAGCATCACGATCTTGTGGGGGGGAGGAAGAGGAACCGGGGTGACGGGGTCCTTCGGAAGATCGGGCGGGTCGGTTGGCGGCAGCATCGTCAGTCCAGGTCAGTCCTGCTTTGGTTTTGCTTCTTCGCGACGGTTGAAGCCCGCCACCATGTCGAAGCGGAACAGGCGACATTCGAGCGCGCCGTTGAAGAACGGCGTCTTGCGCGATTCCTTCAGGCGCAGCATCTTGGGCAAACCCAGATCGGCAGTGAACAGGTAGGCGGTCCAGCCGGCGAAGCGCTGCTTGAGCGTGGTGGAAAAGGCCGAGTAGAAGCCCAGCGCCATCTCGTCCTGCGGCACGGTGCTGTCGCCGCGCACGCCGATCCGTTCGCCGTACGGCGGGTTGGTGAGCAGGATGCCGGCCTGTTCGGTCGGCGCCACCACGTGCTGGGCCTCGATCTGCTTGAGCGGCACGTCGAACAGGATGCCGGCCACCTTCAGGTTATGGCGCGTCATGGCGACCATGTCGCCCGAGATGTCCGAGCCGAAGATGGTCGGCTCGGTCGGCAGCGGGTTCGGCTTGATCGCGGCCTTCATGTCGGCCCAGGCCTGGCGGTCGTGGTCGGCGAATTGTTCGAAGGCGAAGCGGCGGCGCGCGCCGGGCGGGATGCCCTGCACCATCTGGGCCGCCTCGACCAGGATCGTGCCCGAGCCGCACATCGGGTCGAACAGCGGCACGCCCGGCTTCCAGCCCGAGACGCGCAGCAGGCCCGCTGCCAGGTTTTCGCGCAGCGGCGCGTCGCCCGTTTCTTCGCGCCAGCCGCGCTTGAACAGCGCTTCGCCCGAGGTGTCGAGGTAGATGATGAAGTTGCGCTGGTCGAGGAAACCGACGATGCGCATGTCCGGCTCGCGGGTGTTGACCGACGGACGCTTGTCATACTGGTCGCGGAAGCGGTCGCAGATCGCATCCTTGATCTTGAGCGTGGTGAATTCGAGGCTCTTGAGCGGCGACTTGACGGCGGTGACGTCCACGCGGATCGTGTGGTCGGGGCCGAACCAGTCTTCCCAGGGCTGCTCGAGCACCAGGTCGTAGATGTCGTTCTCGTTGGAGTAGCTGCGCTGGCCCATGCGCATCAGCACGCGCGAGGCGATACGCGAATGCAGGTTGACCAGCCAGGCGTCCTGCATCGTGCCCGAGCAGTGCACGCCGCCCGGCACCTGGTTGTGCACCTTGAAGGTGGTGGAGAGTTGGGCGATCTCGCCCAGTTCTTCGGCCAGCGCCGCTTCCATGCCGCGCGGGCATGGGCAAAAATATGAGGCCATGAGGGGTACCCTTTGTCCGTTGATGAAACTGTGAAATTAACGCGTCAGCCGTGGTGCGGGATGACCGTTGGAATACTACTTATTGCTACGTACTTCAAAACGTCGTTCCCGCGAAGGCGGGAACCCAAGTCCTATGCGCAGCCATCAACGCGTGCGTAAGTGGCAGCGCAAGCACCTTGGGTCCCCGCCTTCGCGGGGACGACGTTCGCAGGGTGCGGGCCACAAGACCCGCGCGCCATGCGAAGACGACTTAGAACGGCTTGACCGTCGCCAGGATCACGATCACCAGCAGCAGGATCACCGGCACTTCATTGAACCAGCGGAACCACTTGTGGCTGCGCGTGTTCACGCCGCGCTCGAATTTTTTCAGGATCGAACCGCAGGCGTGATGGTAGCCGATCGCCAGGATCACCAGCACCAGCTTGGCGTGCAGCCAGCCGTGCTTCATGCCGATCATCATCGCCAGGTACAGGCCGAGCAGCAGCGCCGGCACCATCAGGATCGTGGTGAAGCGGTACAGGCGGCGCGCCATGCCCAACAGGCGTTCGGTCGCGGCCGGGTTGGTTTCCTGGGCCAGGTTCACGAAGATGCGCGGCAGGTAGAACAGACCGGCGAACCACGAGGCGATGAAGACGATGTGCAGGGCTTTGATCCAGAGGTACATGCGGTTCCTTGTTGTTGATTATTGACGAACTTCGCCGTGCCCGAACACGACGTACTTGAGCGAGGTGAGTCCTTCCAGCCCTACGGGTCCGCGCGCATGCAGCTTGTCGTTCGAGATGCCGATCTCGGCGCCCAGGCCATATTCGAAGCCGTCGGCGAAGCGGGTCGAGGCGTTCACCATTACCGAGGCCGAGTCTACTTCGCGCAGGAAGCGCATGGCGCTCGTGTAGTCCTCGGTGATGATGGCCTCGGTGTGCTTCGACGAATACGCGGTGATATGGTCGATCGCCTCATCCATGTCGGCCACCACCCTGACCGCCAGGATCGGGGCCAGGTATTCGGTAGCCCAGTCTTCTTCGGTGGCGGCAGCAAGATGCGGATAGCCGGCCAGGATCTCGCGCGACTCCGGGTCGGCGCGCAGCTCGACCTCTTGCGTCGCATACAGCGCGGCCAGGCGCGGCAGCACGGTGGGAGCGATCCCGCGCGCGACCAGCAGGGTTTCCATCGTGTTGCAGGTGCCGTAGCGGTGGCATTTGGCGTTGAACGCGACCGCCAGCGCCTTCTCGATATCGGCCTTGTCGTCGATGTAGACGTGGCAGATGCCGTCCAGGTGCTTGATCATCGGCACCGTGCTTTCCTTCATCAGGCGCGCGATCAGGCCCTTGCCGCCGCGCGGGACGATCACGTCCACATACTCCGGCATCGTGATCAGGGCGCCCACCGCCGCGCGGTCGACGGTGTCGACCACCTGCACGGCGTCCTGCGGCAGGCCGGCACCCGCCAGGCCCTCGGCCACGAGCGCCGCCAGCGCGCGGTTGCAGTGGATCGCTTCCGAACCGCCGCGCAGGATGGCGGCGTTGCCGCTCTTGATGCACAGGCCCGCCGCGTCGACCGTCACGTTCGGGCGCGCTTCATAGATGATGCCGATCACGCCCAGCGGCACGCGCATCTGGCCGACCTGGATGCCGCTCGGACGTACCTTCATGTTCGAGATCTCGCCGACCGGGTCGGGCAAGGTGGCGATCTGGCGCAGGCCGGCGACCATGGTGGCGATCGCGCTGTCCGACAGCGCCAGGCGGTCCATCAGGGCCGGGGCCAGGCCGGCCGCCTGCGCCGTTTCCAGGTCCTTCTGGTTGGCATCGCGCAGGCTATCGGCATCGCGCTCGATGGCGGCGGCGATCAGCTCCAGTGCGCGGTTGCGGGTGGCCGTATTGGCGCGCGCCATGGCGCGCGAAGCGGCGCGGGCCTGGCGGCCCAGTTGGTGCATGTGTGCGGTGATGTCCATCGTGTTCCCGTTGCGTTATCGATCAGGCGCGCCGACCGCGATGCACATCCGTATTGAAGGCTGCCTTAGCGAGCCACCTTCAACGCCAGCTGCAACATCGCATCCCACGCATCGCCCGCGAACCTTTTCGCGCGCAAGCCCTTGACCATGCGGTCGACCTGCGCCGCGTCCTGCAGCGCCGCCTCGAGCGTGCCAAGCGACACGCGGCGCAGCGCCGGTTCCATCATCCGCTCGCGCGGTCCCCAGATCCGGTATTCCTTCAGCAGCGCGCCCAGCGGGCGGCCCTGCGACATGCCGGTCTTTAATTTTAGCAGCGTGCGGATTTCTTCGGACACCGCCCACAGCACCAGCGGCAGCGCCTCGCCCTCGCCCTTCAGGCCTTCGAGCATGCGCGCCAGGCGCGCCGGATCGCCGCCCAGCATCGCCTCGGACAGCTTGAACACGTCGTAGCGCGCCACGTTCAGCACCGCGTCGTGCACCTGCTCGAAAGCGAGCTTGCCCGGTTCGTACAGCAGCCCCAGCTTCTGGATTTCCTGGTGTGCCGCCAGCAGGTTGCCCTCGACCCGGTCGGCGATGAAGTCCAGGCTCTGGCGCTCGACGCTCTGGCCCTGGCTCGCCAGCCGCTGGCCGATCCAGCCCGGCAGGTGCGCGCGCTCGACGTTCGGGATGTCGATGTAGACGGCGGTTTGCTGCAGCGCCGTCACCCACGACGACTTGGCGGTCTGCCAGTCCAGCTTCGGCAGCGTGATCAGGGTGAGGTTGTCGGGGCTGAGATCTTTCGCATAGCTCTGCAGCGCCGCGCTGCCGTCCTTGCCCGGTTTGCCGGTCGGGATGCGCAGCTCGATCAGCTTCTTGTCGCCGAACAGCGACAGCGCCTGGTTGGCGGCCAGCAGCTCGCCCCACTTGAAACTGCGCTCGACCGTGAGCACGTCGCGCTCGGTGTATCCTTGCGCGCGCGCCGTCTTGCGGATCCGGTCGGCCGCTTCCAGCGCGAGCAGGTGTTCGTCGCTGGTGATCACGTACAGGGGAGCCAGTCCCTTGCCCAGATGACCTTCGAGTGCCTCGAGCCGCAACTGCATCGTCGCTTACTTCCTCACGCCGGCTTGATCGCGGCCAGGCGACGCAGGATCTGCTGCACCAGGTCGGACTGCATGTCGCGGTACAGCAGCGCTTCTTCCGATTCCTTGGCCAGCACCTGCGATTCGTCGAAGGCGATGTTGCGGCGCAGGGTGATCTCGGTGGGCGCCAGCAACTGGCGGTTGTTGGCGTCGCGCACCTGGAACACCAGGGTGTAGCTGAGCGAGTACTCGCGCACACGGCCCAGGCTGTTGAGCGACAGGATGGACTTGCCGCGCGTTTCGCTGATCACGTCGAACAGGGCCTGGGCCTTCGAGGCGTCGGTCTCGATGCGCACGGTGTCGCCCGCGCGCAGATTGCGCTTGAGCTCCGTGCCCAGCGGCGAGGCTTCGTTGAACGACAGCCAGATGCTCTGGAACGGCAGGTTGTACTGGCCGTCGCTGCCGCGCAGCTGGAAGCCGCAGCCGGCCAGCACGCCTGCCATCAAGAGCGCCGCCAGCGCACGCACCAGGGTCTTGTTCGACATATTGATCCTTACACCACGATGTTGACGAGTTTGCCCGGCACCACGATGACCTTCTTCGGCGTGCCTTCGATGAACTTCTGCACCGCCTCGGAAGCCAGCGCGGCGGCTTCGATGGCGGCCTTGTCGGCCTCCTTCGCCACCTTGACCGAACCGCGCAGCTTGCCGTTCACCTGGATCATCATCTCGATCTCGGACTGCTCCAGCGCGGCCGGGTCGACCTGCGGCCAGGCGGCGTTCAGGATGTCGCCATGGGCGCCGGCAAAGCCCAGCTCCTGCCACAGCGCGTGGGTGATGTGCGGCGCGACCGGGTTCAAGAGGCGCAGGAAGATCGAGAAGCCTTCGGCAACGATCGCGTTCGAGGCCGCCGACTCGTCCAGCTTGGCCGACTCCAGCGTGTTGAGCATCTTCATGCAGGCCGAGACCACGGTGTTGTACTGGATGCGCTTGAGGTCGTAGTCGGCCTGCTGCAGCACCTTGTGCACTTCGCGGCGCAGGGTCTTCTGGTCGTCGTTCAGCGTGCCTTGCGCTTCACCATTGAACGATGCCGCGATACGTTCGCGCTGCGCGTAGCCGAAGGCCCACACGCGGCGCAGGAAGCGGCTGGCGCCTTCGACGCCGCTGTTCGACCATTCCAGCGTCTGTTCCGGCGGCGAGGCGAACATCGTGAACAGGCGCGCGGTGTCGGCGCCGTACTGCTCGATCTGGGCTTGCGGGTCGATGCCGTTGTTCTTCGACTTCGACATCTTCTCGGTGCCGCCGATTTCCACCGGCTGGCCGTCGGCGCGCAGGATTGCGCTCTGAGGACGGCCCTTGTCGTCGAAGGTCAGATCGACGTCGGCCGGGTTGAACCAGGTCTTCTTGCCCGACGCGTCTTCGCGGTAGTAGGTCTCGTTGAGCACCATGCCTTGCGTGAGCAGGTTGACGAAGGGCTCGTCGAACTTCACCAGGCCGAAGTCGCGCATCACCTTGGTCCAGAAGCGTGCGTACAGCAGGTGCATGACGGCGTGCTCGATGCCGCCGATGTACTGGTCCATCGGCATCCAGTAATCGTTGCGGGCGTCGACCATCGCCTCGTTCGAACCCGGCGAGGTATAGCGCATGTAGTACCACGACGAATCGATGAAGGTGTCCATCGTGTCGGTCTCGCGGCGCGCCGGCTTGCCGCATTGCGGGCAGTCGCATGTCAAGAACGCTTCGTCCTTGTTCAGCGGGTTGCCGGTGCCGTCCGGGACCAGGTGCTCGGGCAGCACGACCGGCAGATCGGCTTCCGGCACCGGCACGATGCCGCATTCGCCGCAGTGGATCATCGGCACCGGGGTGCCCCAGTAGCGCTGGCGCGAGATGCCCCAGTCGCGCAGGCGGAAGGTGGTTTTCTTCTCGCCCAGGCCTTGTTCGGCCAGTTCACCGGCGACCGCGTTCACGGCCGAGGTGTAATCGAGGCCGTCGTACTTGCCCGAATTGATGGTGCGGCCGTTTTCCTTGTCGCCGTACCACTCCTGCCAGGCGTCGAGCGAGAATTCCTGGCCTTCGACCGCCACCACCTGCTTGATCGGCAGATTGTATTTTTTCGCGAAGCCGAAGTCGCGCTCGTCGTGCGCCGGCACGCCCATCACGGCGCCGTCGCCATAGGTGATCAGGACGTAGTTGCCGACCCAGACCGGAATCTGTTCTTGCGTGACCGGATGGGTGACGAACAGGCCGGTCGGCATGCCCTTCTTCTCCATGGTCGCCATATCGGCTTCGATCACCGAACCCATCTTGCACTCGGCGATGAATTCCTGCAGGGCCGGGTTGTTGCGGGCCGCGTGCTGGGCCAGCGCGTGTTCCGGCGCCACGGCGCAGAAGGTCACGCCCATGATCGTATCGGCACGGGTGGTGAACACGTACAGCTTGCCGTCATTGATCGCGTCGCCGCTGTCGTCCGTGACGCTGTGCGGGAAGGCGAAGCGCACGCCGGTCGACTTGCCGATCCAGTTGGCCTGCATGGTGCGCACGCGCTCCGGCCAGCCCGGCAGCTTGTTGTCGACGTGGTCGAGCAGCTCATCGGCGTAGTCGGTGATGCGCACGTAGTACATCGGGATCTCGCGCTTCTCGATCAGCGCGCCCGAACGCCAGCCGCGGCCGTCCACGACCTGTTCGTTGGCCAGCACGGTCTGGTCGACCGGGTCCCAGTTCACGGTGCCGGTCTTCTGGTAGATGATGCCCTTCTCGAGCATCTTGAGGAACATCCACTGGTTCCACTTGTAGTAATCCGGCTTGCACGCGGTCATCTCGCGCGACCAGTCGATCGCCAGGCCCATCGATTCCATCTGGCCACGCATGTGGGCGATGTTCGAATACGTCCATTCGGCCGGCGGCACGTTATTGGCCATCGCCGCGTTTTCGGCCGGCATGCCGAACGCGTCCCAGCCCATCGGCATCAGGACGTTATAGCCGTTCATCCGCAGGTAGCGGTACATCACGTCGTTGATCGTATAGTTGCGCACGTGACCCATGTGCAGCTTGCCCGATGGGTAAGGCAGCATCGAGCAGGCGTAATACTTGCCTTTAGGGAAACGCGGGTCGTTTTCGACGGCCTTATAGGCCTCGATCGACTTCCAGTAGGCCTGGGCGGCCTGTTCTACTTCGGCTGGACTATATTTTTCTTGCATGATTTCTGCAGACGTAAGGTGGGATGTGGAACCGGTCATTATAACCCGTTCAATTTTGCACTGCGGCGTAAGCGCAGTGCAGGGGGGAAAGGAACTACATTGGCGATGCGGATGACTTGGGCCCTCGCCTTCGCGAGGGCGACGTGCGAGCGCCGCCGGCAAATATCCATATTGCCACTAACCTTGAGACCGTCGCTCCCGCAAAGGCGGGAACCCAAGCTTGCATGAGCAGCCAAATAGCCTCAGCGCAGCACCAGCTCCAGCGCCGGCTTTTCGCCGTAATCCTCATAGCGCTCGTTGATGCCGCCGACGCAATAGCTCAGCTCTTCGAGCAGCTCCGGCGCCGTCGCCTTCATCTTGTCGGCCTCGAGGATGACGATTTCCAGCACCTCATCCGCTTTCAGGCGGAACTTGGTCATGTTCTCGTCGTCGCGCAGATAGCTCATGCAGTCGACCCAGGCATCGATGCTGTCTGCATACGAGGCCGGGAAACCGAAGGCCTCGCGGCTCTGCTGGTGAAACGATGCCTCATCGACAATGACGGCGCCGTTCAGTTCTGCCACCGCCATGATCACCCCTTCAGGCCCAGCACGTCCTGCATGTCGAACAGGCCGTTGGCCTTGTCCGCCAGGAAGCGCGCCGCGCGCAGCGAGCCGTGGGCATAGGTCACGCGGCTGCTCGACTTGTGGCTGATCTCGATGCGCTCGCCGGTGCCGAGGAACATCACGGTATGGTCGCCCACCACGTCGCCGCCGCGCACGGTGGCGAAACCGATGGTCGACGGATCGCGCTCGCCGGTGACGCCTTCGCGGCCATAGATGGCGCATTCCTTCAGGTCGCGGCCGATGGCGTCGGCGATCACTTCGCCCATCCTGAGCGCGGTGCCGGACGGCGCATCGACCTTGTGGCGGTGGTGCGCCTCGACGATCTCGATGTCGTAGCCTTCCGAAAAGCTCCTGGCGGCCATTTCGAGCAGCTTGAGCGTCACATTCACGCCCACGCTCATATTCGGGGCGAACACGATGCCGATTTTTTCAGCAGCGGCGAGGATCGCGGCCTTGCCGGCCTCGTCGAAGCCGGTGGTGCCGATCACCATCTGCTTGCCGTTGGCGGCGCAGTATTCCAGGTGCTGCAGGGTGCCCTCGGGGCGGGTGAAGTCGATCAGCACGTCGGCATTGTGCAAGCCGTGCTTGAGGCTATCCTCGATCATCACGCCGGTCAGGAAGCCGGCGAAGGCGCCCGCGTCCTGGCCGATGAAAGGCGAACCCGGCAAGTCGAGCGCGCCGGCCAGGCGCGCATCGGGGGCGTACTGGATGGCTTCGATCAGCATGCGGCCCATGCGGCCGCTGGCGCCGGCGACGGCGATATTCAACATCGTCATGCTCGCCTCCTTATTGCTGCGTTGCAGGCGCATTGACCTTGGCCGGCTCCACCGGGCGCCGCTCGGGATGGTCCTTGCTGCCCTTCGACGGACCGGCGATGCGGTCGATGTACTCGCGCTCGCTCGGCAGGTTGCCGCCTTCGAAACGCTCGACCACGTCGTCCTTGAAGAACACGGTCACGCGGCTGGTGGTCAGCTCGCCATTACCGCGCGCCAGGTAGAACGGGTAATCCCAGCGGTCGCCGTGGAAGGCATCCATCAGCAGCGGCGAACCGAGCAGGAAGCGCACCTGGTCGCGGGTCTGGCCGGCCTTGAGCTGGTTGAGCATCTCTTGCGAGACGAAGTTGCCCTGCTGGATGTCTGGACGGTAAGGCGAGAAGATCCACAGGAAGCGCTGCAGGCGCGAGGCCTGGACGGTCTGGGCGCCGGCATTGGCGATGGCGGCCGACTTTTCCGCGTCGGACGCACTGGCGGCCGCATCCGTTGCCACCGGCGGCGCCGGACGCGTCTGGTTGCGCCAGGATGCGCAGCCGGACAGCGTCAAGGTGCAGGCGAGACCCGCCGCCAGAGCCGCTTTGGCGGAGAATCGATGGAATACGGCTTGTTTGACAGGCATAGTTAACCTCAATACGTTCGAGCGGGAGCTTCCAAAACGCTATATCATAAAGCACTCCGCCAATATTCGAGTGACAAACATGAGTAACAACCCGACTGACCTGAAGGCGAGCGGCCTCAAGGCCACGCTGCCACGACTGAAAATCCTGGAAATCTTCCAGAACAGCTCCGTACGGCATCTGACGGCGGAAGATGTTTACAAGATCCTTCTTGCTGACAATATGGACGTTGGTCTCGCGACCGTGTACCGCGTATTGACCCAGTTCGAGCAGGCTGGCCTGCTCAACCGCAACCATTTCGAGACCGGCAAAGCCATTTATGAGCTCAACGCCGGTTCCCACCACGACCACCTGGTGTGCGTCACCTGCGGCCGCGTCGAAGAGTTCTATGACGACGAGATCGAAAAGCGCCAGCAGATGATTGCCGAACAACACGGCTTCACGATCGTCGAGCATGCGCTGGCGATCTATGGCAGCTGCCCGCAGTGCCGGGGCATCGGCAAGCCGGAGTAATCTTGCAGCCGGCACGGCCGGTGTAAAAGCAAGTAAAAAGGGCGCATGGGAATCATCCCATGCGCCCTTTCTCTATTTAAGCGTCGTCAGAACGAGGCGGTCAGGTTCACGAACAACGCGCGGCCCGGTTCGTTGTACGACTCGGCGCCCGTGCTGCCATTGGTGCTGCGCCGGAACAGGCGTTCGTCGAACAGGTTGTTGATGCCGGTGCGCAGGTACAGCTTCGGCGTGAAGGCATAGCCGACGTTGGCGCCCACCACGGCATACGGCGCCAGCGTGTTGAGCGCCTCGCCGCTGGCCTGGCCGCCGGTGCCGGTCAGGCGCCGCGGTTCCTGCTTGCCGTAATAGGACACCGTCAACAGCGTCGTCAACCTGGCATTGACCTTCCAGTCCAGGGTCGAGTTCAGCGTGTATTCGGGAATGACCGACAGCGGCTCGCCATCCGTCTTGTTCTCGTTCTCGATCATATAGGTCAGGTTGTTGGTCAGCTTCAGGCGCGGACCGAACGGGATCGTCAGGTTGCCCTCGACGCCCTGCACCACCGCCTTCGGCGAATTCTCCCACTGGAACAGGCGGCCATTGGCCGAGGTGTTGCCGAGCAGGTGATCCATGCCGCCGGTGATCTTGTTCTTGTAGTCGTTGTGGAAGTAGGCCAGGCTGGCCTCGTGGCCCCGGTCCTTCCAGGCGATGCCGATTTCCTTGTTGACCGAGGTCTCCGGCGCCAGGTTGTCGTTGCCGCGCACATAGCAGCCGCCACCCAGGTTCGGGTTGTTGACCGGGCAGCCGTTGCCGCGCGTGTAGTACAGGTAGTTCGGATTCGACTGGTACAGGTTCGGCGCCTTGAAGGCGCGCGCTATGCCGCCGCGCAAGGTCAAGGTTGGACCCAAGGCATATGAGGCATTCAGGCTCGGGCTCCAGTTGGTGCCGAACTGGCTGTGCTTGTCGAAGCGCAGGCCCGGGGTCAGGGTGAATGCGGTATTCACGCCGATATTGTCTTCAACATAGACGGCATAGGTTTCGGCGCTCGACCGGCCATCGCGTTCGCCAGCCGGCATGCCGGGAATCGCGGTGGCGGCCTGCGTCATCGAATACGGATCGTTGAGCTTTTCCTTGCGCGCCTCGAAGCCGGCGGTGAGCATCTGCGCCACCCCGCCGAAGTTGAGCGGCGTATGGATCTCGCCGTTGGCGCCGTAGGTTTCCAGCTCCGACGTCGAGCGCTTGGCCGGATCGCTGATGCTGCCTTCCGGTCCGCCCGCCAGGCCTTCGTTCATGCGCGTATTGTCGGTGCCTTCATAGGTCAGCCACAGGCGCGAGGTGGTCGCGCCCCACTTGCCGCGGTGGGTCAGCGCGGCGCTGCGGCGCAGCATGACGTTGGTTTCGGCAGCGGCATTGGCCAGCTCGCCCAGGATCGGGAAGCCGGCCGCATTCACGGCCCGGTCGCCAGCATAGATATTGCCCTGGCGGCTGAAGTTGGATTCGAACTCAAGCACCTGGTCGGGCATGAAGTCCCAGCGCAGCAGGCCGCCGATGTCGCGGTTGCGCACGCCCTCGCGTCCGGCCGGCGGGATCGCGCCGTTGGCGCTGTTGTCCGGCGTGGCGTTCAGCGCCAGCGCGTCGGCGTCGGTCTTGTTGACGTTGCCGAACACGCGGAACGACACCTTGCCGGCCAGCGGACCGGACAGGTTGAAGCCGAGCCGCTTGCTGTCGCCCTCCTCGCTGTGCTCCGGCGCCAGTGCATAGGCGGTGACCGAACCGGTGAGATAGTCGCCCGGCGCCTTGGTGATAATGTTGATCACGCCGCCGGCGGCGCCGGAACCGTAGCGCGCCGCCGCCGGGCCGCGCAGCACCTCGATGCGCTCGACCGCCTCGGCCGGCACCCAGTTGGTGTCGCCGCGCGTGTTGCGCTCGCCGCTGCGGCCCATGCGCACCGAGTTGCGCGAGCTGACCGGCTTGCCATCGACCAGGATCAGGGTGTTTTCCGGGCCCATGCCGCGCAGGTCGATCTGGCGGTTGTTGCCGTATTGGCCGCTGGCGCTGTTGCCGGTCAGGTTGACGCCCGGCATGGTGCGGATCAGCTCGGCCAGGTCATTGGCTGGCGGACGCGCTTCGATATCTTCCGAGGTGATGACCGAGACGCCGATCGCCTGCTTCAGTTCCTGCTCGGCGGTGCCGACGATGTGCACCTGCTGCATCGGCGCGTTGCCGGGGGTCTGCTGGGCCATGGCCGGCAGCCCGACCAGCGCCAGTCCGATTGCCGCGGCCAGCGGCGTCATGCGTATTGCTGTCAGTTTCATCCCTCTTGTTCCTGTTATTTGACTGTTCTGTGGGCAAGCCGGAATGCTCCGGCTCAATGCAATTGAGAATCATACTCATTTGCATTTCAAAAACTATGTCAAATTGTGGCGAGAGGGTTGCCAGCCTTGCACTGGCTTAAGTTTTTGCGATTCAGGAGTGGCTGAGGGCGTTCGACAGCAGCTTGGCCGTGATGTCGACGATCGGGATCACTCTTTCATAGGCCATCCGCGTCGGGCCGATCACGCCCAGGGTGCCGACGATGCGGCCATCGACCGCATACGGCGCCGTCACCACGCTCATCTCGTCCATCGGCACCAGCTTCGATTCGCCGCCGATGAAGATCTGCACGCCGCCGGCCTTGCTCGAGACGTCGAGCAATTGCATGAGGCCCGTTTTTTGCTCGAACATCTCGAACATCTGGCGCAGCGAGCTCATGTTGGACGACAGGTCGGACACCGACAGCAGGTTGCGCTCGCCGGAGATGACCATATCGTCGCCCTCGGCCATCGCCTCGCTGCCGGCCTCGACCGCCGCCTGCATCAGGCGGCCCATATCGTCGCGCAATTGCTGCAGCTCGCCGCTCAGGCGCTTGCGCACCGCGTCGAAGGACAGGCCGGCGAAGTTCTGGTTCAGGTAGTTGGCCGACTGGGTCAGTTGCGACGGAGAGTAATCCTGATCGAGCAGCAGCAGCCGGTTCTGGACGTCGCCGCGCGGATCGACGATCACGAGCAGGATGCGCTTTTCGCCCAGGCGCAGGAATTCGATCTGCTGGAACACCGACTCGCGGCGCGGGCTCTGCACCACGCCGGCGAATTGCGACAGCGAGGACAGCATCTGCGCCGCGTTGGCGATCAGTTTCTGCGGTTGCAGGTTGGACAAGGGCTGCGGCAAACGCATGCGCTCGGCATCGACCGTCTTGTCGTCGATCGGCCCCACCGTCAGCAGGGTGTCGACGAACACGCGGTAGCCGCGCGGGGTCGGGATGCGGCCGGCCGAGGTGTGCGGGCTGGCGACGAAGCCCATCTCCTCGAGGTCGGCCATGACGTTGCGGATGGTGGCTGGCGACAACTCCAGGCCTGGCAGCTTGGACAGCGCGCGCGAGCCTACCGGCTGGCCGTCGGCGATATAGCGCTCGACGAGGGCTTTGAGCAGGGTGTGGGCGCGTTGGTCGAGTTGCATGATTCCAGGAAACGTTCGATGCTCGTATTAAGTGTGTGCATTATAGGCAGGTTGAGACGTGGCACGGGCAGCGCAAGGCTTGCTGTGACGCATGTCCAACGCTCTAGCCCGCGTCTTTACAGCGATTCAAGCCAATCGAGCAGTGCGTCGAGGCTGGCCACTTCGACGTCGGGCCGGACTTCATGGGCCAGTTCGTTGACCTTGCCGGTCCGGTTCATCCAGGCCGCGCGCAGGCCGGCGCTCTGGGCGCCCTGGACGTCCAGCAACAGGTCGTCGCCCACGTACAGGGTCTCGTTCGGCTCGACGCCGAGCGCGGCGCAGCCGGCAAGAAAGATGCCGGGGTCGGGCTTGGCGCGGCCGAACTCGCGCGCCGCCACCGAGGCCTGGAAATGATGGGCCAGGCCGATGGTCTGCAGGTCGGCCACGCCGTTGGTGACCGAGCCGACCAGCGCATGGCGCTTCAGGCGCGCAAGGCCCGGCACGACATCCTTATAGGGCGTCACGGCATTGCGGGCGGCAAAGAACACCGTCATCGCCAGTTCGGCCTTGCCGGGATCCTCGCCCACCTGTTCGAAGGCGGCGACCAGGCCGGCATGGCGCAGCGCGCCCAGGTCGATCCCGAACTCGGGGCGCGCGGCCAGGAGTTCCAGGCGCGCCGCCCGCAGGCTGTCGATCGTGAAGCGTTCGGCCACCCGCGGCGCGTGCTCGCCGAGCCAGGCATACAACAGTTTTTCGGCTTCCAGGATCACGGGCGCGATCGGCCACAGGGTATCGTCGAGGTCGAACAGGACGGCTTTCGGCCAGGGTTGGCGGGTCATCGGCTTCCAGACTAGGGGGAAAAGGTGCGTCCCAAGCATAGCGATGCGCCAGTCCGAATGCAATGCGCACGCCGCCTGCACTCTGGAATATTGCCTTTGTTGAATTATGGTTACACCAAGATACAAAACCAAATACGCCCGAAATGGACCAGCTGCTTGCCAAATGGACTAAAATGTTGAGCGATTTTTCTATTCTCACCGCGCAGCTGCGCTTTCCCGCTAGATTTTTTGGAGATGTTATGAAGAGTTCCTACCTGCGTGCCGGCGCGGCGCTGGCCTGCGCGGTCGCACTGTCTGCCTGCGGCGGAAGCGATGGCCAGCTGGAGCTGGGCGGCACGTTCGAAGGTGTGACCAAGCCTGGCCTGGTCGTGACCAGCGGCGGCCAGGAGAAGGCAATCACGCCGCCGGCCAATGGTTCCGGCCAGGGGCGATGGGCGTTCGATAACCTGATCTCGACCGACGACCGCTATAGCGTCGATTTCAAGTCCAAGCCGTCGAACGTCAAGGATTGCAAGATCGCCAATCCGAGCGGCCGTGCGGGCTACCACGTCTACACCGTCTACATCACGTGTGAGCTCAACCGCCATGCGCTGTCCGGCAGCGTCAGCAACCTGAAGGGCAGTCTGGTCCTGGTCAACGGCGCCGACCGGGTGACCGTGCAGGCTGGCGCCACCGCGTTCAAGATGGCCGACGTCGCTGAAGATTCGCCGTACGGCGTCGCGGTCCTGGAACAACCAGCCGGCCAGACCTGCACCGTCAGCAATGGCAGCGGCACCATTGGCCCGGCCCCCGTCACCAATGTGGCGGTTACCTGCACCCCTTAATTTTCCCTGGAGCGTTACGCATGAAGTCTTCCCTGATCCGTCCGGCGCTCGCGCTGGCGCTGGCCGCGGGCCTGGCCGGCTGTGGCGGCAGCGACAAAGCCGAGTTCGTCGTCAAAGGCACGATCACCGGCATCGTTTATCCGGGCGCCGTCCTGACTACCAATGGCATGGAAATCGCCATTGCGCCGCCAGCCACCCCTCGTGCGACGGTCAGTTTCTCATTCCCGAACACGCTCGAGTACGGCGATGTTTACGATGTGGCGTTCAAAAGTTTCCCGGCCAATCAGAAATGCGACACACCGCAAGGGTCGTTTGATAATCGGAGAGATACCGCCGGTCGCCTGGCGGAGATCAACATCACCTTCGCATGCGCGGTCGATATCTATACGATCGGCGGTACGGTGAGCGGCCTGACCGCCGACGGCCTGGTGCTGGCCAATGGCAGTACCGGGGGTACTTTCTCGATCGCCAAACCGGCCGCAGGAGTCACGACGCCGATCAGCTACGTCTTCGCCGGGGCGGTTGAATACGATCAGACCTATGGCGTGACCGTCCTCACCCAGCCGACCGGTCAGGTTTGCACCGTCGCGAATGCCACCGGCACCATGAAGGCTGCAAACGTCACCAATATCAACGTCACCTGCGAGGCCGCACGGAGCTGATCAGATATACACAATTCTTATGTCGAGTATTTGAAAGGAAAATTGGATTTATATGCTGTCACGCAGCATAATAACTCCTGTCTCCTCCAACTCTCCTCAGAAAAGAATTGGATTTCAGCCCGCTCCTCTGGAGTGGGCTTTTTTTTGCCCGCGGGGTTCATCGAAACAGTTCCAGGCGCTCAGCGGGCGGCGCTGACCTTCACGACGGCGATCTTTTCCATGCCGACCGACACCTGCGACTGGTAAGCCTCCGCCGAGCGCGCATTGGCGGCGACGGCGTAGCTGCTGAAGCCGGCGAGGATGGCGGCGGCGATGAAGATGGCTTCCATGTGCTTGAGGACGTTCATGATGTGCTCCCTGTTGGTCGGTTGAGGCGCCGGATCGGCTGTCCATGTGAGCACTATAAGAAATTGGCCTGCAGCCCTCCAGCGGCATGCGACAGACTGCGTAAATGGGCGACCGAGCCCCCGAAAATACGTGATAACCCGTATGCTGCGGCGCAGCAGGATATGTCCGGACGAAAAAAAGCGCCGGCGGGCGGCGCTGATGGTGTTGAACGCGTGTACGGCGAAGCCGTACACCCTACGCTCAAGATACGGGTAAATTGGCCAGCGCCACGTACTGCTCCAGGCTGACCGCTTCCGGACGCACGCCCGGATCGATGCCGGCCTCGACGAGCTGTGCTTCGGTGAACATGCCGGCCACGCAGTTGCGGATGACCTTGCGCCGCTGCGAGAAGGCCTTGGCCACCACCGCCTCCAGGCGCTTGCCGTCGCATGCCAGCCGGCGGCGGGTAGGCACCATGCGCACGATGGCCGACTCGACTTGCGGCGGCGGATCGAAGGCGGTCGGCGGCACGATGAACAGCATGGCCATGTCGTAGCGCCACTGCAACATCACCGACAGGCGGCTGTAGGCCTTGGTGCCAGGCTCGGCCACCATGCGCTCGACCACCTCCTTCTGCAACATGAAATGCTGGTCTTCGACCAGCTCGGTGAATTCGGCCAGGTGGAATAGCAGCGGACTGGAAATGTTGTACGGCAGGTTGCCGACCACGCGCAGCTTTTGCCCTTCCGGCACCGGAATCGACCCGAAATCGAATTTGAGCGCATCGCCCGAATGCACGGTGAGGCGCTCGCGCGGATAGGCTTTTTCGAGGCGCGCCACCAGGTCGCGGTCCAGCTCGACGACGTGCATGTGGTCGAGCGACTTGAGCAGCAGCGCCGTCATCGCCGCCAGGCCCGGGCCGATCTCGACCATTGCCTGGCCGCTTTGCGGCCCGATGGCGTCGATAATATCGGTAAGGACCTGCTTGTCGGTCAGGAAGTTCTGGCCGAAGCGCTTGCGTGCGACGTGTTTCATGCTTGCTTTCTTAATTATTCGTGGTGGCGGCTGCGCGGCGCGCGGCCACCATGTGCATGGCGGCGCGGATCGCCTCTTCCATGCTGCCGCAATCGGCCAGGCCCAGGCCCTGGGCCGCCAGGTCGAGAGCCGTGCCGTGGTCGACCGAAGTGCGGATCAGGGGCAGGCCCAGGGTGACGTTGATGCCGCGTCCGAAGGTCGCGTGCTTGAGCACCGGCAAACCCTGGTCGTGGTACATCGCCAGCACGCAATCGGCATCCTGCAGGTATTTGGGCTGGAACAGGGTGTCGGCCGGATAGGGGCCTCGCGCATCGATGCCACGGCTTTTCGCAGCGTCGAGCACCGGCGTGATGACGTCGATCTCTTCGCGGCCCAGGTAACCGTTCTCGCCAGCGTGCGGATTCAGGCCGGTGACCAGGATCACGGGCGCCGCGATGCCGAATTTATCGCGCAGGTCGGCGTGCAGGATGTCCAGTACCTGGGTCAGGTTGTCGCGCGTGAGCGCGCCCGGCACGTCCTTCAAGGGCAGATGGGTGGTGGCCAGGGCGACGCGCAGGTAGGGCTGGTCGCCGCCTGGCGATCCGGCCAGCATCATCACCACCTTGGCCGTGCCGGTCTTCTCGGCCAGGTATTCGGTGTGCCCTGAAAACGCGATGCCGGCGTCGTTGATCGTACTTTTTTGCAGCGGCGCGGTGACGATGGCGTCAAACCAGCCGCAGCCGCACCCTTCGATCGCCAGGTCCAGCGTGGCCAGCACGGCAAGACCATTGTCGGGATCGAGCTGGCCCGGCACCACGTGCGCGGCCAGCGGCACGTCGATCACCGCCAGGCGCTGGGCGCCGAAATGCGGCAGGCCGCCATTGCGCAGCGCCTGGGTCGACAACGCCGACAGGCGGATGGCGGGATCGATCAGGCTGGCGGTGAGCGCCAGGAAGGCGGCGTCGCCGACCAGTACGCAATTGGCCTGCTCGCGCAGGGCCCAGGCGGCGCGGATCGCGATCTCGGGGCCGATGCCGGCGGGCTCGCCGACGGTGATCGCCAAGGTTGGACGAGATGCGGGGCGAGATGCGGACCCCGATGCCGCCGACTGCGGCGCCAACGGGCGCCCAAGCGCCTGTGGCGCCGCCATGGTGTTACTGCTCCTCGCGGAACTCGACGTAGGCGCGGTCGCGCACCTGGCGCATCCAGTCTTCCATCGCTTCCTGCATCTTGCGGTCGCGCAGGACCTGGCGCGCCACATTGCGTTCCTTCTGCTGGGTCACGTCTTCACTCTTGCGGCCGATGACCTGGATCAGGTGGAAGCCGAACGGCGACTGGATGACGTCGGACACCTGTCCCGGCTTCAGTTCGTTCATCGCGGTCTCGAATTCCGGAACGGTGTCGCCAGGGTACAGCCAGCCCAGGTCGCCGCCTTTCGAAGCCGAACCGTCCTGCGAGTGCAGGCGCGCCAGGTCCTCGAAGGTGCCGGCGTTGTTGTCCATCTTTTCTTTCAGCTCGAGCAGCTTGCGCTTGACCTCGCCCTCGGTCATGGTCGGGGTGACCTTGATCAGGATGTGGCGCGCGTGGGTCTGCTCGACCACCGACTTCTCGGTCTCGCCGCCCAGCGGACGCTTGCCGGCCAGCTTGAGGATGTGGAAGCCGACGTTGGTCTTGAGGATCGGCGTGACCTGGCCCGCTTCGAGCTTGCGCAGCTCGGTCGAGAACATCGGCGGCAGGCGGTCGGCATCGCGCCAGCCGATCTCGCCGCCCTTGAGCGCGTCAGGCGCGTCGGAATAGGTCGAGGCCATGCGCGCGAAGTCGGCGCCGGTGCGCAGCTGGCGCATCACTTCCTCGGCGCGCGCGCCGCGTGCGGCGATCTGCTCGGGCGAGGCGTTCTCTGGCACGCGCACCAGGATCTGGGAGATGTCGACTTCGATGCGATCGGCCTCGGCAGCCTTGGCGGCCGCCATATAGGTGTCGATCTCGGCTTCGGAGACCTGGATCTTGCTGTCGACCTCGTGCTCGCGCAGGCGCTGCATCATGATCTCGTTGCGGATGTCTTCGCGGAACTGGGAGAACGGCATGCCCTCTTTTTCCATCTGGTTGCGCATGTCCTGCACCGACATCTTTTGATTCTCGGCGATGCGGCCGATGGTGGCGTCCAGGGTGCGGTCGTCGACCTTGACGCCCATCTCTTTCGCCAGCTGCAACTGGGCGCGTTCGACGATCATCGCCTCGAGCACCTGGCGCTCCATGGTCGCCGGGTCGGGCAACTGGGCGTTACGCGACTTCATGTTCTGGCTGACCTGGGCCACGCGCCCGATCACTTCGTTGCGGGTGATCACTTCGTCATTGACGACGACCTGGATCGAATCGACCACCTTGGCGTTGGCCGAGGCGGGCGGCAGGAAGCCACCGCCGGTAGCGGCTGAAGTGTCGGCCTGGGCCAGCGCCTGGCCCGCGGTTAGCGCGCACAGCAATGCTGCCGCCATCTGGAGGGACTGCAAACGGGTAGTACGCATCATCTTGATAACACTCATTTCAGGATAGTTCACATCATGGACGACGAATTATGGACGGCTAGTCTGAACGCTTGCTTATGGACGTCCAATTCCGGTGTTCAGTCGCGTATAGCCCGGGATGCTCTTGTTGAACGAATCGAGCGGGTTACCCAGGCCCAGGCGCGACAAGCCATTGAGCTCGAGCTGGAAGAAGATCGGCGTCGACGCCTCGCGCGCGGCGGTCACGAAGCGCTGCGCGCCCATCCGGAACACCCAGCAATCGGCCTTGTATTCGAGACCGATCAGGCTTTCGATCAGCTTGCCGCCGCCAGCCGGTGAATTGGCCGGCAGCCCCACGCCGTACGACCGCAGCGCGTAACTGACCCGGCCCACGCCATACCAGCGGCGGCCGATCGGCCACTGCGCCGACAGGTCGATGTTGCGGAAGCTGTCACGTTGATAACGGTATTCGGCGTTCAGCACCTTCATCTGCCCCGGACGCCACTGTACACCCACATTCGAGCTGTACAAACTGCTTCCGCTGGCATCGTATTGTACGCCGCTATCGAAGCTCCATGACTCGGAAATGGTGCCGGAGGCCGCCAGCAGCATGTCGGAACGGCTCTGGTGTGGCGGCTCGTCCTTGTAAAGGCCCACGCGCGGCTGCTTGAGGTACTGGCGCTGGCCAAAGGCCAGCCGCAGGCGCTCGGAGCCATCTTCCTGGATGAAGCGCGACACCAGGGCGGCCGTGACCTGGTTGGCGTCGGACACCCGGTCCAGGCCCACGTAGCGGTTTTCGGAGAACAGCTGGGCGTAGTTGAAACCGGAGCGGCCGGTGTCGAACAGCGGAACGTCGTCCTGGTTCTCGTACGGCGTGTAAACGTAGAACAGGCGCGGCTCGAGGGTCTGGGTGGAGCCGCTGCCGAACAGCGAGGCCTTGCGCTCGAACACCAGCCCGCTGTCGAGCGAGAAGGTCGGGATCGTGCGCGAGATACTGGTGGGCTTGCCGACCCGGCTCTCGTGCTTTTCGAGATCGTACTTGGCCGCGTTGTACATCAGCTTGGGCGTGACGAACCAGCCCGGACGCACGATCGGATAGCTGACCTGGCCCTGCACCACGGCACGGTTGCCGCCGATGTCGGTAGGGTGGTCGAAGCGGGTCGCCTCGGCGTCGATCGCCCAGTCGAAACCGGCCACGTCGTAGCGCGCGGCGCGGAAGTTAATCTGCGGCAGGCGGTCGTAGGGGCGCGGCACCCTCAGGTTCGGGTCGGTGTCGGCGGCCGGATCCTGCAGCACCTGGTAGTTCTGGGCGCGCGCGGAGAGGGTCCAGAACTGGCCATGCAGATCGGTGCGCACTTCGCGCAGCAGCTGGCGCTCGGCGCTGGCCGAGACGTTGCGCGAGAAGTCGGACGGGTATTCGTCATCCGAGGCGCCATGCAGGTTCCAGCCGTACGACCAGTTCGGCCTGATCGACTGGCTGTGCAGCGAGTCGACGCGCCAGCGCGTGGTCTCCGTCTTGCGGTCGTCCGGCAAGACCTCGACATGGGTCTCGCCCTGGTAGGTGCTGCCCAGGTAGCGGCCGGTGGCGCCCATCTGGAAGCCGCGGTCGAACATCATGCGCGGGTACAGCGTCAGGTCGCGGTTGGGGGCGATGTTGACGTAGTACGGCACCATCACCTCGGCCTTGCCCTGGGAGCCGAAGCCCACCGTGGGCGGCAGCCAGCCGGAGCGGCGCTGGCCCGACAGCGAGAACGACATCGCCGGGGTGCCCAGGATCGGCACGTCCTTGAAATAGATGATGGTCTTGCCGGCCGTGCCGACATCGCGGCCGCTGTCCAGGCGCAGGGTGCTCGACTTGATGTACCAGTCGGGATCGGGGCCTTCGCAGGTGCTGTACGTGCCGTTGCGCACGATGGCCTGCTGTTCGCCCAAAAAGTCGATGCGGTCGGCCTCGCCCTGGCCATTGGTGCTGGCCAGGAAGTAGGTCGGGTTGAGCAGGTAGCCCTTGCCGGTCTCGAGGTTCAGCTGCAGTTCGTCGCCCTTGTAGCGGTCGCCGAAGCGCCACATGTTCACATTGCCGGTGGCCGTGACTTCGTCCTCGACCCGCAGGTAGCAGGCGGTATCGGCGGTGATGCCGCTCTGGCCGCGCGTGATCTCGACGTTGCGGTCGAGGTCCAGCCGCCGGTCGGGACGGCCGCCGATCTCCTCGGCCTGGATTACGACGGGAAGTTGATCTTCAGCTTGTGGCGCAGGGGGGACAGTCTGGGCGAATGCCGGGACCGCAGTTGCGGTAACCAGTGCATAGAGCGCGAGGACCTGCCGCGGAGGGAAAGGTTGGCGTGACGACCAGCTCATGGAAAATCGCAGCTCATGGAAAATCGGACATGCACCATAAAGGGCGGTTTTTTTAGAATGAATCCCTTATTATATGGGAATTAGCTCAACCAACCGGATTCGTCAGGCCGCTTCATGTCATCTTCGTATCAAAATTCTTCCACTTCCTCCGGTGCAGCACATGATCCCGATCTACGCCTGGCGCAACTGAACGACTGGCTGGTCTCGACCGGCCTGGTGGAAGTCGACACCGGCCGCCCTGCCTCCGTCGATGCGAGCTTTCGTCGCTACTTCCGCTACGACGTCGTCCCCGCCATGCAAGACAAACTGGGCGCGACCCTGGTCGCCATGGATGCGCCGCCGGAACGCGAGAACGTGCCGGCCTTCATCCATGTGCAGGGCCTGCTGTTCGATGCCGGCGTGACCGTGCCTGCGATTGCCGCGCGCAATGTCGAGCAGGGTTTCCTGCTGCTTGGCGACCTGGGCACCACCACCTACCTGGCGCGCCTGGATAGCGACAATGCCGCCTTCATGTATTCGGACGCGGTCGACGCCCTGCTCAAGTTCCAGATGGCCAGCCAGCCCGGCGTGCTGCCCGAGTTCGACCGCGCCTTCATTTTGCGCGAGCTGAACATCTTCCCGGAGTGGTACCTGAACCGCCACCTGGGCGTGACGCTGGACGACAAGCAGCAGGCGCAACTCGACAAGGTGTTCGAGGCGATCGCCTCGAACGTGCTGGCGCAGCAGCAGGTATTCATGCACCGCGATTTCCATTCGCGCAACCTGATGTTCCTCGACCACGGCAACCCCGGCGTGCTCGATTTCCAGGACGCCGTCTACGGCCCGGTGACCTACGACCTGGCGTCGCTGCTGCGCGACGCCTACATCCAGTGGGACGAAGAAATCGTGCTGGACTGGGTGGTGCGCTACTGGCAGAGCGCCAAGCAGGCCGGCCTGCCGGTCAACCCGGACATCGACGCCTTCTACCGCGACTTCGAGTTCATGGCCATGCAGCGCCACCTGAAGATCCTCGGCATCTTCTGCCGCCTGAACTACCGCGACAACAAGTCGCACTACATGGGCGACCTGCCGACGGTGATCGACTACGTGCGCAAGACTGCGAACCGCTACACCGAACTCAAGCCGCTGCTGCGCCTGCTCGACGCGCTCGAAGACAAGGCGCCGCAGGTCGGCTACACCTTCTGAGGTCCAGCATGAAAGCGATGATTTTTGCCGCCGGCCGCGGCGAGCGCATGCGGCCCCTGACCGACAGCTGCCCCAAGCCTTTATTGAAAGTGCGCGGGCGGCCCCTGATCACCTGGCACGTGCTGAACCTGGTGCGCGCCGGGATCACCGAGATCGTGATCAACCACTCCCACCTCGGCCACATGATCGAGGAAGAACTGGGCGACGGCAGCCGCTACGGCGCGCGCATCGTGTACTCGCACGAGCCGACGCCGCTCGAGACGGCGGGCGGCATCGCCAATGCGCTGCACCTCTTGGGCGACGAACCGTTTCTGGCCGTGTCGGGCGACATCTATGCGCCCTACTTCGATTTCTCGCTGGCGCTCGATGCGCTCAAGGATATCGATGCGGTAGGCGTTCCCTACCCGGTCGACAAGCGCGACATCGCCTGGCTGTGGCTGACGCCGAACCCGTGGCACAACCCCGAGGGCGACTTCGCACTCGACATGTACACGCTCAAGAACGACGGTCCATCTAAGTGGAACTTCGCCGGCATCGGCGTCTACCGCGCCGAGATGTTCGACGGGATCGAGGCCGGCGAATTCCTCAAGTTCGGTCCGCTGATGCGCAAGTTCATCGAAGCCGGCCGCGTCGGCGGCGAGATCTACCAGGGCCAGTGGGTCAATGTCGGCACCGTGGGCCAGCTGGAAGAACTGAACGCGCCGCTGCGGGCGGCCAAGTCGGCTTCATGATGCCGCATTGCGCCGCGCATGCCGCCCGGCGCGCGCAGCTGCTGGAGCGGATGCAGCCGGGCGCGGTGGCCGTGCTGGGCACCGCACCGGAAGTGCCGCGCAACGGCGACAGCGACTATCCCTACCGTCACGATAGCCACTTCTACTACCTGACCGGGTTCGCCGAGCCGGAAAGCTTCGTGGTGCTGGTGGCGGCGCAGGGAGAGCATGCGGGGCGTTCCATCCTGTTCTGCCGCGAGAAGAATGTCGAACGCGAGATCTGGGAAGGCTTTCGCTTTGGCCCCGAAGCGGCGCGCGATGCGTTCGGCTTCGACGAGGCCTGGCCGATCGATGAACTCGATGCGCGCATGGCCGACGTCCTGGCCGATGCGCCGGCCTTGTATTACGCGCTGGGCCACGGCGCCGGACTCGACGCCCAAGTGGCCGGCTGGCTCAAGGCGGTGCGCGCACGCGGCCGCACCGGCGTCACCGCGCCGCAGACGACGCATCACCTGCTTGGCATCCTGGATGAGATGCGGCTCTTGAAGGACGAGCACGAGATTGCCCTGATGGCGCGCGCCGGCGCGATCTCGGCCCAGGCCCATGCGCGCGCGATGCGCGCCACCCGGCCCGGCATGTTCGAGTACGAGATCGAGGCCGAGCTGCTGCACGAGTTCCGCCGCAGCGGTGCGCAATTTCCGGCCTATCCCTCGATCGTCGCCTCCGGCCCGCAAGCCTGCGTGCTGCACTACAACGCCAATAACCGCCGCATCGACGACGGCGACCTGGTGCTGATCGACGCCGGCTGCGAGTTGGACGGCTACGCCAGCGACATCACGCGCACGTATCCGGCCAATGGCCGCTTCAGCGATGCCCAGCGCACCCTGTACGAACTGGTGCTGCGCGCGCAGTCGGCTGCCATCGCCGCCATCGCGCCGGGCAGGCCATACAGCGCGATCCACGATGCGGCGGTGCGCGTGCTCACCGAAGGCATGCTCGACCTCGGCCTGCTGGATCGGAACAAGGTAGGCCCGCTCGACGAGGCGATCGCGTCACGCGCCTATGCCCGGTTCTACATGCACGGCACCGGCCACTGGCTGGGCATGGACGTGCACGACGTCGGGGCCTACCGTGACGTCGCCTCCCCCGACAAGCCATCGCGTCCCCTGCTGCCGGGGATGACGCTGACGGTGGAGCCGGGCATCTATGTGCGGCCCGGCGAGGGCGTGCCGGAACGATTCTGGAACATCGGCATCCGGATCGAGGACGACGTGGTCGTGACCGAGGCCGGCTGCCGCATCCTGACCGCGGACGCGCCGAAGGACGTGGCGGAGATTGAAGAAGTGATGCGGAAGCACTGATGCGGGAAACACGATGACGAAACAAGAGCTGGACTTCGACGTGGCGATCTGCGGCGCCGGCCCGGTGGGCCTGGCGCTGGCCGCCTTCCTGGCGCTGCGCGGGGTACCGGGTGCGCGCATCGCCCTGATCGACGGCAAGTCGCTGGGCCAGGCGATCTCGGACCCGCGTTCGATCGCGCTGTCCTGGGGCAGCGTGCAATTGCTGGACGAGCTCAAAGCCTGGCCGCTGCCGGCCACCGCGATCCACCAGATCCACGTCTCGCGCCGCGGCCAGCTGGGTCGCAGCCTGATGGACCGCCGCGATCACGACGTCGACGCGCTGGGCTACGTCACGCGCTACGGCGCCGTGGTCGATGCCCTGGCGCGGCGCTGCGAGGCGGCCGGCGTCGCCGTGCTGCGCCCGGCGCGCGTGCAGTCGCTGGACGAAACTCCCACCGGTGCTCTGCTGGCGCTGGACGACGGCCGCACGCTGCGCGCGCAGGTGGCGGTGCAGGCCGAAGGCGGCATCTTCGGCCAGCAGGACGGTCGCGCCAGGAGCCGCGACTACGAACAGACCGCCGTGATCGCGCGCGTGACGAGCGACATGCCGATCGCGCACCGCGCCTTCGAGCGCTTCACCGACGAAGGCCCGCTGGCGCTGCTGCCGGAAGACGGTCCCGATGGCCATCAATATGCGCTGGTGTGGTGCGTGCGTCCCGAACGCGCAGGCACGGTCCTCGACCTGGACGACACCCGATTCCTGCAACAACTCGGCGACGCCTTCGGCACCCGCCTGGGCACTTTCACCAAAGTCTCCGCCCGCGTCGCCTTTCCCCTCGGCCTGAACGCCGAAGCGCGCGCCACCGCGCGCACGGTCGCCATCGGCAATGCCGCACAAACCCTGCACCCGGTCGCCGGCCAGGGCCTGAACCTGGGCCTGCGCGACGCCGCCGTCCTGGCGCGCCAGCTGGCGCGCGGCGCCACCCCGGCCGCAATCGGCCGCTTCCTGGAAGAACGCACGCAAGACCGCAAGCTAACGATCGGCCTGACCGACACCATGGCCCGCGCCTTCACCGCCAGCAAGCCACTGCAACCCCTGCTGGGCCTGGGCCTCGCCGCCCTCGACCTGGCCAAGCCCGCCCGTACGCTCCTCGCCGACCTGATGATGTTCGGCCGCCGCTAACCCCCTGCGGGTGCCAACCCAATAATTAGGGTCAGAGTCGAATTGTTTGACAACTTCAGTAAATCAATTGGTAATTAATTCGACTCTGACCCTAATTTAGGGGGGCCGGCGATGCTCAGGTGGTAGGGCGCTGAAGGTCGCGGCCGGATTGCTGTCGTCGCTTGGCGGCAAGGCGCCGGAGCGGGTTCGCTCCCGGTTCAGAATTCCTGCGCGGTCGGGCGCAGGACGATTTCATTGATGTCGACGTCGGCCGGCTGCTCGATCGCGAAGGCGATCGCCCGCGCCACCGAAGCGGCCGGAATGGCTTGCCGGTAGAAGTCGAGGACGGCCTCGGTCGCGCCGCCCGTGGTGCTGTGCTTGAGATCGCTTTCCACGGCGCCGGGTTCGATCGAGGTGACGCGCACCTGGCTCCCGACTTCGTGGCGCAGGCCTTCCGAGATCGCCCGGACCGCGAACTTGGTGCCCGAATACACCGTGCCGCCCGGCGAGAACACCTTGACTCCCGCGACCGAGCTCAGATTGATGATGTGCCCGCCTTGCTGGGCCAGGAAGCGTGGCAGGGCCGCGGCAATGCCATACAGGGTGCCCTTGATGTTCACGTCGATCATGGCGTCCCATTCGTCGGTATTGACCTCGGCCATCGGACGGATCGGCATCAGGCCGGCGTTGTTGATCAGGACGTCGAGCCGGCCGAAGTCGGCGACCACGGCGGCGACCACCGCCTCCACCTGCTTCTTGTCGGTGACGTCGAGCACATAGCCCCTGGCCTCGCCGCCGGCGGCGACGATCCGGGCGACGACGCCGTCGAGCTTGTCCTTGCGGCGGGCCGCGACCGCGACCCGGGCGCCGCGTTCGGCCAGCAGGCGCGCAGCCTCCGCGCCGATGCCGGTGCCGCCGCCGGTGATCAGGACCACCTTGCCTTCGATCTGCTGGTTCATGCTGGTTCTCCTTCGGTGATGGTTGGCGCATGGCGCGGGTAATCGGTAAAGCCGGCTTCGGCGCCGCCGTACAGGGTGGTGGCGTCGAGCGGATTGAGCGGCCAGCCCCTGGCGATGCGTTCGGGCAGGTCCGGGTTGGCGATGAAGGGGCGGCCGAAGGCGATCAGGTCGGCCAGGCCGGCCTCGACCAGGCGCGCGCCCTTCTCGGCGGTATAGCGGCCGGCGTACAGGATCTTGCCGCTGAAGGCGGCGCGCACCGCGTGCCGGAATGCGAGCGGCAGCTCGGGCGCCTTGTCCCAGTCGGCCTCGGCGATCGACAGGTAGCCGACACCGGCACGCTCGAGCACCGCGATCGCTTCCAGATAGGTCTGGTGCGGATCGTCCTCGACCAGGCCGATATACACGCGGTCTTCGTCGGTGCTGGAAAACAGCGGCGTGAAACGCACCCCGAGCCGCTCGGGTCCGACCACCTCGCCCACCGCCTGCACGATTTCGCGCAGGAAGCGCAGGCGGTTCTGCAGCGAGCCGCCGTATTCGTCGCTGCGGTGGTTGGCGTGGGCCGAGATGAACTGGTTGACCAGGTAGCCGTTGGCGGCATGGATCTCGACGCCATCGAAGCCGGCGGCCATCGCGTTGCGCGCCGCCTGGGCATACAGGGCGACCAGCTCCCCGATCTCGGCCACGCTCAACGCGCGCGGCAGCGACGGCTCCACCAGCGTCCCGGCGCCGGGGCCGGTCTCGATGAAGGCCTTGACCCTGGCGGCCCGGATGGCGGACGGCGCCACCGGCGCGCCGCCATCGGGCTGCAGCGCGGCGTGCGAGACCCGGCCGACGTGCCACAGCTGGGCGAAGATGATGCCGCCCTCGGCGTGCACGGCCTCGGTCACCTTGCGCCAGCCGGCGATCTGCGCGGCGTCATGGATGCCCGGCGTCCAGGCATAGCCTTTACCGCGCGGCTCGATCTGCGTGCCTTCGGTGATGATCAGTCCGGCGCTGGCGCGCTGGCGGTAATAGCTCGCCATCAGGTCGGTGGCGACGTCGCCGGGCTGGCCCGCGCGCTGGCGGGTCAGCGGTGGCAACACGATGCGGTTCTTCAGCGTATGGCGGCCGAGGCGCACCGGCGCGAACAGAGATGGATGAAGGGACATGGCGGACTCTTTCGGGTCGGTGGCGGGCGCGATCGGCTCAGCCTGCGTTGCGGGACAATTGCCCGATCAGGGTTTCAGCGGCCGCGGCCGACGAAGCGGGGTTCTGGCCGGTGATCAGGAGGCCGTCGGTCACTACATAGGAGGCCCAGTCCTCGCCGCGGCTGAAGACCCCACCCTTCGCCTTGAGCTCGTCTTCCACCAGGAAGGGCACGATGTCGGTGAGTTCGACGGCGGCTTCCTCGCTATTGGTGAAGCCGGTGACCTGGCGGCCGCGCACCAGTGGGCTGCCGTCCGCGTTCTTGACATGGCGCAGGACGCCTGGCGCATGGCAGACCAGCGCCACCGGCTTGCTGGCCGCGACGAAGGATTCGATCAGCGCGATCGAGCGCGCATCTTCGGCCAGGTCCCACAGCGGGCCGTGGCCGCCGGGGTAGAACACCGCGTCGAAATCGTCCTGCGACACGCTGTCCAGGCGCACGGTATTGGCGAGCTGGGCGATCGCGGCGGGGTCGGCTTCGAAGCGGCGGGTCTCGGCGGTCTGGAAGGCGGGCTCGTTGCTCTTCGGGTCGAGCGGCGGCTGGCCGCCGGCGGGCGACGCCAGCACCAGGCGGGCGCCGGCTTCCTTCAGCGCGTAATACGGAGCGGCCAGTTCTTCCAGCCAGAAGCCGGTCTTGCGGCCGGTGGCGCCGAGGGTGTCGTGCGAGGTGAGAACGATGAGGACATTCATGGTATTGCTCCTTCAGTTTTATTAGCAGACCAGATTAGTAGACCAGTCGTCTAGTTCATGTTTCAAAAAAAGACGCTTCGCTGGAAGCGTCCGGTTCGACCCGCGATTCAGCGGGCCAGGTGCAGCAGGTGTTGCGTTGTTTCCATCGCGGCATCGAACGGCGATGCATCGCGGACGATCTTGACCATGACGCTGGCGCCGAGCCAGAGCTGATACAGGCTTTCGGCCAACTGCGCGGGATCGCCCTGCGCCGTGAGCGAACCATCGGCGGCGCCGCTTTCGATCGCATGCGCCAGGCGGGCCACGATGCCGGCGGTACCCTGCTTCAGGGTCAGCCGCATCGGCTCCGACAGGTCTGCGACTTCGGCGCCCAGCTTGACTGCGAGGCACTTGCCCTGGCAATCGTAGAACGACTGGTTGGCGCGCCAGAATTCGAAGTAATCGACCAGGCGTTCGGCCATGGTCTTGTCGGCTTTCTGGAACATGCGGTCCATGTCGGCCAGGTAATCCTCGAAATACTTTGCCAGCAGCGCTTCGCCGAAGGCGTCCTTCGACCCGAAGTAATGATAGAAGGAACCCTTCGGAACCCCCGCCGTGGCCAGGACCTCGTTCAATCCCACCGCCGAGAAGCCCTTGCCGGCCATGATGCGCTGACCCACCGCGACGATATTGTCGCGAACGTCGGAAGAGTCATGTGTCGTTGTCTTAGCCATGACTGCACTATAAATCAGATTAGACCGGTCGTCTAGAACTTTTTTGCATCATTTTTTACGCCCTAAAGGATCAATTAGGGTCAGAGTCGAATTATTGAGCAATTTCTCAGCTCGATGTTGTCACTTAATTCGACTCCGACCCTAATTATCTGGGTGACAATTGGCCAATAAATCTACTCTGACCCTAATTGTCGGGCTATTGATTATTCGACGGCTTTGACCATCGATTCGATGACTTTCTTGGCGTCGCCGAAGACCATCATCGTGTTGGGCTGGTAGAACAGGTCGTTGTCCAGGCCGGCGTAGCCGGAGGCCATCGAGCGTTTGTTGACGATGATGCTTTTCGCGCGGTAGGCCTCCAGGATCGGCATGCCGGCGATCGGGGATTTGGGGTCCTTCGCGGCCGGGTTCACCACGTCGTTGGCGCCCAGGATCAGGACCACGTCGGTCTGGCCGAAATCGCCGTTGATGTCTTCCATCTCGGCCACCTGGTCGTAGGGGACTTCGGCCTCGGCCAGCAGCACGTTCATATGGCCCGGCATGCGGCCGGCCACCGGGTGGATCGCATAGCGCACCGTCACGCCGTGTTCCGTCAGCTTGTCGACCAATTCCTTCACCGTGTGCTGGGCGCGCGCCACCGCCAGGCCGTAGCCGGGAACGATGATCACCGATTCTGCGTTCTGCAGGATGAAGGCGGCGTCTTCGGCCGAACCGGATTTGACGGGGCGCTGCTCCTTGGCGCCGCCGTCGTCGACGACGGCTTCGCCGCCGAAGCCGCCCAGGATCACGTTGAAGAACGAGCGGTTCATCGCCTTGCACATGATGTACGAGAGGATCGCGCCGCTCGAGCCGACCAGCGAGCCGGCGATGATCAGCATCGAGTTGTTCAGCGAGAAGCCGATACCGGCCGCCGCCCAGCCGGAATACGAGTTCAGCATCGACACCACCACCGGCATGTCGGCGCCGCCGATCGGGATGATGATCAACACGCCCAGCACGAAAGCCAGCGCCGCCATCAGGATGAACGGCGTCCAGCTCGGCGCCACGCCGTCGGCGAAGCAGAACATCAGGCCCAGCACGACGATAGCGATCGCCAGCACCAGGTTCAGGATGTGCTGCCCCCCGAAGCGCACCGGCGCCCCCTGGAACAGGCGAAATTTGTATTTGCCCGACAGCTTGCCGAATGCGATCACCGACCCCGAGAAGGTCACCGCGCCGACGAAGGTGCCGATGAACAGCTCCAGCCGGTTGCCGAACGGGAGTGCGCCATCGCGGGTGGCGATATTGAAGGCCCAGGGTTCGGACACGGCGGCGATCGCGATGCACACCGCCGCCAGGCCGATCAGCGAGTGCATGGCCGCCACCAGCTCGGGCATCTTGGTCATCTCGACCTTTTTCGCGGCGTACGCCCCGATCGCGCCGCCGACCACGACGCCCAGCAGCACCAGGCCGAAGCCCGAGCCGCCGCCCTGCCCCAGATTGTCCTGCAGCTTGAGCATCAGCGCCACCGTGGTCACCACGGCGATCCCCATGCCGGCCATGCCGAAGGCGTTGCCGATGCGCGCGGTCGAGGGCGAGGACAAGCCCTTGAGCGCCTGGATGAAGCATACCGAGGCGACCAGGTAGAACAGGGTCACGAGGTTCATGCTGATGGCGTTCATGCCTGCTTCTCCTCGATCTTCTCTTCGACCGCCGCCTTCACGGCCTTCGGCTCCTTCTTCTTGAACATCTCCAGCATGCGCTGGGTGACCAGGAAGCCGCCGAACACGTTCACCGCCGCCAGCGCCACCGCCACCGTGCCGGCCACGCGCCCGGTCAGGCCTTCGGTCAGGCCGGCAGCCAGCATGGCGCCAACGATCACGATCGCCGAGATGGCATTGGTGACCGCCATCAGGGGCGTGTGCAGCGCGGGGGTGACGGTCCAGACCACGTGGTAGCCGACGTAGATCGCCAGCACGAAGATGATCAGGTTGATGATGGTGTGGCTGATGTCCATGCCTAGTCTCCTGTCTGGTTCTGGTCCTGCCTGAAGCAATCTATTTGCGTAGCACTTCACCATTCGCGCACACCAGCGTCGCGGTCACGATCTCGTCCTCGCGGTCGATGAAGAAGCGGTCGTCCTTGTCGATCACGAGCTTGAGGAAGTCCAGCACGTTGCGCGCATACAGGGCAGAGGCATCGGCCGGCACCAGCGCCGCAAGGTTCGGCTCGCCGATGATGTGCACCCCGTGCCTGATCACGGTCTTGCCCAGCTCGGTCAGCGGGCAGTTGCCGCCCTGGGCGATGGCCATGTCGACGATCACGGAGCCCGGCTTCATCGCGCGCACCGTCTCTTCGCCGATCAGGATGGGCGCCTTGCGGCCCGGGATCAGGGCGGTGGTGACGACGATATCGGCCAGTTTCGCGCGCTCGTGCACCAGTTCTCCCTGGCGCCGCATCCAGTCGGCCGGCATCGGCCGCGCATAACCGCCACTGCCCTGGGCGATCTCGCACTCCTCGTCGGTCACATATGGCACGTCGATGAATTTGGCGCCGAGCGACTCCACCTGTTCCTTCACCGGCGGACGCACGTCGGACGCTTCGATCACGGCGCCCAGGCGCTTGGCGGTGGCGATCGCCTGCAGCCCGGCCACGCCCACACCCATGATCAGCACGCGCGCCGCCTTGACCGTGCCGGCTGCCGTCATCAGCATCGGCATGAAGCGTCCATAGGTATTGGCGGCCAGGAGGATGGCCTTGTAGCCGGCGATATTGGCCTGCGAAGAGAGCACGTCGAGCGACTGCGCGCGCGTGATGCGCGGCGCCGCTTCGAGCGCGAAAGCGGTGAGGCCGCTCGCGGCCAGCGCGGACAGATTATCGGCGTCGAAGGGATCGAGCATCCCGACCAGCACCGCCTCGCGCCGCATCAGGCCGCGCTCGTCGGCGTCCGGGCTGCGCACCTTGAGGACCATGTCGGCGCCAAAAGCAGCGGCGGCATCGACGATGCTGGCGCCTGCCGCCTCATAGGCGCTGTCGGGCGCCGCGGCATGCAGGCCGGCGCCGGACTGCACCAGGACCTGGTGTTTGGCTGCCAGTTTTTTGACAGTTTCGGGTGTTGCTGCAACACGCGTCTCGCCCGGCCTTGTCTCGGCCGGTATGCCTATCCTCATGACACCTCCGTACGTTGGAATACTCGAGTGCACAACCTGTCTTTACGGCAAGTGTTCCAATATACCTTCTTTTAATGAATTTGCAATGCTTATGACAAAACTCATGCCGCTTGGCCGATTTACCGGCATTTTTGCGACAGATCAAGCCGAATTAACGACAGGCAAGCGCCACAGGAAGGGCAAGGCTGAGCAGAGCAGCCCCCGCCCGAGGTAGAATACCGGCTCATTTTCAAGGACAGGCATGAGCGACATCTTCAAACCATCGGTTACCGTGGCTGCGATTATCGAGCACGAGGGCCGTTTCCTGCTGATCGAAGAAGAGACGAGCGAGGGCGTCAAGCTGAACCAGCCCGCCGGTCATCTCGACCCGCACGAATCGCTGGAACAAGCGGTCGTGCGCGAAGCGCTCGAGGAAACCGCCCACGAGTTCATACCGCGCACGCTGGTGGGAATGTATATGTCGCGCTACCACTCGAAGTCGCGCAATGCCGACGTCACCTACCTGCGCTTCACCTTCGCCGGGGCCGTCGGCCGCAAGTTCGACCAGCCGCTCGACGAAGGCATCCTGCGCACCCTGTGGATGACGCGCGACGAGATCGCCGCCACCGCCGACCGCCACCGCAGCCCGATCGTGCTCCGGTGCGTGGACGACTACCTGGCCGGCCAGAGCACGCCCCTGTCCCTGCTGCACACCCACCCCTCGGTGTTCGAGGGCGGGATCTGAATTCAATACGGACGTAACATGAGCAAGAAAAAAGTCGTGATCGGGATGTCGGGCGGAGTCGACTCCTCGGTCGCGGCGTGGATGCTGAAGGAACAAGGCTACGACGTGGTCGGCCTGTTCATGAAAAACTGGGAAGACGACGACGACTCCGAATACTGTTCGACGCGCCAGGACTGGATCGACGCGGCCAGCGTGGCCGACGTGGTCGGGGTCGACATCGAGGCGGTCAACTTCGCCTCCGAATACAAGGACCGCGTGTTCGCCGAGTTCCTGCGCGAGTACCAGGCCGGCCGCACGCCCAACCCGGACGTGCTGTGCAACGCCGAGATCAAGTTCAAGGCCTTCCTCGACCATGCGATGAAGCTGGGCGCCGACCTGATCGCCACCGGCCACTACGCGCGCGTGCGCGAGAACACGGGCAGCGGCAAGTTCGAGCTGCTGAAGGCCTTCGACGCCACCAAGGACCAGAGCTACTTCCTGCATCGCCTGAACCAGGCGCAGCTCTCGAAGTCGCTGTTCCCGCTGGGCGAGATCCCGAAGACCGAGGTGCGCAAGATCGCCGAGAAGCTGAAACTGCCGAACGCCGCCAAGAAGGATTCGACCGGCATCTGCTTCATCGGCGAGCGCCCGTTCCGTGACTTCCTGAACCGCTACCTGTCCTATAAGCCAGGCCCGATCAGGCTCGACGACGGCAGCAAGGTCGGCGAGCACGTCGGCCTGTCGTTCTACACGCTGGGCCAGCGCAAGGGCATCGGCATCGGCGGCCTCAAATCCCGCAAGACCGCCGACGGCATCAGCGAGCCGTGGTTCGTGGCGCGCAAGGACATCGAAAAGAACGAGCTGTACATCGTGCAGGGCCATGACCACCCATGGCTGCTGTCGAACCGCCTGGAAGCCGGCCAGGCCAGCTGGATCGCGGGCGAGGCCCCGGATCCGCGCGAGCTGGCGGCCAAGACCCGCTACCGCCAGGCCGACGTCGCATGCCGTGTGCAGGCCGAAGGCGGAGATGGCGAAAACAAGCGCTTCGCCCTCGACTTCACCGACCCGCAATGGGCGGTCACGCCCGGCCAGTCGGCCGTGCTGTACGACGGCGACGTCTGCCTGGGCGGCGGCATCATCGACGCCCGTTCGGGCATCGTCTGAACCTTACCGGGCGCGCCCGGCCAGCCATGCGGCCAGCGCGTCCGGCGCCAGCGGACGCGCGTGCAGGTAGCCCTGCACCTCGTCACAGCCCGCCGCGCGCAGGAGTTCTTCCACTTCCACCGTCTCCACGCCTTCGGCCACCACCTTGTGGCCCAGGTCGTGCGACAGCTTGATCATCGCCCCCACCAGCGCGCGCCGGCGTTCGTCCTGCGCCAGGTTGCGCATGAAGCTCTGGTCGATCTTGACCACGTTTGCCGGCAGGCTTTGCAGGTACGACAGGCTGCTGTAGCCGGTGCCGAAATCGTCGATCGCCAGCTGCACGCCGGCGCGCGCCAGGCGCTCCAGCGTGGCCTGCGCCACCTTCGGGTTGCGCATCAGCGCGCTCTCGGTGAGCTCGATCGCCAGGTTTGACGCCGGCAGGCCGTGGCGCACCAGGAGCTTCAATACGCGGTCGCAGAAATCCGGCTCTTCCAGGTTCACCGCCGACACGTTCACCGCCACCTGCAAGGTGACGCCCTCGTGGCGCCATGCGGCCATCTGGCGCATGGCGGCGGCCAGCACCCATTCGGTGGTGGCGCGCGCCAGCGAAGTGGCTTCGATCACGGGAATGAACTCGCCCGGCGAAATCACTCCCCGCTCTGGATGGCTCCAACGCAGCAGGGCTTCGACGCCTGCGCAGGCGCCGTCCTTCAATCCGATCTTGGGCTGGTACACCAGGTGCAGCTGGTTGCTGCCCTGGAGCGCGGCGCCGAAGGCGTTTACCAGCCAGAACTGGCGCTGCAGGACCGCATCGTGTTCGGACGAGAACACGCGCACGCTGCGCTCGGCGGCCAGGGCATCCTGGGCCGCGCTGTGCATATTGCGCAGCAGGTCCAGCCCCTCGGTCTGGCCGACCGTGAACGGCGCGACGCCGACCGTGGTCGTGGTGATGAAACGCGCCTGGCCGTGACTGGCGCGGGCGTCGAGCCAGGACTGCAGTTGGGTGCGGAAGGTCTCGAGCGAAATGCCGGCCGGTGCGAAGAAAGCGAACTGGATGGTGCCGACATGGTAGATCTTGCCGGCGCCCGCCAGGCGCAGCTGCGGCACGGCGTCGCGCACCATTTCGTCGAGGTAGCCGGCCCCCATCACGCGCTGGGCGTCGCTGAGCTCCTGCGGGCTGGCCAGGCTGACCAGGGCCGCCAGGCGCATGTCGCCGGCCAGCTCGGCCAGTTCCATGTCATTGAAGTCGACGATGAACTGGTTACGGTTGGGCAGGCCGCTGACCGGGTCGATCCGGCCCAGCGCATGCTGCAGCTCGATCTGCGCCATCACCATCGCCGCCAGGTCCTGCAGCGCCTGGCGCTCGACCTGCGTGACCTGGCGCGGTTCGGTGCCCAGCACGCACATCGCGCCCAGCGCAAAACCGTCGCTGGTCACGAGCGGTGCCCCGGCATAGAAGCGGATGCCATCCGCCGCCAGCTTGCTGTTGCGAAAGCAGGCGTTTTCCAGCAGGTCAGGCACGACCAGCACGTGGGCGGTATCGGCCACCTCCGCGCACGGCGCGCGCAGGCGCGGGATCGCATCGTGCTCGACGCCCACCTTCGATTTGAACCACTGGCGGTCGCTGTCGGTCAGCGACACCGCCGCGATCGGCAGATTGAACAACTGGGCAGCCATCCGCGTGATCCGGTCGAAGGCCTCGCTCGGCGGAGTGTCCAGCAATTCGAGGCGATGCAGGGCTTCAAGACGCGCAGCTTCATGGAGGGGCGGGGCCAATAGTGCTGGTTCGATCGGTGAGTTCATGGTTGGCCCCTGACTGGCGCACACGCGCTGGAAATGACGAAATTGATGGATTGTGATTCATTGTTGCAATAAAAATTCCCACAGTCAACAATTATTGCCAATTCTATCGTCATATTCATCATTTTTTTGTTGCTTGGTGTAAAATCCATGTATTGCAGCAATACAGCACACGATGATGACGAGACCCGACGACGATCCAATTCTGACCACGCGCGAAGCAGCGCGTCTGCTGGGGGTGGCGGTGAGCACGGCGCAGGTCTGGATGGAAGGCGGCGCGCTGCCGACCTGGAAGACCCCCGGCGGCCATCGCCGGGTGCGCCTGAGTGCGGTGACCCAGCTGATGCGGCAGCGCGAGGCCAGTCTGCCCACGGCGCAGGCCGAGCGGCTCTCCGGCGAGTTCCTCCCGACGCAGTCTCCTGCGTATCCGGTGGCGTCCAACGAAGCGCAGCGCCTGACGGCGCTGGCCGCGACGAAGCTGATGGACTCGGCCGAGGAAGAAGTGTTCGACCGCCTGACGTGGCTGGCCAGCCATGTGACCGAGTGCCCGATGGCCCTGCTGACCTTATTGTCCGGCCGGCGCCAGTGGTTCAAGTCGCGCATCGGCATCGAGCGGCGCCAGACCCCGCGCGAAGTGGCCTTCTGCAGCTATACGATCATGCAGGACGGGGCATTCGTGGTGGAAGATGCCGGCGCCGACCCGCGCTTCGCCGCCAATCCCCTGGTGACGGGCGCGCCGCACATCCGCTTCTATGCGGGCTATCCGGTGCGGGGCGCCAACGGGCTGGCACTCGGTTCGCTGTGCGTGCTGGACCGCGAACCGCGGCGCCTGCGCGAACGCGAATTGCGCGCGCTGCGCGAACTGGCCGCCATCGCGTCCGACGAAGTCAGGCGCCGCGGCTAACCCCTCACTGCGGCTTGGGCGCCGCCTGCTGCTTCTTGACGAAGGCGATCACGGTATTGCGGATGGTCTTGAGCACGGTGTCGGCCTTGAACGGCTTGACGATGAAACCGTGCACGCCGCGCGCCGCCGCCGACTGCACCGCCTGCGCATCGAGCGTGCCCGAGACCAGGAAGATCAGGGTCTTGGGCAGCTCGGCGCGCAGCTGTTCGACCACATTGCTGCCGTCCTCGACCTGCTCGCGCGCGATGCAGAGCACGTGCGGACGGTGCTTGATCGCCAGGCCGTAGCCCAGCGCGCTGGTGTGGGTCGCCCCCACCACCTCGTAACTACCGTCGGCCAGCACGGTGCCCAGCATCGACCGCGAGACCGCGTTTCCATCCACGATTACCGCCTTCAGCATTGCGTCGCTTTCCGTTCAGTGAGAGTCATAGGCCAGCATATTCCAGGTCACGCCCAGGCGCACGTCGAGCTTGAGCGACACCAGGCAACGCGAGATCTCGAGTATCTCATGCTCGGCGCGCAGCCTCTCGCCGAGCGGCGTCTTGAGGATGCCGGCTCCCTGGACCACGGCGTCGAGGCTGCCGTAGGCATTGAGCAGGCGCGCGGCCGTCTTCATGCCGATCTTGGACACGCCCGGCACGCCGTCGGTCGGATCGCCCATCAGCGCCAGCAGGTCGTGCAGCCGCTCGGGGGCGACGCCGAAGCGCTGGCGCACCCAGGCGTCGTCATGCCATTCGTTCTTGAAATGGTCCCACACCAGCGCGCCGTGCGCGATCAGCGGATGCAAGTCCTTGTCGGTGGTGGCGACGATGGCTTCGCCACGTCCTTCCGACAGCCAGCGCATCACGCCGGTGGCGATCACGTCGTCGGCCTCTACCTCGGGAATCGACAGGACGTGCAGGCCCGCCGCGCGCAGGCGCTCGTGGAACTCGGGCAGCGCCGCGCGCAGTTCATGGGGCATCGCCGCCCTGCCCTCGCGGTAGCGCGGATACAGGGCATGGCGCCAGTTATCGCCGCCGTGGTCGAACGCCGCCAGCACATGGGTCGGCGCATGCGTCTCGAGCACCTTGCGAAACGACGAGAAGGCGTGGCGCAGCGCGATGCTGGCCTTCAAATCCGAATCAGGTTCGGGACTGGCCTCGTACACCCGGCGTACGATGTTCAGACCGTCGATGGCGAGCAGCTTGGCCATGCCGTGGACTCCGTCAGGCCTTGCCAATCTCGTATTTTCCGCCACGCTCGAGCGCGCGCCCGTAAGCCGGGCGCGCCTGGATGCGCTTGAGGAAATCGCTCAGGTTCGGATACCTGGCATCCAGTCCGCCGCGCGAGGCCGCAGCTTCCAGCGGGAAGCTCAACTGGATGTCGGCCGCCGTGAATTCTTCGCCGGTGAACCAGGGATGTTTGCCCAGCTCTCCTTCCAGGTAGGCCAGGTGCAGCGCGATCTGCGGCAGCACGAAGCTGCCCTTGACCTTTTGCGCGATGCCGCGCGCGATCGGCTTGACGAAGAACGGCATCGGGCTGTTCTCGACCTTGTCGAACACCAGCTTGAGCAGCAGCGGCGGCATCGCCGAGCCTTCGGCGTAGTGCAGGAAGTGGCTATAGCGCAGGCGCGCCGGGGTGCCGGCCGCCGGTTTCAGGCGTCCCTGGCCGTACTGCTCGACCAGGTATTCGACGATGGCGCCCGACTCGGCCACCACCAGCTCGCCGTCGCTGATGACGGGCGACTTGCCCAGCGGGTGCACGGCTTTCAGCTCGGGTGGGGCCAGCATGGTCTTGGGGTCGCGCTGGTAGCGCTTGATCTCGTAGTCCAGGCCCAGCTCTTCCAGCAGCCACAGGATGCGCTGCGAGCGCGAGTTGTTCAGGTGGTGGACGACGATCATGGGGCGCCTGGGAAAGTGAGGATGGGCGCCAGATTAACACTGTTGCGCATGCGCCAACAAGCCCGCGCCGACAGCGCGGGCCGTGGAGGCGGATCAGCGCTGGTGCAGCTTGATCACGCGGTGCTTGCCGGGCGGATCCGGTTGCGAGGTTGACTGTTGCTGTGCGCAGCCGCTGCCGCAGCTGCCGCCGCCGCAACCGCCGCCGCCGGTCTTGTCGAGCCAGCGCGCGATGGCCGAGCTGCGCCCGCCGCGGGCCAGGCGCAGCACGATGCGCGCACGCAGGCCGGCCGACATGTACTTCGCGCCGAGGTATAGCGCGGCCAACGAGACGATGATGACGACGGCCAGTTCCTGCATGATTTACGCTCCAGTGATGGCGAGGGTGACGCGGTAGACGATGAAGGCCGCCGCATAGGCCAGGCCGAACATATAGCCGGCCATGATCCAGGCGTACTTGCGGCTGCCGGTTTCGCGCGCCACGGTGGCCAGCGTCGGCAGGCAGTGCGGCGCGTAGACATACCAGGCCAGCAGCGCCAGGCCGGTGGCCAGCGACCACGATTCGGCGATCATCGGCGCCAGCAGGTCGCCGACTTCGTCGCCGCCCGACAGCGCGTACACGGTGCCCAGCGCGCCGACCGCGACTTCGCGTGCGGCCATGCCCGGCACCAGGGCGATCGCGATCTGCCAGTTGAAGCCGATCGGCGCCAGGATCACTTCCAGCGCACGGCCGATCATGCCGGCCACGCTGTAGTAGATCGGCGGTTCGGTGGCGCCTTCCGGCGCGCCCGGGAAGCTCGACAGCAGCCAGAGCAGGATCATCATGGTCAGGATCAGGGTACCGACCCGCATCAGGAAGATCTTGGCCCGTTCCCACAGGCCCGAGACCAGTGCGCCCGCCTGCGGCCAGTGATAGGCCGGCAGTTCGAGCATCAGCGCCTGCTGCTTGAATTCGCTGCGGCGCCGCATGAACCAGGCCACCGCCATCGCCGACAGGATGCCGGCCATGTACAGGATGAACAGCACCACGCCCTTGAGGTTGAGCAAGCCCGCCACGGTCTGGTCGGGGATGAAGGCCGCGATCAGCAGCGCATACACCGGCAGGCGCGCGGAACACGTCATCAAGGGCGCGATCATGATCGTCACCAGGCGGTCGCGCGGGTTCTGGATCGTGCGCGCCGCCATCACGCCGGGGATCGCGCAGGCGAACGAGGACAGCAGCGGCAGGAAGGCGCGGCCCGACAGGCCGACGCTGCCCATGATGCGGTCCAGCAGGAAGGCCGCGCGCGGCAGGTAGCCCACGTCTTCGAGCAGCAGGATGAAGAAGAACAGGATCAGGATCTGCGGCAGGAACACCAGCACACTGCCGACGCCGGCGATGATGCCGTCCACGATCAGGCTGTGCAGCAGGCCTTCGCCGAGCAGGTCGCCGACGAATCCGCCCAGCGCGCCGACACCGGCTTCGATCATGTCCATCGGCGTGCCGGCCCAGCTGAACACGGCCTGGAAGATCAGGAACATCAGCGCGGCCAGGATGATCGGGCCCGCGACCGGATGCAGCACCACGTTGTCGACCTTTTCGGTCAGGTTGCCGGTGTCCTTCGCGGTGGAGACGGCGGCGGCCAGGATCCGGCGCACCTCGCGCTGGGTCTCTTCGACCGGCACCGCGTCGATCGCCGACAGCGGGTTGGCCTTGACCGGCGCGTCGAACGTCATGCGATCGAGTTCGGCCAGCAGCGCCTGTTCGCCGCCCGACTGGATGGCGACGGTTTCCACCACCGGCATGCCCAGTTCCTGCGCCAGCTTCACGGTGTCGATCTCGATGCCGCGCTTCTTGGCGACGTCGACCATGTTCAGGGTCAGCACCATCGGCAGGCCCAAACGCTTGAGCTCAAGGACCAGGCGCAGGTTCAGGCGCAGGTTGGTCGCGTTGACCACGCACAGGATGGCGTCCGGCGCGGCTTCGCCCGCGCGCAGGCCGGCCACCACGTCACGCGTGATGCCTTCGTCCGGCGTTTGCGCATTCAGGCTGTAGGCGCCCGGCAGGTCGAGCACGCGGAAAGCGCGGCCGGCCGGCGACTTGAAGCTGCCTTCCTTGCGTTCGATGGTGACGCCGGCATAGTTCGCGACCTTCTGGCGCGAACCGGTGAGACGGTTGAAGAGTGCGGTCTTGCCGCAGTTCGGGTTACCCAGCAGCGCCACCAGCGGCGTACGGGCCGCGACTTGTTGATCCATAACTCCCATTCGTTCAATCCGCCTTGATCGAGACCAGCGCCGCTTCGAACGGGCGCAGGGCGAACGTCGACTCGCCGACCTTGACCGCCAGCGGGCCTTTCATCACGCGCTTGAGCACGCGGATGCGCTCGCCCGGCACGAAGCCCAGCTCCATCAGGCGGCGCTGCACATCGACGCCGCCCTGCGCATGCGGCGCCAGCTGGACTACGGTGGCACTCTGGCCCGCTTTCAGCGAGTCGAGTGTGGACAGGGAGGGGGCTAGGGTCATGGCAGCTTCCAAATGGTTGTTGCGCTTATGAGACAGCGACAGGAATGATGCCGACATCATAAACCTAAATGCGAACTATTACTATTTGCAGCTTGTCATTGCCTGGACGAAAAGCACAAAAAAAGTGCGCGCAATACGCAAAATCCGCTTGCGTTTGCCGCCGAGTTTACAGAAAATAGCAACGCAAATGAGAATGATTCGCATTTTTATAGTGTAATTAGCAAGGGTAGCTCTGATGATCGTCTGCGTCTGCAATAACATCTCCGACCGTGAAATCCGCCAGGCCGTCGATCTGGGCATCTCGTCGATCGCTGAATTGCGCAAGGAACTCGGCGTCGGCACCATGTGCGGCACCTGCGTCAGCTATGCGCGCGAAGTCCTGCATACCCATCTCGACAGCAAAACCACGATTACCGAAGTGCGCCGCCTCCCGCAAGCGGCCTGAATCCAGACCCTGCCTCCCTCGCCTCGCCAAGCTGCGAGGCTTTTTTTTGTCCAGGCGCGTCTTAAAAGGTCATTAATCCGGCGGCGCTATACTTCCCGGTCCCGGATTCTCCACCGCTCCCATGAACATCCTGCTCGTCGAGGACGACGCCATGCTCGCTGCCGCCATCCGCGAGCGCGCGCGCCAGGAAGGCCTGGTCCTCGACCACGCGGGCGACGCCGAAAGCGCGCGCCTGGCTTTGCTCGACAACGTCTATTCGGTGATCCTGCTCGACCTCGGCCTGGCGCTCGCCTTTTGCTGGATCTGCGGCGGCGGCGTGGTTGTCGCCTATACCGCCAGCAACGAGCACAGCCTGTGGGATGGCAAGCTGCAATCCTTCGGCACCCGCCTGCTGCTGTCGCTGCCGGCCGAGGAAATCAACGAGGGCCCCTTCGGCCCCAACCTCGAACTGCCGCCCGAGATGCAGCGTGACCCGGAGAACTTCGCGATCCAGGTCTGGAGCCATGACCGCAGGCTGATGATCCGCTCGCCGGCCGCGCCCGCGAAGCCGTTCCAGCCAACCTTCCACAACGGCTTCGCCAGCGTGGATGCAAGCGGGCAGACCTGGCGCGTGTACACGATCTCGGACCGCGACGGCCTGGTGTCGGTGCAGGTCGCCAACCTGCAAGGCGTGATCGACCGCGAGATGTATGGCGAGACGCTGACCGCGCTGGCGGCGATGACGGCGGTGCTGGTGCTGGTGGCGCTGCTGCTGCTGCATGCGCTGGACCGTTCGCTGCGGCCCCTGTCCATGATCGAGCGCGCGCTGTTGCGGCGCAAGGACTTCGACCTGACGCCGCTGCCGGTGGCCGCGCTGCCAATCGAGCTGCGGCCCCTGGTCACCTCGTTCAACCACCTGCTGGTGCAGCTCGACAAGGCCGTGGCGAACGAGCGCCGCTTCCTGGGCGACGCCGCCCACGAGCTGCGCACGCCGCTGTCGGTGTTGCAAGCCCACGTCGACGTCGCCCTGCATGCGCGTAGCGACGCCGAGCGCGAGGAAGCGCTGCAGATGCTGCAGCAGGGTGTGCGGCGCAGCGCGCGCATGGCCGAGCAGCTGCTCGACGTGGCGCGGCTCGATGCGATGTCGTGTTCGATCAGCACCGAAGCGCTCGACCTGGCTGTGCTGGTCGAGCATGTAGTGCATGAATATGCCTATCATGTGCAGCACCTCGGCTGCACGCTCGTCTGCGAGAAGGCGCCGGCGTGGGTCGAGGGCAATCTCGACGAGCTGGCGACCCTGCTGCGCAACCTGCTGGACAATGCGGTGCGCTTCGCACGCGACAGCGGACGTGTCGAGGTGGCCTGTGGCGAGGGCCCACGATGGACCGTGGCTGAGCGTCGCCGACGACGGCCCCGGCGTGCCGGAGGCCGAGCACGGCGCCATCTTCCAGCGCTTCTACCGCCTTCCCGGCAACCAGGGCCGCGGCAGCGGCAGCGGCCTGTCGCTGGTGGCGGCCATCGCCCGCCTGCACGATGCGCGCATCGAGACCGGGGATGGCCTGGCGGAAAGAGGCTTTGCGGTGCGCATAGCCTTCCCTGCCCTTGCCGTCAAAATGCGTACAGATAGCCCAGCTTGATGCTGCTCTCGGTGGAGCGTTCCACCAGCGGGCTGTCCTTGATCTCGCTGCCCAGCGACTTGGCGCTGACGTCGATGAATAAGTTGTGACGGCGCTGGAAGGCGTAGCGCAAGCGCACCCCGGCCTCGATCGCCTGCGACGAGTCGCCGCTGTAGGCGCGGCGGCCCGCGCGTACCTCGCTGGCGCGCACGCCATAGTAGTAGTCGACGTAGTCCTTGTCGTACCACTCGGCCCCGATGCGTGGGGTGATGGTGACGGCGCCAGTGCGCAATTCGCGGTTCAGTTCCAGCTTGATGCGCTTGCCCTCGGCGTCGCCGGTGGCGGCCGTGAATTCCCCCGCCACGCTCATGGCGCCGCTGCGCCAGATCGCGGCGCCGCCCAGCCACAGGCCGCCCTTGCGCTCTTCCATGCCGGCGAGATAGGGCGAATCCTTGGCCTCGTAGCCATCGTTGGCATAGCGCGCGCGCAGGCGGAACTGCAGCGGGCCATATGAGGGCAGCTTGTAGTCGATGCGCGCGCCGAACACACTCAGGTGCTTGCTCTCGTACAGCACCAGCGGCAGCGGGTCGACTTCGTCGTCGAAGTCGCGCAGTGGGCTTTTATCGAAGCCGGCGCCGAAGCCGAGGCCCCACTGGGAGGTCTTGGGCGACGCTTCGGCGGCGAGCTGCTCTGGCGCCACGACCTGGGCGGATGCCGGCACGAGGCAGGCAGGAACGATACAGGCCAGTGCCTCGGCCAGGATGCGAAAGGGGGAAGTGCTTGGTTCATCGATGTCCTCTGACGGTGGGGCGAAACGCCTGTCGCCTATCCTGGCGGCGGGCGTACCATGGCGCGCCACGGCAGGGCGAACAATGCCAGGCTGTGATTAATGGGTTTTTAAGGCGGGTTTAATGCGGGTTTTAATGCGCGGCTTTTTAATGCGGGAAAGAAGCTGGAGATAATGGACCAACCAGGTGAAACGAGAAGCGGTCTCATTTCATTTTGCGGTAGCGAGAAGCGTTATCAAGGTGGAGTGAGAACGGTTTTTATTACGCCGCATTTTGTGGCTTTTTCTTGGATTTAATGCGCTTTTTTCGCCAATTTTCTCCCTTTTGAGGGCATATTTCGCCAGCTTGTTTGCTATCATTGAGTCCATTCAAAATCATCAGGGGCTCCAAATGAAAGGCGATCAAAACGTTCTCCGTCTGCTGAACGCACAGCTGACCAACGAACTCACCGCGATCAACCAGTATTTCTTGCATGCGCGCATGTACCGCCATTGGGGCCTGGAAAAGCTGGGTAAAAAGGAATACGAAGAATCGATCGGCGAAATGAAACACGCCGACAAGCTGATCGACCGCATCCTGATGCTCGATGGCCTGCCGAACCTGCAGGCGCTGCACAAGCTGATGATCGGCGAGTCGACCCAGGAAATGCTGGAATGCGACCTGAAACTCGAACGCGGCGCGCAAGTGACCGTCAAGGAAGGCATCGCTGCCTCGGAAGCGGCCGCCGACTACGTGTCGCGCGACCTGTTCCTGATGATCCTGGAAGACACCGAAGAGCACATCGAGTGGCTGGAAACCCAGCTCGACCTGATCGTCAAGGTCGGCATCCAGAATTACCTGCAGAGCCAGATCGCGTCGTGATGGGATGTGGCCGGCGACGTCGTTTGGCGTTGTCGGCTGATCGTTGTACTCAGGTTCCCGCCTTCGCGGGAACGACCTTGCCAACGCGGCTGGAAGTTGTCAGCGCCAGCGCGTCATCCACTTGTCGTAGAACCCCATATCCGCCGGCACCGCACCGGGAATCGCGCAGATCGCGCCGGCGAATTCGTTCGCGCGCGACAAAGCCGTTTCCAGTGGCCAGCCACGCATCCGCCCCAGCAAAAAGATCGCCGCGAAGGCGTCGCCCGCCCCCACCGTATCGATCACGAACGGCGGGGCTGGATGATCGCGCTGGGTCAGGACCCGTCCCTCGCTGTCGAAGTACACCGAGCCGCGGTGGCCCAGGGTGACGATCAGGGCGTCGAGCGAGAACATCTTGAGCAGCGCCTGGCACGAGGCGTGCACCTCGTCGGCCGCCAGCGGCGGATCGTCGGGCTTGATCTGGAAGTACCAGCCGAACAGCGCCTGCAATTCTTCTTCGTTGACCTTGACGATGTTCGCCGCCTGCAGCGAGCGGGTGACGCCGCGCTCGTCGTACTGGCCGTCGCGCAGGTTCAGGTCGAGGAAGCGCGCAGCCGTGCCGGCGGCGCCATCGAGTACGGCGTTGAGCGCGCCGCGCGACACCTCGTGGCGCTGGGCCAGCATGCCGAAATAGACGATGCCCGGCGTGACGCCGTCCATGCTTGCCACGGCCGCGGCGCGGTCGATGAAGTCGTAGGCCTGGTTCGGCAGGATCGTGAAGCGATGGCCGCGCGCGCCGCGCTCGACCAGCACGCGGCCGGTTTCTTCCAGCGGGTCGCGCTGCAGCCCGGCCTCGCTCATCGCGAATCGCTCGAACTCGGCGTGCACCAGCTGGCCGCTCTTGTCGTCGCCGATGCGGGTGATGGCCAGCACCGGCGCCATGAAGGCGGCCAGGTGGCGCGCCACGTTGAACGGCGCCCCGCCGACCACCTGCCCGGACTGAAAATCGTCGACCAGCGCTTCGCCGAACACCACGGCGGTGGACATGCCCGACGCGCCGTTCATGCGAGGAAGGGGACGGTGTCCTTGAACGACTGCCGTTCGGACAGCTTGTCGAAGAGGCGCGCCAGGTTCGGATAATCGCCGCGCCAGTCGATATCGGGGAAGCGGAAGGCGATCCAGCCCAGGGCACAGCCGACGGCGACGTCCGCCAGCGAATAGTGGTTGCCGGCGCAGAAGCTGGACTCGCCGAGGCGCTCGGACATCACGCGCAGGCCGGCATGCACCTTGCCCCGCTGGCGGGCTATCCATTCGGGGCTTTGCTGCGCCTCGGGACGCAAGGTGGTTTCCAGGCGCACCAGCACGGCGGCGTCGAGCACGCCGTCGGCCAGGGCTTCCCAGACCTTGACCTCGGCCCGGTCGCGGCCATTCGGCGGCAGCAGCTTGCAGACCGGGGTGAGCGTGTCGAGGTATTCGGCGATCACGCGCGAGTCGTACAGGGTGCTGCCGTCTTCCATCACCAGGCATGGAACCTTGCCCAGCGGATTTGTCTGCTGGATGGTGGTATCGGCGGCCCAAACATTCTCCTGGATAAAGGAATAGTCGAGCTTTTTATCCGCCAGCACGACACGGACCTTGCGGACGTAGGGGCTGGTGACAGAACCGATGAGTTTCATGGGAGGTCGCAGTTGGGAATCGAAACCCAGTATAGCATCGGCCCCTGCCGTAAAACCTGCGCTGTCGCCGCCCCAACACACTCCAGGACTGCGGCATGCGCAAGGGTTCGCCGCCCGTCCGGTGGTAAAATCCGCGTTTTTGACCGCCACTGCTGCCATGACCTCTACCGCCCTGTCCCCTACCTTGTCGGCCCTGTCCCCGCTCGACGGCCGTTACGCTTCGAAAACCGACAAGCTGCGCCCGATCCTGTCGGAAACGGGTTTCATGCACCACCGCGTGAAGGTCGAGATCGCGTGGCTGCAGGCGCTGTCGCAGGCCGGCTTTGCCGAAATCAAGCCGTTCTCCGCGCAAGCGATCGCCCACCTCGACCAGATGGCGGCGAATTTCAGTGAAAAGGATGCAGCCCGCATCAAGGAAATCGAGGCGGTCACCAACCATGACGTCAAGGCGGTCGAATACTGGCTCAAGGAGCAGGTCAAGGACGTACCCGAACTGGTCGCGGCCAGCGAATTCATCCACTTCGCCTGCACTTCGGAAGACATCAACAACACCTCGCACGGCATGATGCTGAAAAGCGCGCGCGACGGCGTGATGCTGCCGGCGCTGCAAGCCATCATCACGAAACTGACCGAGATCGCCCACACCAATGCGGCGCTGCCGATGCTGTCGCGCACCCACGGCCAGACCGCCAGCCCGACGACGCTCGGCAAGGAAATGGCCAACGTGGTCGCGCGCCTGCAGCGCGCCGCCCGCCGCATCGCCGACGTCGAGATCCTGGGCAAGATGAATGGCGCGGTCGGCAACTACAACGCCCACCTGTCGGCCTATCCGGAATTCGACTGGCCGGCGTTCTCGAAGAACGTGATCGAACAGCGCCTGGGCCTGACCTTCAATCCCTACACCATCCAGATCGAGCCGCACGACTACATGGCCGAGATGTTCGACGCCATCGCGCGCACCAACACCATCCTGCTCGACCTGAACCGCGACATCTGGACCTACGTCTCGCTGGGCTACTTCAAGCAAAAGCTGAAGGCTGGCGAGATCGGTTCGTCGACCATGCCGCACAAGGTCAACCCGATCGACTTCGAGAACTCGGAAGGCAACCTGGGCCTGGCCAATTCGGTGCTGCGCCACATGGCCGACAAGCTGCCGGTCTCGCGCATGCAGCGCGACCTGACCGATTCGACGGTGCTGCGCAATATCGGCGTCGGCTTCGGCTATGCGCTGCTGGCCTACGACAGCTGCCTGCGCGGCCTGAACAAGCTGGAAGTGAACGCCGCCCGCCTCGAACAAGACCTGGACGCGAACTGGGAAGTGCTGGCCGAGCCGGTGCAGACCGTGATGCGCCGCTACGGCATCGCCAACCCGTACGAGCAGCTCAAGGAACTCACCCGCGGCAAGGGCATCACCCGCGAAGCGCTGCGCGAGTTCATCGAAACGCTGGCCGTGCCGCAGGAAGCCAAGGACCTGATGCTGGCGATGACGCCGGCGAACTATACGGGCCTGGCGGCGAAGCTGGCGGCAGAAATCTAAGCAGAAAACGCAGTATTCGTTAGCCCCAGAACGTCGTCGTTCCCGCGGAGGCGGGAACCCAAGTATTTAGCGTAGCCACTTATGCGAGATGTGATGGCTGCGCTGATAACTTGGGTTCCCGCCTTCGCGGGAACGACGTGCAGGGGCCGGCAGCAGACCAGCACCTACGCTGCTCTCAATAATCCCACCTCACCCTGACGCCCACCCGGCGCTCGAACTGGGCCCAATACGTGCTGGAGCCAAACTCCGCATGCCCGCCGTTCAGGTTCTCGCCATACACCGACAAGGCCAGGCCAGGCCGCAACCGCCAGCCGAAGCGCGCATCGAGCGCCGTGTACGACGCCACCCGTGAGGCCGGCATCTCGCCAACCCGGCGCACCGTGACGTCGATCTCGCGCGCGTCGTCGATGTTGTAGCTCGATCGTAGTTGCGCCGTGTGCGATGGATCGCGCCGCGCCGTCTGCAGGCGCGCCACGTCGTTGCCACCGGGCTTGAGCTGCAGGCGCTGATGCAGCGCGGTCCAGCCGGCCGACAGGCGCCAGCGCGGCATCGGCTGCCAGCTGCCCCAGGCTTCGATGCCGCTGGCGCGGCCTTCCATCAGGTTGTCAAACAGGAGATAGCTGCCGCTGGGATCGATTTCTTGCGTGCGCAGGTGGTCGTAATCGGTATGGAACAGCGTGACCGAATACGACAACGCCGCCGTCGGCTGGCCGCGGTATCCCAGCTCGATCACGCGCGCCACTTCGCTGCGCACCCTGGGCCCGCCACGCAGGATGTACGGCGGCTGCCCCGGCACCCAGGCGTCGGCGTCCAGCCGCGCCGGCGCACGCACGGTGCGCGCCGCCGAGGCCCAGAAGGCGTGCTGTGGCGACATGCGCCACGACAGGCGCGCGCTCGGCAACCATTCGACACCGGTGTAGTGGTTGTATTCGGCGCGGCCGCCCAGCGTCAGGCGCCAGGCGTCGCCAAGCGCGATCTCGTCCTGCACGAACAGGCTGCCCCAGCGCTGGTTGGTATCGGCCGGCAGGAAGGCGACGAACTGGCTGTTGCCGACGCGGTCGCGCGTCTGGCGATAGTTGGCGCCCCACATCAGGCCATGGCGGCCGGAGGCCGGCAGCGTGTGCTGGAACTGCAGGTCGGCCGTGGTCAGGCGTTCGCTGAACAAGGGTGGCGATTCGCGCACCGTGTGATCCAGGTAGGCCTGGACGGCGACGTCGCCGCCATCGGCGAGCTCACGCCGCCAGCGCGCGGTCAGGTTGGCGCCGTCGGAGCGCACGCGATCGAGATCGGTGGGGCCGCCCGGCACCGCGATCTCTCCCGGCTGCGGCTGGTCGAGCCGCCCCTGGTAGACGTTGCCGATCACCGAGTAACGGTCGCTGCCCTGCTCCCAGTCGGCGCGCACGCCGGCATGGGTGCGCCGGTAGGCGTCGTCGATGCGTCCGCCGCCGACCCGGTCGCTGTCGCTGCGACGCGTGTATTTGCCGAAGGCGCGCCAGGCCACGCCGTCCGTGCTCGTGCCGCCCTGGCGGAAGGCGGCGCCGCCGCTGCCGTCATTCGCACCCTGCAGCGCCAGCATGCCGCCCTGGGTGTCGCGCGCCGAGCGGGTCGTGATGTTGATGACGCCGTTGACCGCGTTCAGGCCCCACATGACGCCGCCCGGCCCGCTCACCACTTCGATGCGTTCGATGTCTTCGAGCAGCACATCCTGGGCGTCCCAGAACACGCCCGCGAACAGCGGCGTGTACACCGAACGGCCATCGATCAATACCAGCAGCTTGTTCGACAGCACGCTGCCGCCGCTGTTTTGGCCGCGCGCGCTGATCGAATAGGCATAACCGTTGATGCGCGCCACGTGCAGGTTGGGCGCCAGGCGCAGCGCCTCGGGCAGGGTGTCGGCCCCGGAGCGGCGGATGTCGTCGCCCGTGATCACGAACACCGCCGCCGGCGCATCCTGCAGGCGCTCGGGCCGCTTCGATACCGAGGTGACCTGGATATTGGCCAGCTCTTCGATCGACAGGTCGGCCAGGTCGGTCTGCCCCGCAGGCGCGGCGACCGCAGGCATCGACAACCATACAATCGTGCTCGTGGCCAATAAAATATGCCGACTGCAATATTTAATAAATGCGCTCATGAATGAATTTTACATTCGGAGGAACCGGATGGTGCATGTTTTACAAGTCCGTGCTAGTGTTTGCAACAGAAATCGTACTCTGCAGCACGGTGACCGCTTTTTTGCTATAGTTGGTTAGTTCTAACTCGTACTAGTTACCTGATACAAACATGCGCCGCTATACGCTGCCCGCCATCGTGCTGCACTGGCTGATCGCCATCGCCATCATCGGCACGTTCACGCTCGGCCTGGTCATGACCGATATCCAGGGCATCACCATGGCCAAGCTCCGCTACACCAACTGGCACAAATGGGCCGGCGTCACCGTGCTCGGCCTGGCCGCGCTGCGCCTCCTGTGGCGCCTGTTCAATCACCCGCCGCACTATGCCGACGCCATGCCGGCCTGGCAGCGCGGCGCCGCGCATGGCCTGCACGTCCTGCTGTATGTGCTGATGTTCGCGGTGCCGCTGTCGGGCTATTTCTTCAGCCTGGCGGCCGGCTTCCCGGTCGTGTATTTCGGCGAGATCCCGCTGCCGGTGCTGATCGGGCCCGATCCCGAGCTGCGCGCCCTGCTGCGCGGCGTGCACTACTGGCTCAATATGCTGCTGGCCGCCCTGGTGGCACTGCACGTGCTGGCCGCTTTCAAGCACCTGCTGGTCGACCGCGACGGCGTGATGCAGCGCATGCTCCCTATCCCTACCCCGAAGGAAAAACGATGAAACCATTCAAGGCCTTGCTGGTTGCGACCCTGGCCGGCGCCAGCGCCATCGCCATCGCCGTCCCGCTCAAGACCGATCCGGCCAAGAGCAGCGTCTCGGCCGTGTTCAAGCAGATGAACGTGCCGGTGGAAGCGCCGTTCCGCAGCTTCAGCGCCGCCATCGACTACGACGCGGCCAAGCCGGCGGCATCGAAGGCGAACGTCCAGATCAATACCGCCAGCTTCGACATCGGCGACCCGATGTACAACAAGGAAGTCGCCAAGAAGGAATGGTTCAATTCGGCGCAGTTCCCGAAGGCCAGCTTCGTGTCCACCAGCATCACGCCAAGCGGCGCCGGCAAGCTGAACGTGTCGGGCAAGCTGACCCTGAAGGGCAAGACCGCTGACGTCACTTTCCCGCTGGCGGTCAAGGCCGAAGGCGGCAAACAGGTATTCGAGGGTCAGCTGCCGATCAAGCGGCTGGCCTTCAACATCGGCGAAGGCGAGTGGAAGGACACGAGCATGGTCGCCGATGAAGTCGTCATCAAGTTCCGCGTCACCGCGGCGCCGTAAGTTTTACCACCACCACACTCACAAGGGACATCACTACATGAAGATCAAGCACCTGATCGCGGCTGCCGCCGCCCTCGCCGCCAGCACCGCTTTTGCCGCGCCGGTTACCTATGACATCGAGCCGAACCACACCTACCCGAGCTTCGAGGCCGACCACATGGGCCTGTCGGTATGGCGCGGCAAGTTCAACAAGTCGAGCGGCAGCGTGACCCTGGACCGCGAAGCCAAGACCGGCTCGCTGGACATCACCGTCGACATCAACAGCATCGACTTCGGCCACGAAAAGATGAACGAGCACGCCAAGAAGCCTGACATCTTCGACGCCGCCAAATACCCGACCGCGACCTTCAAGTCGAAGTCGATCAAGTACACCGGCGACGTGCCGACCTCGGTCGACGGCGAGCTGACCCTGCACGGCGTGACCAAGCCGCTGACGCTGCAGATCAACAAGTTCAAGTGCATCATGCACCCGATGCTCAAGAAAGAAGCCTGCGGCGCCGACGTGGTCGGCACCTTCAAGCGCGACGACTTCGGCATCAGCTTCGGCCTGCCGAACTTCTCGCCGGAAGTGAAGCTGGCGATCCAGGTCGAAGCCGTCAAGCGTTAAGCGTTAAGCGTTAGCGCAAAACACGTCGTCCTCGCGAAGGCGGGGACCCAAGTTTCGCTGCCAGCCCACTGCGTTTAACGCAGGCACTGTGCTGGAACACTTGGGTCCCCGCCGGCGCGGGGACGACGTTGTTTAATACCGCGGTCGATCAGCTTTTATCGGCGCCGATCAACGGCCGTCGCGATCGAAATCGCCCGGAATCGCGCGCTCGACGCGGTGCCAGCCGGCGCGGGTGGCAGACTTGGCCTGGTCCCACTTCAGGCGCGAATTGCCCTTCGAGCGGTCCCACTCGCCGGCCAGGTGGCTTTCGTTGGCGTCATAGCCGCCATCGTACTTGCCATAGCTGTTGTAGCCCAGCGCATAGGCCGGCGCGTAGTCGTCGTAGGTATAGCCCGGCGTGTAGTACGGCTGGGTCTGGTACTGGGTGCGCCAGTACTCGTTTTCCTCGTGCGGATTGACCATGTGGCCGACGCCCTTGCCGGCCGCGCCGCCCGCCAGGCCGCCGATCGCCGCGCCCGCCGCCACGCCCAGTGGGCCGGCCGCAGCGCCGATGATCGCGCCCGCGGTCGCGCCGCCGCCGGCGCCCACGCCCTGCGCCAGGTTGTGGTCGTGCAGTTCGTCGCCGACTTTCGGATTGACGACCTCGCCCGCGCCACGGCCGGCCGCGCCGCCGGCCAGGCCGCCCACCACGGCGCCTGCCGCCATCCCGATCGGACCGCCGACGGCGCCGATCGCCGCACCGGCGGCTGCGCCGGTGCCGGCGCCCACGCCCTTGGCCAGATGGTGTTCGGCCAGGTCGTCACCGGCTTTCGGATTGACCACTTCGCCCACGCCCTTGCCGGCGATGCCGCCCGCCACGCCGCCAACCACGGCGCCGGTCACGGTGCCGATCGGACCGGCAACGGTGCCGACCGTGGCGCCCAGCGCCGCGCCGCCCGCGATGCCTAGGCCGGCGCCGATCACGTGCGAGCCGCCCTGCTTGGTCCAGGATTCCTGGATATGGGCCGCGTCTTCGTCGGAGCGGGTATGCACGCCCATCACGATGCCGCCGTTCTTGATGCCTTCTTCATAGTGCTTGGCGCGTTCTTCCGGGATGCCGGCGCCGATCAGCGCGCCGATCAGGCCGCCCGTGATGCCGCCCGCACCGGCGCCGGCCAGGGCCGCCGCCAACGGACCGGCGACGACCACGCCCAGCCCCGGCAGCACCAGCGTGGTGCCGACCGCCGCGATACCGGCCAGCACGGCGCCGATGGTGCCGCCGATGCCGGCGCCGATGCCGGCGCCTTCGGCCGCCTTGCTGCCCAGTTCCGTATCTTTATCGGCGAAGTGGGTCGTCCGGGTGCTGTCGGACATCATCAGGTTGACGTCGTCGCGGGTATAGCCGCGATCGGACACGGTGCCATAGGCGCGCTCGGCGCTGGCGCGGTCCGGGAACAGGCCGGTGACCATGCGCTGGTTCTGGTTCTGACGATTGGTGTCGTAGCTGCTCATGTCGAATCCTTTCTGGTAGTTGGGGTGGCCAGGCGCTGTTGAAGCGGCACTGCCAGGGAGGTCCACCTTATGCCCATGAGCTGCATGGCTCTGTTCGATGACGCACGGTTGACACAGACCCGCGGAAATGCGGCCAATGCATCCACGATCGACCGGACCGGTGCATGAACAGCGATGCAAAAACGCTATCTAACGTGAGTTGCCGCACCGACCTGATGGGGACGCATCTCTAGACTTTTTCCCATGGTCACGGCAACTGTTGGGCCTGGGGGTATGTCTTTTTACTTGAGGAGGAAGCAACCATGTTATTCATCATCTGGATCGTCGTCGGCGGCATTCTGGGCTGGCTTGCCAGCATGGTCATGAAAACCGACGCAGAGCAAGGCATCATTCTTAACGTCGTCGTAGGTATCATCGGCGCCTTCCTGGGCGGCTGGCTGCTGTCGCCGCTGTTCGGCACCGGCACCATCAACTCGGACGACTTCAGTGTCGCTTCGCTCCTGGTCTCGTTCCTGGGCGCGGTCATCCTGCTGGCCATCGTGAATCTGCTGCGCCGCGGTCGCGTTCGTTAATGAGTACGACACGCAATCTGTAAAAACCAACGCCACGTGCGTTGGTTTTTTTTCCTCTGTGGTTTTATTGATGAGCCCAAAAATGTTCTGGACAGTGTTGATCACAGTCGCCGCGACCCTGGTGCTGGGCGTGCTGGCGCTGAATTTCATGCCGAGCGAAAAGCAGATCGAACGGCAACTGACACGGCAGTACGACACCCACGATCCGCAATTTCGCCGCTCGATGGGTGTGCTGCTGGGGCCCCCTATTCTTGAAGGAAACAAGGTTGACGCCTTGATCAATGGCGACCAGATCTTCCCCGCCATGCTGGCCGCGATCCGCCAGGCGGAAAAGTCGATCAACCTGGAAACCTATATCTACTGGTCGGAATCGATCGGCAAGGAATTTTCCGAAGCGTTGTCCGAGCGCGCCCGCGCCGGCGTGAAAGTCCACGTCATGCTCGACTTCATGGGCAGCATGAAGATGGACAATGCGCTGGTCGACGAGATGAAAAAGGCCGGCGTGCGCGTGCAGCGCTATCACAAGCCGGTCTGGTGGAAGCTGGCGCGGATGAACAACCGCACCCACCGCAAGCTCCTGGTCATCGACGGCAAGATCGGCTTTACCGGCGGGGTCGGCATCGCCGACCAGTGGCGCGGCAATGCCGAAGATGAAAATCACTGGCGCGACAGCCACTTCAGGATCGAAGGCCCGGTGGTCGGCCAGATCCAGGCGGTGTTCAACGACAACTGGACCAAGGCCACCGGCGCAGTGCTCGACGGTCCCGACTACTTCCCGGCACTGGAGCCGAAAGGCACGATGCCGGCCCAGATGTTCTCGAGCTCGCCGACCGGCGGCAGCGAGAGCATGCACCTGATGTACCTGATGTCGATCACCGCCGCGCGCGAGACGATCGACCTGTCGGCGGCCTATTTCGTGCCGGACGAGCTGACCATCCGCACCCTGATCGCGGCCGCGAAACGCGGCGTGCGGGTGCGCCTGATCACGCCGGGCCCGATCATCGATTCCGACCTGGTCAAGGCCGCCTCGCGCGACCGCTGGCCCGAACTGCTCGAGGCCGGCGTGCAGATCTCGGAATACAAGCCGACCATGTACCACGTCAAGACGCTGATCGTCGATAAACTCCTGGTATCTGTCGGCTCGACCAACTTCGACAACCGTTCGTTCAGCATCAACGACGAGGCCAACCTGAACGTGCTGGACGAAGACTTCGCGGCGCAGATGAGCGAGATCTACGAACAGGACTGGGCACGCGCCACGCCGGTGACCGAGCACAAGTTTGCACAGCGCCCGTGGTGGCAGCGCTTCAGCACCTGGGCAGTGTCGTTGATCGACAAGCAGTTATAAGAACGGCTGTTGCAACACAAACGGTTGGCTTTACTCGTTTGAAATACAGGTTGACGATCCGATACCGGATAACGATACTCATGAACGCTCCAAGAGTTCATGAGTATCCCTTCCCAACCAGATCAAACGCGCATGAAAAAGACCCTTCTCTCGCTCGCCATCCTGAGTAGCTTCGCCGCCCACGCGGACGAAGGCATGTGGATGCCGCAACAGCTGCCACAAGTAGCCAAGCAACTGAAAGCCGCCGGCCTCAAGCTGGATCCGGCCAATCTGACCAAGCTGACCGAGTTCCCGATGGGCGCCATCGTCAGCCTGGGCGGCTGCTCGGCGTCCTTCGTGTCGCCGCAAGGCCTGGTGGTTACCAACCACCACTGCGTCTACAACAGCATCGCCGTCAATTCGACCCCTGAGCGCGACCTGCTCAAGAACGGTTTCCTGGCCAAGACCATGGCCGAGGAACTGCCGGCTTCGCCAGGCAGCCGCATCTTCGTCACCGACGAGGTGACCAACGTCAGCAACCAGGTGATCACTCCTGAAGTAGCCAAGCTGACCGGCAAGGCCCGCATCGACGCCATCGAAAAGAACCAGAAGACCCTGGTGGCGGCCTGCGAACAGGATGCCGGCTACCGCTGCACCGTGGCCAGCTACTACGGCGGCCTGGAGTTCTACCGCCTCAAGCAGCTCGAGATCCGCGACGTGCGCCTGGTGCACGCGCCGGCCGACGGCATCGGCAAGTTCGGCGGCGACACCGACAACTGGATGTGGCCGCGCCACACCGGCGACTACGGCTTCTACCGCGCCTATGTGAGCCGCGACGGCAAATCGGCCGAGTTCTCGAAGGACAACGTGCCGTACAAGCCGAAGCACATCATCAAGCTCGCGCAAGACCACGCCAAGGAAGGCGACTTCGTGATGGTGCTGGGCTACCCTGGCCGCACCAACCGCCACCGCCTGCCGTCCGAAGTCGCCTTCACCTTCGACTGGAACTACCCGGCCTTCGTGCAAGCCTCGGGCGAGACCCTGGCCATCATCGACCGCGAGACCAAGAACGACCCGGCCGCGCGCCTGAAATATGCCGGCCAGATCGCCGGCGTGAACAACTACTACAAGAACCGCAAGGGCATGCTGGTCTCCTACCAGGGCAGCGACTTCTTGCAGCGCAAGACCGCCGAGCACAATGCGCTCAAGGCCTGGGTGAATGCCGATGCATCGCGCAAGGCGCAGTACGGCGCCGACATCGACGCGGCCGAAAAGCTGATCGCCGAACGCGATGCAGGCACCAAAAAAGGCTTCTTCCTGACCTACGCCCAGCCGAAGTTCCTGACCTCGGCGCGTACGCTGGTGCGCCTGGCCAACGAACGCGCCAAGCCGGACACCGAGCGCAAGACCGGCTACCAGGAACGCGACCTGCCGCGCCTGACCTCGGTCATCGAAGGCCAGGACCGCACCTACGACGAAAAAGTCGACAAGGCGCTGGTGCTGAACTTCCTGAAGCAGTACAACGCGCAGCCGGCCGCCGAGCATGACGCATCGTTCGACGCCGCCCTGGGCATCAAGCCGGGCATGAGCGAAGCCGAACTGAAGTCGGCGCTGGACCGCATCTATGCCGGTTCCAAGCTGGCCAGCAAGGAAGAACGCACCCCGTGGCTCAAGAAGTCGCCGGCCGACTTCAAGGCCTCGAACGACAGCTTCATCAAGGCCGCGGTCGCGATGTACGACGCCGACATCAAGGACGAGGAAAAAGGCGAAGAATCGGCCGGCAAGATCCAGCAAGCCTATGGCAACTACATGAAGGCCAAGATCGCCTACATGAACAGCAAGGGCCAGGCCGTCTACCCGGACGCCAACAGCACCCTGCGCGTCACCTTCGGCAAGATCGCCGGCCGTGACGTGGGCGCCGACGGCACCACCGGCTGGACCGCCTTCACCACCGTGTCTGGCGTGACCGCCAAGCACACCGGCGAAGGCGAGTTCGATGCGCCGGACAATCAGCTGGCCGCGATCCAGGCAAGGAACTTCGGCAAGTATGCCGATCCCAAGCTCAAGACCCTGCCGGTCAACTTCCTGGCGACGCTCGACATCACCGGCGGCAACTCGGGTTCGGCCGCGCTGAACGCCAAGGGCGAACTGATCGGCCTGGCCTTCGACGGCACCCTGGATTCGATCATCTCGGACTGGGACTTCAACAAGGCCATGACCCGCTCGATCCAGGTCGACACCCGCTACATGCTGTGGAATATGAAGGAAGTCGACAAGGCGGATAATCTGCTGAAAGAGATGAACGCGCTGTAATCGTTCTTTCTTTCTTTGAAGGCCGCGTCATCGCAAGGGGCGCGGCCTTTTTCATGGAATTTGTGCAGTCCATTCCGCTGTTTCGCCCGTCTATCGCGCGCGCCGGGACTGGCCGTGCGGCGCCCGCTAGACTGGATGCATAAAGACGATGGGAGAGCGACATGAAGAACATCCTGATCTGCTGCCTGGCCGCGCTGGGCATGCTGTGCGCGGACGCCTCCGCACAGGAAAGTAGCGATGCGAAGCGGCTGGCCGGCGCCCGCGCCGCTGTCGAGGACCTGCAGCGCATCGTGGCGCCGCACGGTGTACAGGATTCCTATAAAACCCGCATCGGCGGCATCGACCAATGGATCAATGTGCGCGGCCAGGACCGGGCCAACCCGATGATCCTGTTCGTGCACGGCGGCCCGGCCTCGCCGGTCACACCGACCATGTGGCAGTTCCAGCGACCGATCGAGGAGTTCTTCACGGTCGCCAACTACGACCAGCGCGGCGCCGGCAAGAGCTATGGCGAGACCGATCCCGCCATCGTGGCCGAGACGATCCGCATCGAGCGCTATGTCGACGACCTGATCGAGGTGGCCGAACACCTGCGCGGACGCTACGGCCAGCGGAAGCTGGTGCTGATGGCGCACAGCTGGGGCACCGTGATCTCGATGGCGGCGTCAATGAAGCGTCCCGACCTGTTCCACGCCTACGTCGGCATCGGCCAGGTGATCAGCGTGCGCGAGAACGAACGCATCAGCTTCGAATATGCGCTGGAACAGGCGCGCATCCACGACGACAGGGAAGCGTTGAAGGAGCTGCAGGCGATCGCACCCTATCCCGGCAGCCAGCCGATCACGCGCGAGCGCATCGTGGCCGCGCGCAAGTGGCCGCAGCACTATGGCGGCCTGTCGGCCTACCGCAGCGAGTCCACTTACTTCTTCAAGGGGCCGCTGCTCTCGCCCGACTACACGATCGACCAGGTCAAGGCCATCGACGCCGGCAGCCTGCTCACGCTGGGCCGGCTGCTGCCGGAATTCGTGGAGGTCGACTATTCGAAGGTAAGGGAATTCCCGATCCCGGTCGTGATGTTCCTGGGCCGCCACGACTACACGACGCCGACCGCCCCCACCGAGGCCTGGCTGGCGCAGGTGAAGGCGCCGTCGAAGCGGGCGGTGTGGTTCGAGCGTTCGGCCCACATGGCGCCGTGGGAAGAGCCGGGCAAGACCCTGGTCAGCCTGCTGGAATATGTGCGGCCGCTGGCGCAATGAGTTGACACTCCGGCATACTTATCGTTACGCTCCGGGGTGACGGCAAGTCCATCCGTGCTTGCTCACCCCCAGGCCCCGCATGCTGCGCCAGTTCGAAAGCCTTCTCCTTGCACCAAACCGCGACCGGCTTGCCGCCAGCCTGCGTCGCGCGGTCCATGCGATCGGTTTCGAATCCTTCTACTATGGCGCACAGGCCCGCAGCGGCTCGGCGCTCGACGTCGCCGACCTGAGTTCGCCACGGATCCTGACCGACTATTTGCCGCAATGGGCACAGCGCTACGGAGAAGCGGGCTACGCCAGCATCGTCCAATGGTCCAGGAATGCAGCCGGTCGATGATTCCCATTATCTGGCACCGGCATCCTTCGGTGCCGGACAAGGGAAAGGACCGGCTGTTCGACGAAGCCCGCCAGCATGGCCTGGCGACCGGCATGACCTGCTCCATCATCGGCGGCCCCGGCGAGCTGGCGCTGCTCAGCCTGACCATGGAGAACGACAGGCAGGCCGATCGCCGCACCGTCGAACGGCAAGTCAGCCAGGGCCATATGCTGATGAGCTACCTGCACGAGGGCCTGCGCCGCCTGGACCGGCAGGCCGCACAGGCGGTCCCACCGATCCACCTGACCGCGCGCGAAAAGGAAATCCTCACCTGGGTCAGCGCCGGCAAGACCTCCTGGGAGATCGCCTGCATCCTTGCGGTGGCCGAGAGGACGGTCATCTTCCACGTCGATAACGCGATGCGCAAGCTCGATACACGCACCCGTACCCAGGCCGTCGCCAAGGCCCTGGCGCTGGGCCTGATCGCGCCCTGAGCGCCGCCCTGTAACTCCTTACAGCTCGTTTGCGCGCAGCACCCTTCCTACAATGCGTGAACGCCCTGCCAGGCCGGGGGCGCTGCGGCAGGCAGGCGCCTGTCATCACCCTCAATGCACCAGGCGGACCCGGTCCGCACCCCACCATGCTCATCGATATCGACGACCTCAAGAGACAACTCAACAGCACCGTAGCCAGCGAAGTCGTGGAGGCGGAGAAGGAAGCCATCGCGCTGCTGGAACAGGGCAATCTCGAAGCGGCCGACCTGCTCATCAGCGCCTATGCGGAAGGCGCTCCGCTGATCCGTCCGGACCGGATCAAGGAGTTCAAATACACGAAGATGGCGGCCGATCTCGGCTCGGATTTCTGTCGTTACTGGCTGGCCAAGCTGCAGCACGGGTCGAAGGATTACGCGGGCGCGATCGAGAACGCCACCAGGGCCCATGAGAAGGGCATACCGTACGCTGCCACCTTGCTGGGCAAGATGATGCTGGCCGGCGAGGGCCAGGCGGCAAAGCCACTCGACGCCCTGCAAATCCTGTCGGACAGCGTCGACAAGGACGAGAATACCGATGCCGCGCTCCTGATCGCACAAGTCTATATGGAAGAGAAGGTCGTTCCGCGCAATGCGCAAGGAGCTTATGACATCCTCCAGCGACTGGCTCACGTGTTCGAGCGCTCAGCGCCAACCCTGCGCGCCGACTACCTGGCCTTCAAGGCGGAATCGATCCGGCTAGGCGCGGCCCCGGGACCTGGGGAGAGCTACGAACAGCTGATTTCCCAGGCGGCCGATCTCGGCAACGAGTCGGCGGTCATCGCGCGCGGGAAACTGCAGACCAATGCACTGGAGCGCGAACTCAAGGCGGAGTGGGATGCGATCGCCACTTTTCGCGCGACCGGCATGCACTGGAAGATGTTCACCGAACTGGGCACGCTGAAAGGACTCACGCGCCAGAGCAGGTCGTTCGTGACCACCAGCAGTGACGGAATCAAAAACACGACAAAGCATACCAAGCTGGCCACCCTGGCGACCAGGTCGGGCCGGGAATTCAACGTCACCATCCCTGTCAACGGGAACATGACGATCGGACGCCGCTACGCCGTCGTGTACGTCGGTCCGGCCGACAGCGACGACGGCATTCCGGGGCGTATCCATGACCTCGAAACGGGCGCGGCGATCAAGACGGATAGCAATCCGCTCTGGAACTACAACCTCAGGCCGCTCGACCGGCTGATCGGACTGTTCTGCCTAACGCTCGGCGCCCCGTTCATGATCCTGGTTTGGATGGGAGAGGGCTGGTTCGACACAGAGGCGGGTTTCCTGCTTGCCCTCGTCGCGGTCGCGGCCATCGGCACCAAGCTGTTCATGCGGCCGTTCAAGGGCTATCGCAAGGCCATGGCCGATGCCGGTGCGTTCTTCGCGAAGCACCGCGACAAGCTGAGGTAGCGGCTCAGCGCATCATCGCCGCCAGTTCGGCCGCGATCTGCTGGCCCAGCTGGTAGATGTGGAAGCCGTCGACGAAGCCGTGGTGGGCCTGCACCGAGAACGGCAGCACCAGCTTGCCGTCAGCCCCGTCGCGGAAGCGCCCCCAGGCCAGCGAAGGAATGTCCGAGCGACCGACGCGCGTGGTCGGATGCTGGATCGAGGTGAACTCGAGCCAGGGAATGCAGGTGACGAACACCTGGTCCTTGGCGTCGCGCGGCGACAGGGTGGTGTAATGCTGGTTCAGCCCCGTCATGTTCGTCGCCGCGACGCCGGCCGCGCGGCCGCGCGCGACGAATTCGCGCAGGTCGTCCGACCAGTCGAAGGTCGCGAAATTGAGGTCGTCGTTCTGGTTCTTGACGGTGAACGACGGAATCAGGCGCTCGATGCGGATCACTTCGTCGTCGTGGATGCGGTAGCGGAAGTTCTCGATCTTGAGGACCGAGCGCAGCACTGCGCACAGCAGCACGTGGAAGGGCGCCAGGTCCTGCTGCTTGCACCAGGGCCGGAAGTCCGGCAGCTCGAGCGGGAAGCACAGGTTGACCGACGGGCTGTCCATGCCGTCGAACAGCGCGAAACGGTCGCGCCGCTGTTCGAACTTGTCCATCTTACTTCGCCTTGTTCAGCCGGCTGTTGCGCATGCCGTAGCCAAAATAAGCCACGACCGCCACGCCCATCCAGATGAAGAACACGCGGAAGGTCGCCGGCGACAGGTCCTTCATGATGTACAGGCAGGCCAGCACCGACAGGCCCGGGATCACGTAGGGGCCGAACGGCACGCGGAAGCCCGGTGGCGCATCCGCGCCCTGGCGCTTACGGATCACCGGCACCGCGATCGAGACCACCATGAAGGCGGTCAGGGTGCCCATGCTCACCATATCCCACAAGAAGGTGGAATCGACGCTGCCGGCCACCATGCCCACCACCACGCACACGATCATGGTGTTCTTCACCGGCGCCTTGGTGCGCGCGCTGACCTTCTGGAATACCTGCGGGATCAGGCCGTCGCGGCTGATCGCATACAGGATGCGGGTCTGGCCGTAGATCGTCACCAGGGTCACCGAGAACACCGAGACCACGGCGCCGGCCGACAGCACCAGCGCCGGCCAGGCCTGGCCGGTCACGTTCTGCAGGATCACCGACAGGCCGGCCTGCTGGCCCTCGAACTGTTGGGCCGGCTGGGCGCCCATGGCCGCCACCGCGACCAGCATGTAGAACACGGTCACGATGATCAGGGCGGCCAGGATCCCGATCGGCACGTTGCGGCGCGGGTCCTTGACCTCTTCGCCGGCGGTGGCGATGGTGTCCAGGCCGATGAAGGAGAAGAACACGGTGCCGGCGGCGGCGGTCACGCCGGCCATGCCGGCATAGCCCGAGGCCTCGTTGGTATTGAAGAAGGGCTGGAAGTTGTTGGCGTCGAAACCGGTGAAGGCGATCGCCGCGAAGAACACCAGGATCGCCAGCTTGATGATCACCATGATGGCGTTGGTGGTGGCCGACTCCTTGGCGCCGCGCACCAGCAGGAAGCCGCACAGGATCACCAGGATGATCGGCGGCAGGTTGATATTCCCCGGATGGAAAGTCACGGCATGGTGGTCCGAGACGAACATCGGCGAACGCAGTTGCTCCGGTATCTGCCAGTTGAAGGCGTTGAGCAGGAAGTTGTTCAGGTAGTCGGACCAGCCGATCGACGTCGCGCTGGCGGCCAGCCCGTATTCGAGCAGCAGGCAGGCGGCGACGATGAAGGCCGCGAATTCGCCCACGGTGGCATAGGCGAACGAATACGAGGAACCCGAGGCCGGCACCCGGCCCGCCAGTTCGGCGTAGCACAATGCCGTCAGGCCAGCGGTGAGCGCGGCCAGCAGGAAGGACAGGATGACCGCCGGACCGGCTTTCGGCACCGCTTCGACCATCGTGAAGAAGATGCCGGTGCCGATGGTGGCGCCGACGCCGATCATGGTCAGCGGGAACAGGCCGAGCGAGCGATGCAGGCCGGGCAAGGCGCCGGCGACGCCGACGCTGGCGGTATCCTCATGGTGGGGTGCTGCCGATTTGGTACGTAACAGCTTCTGGCCCAGGGTCTGGTTCACGGCGTGTCCTTCAATGCACTTTAGCGATCGCAGCTCGGCGGCCGCAGCTCGACAGTCTCAAAAACGAAGTTGCGATTATAGGGGAGTCCGCCTCCCCCGCAATAAATAGTTGAAATAAGAGTTTAAATAAGGTGCATTTGCAGAGCATCTTTGATAGAATTTCTTCCGTCGACTTACCGTTGCCCGCACGCGAAGACCATCTGGCGGGCTTTTTTCAGCACCAAAACATGCTTTTAAATTGCATCTAATAAGGACCTTCCATGATTTCTGCCGCTTCCCGCCCCTATATCGACGCTTCGGTTCCCGTCCTGCGCCAGCACGGTCCGGCCATCACGACCACCTTCTACGCCAATATGTTCAAGGCCCACCCGGAGCTGCGGAACCTGTTCAATATGGGTAACCAGGCCAGCGGTGTGCAGCAGCAGTCGCTCGCCTCGGCGCTGTTCGCCTACGCCGCCAACATCGACAACGCCGCCGCCCTCGGCCCGGTGGTCAGCCGCATCGTGCACAAGCACGTCTCGGTCGGCCTGACCGCCGCCCACTACCCGATCGTCGGCTTCCACCTGCTCGGCGCGATCAAGTCGACCCTGGGCGATGCCGCCGTCGATCCGCTGATGAAGGCATGGGAAGAAGCCTATGGCTCGCTGGCCAAGGTCTTCATCGACGCCGAAACCAGGATGTATGCGGATGCCGGCATCGAAGCGGGCTACCTGCGTCCGATGCGCGTGACGGAGGTCGTGCAGGAAAGCGAGAACGTGCTGTCGATCCGCTTCGTGCCGCAGGATGGCGAGGCGCTGCCGCCGTTCAGGGCCGGCCAGTACGTGAGCGTGGAAGCGGTCTTCGACGACGGGTTCCGTCAGCTGCGCCAGTACAGCCTGTCGGATGCGCATGGTGTCGATTCAATGCGCATCTCGGTCAAGCGCGAGGAAGGCAACGACAACATCCCGGCCGGCGCCGTGTCGAACTGGCTGCACCGTAATGTGGAAGCGGGCGACATCCTGCAGGTGAGCTACCCGTTCGGCGACTTCCTGCCGGATACCGAATCCGACGAGCCGGTGGTGCTGCTGTCGGCCGGCGTGGGCATCACGCCGATGATCGGCGCGCTGAACCGCATCGCCCTGGTCAATCCGCAGCGCCGCGTGATCTTCGCGCACGCCGCGCGCTGCCCCGAGCATCATCCGCACCAGCTCGATATCGCCGCCGCCAAGGCGCGCATGCCGAACCTGCAGGTGGTGACCTTCCACGAGCAGGACGCTGGCCCTGACGTGCTGCCGGGCTTCATGGACCTGGCGCGCCTGCCGAAGTGGCCGCGCAGCGAGACCAACGTCTATATGTGCGGCCCGCTGCCGTTCATGCAGGCGCAGTGGAATGCGCTGCTGGAAGACGGCGCCCCGGCCGAGCGCCTGCACCGCGAAGTGTTCGGTCCGGACCTGCTGGACAACCTGCTTTAATCGAGCAGGTGCACCCGGTCGCCAGTGATGCTGCGCTGGGCCGGGTGGCCATACACGCGGATGCCGCCCGAGCCCGAGGTGCGGGCGAACAGCGACTGCTTCACGGTGGCGCGGATGCCGCCGGCGCCGCTGGCGCCGAGGTCGGCGTCTTGGGTTTTCAGGTCGGCCAGGTCGACGTTGGCCGAGCCGCTCACGCGGGCGCTCAGCGAGCGCACCGCGCCGCTGGCCTCAAGCGAGCTCGATCCGCTCAGCTCCAGGCGCGCATGATCCCCTTTTACCTGCCCCAGGCGCATGCGGCTCGATCCCGACAGGGTCGCGTCGATGCCCTCAAGCTGCAGGCGGCTCGCGTCCAGCAGGCCCGAACCGCTGGAGCGCGCATTCAGGTTGCCCACCTTGCCCGCGAGGCGCACTTCGGACGAACCGCTCCTCTTCACGTCGAGCGGCGCGCCATTCAAGTCGCTCACCTCGACGCGGGTGGCGCCGGATGCGCGCACTTCACTCAAGCGCGGCGTGGTGTAGACGATGCGCAGCGGCGTTTTGCTGCGCAGGCTCTTCTCGGAATAGATGCGCAGGGTGTCGCCCTGGGTCTCGGTGCGAATCAGCGACAGCAGGTTGCTGTCCGCCTCCACCACCAGCGACGGCGCCGGACCGACGCGCACCTCGACCGGCAGTGAACCGCTCACGTCCAGCGCCGCCAGCGCCGTTATCGCACGCTGGTCACGCGCGGCCACGCCGTCGCCTTCTTTCGAGTCGCTGCTCCACGCAGTGTGCACGCGGGTGTCGCCATCGCCAGGAGCGACAATGATGGCGCAGCCGGTGAGCGCTGCAAGGCAAGCAAGGGCGATGAGGGTACGCATGGCAGTCCAATCAGGTTGTTGTTCGAGTGATGTCACTCTAGCAAGCGCCCTGTTGCGCCGCCATCTGCATGCGACAAAGTGCAGTAAGGGCGCGCTGGACTGCAGAAAAACGGCGCGAACGGATCAGCGCTGGCCCAGCCGCGTATCGCCGAACAGTTCCTTATGCTCGCGCGGCTGCGAACGCCAGTACTGGGGCGGCGCGACCACCTGGTCGCCCAGCTCGGCCGCCGCATGCCAGGGCCAGCGCGGGTCGTACAACATGGCGCGCGCCAGGGCGATGACGTCGGCCTGGTCGCGCTGCAGCATGTCCTCGGCCTGGCGCGCCTCGGTGATCAGGCCCACGCCGATGGTCGGCAAGCCCGTCTCGCGCTTGATGCGCTCGGCGAACTCGATCTGGTAGCCCGGCCCCAGCGGGATCTGCTGGAGGGGCGAGACGCCGCCGGTCGAGACGTGGATGAAGTCGCAGCCCTGGGCCTTCAACGCATGGGCGAAACGCACGCTCTGCTCCAGGTCCCAGCCGCCCTTGACCCAGTCGGTGGCCGAGATGCGCATCCCCACCGTCATGCCCGGCACCGCCGCGCGCACGGCGGCCAGCACCTCGAGCGGATAGCGCATGCGGTTCTCGAGCGATCCGCCATACGCGTCGTCACGGCGGTTGGCCAGCGGCGACAGGAACTGGTGCAGCAGGTAGCCGTGGGCGCCGTGCAGCTCGATCGCATCCAGGCCCAGCGCCTGGGCGCGGCGGGCGGCGGCCACGAAGGCATCCTTCACCCGCACGAGCCCCGCGGCGTCCAGCGCCAGCGGCACGGTCTCGCCGTCGGCATGCGGCACGGCCGACGGGGCCTCGGTCTGCCAGCCGCGCGGCTGGCCGGGCGGGATGTTGGCGCCACCCTGCCATGGCACTTCACTCGACGCCTTGCGGCCGGCGTGGGCCAGCTGCACCGCGACCTTGATCGGGGAGTGACGGCGGATCGCGGCGATCACCGGTTCGAGGGCCCTGGCGTGATCGTCGGACCACAGTCCCAGGTCGTCCGGCGAGATGCGGCCCTCGGGGGTGACGGCGGTGGCTTCGATGATCAGCAACGCGGCGCCGGACAGGGCCAGGTTGCCGAGGTGGATCATGTGCCAGTCGGTGGCCAGTCCGTCGACGGCCGAGTACTGGCACATCGGGGCGATGGCGATGCGGTTGGGCAGCTCCAGTGGGCCGAGGGAATATGGGGAAAACAGCTTGCTCATGGTGACTCCTGCGTGTCGAGGAGGACAAGTCTAGTCCTGTCCACCGATTCGTGCAGGGCGCGAAAAAAAACGGGCCGCAGCCCGTTATGGTCAATCAATGCGCACCACCATGATCCCGGCGCGCAAGCCCACCCGCACGTCGGGGTTGGGGAACACGACCAGTTCCTCGTCGTGCTCGACCGTGTAGACCGTGTCGCCGTCGGAAGCGATCACCTCTCCCCGTTTCATCGGCGTGAAGTTCCAGGTCTCGCGGCCCACGCGCATGCTGAACGCATCGGACAGCTTCATGATCGAGCGTGCCGTCGCGAACACGTGCGGCGCCACTTTCGCTTCCCCGGCCGGTCGGCCGCGCAGCAAACGATCCAGCGCCTTCGATGCATCGGCGAACTGCGACAGGTCGTTCTGCCCCAGCGTGCCGACCCGCCCCAGCTCGACCGTGGTGCCGGCCGCGCCGAGATGCTCGGACGTGAAATAGCTGTAGGTGCCGGCGGAGGCCGGATTCATGATGATGGCCTGGATCCCGGCCTCGCCCATCCACGCGATGAGGGTGTCGCGGGCCCGGTCGGCGATCAGCTCGGGCACGATCGCGAACATCGGATAGTGCGAAGGCCGGATCGCCGTGTGCAGGTCGAGGTGCCAGCGCTGTGGCCCGCTGCCTTCAAAGAAGGCGCGGGTGACGTCGATCAGCACGTCGGCGCGGCCAGCCTCGAAAGTCCCGGCCAGCGAACCACGCTCCAGACGGAACATACGATTCAGGTCCGCATCGATGAAGCGCTTGGCCGAACGGATCGCATCGATGTTCCCGACGCACAGCATCAGGTCCACCGCCAGCGCCTCCGGCGTGCGCGACAGCGCCTCGACCAGGTACGCGACCATCTCGATCGGTCCGGTCTCGTCGCCATGCACGCCCACCGACACCAGCACGCTGGGACGGCCGGCATCCGGCGTCGCCGCCTTGACGGTCAGCACGCCGGAGGCCGGCTGCGCGACGGCAAAGCCGGCGCTTTCGAAGCGCTGCGCGACCGAGGCGAAATCCGCCTCGGCCAGCGCGCGCACTGCTTCAGGCAATGCGCTCACGACTCAAGCCGCCAGACGTTCCGGGCTCAGGCCTTCGGACAAGGCCCACACGTCCAGCATCGCCTGCTCCAGGTCGGCCGGCTGGGCGAAGCCGGTCAGGCCGCGCGCAGCCATCACTTCTTCCACCGCCGATTCCATATTGCCGTCCTGGCCCGCACGCTCGATCACCTGCAGCAGCAGGCGTTGCTGGGCGCGGCGCAGCGATTGCAGCGCATAGTTGCGCAGCTGTTCCTGCGACTTGCTCTGCGCCGGCAGCTTCAGGCCCAGTTCCAGCGTATCGATGCCGACCTTCTGGCGCAGCACGGTGCCGATCTGCAGGAACTGCAGCAGGGTCATGCCGCCCGGACGCTGCACCGACACGGCAGCGAACAGGAACGAGGCCTGCGATTCGATGATCTCGACCGCCTTCCAGGCCGCAGCGAACGGCACCGGCAGGCCGGTGTGGCCGTCGGCTTCCGAACGGATCTGCGGCGCCTGGCTCCCGTCGGCCTCGGCGAACAGGGTCGACAGTTCCTTCAGGCCTTCCGAATTGGCCGGCAGCGACAGCACGCCTTCGACCGTGGCGCGCAGCATGGCGCGACTGCGGTTGTCGACCGAGACCGACACATCGCGCGGCACCACCAGCGCGTCTGCGTCGAGCGCCTCGAATACCGGCGCCAGGTGCAGGGCAGCCCAGGCGCGGGCCCATGCCTTGACCACTTCGGTCTCGTCGATGCGGTGTTCCAGCGCCAGGTCGCGCAGCATCAACGGGCCGCAGCGGTTGACCGCCTCGTTGGCCAGCACGGTGGCCAGGATGGTGTTGGCCAGCGGATGATCCAGCGGATCGCGGGTCGCCACCAGCTGGGCCGGGAAGTAAGGGCGCAGCAGCGAGTCGGCCCACGCTTCGCCCGTCAGCTCGAGCGCCGCCAGGGTACGCTTGAAGCGGTTCTTGACGTTGGCGATCACCACCGCCAGCTCCGGCGCCGTCAGGCCCAGGCCCAACGACTTGCGGCGCTGCAGCTCGACGTCCGTCGGCAGCTGTTCCAGCTCGCGCGAGACGGCGCCTTCGGCTTCCAGGTTGCCGATCAGGGTGATGTAGCCGTCAACCACCGCGCTATTGGCCTGCGCCTGCACTTCGCGCGTCAGCAGGTGGGTCTGCAGCGTATTGTCGCGCAGGACCAGGCGCTCGATCTCGCCCGTCATCTCGTTCAGGATGCGGTTACGGTCGGCTTCAGGCAGCTTGCCGGCGTTGACTTCGGTGTCGAGCCAGATCTTGACGTTGACTTCATGGTCCGAGCAATCCACGCCGGCCGAGTTGTCGATCGCATCGGTGAAGATGCGGCCACCGGCGAGCGCGAACTCGATACGGCCGGCCTGGGTCGCGCCCAGGTTGCCGCCCTCGGCCACCACCTTGCAGCGCAGTTCGTTGCCGTTGACGCGGATCGCATCGTTGGCGCGGTCCTTCACTTGCGCGTGGGTTTCGGTCGAGGCCTTGATATAGGTGCCGATGCCGCCGTTGTAGAACAGGTCGACCGGCGCCTTGACGATGCGGTGCATCAGTTCCTGCGGTGGCAGCGAGGCTTCCTCGATGCCCAGCACTTCGCGGATCTGCGGCGACAATTCGATCGAGCGGGCGTTACGCGGGTACACGCCGCCGCCAGCCGAGATCAGGTTCTTGTCGTAGTCTTCCCACGACGAGCGTGGCAGCGCGAACATGCGCTCGCGCTCCTTGAACGAGACTTCGACGTCCGGGGTCGGATCGAGGAAGATGTGGCGGTGGTCGAAGGCCGCCACCAGTTTCAGCTGGCGCGACAGCAGCACGCCGTTGCCGAACACGTCGCCCGACATGTCGCCCACGCCGGTCATGGTGATCGGGTTGTTGGCCAGGTCGTGGCCCAGTTCGTAGAAGTGGCGCTTGACCGCTTCGAACGCGCCCTTGGCGGTGATGCCCATCTTCTTGTGGTCATAGCCGTTCGAGCCGCCCGAGGCGAAGGCGTCGCCCAGCCAGAAGCCACGTTCGACGGCGATGCTGTTGGCGATGTCGGAGAAGGTCGCGGTGCCCTTGTCAGCCGCCACCACCAGGTAAGGATCGTCGCCGTCATGGCGCGCGGTGGCCGCCGGCGGCACGATCTCGCCCTGCACGCGGTTGTCGGTCACTTCCAGCAGGCTGGCGATGAACAGGCGGTAGACTGCCTCGCCCTCGGCCGCCACCACTTCGCGCGGGGCGCCGGTCGGCATCTGCTTGCAGACGAAGCCGCCCTTCGAGCCGGCCGGCACGATGACGGCGTTCTTGACCATCTGCGCCTTCACCAGGCCCAGCACCTCGGTGCGGTAGTCTTCCATGCGGTCCGACCAGCGCAGGCCGCCGCGGGCGACCGGGCCGCCGCGCAGGTGCACGCCTTCGAAGCGGCGCGAGAACACATAGATCTCGCGGAAGGGACGCGGCTCCGGCGCCAGCGCCAGGTTGCTGGTGTCGACCTTGAAGATGATCTTCTCGCCCCCGTTCTGGAAGTAGTTGGTGCGCACGGTGGCCAGCGCCAGGTCGACCAGCGCGCCCATGATCTCTTCGGTGTCGGCGTGGTTCACGCTCGGCAGGCCGGTTTTGAGGGTGTACAGCTTGCTGCTGCCTTCGTTGCGCTGATCAATGCTCAGGCTCGGGTCGAAGCGCCCGATGAAGCCGGCGACGAATTCCTTCACCAGGGACGGCTGGGTGCGCAGGGTCTCGGCCATGTAGCGCACCGAGAACTTCGAGCCCAGCTGGCGCCAGTAGCTGATATAGGCGCGCACCAGCTGCACTTCGCGCAGCGACAGGCCGCCTTCGATGGTCAGGCCGTTCATGCGGCCGTCTTCGGCCTCGTCGTTGAACAGGGCGGAAAACAGTTCTTCGGCCACCTGGGCGATGCCCGGCTTGGCCAGCTTGGCCGCGCTCTCGGCATCGACCGTCAGCGCGGTCACATAGCGGCGCACGCCGTCCAGGCCGGTGTGGCGGTAGGTCTGCTCGCGGTCGACCGCGATGCCGGCGTTCTGCAGCGCCGGCAGGATGCGCGACAGCGACGGCACGGTCTCGCTCGAATACAGGCGGATCGAGGCGCCGGCGGCGTCATCGTGCTCGATGCGCGCAGTCACGCGGTCCGGACGGCAGCGGGTCAAGAGAGCATGCACGTCGCGGAACGCGGTTTCGGGCGTGGTCGCGGCGACGAAGTTGACCGGCAGGGTCGGCACGATCTTGCGCATCAGGCTGCGCTGGCGGCTTTCGTCGACCGAGTTGATCAACTCGGCGAAGCGGTCATGCCAGCCATCGAGCACGCCCAGCAGCGGACGCTGGATATCGCTTTCCAGGTCGAGCGGGTAGCGCGCGGCGTGGGCGGTCAGGTAGACGCGCGCCAGCGGGCCGTCGGCCACCAGGGTCTGGACGTCGACGTCGCGCGCGCCCGAGCTTTCCTTCAGGGCGGCGGCCAGGCTGGACGCCACGGCGGCGCTGAAGCGCTCGCGCGGCAGGTAGACCAGCACGTTCAGGTGGCGCTGGTAGACGTCGCGGCGCGCGAACACCTTGGCGCGCGGCTGCTTGTACAGCGAGACCACGGCGCCGCAGACTTCGGCCAGCCATTCCGGCTCGGCTTCCAGCGCTTCGGTGCGCGGCAGCGATTCGAGGATCTCGATGAATTTCTCGGCGCGGAAGCCTTCCTGGCGCACGCCGGCGATCGACAGCACGCGCGCCACGCGGCCGCGCGCGAACGGCAGGCGCGCCAGCGGGGTCGAGGTGGCGGCGCGGGTGAACAGGCCGATGAAGCAGTGCTCGCCCAGGATCTTGCCTTGCGCATCCAGGTCACGCACGCCGATGAAGTCCAGCGGCGCGTCGCGGTGCAGGGTGCCGGCCACGTCGGCCTTGACGATCGACAGGTTCTCGGCGCGCAGCGACAGGGTCTCGAAGTCGCCCGGAATGCTGGCCAGGCAGGTACCGTAGACCGGGTGCGCGGTGTCCTTGAGCACGCCGATGCGGCTCGGGATGTCGCGTTCGAGTTCGCGCGCGCCCGGCTTGACGACGTAGTAGGCGTAGCCGAACGGCTCGAAGCCCTCGTTCTTGGCCCACTCGAGGAAGGCCGCGACTTCCTGGCCTTCCGGGGTGCCGGCGGCAGCAGCGGCGGCGGCGACTGCCGTCATGCGGTCGCCCATGGCGACGGCGTCGCGCTGCACGGTGGCGGCGTCGTTGGCGACCATGCGCAGGCGCGCGGTCAGCTTGTCCAGTTCTTCGAACTGCAGTTCATCGTTCAGCAGGCACAGGACGATCGATTCCAGCGGGCTGCCGGCTTCGCCGATGGCGGCAAAGGCGCCATTGGCATCGCGGCGCACCGGCAGCACGGCGTTCATCACGCCGGCGGCGGTGATGCGTTCGCGGCGCAGGGCCATGACGAAGGAGTCGACCAGGTAGGGACGGTCGTCGTTCAGAATCAAGAGTGCGGTGGCGGTGCCTCCGCGGCCGTCCAGGTAGCGCATGGTGGCGATCTGGGCGCCGGGGCCGCTGCGCTGGGCCAGTTGCGAGAACCCGTCCACCAGTACCGGCGCCAGGCTTTGCGGCGCGGTGCCGGCCAGGTCTTCGTCGTCGAGCGATCCGATCCAGGCGGCGGTCAGGGCATTGACCTGCGCGCTGTCGGCGGACTGGTTGGCGTTGACCAGCGCGAGCGTCTGGTTGCGCAGATCGTTGGGCATGTCTTTCATCTTGCTTCTCCAAAGTTGTGTGCCTGGTGCGTCGACAGCTCGTGGCCCGACGCGGCCCTGCTTATACAAGGCAGGGATCTTCCCGCCCGAATACTACATCGTTACAAGTCGTACAGCCCCGGCAGTCCGAGGATGCGGGTGAGTTCTTCCAGTGCGGCCGCGCATTCGAGCGCCAGCTGCGGGTCGGCCAGGTCCTGGGGCTCGACGCGGTCGCGGTAATATTGTTCGACCCAGGCGACCAGCCGCGCATACAGCGCCTCGGTCATGATCACGCCCTGGTGCATGGCGGCGGCTTCTTCGTCGGTCAGCACCACGCGCAGGCGCAGGCAGGCCGGTCCGCCGCCATTGCGCATGCTCTGGCGCAGGTCGAATTCGACCAGCTCGTCGATCGGGCCGCCGCTGGCGACCAGGCCGGCCAGGTAATTCGACACGGCCGCGTTCTCGCGGCATTCGTGCGGCACCACCAGCGCCATGCGGCCGTCCGGCTTGGACAGCAGCTGGCTGTTGAACAGGTAGCTGGCCACGGCGTCGGCCACCGGCACCTGGCTGCTCGCCACGCGCACCGACTGCAGCTCGGTATCGACGCCGGCCAGGGCACGCCGAAGCAGATCCAGGGTGCCCGCTTCGTCGGCGAACGCCTGCTCGTGATGGAACAGCACGTTGCCGTTGCCGACCGAGATCACGTCGTTGTGGAACACGCCCTGGTCGATCACGTCCGGATTCTGGGCGGCGAACACGGTGCGCGCCGGGTCCAGGCCGTGCAGGCGCGCGATGGCCTGCGAGGCCTCGAGCGTCTGGCGCGCCGGGTATTTCTTCGGCGCCGGGGCGGATGGGTCGAACTCCACGCGCCCATAGACGAAGAATTCGACGCCGGCCGCGCCATGGCTGGCGGCGAAGCGCGTGTGGTTGGCGGCGCCCTCGTCGGCGAAGGCCGGCACCGACGGCAAGGTATCGTGCACCACGAAGCGATTGCTGTCGGCGAAGATCGCACGCAGGGTGCGGGTCGCCTGCAGGTGCTCTTCGGAGCGGTGCAGCTTGTTGTTCAGGTTCGCGGCAGTAAAGTGCACGCGGCCGTCGAGCGAGTCGGCCGACGGGCTCACGGTGCCGGCATTCGCGGTCCACATCGGCGCGGCCGACCAGGCGCAGGCCAGGATCACCGGCGCTTCGCGCCAGGCGCGCGCCAGCACGTCGGCATCGGTGCCCGAGAAGCCGAGGCTGCGCAGCAGGCGGAAGTTCGGACGGCCCTGCGGCGGCATCACCGCCTGGGCGAAGCCGCGCGCGGCCAGTTCGCGCATCTTGGCCAGGCCCTGCAGCGCGGCCTGGCGCGGATTCGAGGCCGAACGCACATTGTTGAACGAGGCGACGTTGCCGAACGAGAGGCCGGCATAGTTGTGCGACGGGCCGACCAGGCCATCGAAGTTGAATTCGCGGGCGTCGCGCATGCTCAGGCTCCTCGCGCCGGGAAGGCCAGGCCGGGCGACAGCCTGGCCGGCATTTCCAGTGCTGCGGTCTCGATCGAGGCCACCGGATAGGCGCAGTAGTCGGCCGCGTAATAGGCGCTCGGACGGTGGTTGCCCGACTTGCCGACGCCGCCGAACGGCGCCGAGCTGGCCGCGCCCGTGGTCGGACGGTTCCAGTTGACGATGCCGGCGCGGGCGCGCACGGCAAACCGCTTCCACAGTACTTCCGACGGCGACAGCAGCGCGGCAGCCAGGCCGAATTCGGTGGCGTTGGCAACGCGCAGGGCGTCATCGAAGTCGTTCACGCGGATCACCTGCAGCAGTGGACCGAACCATTCTTCGTCCGGGATGCCCTGCGCACCGGTGGTGTCGACGATGCCGGCCGTGACGAAGCCGGCGTTCGTATCGAGCTGGCGCATCTGCAGCAGGATCTTTCCACCTTTCGTCGCCATATCCGCCTGCGCCTGCACCAGGCGCGCGGCGACCGCGCTCGAAACCACCGGCCCCATGAACGGCTGCGGCTCGGCGTTCGACGGGCCGACCTGCAACTGCGCTGCCACTTCGACCAGGCGTGCCAGGAAGGCCTGCCCTGCCTCGTTATCCTGGATGACCAGGCGGCGCGCGCAGGTGCAGCGCTGGCCGGCCGAGATGAAGGCCGACATCACCGTGTGGTGGACGGCGGCGTCAATGTCTTCCACGTCCCAGACCACCAGCGGATTGTTGCCGCCCATTTCCAGCGCCAGCATCTTGCCCGGCTGGCCGCCGAACTGCTTGTGCAGCGCCGCGCCGGTCTGGCTGCTGCCGGTGAACAGCACGCCATCGATCAGCGCTTCCTGGCCCAGCGCGATGCCGGTCTCGCGACCACCGTTGACCAGATTGAGCACGCCCTTCGGCAGGCCGGCCTTCTCCCACAGTTCGACGGTTTTCACCGCCGTGCGCGGCGCATATTCGCTCGGCTTGAACACGACCGTATTCCCGGCGATCAGGGCCGGCACGATGTGGCCGTTCGGCAGGTGGCCGGGGAAGTTATAGGGGCCGTAGACGGCAAACACGCCGTGCGGACGGTGGCGCAGGACGGCATTGCCGTCGGCGACCTTGCTGGCCGTCTCGCCAGTGCGCGCGCCGTAAGAAAGGACAGAAATGTCGATCTTGTTGGCCATGGTGGCCACTTCGGTGCGCGCTTCCCACAGCGGTTTGCCGACTTCCTCGGCGATGGTCGCCGCCAGTTCCTCGGCATTTTCTTTCAGCAGGTCGCGAAAGCGTGTCGCGATGGCGATGCGTTCGTCGAGCGACGTCAGTGCCCAGGCTTCGAAGCCGGCATGCGCAGCGGAGGCGGCGCGCGCCACGTCTTGGGCCGTCGATTCATTGCTGGTCCAGGTCTGGTTGCCGGTCGACGGATCGATGGTCGCCAGTTCGCGGCCGCTGCCGGCGAGCCACTCGCCGTTGATGTAGTTCGAAAGATTAGCCATGGGAAGTCTTCCTGGTATTGAGTGTCAGGGTACGCACGTTGTCGCCCGCCTGACAGCGCAGCTGCGCCAGCTCGGCGGGGTTCAGGACCACGCTGGTGGCGCCCGGCACGGCGCGGGTCAGGATCATCCGGAAATCGTCGAGGCGCGTGTTCGACACCAGCATGTGCTCGGTGTCCGGCGCCGCCTCCTCGACCGGCAGCCCTTCGGCCGCCACCGCCAGCACGCTGTCGCGCACCGCGCGCAGTTCGGACACGCGGCCCTGCAGCACCGGACCGGCGTCGAAGATGTCGACATAGCCCTCGTAATGCATGCCTTCCTGCTCCAGCAGGCGGCGCGCCGGCTGGGTCGAGGTGTGCACCTTGCCGATCACCTCGACCGCCGACTGCGGCAGGTAGTCGACATACAGCGGCTGGCGCGGCATCAGTTCGGCTATAAAGGATTTCTTGCCGATCGCGGTCAGGCCGTCGACGTGGTTGAAGTCCATCTTGAAGAAGTGGCGGCCCAGGCCTTCGTAGAACGGCGAATCGCCCGACTCGTCCTGGTAGCCGCGCATCTCGGCGATGATTTTTTCGGTGAACAGGTGCTGGAACTGGGCGATGAACAGGAAGCGGCTCTTGGACAGCCACTTGCCGTTGAAGCCGGCGCGGTACTGCGGCAGCAGGAACAGCGAGCACAGTTCGGTCGAGCCGGTGAGGTCGTTCGACAGGTACAGCGTCTCCATCCGGGTGAACACGTTCAGCTCGCGGCTGCAGTGCACCAGGGTGCCGATGCGGTAGTTGTAGAACGGCTCGGTCAGGCCGACCGCGCCCTTGATCGCGCACACGCCGGCGATGCGGCTGTCTTCGGTATGTTCCAGCACGAACATGTAGTCGCGCTTCTCCGGCGGGATGGTTTGGGCGAACGAGGCCTCGGAGGTGGCCAGGCGCTGGCCCAACATCTCGGTGTCGGGTTTCAGGGTGGTCATGCCACTGCCGGCCTGGCGCGCCATTTCCATCAGGGCGTCGAGGTCGGACAGTCTGGAAGAACGGATCACGAGCATGCTGGTTCTCCCTGGATGCGCACGCACACCACTTCGTCGCCGGCCGAGACGCCCAGCGCCTGCTGGACCTCGCGCGGCAAGTCGATGCTGTGCGCATGTTCGATCGGTGCACAGCGCACGGTCACGGCGCGGAAACCGTTGTCGACGCTGGCGACGGCGTAGTCGACGGGCGCAACGTCGGGCGCATGAGCGGGTGCATGAGCCGGCGCATGAGCAGGACCGGCGCCCACGCGCAGCCGGTGCGAGGCGCAGAACGAACGCAGCGCGTTCTTGTGCGCCTGCAGGATCGGACCGCCGTCGAAGATGTCGATGTATTCGTCGGCCTCGAAACCTTCTTGCGCCAGCAGGTCGAAGGCCATCTGGCCGCCCGGATGGATCTGGCCCAGCGCAGCCTGGGCGTCGCCCGGCAGCAGCGGTACGTAGACCGGATAGTGCGGCATCAGCTCGACGATCAGGGTGCGGTTGCGCGCGCCCTCGATCAGGCGCTCGGCCTCGAGGAAATCCATCTTGAAGAACTTGCGGCCCAGCGCATTCCAGAACGGCGACTGGCCGTCGCCGTCCAGGCGCCCGGCCAGCGGCACGAAGAAGCGGTCGCCGAAGCGGTGCGGCGCCAGCATGGCGTACAGCAGGCGCGCGCGCGACAGCAGCGCGGCTTCGATGCCGGCGCTGTCGCGGTGACGCAAGAAGAAACCGGACAGCTGCGAATAGGCGGTGAGCTCGGAGCACAGGGTCAGCGCATGCACGCTGTGGCTGATGTTCAGGTCGCGCGAGACCTGCTGGATCACGTCGTTGCGGAACGCGAAATAGGTGCCGTTCGAGCCGGCCGAGGCGTGGATGATGGCGGTGCCGACCACTTCGCGCGAGCGCAGGTCTTCCAGCACGAACAGATACGACTCTTCGCTCGGGATATCGACCTGGGCCGCGAACGAGGCGAGCGAGCGCTCGACCGCCGCGACAATGCCCTCACGCGTGCGCGGGAGCGTGTGCACGCCCGGCATCGAGATGGCCGCCATCGCTTCCAGCGCGCCGATATCCGCGCGATCTACCGGACGGACAACATACATGTGTACTCCCTGGTGAAACGTAAGTGGAGACAATGCCCACGGCCGGCCCACCCTCCCGGGCGGGCCGGCCGTGACCGGATTCTGACGATCAGGCGCCGGTAAATTCCGCCACCGCCGCGCGCATCAGGCGGTCGGCTTCTGCGATCTGCTCGTCCGACACCACCAGTGCCGGCGCCAGGCGCACGACGTCCGGGCCGGCGATCAGCAGCATCAGGCCAAGCTTCTCGCACAGCTTGGTGTAGTCCTTCGAACGGCCCTTGACGCCTTCGGCCATCGGCAGGCCGATGAGCAGGCCCATGCCGCGCGGCTGGCCGAACACCTGCGGATAATCCGCCGCCAGTTGCTGCAGGTTGGCCATGATCTTGGCGCTGGCTTGCTTGACGCGGCCCAGGAAGGCCGGCTGGTTGATCAGCTCGAGGACCTTGAGGCCGACGCTCGATGCCAGCGGGTTGCCGCCGTAGGTGGTGCCGTGGGTGCCGACCGCCAGGTACTGGGCGATCTCGGTGGTGGTCAGCATGGCGCCGATCGGATAGCCGTTGCCCAGCGCCTTGGCCGAGGTCAGCACGTCCGGCACCACGCCCATCTGCTCGTAGGCGAACAGGGTGCCGCAGCGGCCCATGCCCGACTGCACTTCATCGAACACCAGCAGCGCGCCGGTCTGGTCGCAGAACTCGCGCAGCGCCTTCAGGTAGTCGGGATTGCCCGGGATGACGCCGCCCTCGCCCTGGATCGGTTCGACGATCACGGCGGCGACGTCGTCGGTGATGGCGGCGCGCGCCGCTTCGATGTCGTTGTACGGGATGTGGGAGAGGTCTTGCGGCAGCGGCTCGAAGCCTTCGGTGTACTTCGGCTGGCCGCCGACCGAGACGGTGAACAGGGTGCGGCCGTGGAACGACGACAGGCAGGACACGATGCGCGACTTGTGCGGGCCGAACTTGCCGTGCGCGTACTTACGCGCCAATTTGAGGGCCGCTTCGTTGGCTTCGGCGCCCGAGTTGCAGAAGAAGGCGCGTTCGGCGAAGGTGGCGGCGATCAGAGCCGAGGCCAGGCGCAGCACCGGCTCGTTGGTGTAGCCATTGCCGATATGCCACAGGGTGTTCAGTTGCTTGGTCAGCGCTTCGTTCACTTCCGGATTGGCGTGGCCCAGGGCGGTGACGGCGATGCCCGAGGTGAAGTCGAGGTAATGCTTGCCTTCCTGGTCCCACAGGTCCAGGCCCGACGCGCGCACCGGCACCATCGCGGCCGGGGCGTAGGTGGGGACCAGGACCTCGTCAAAAGTCTGACGGCTAACCGGCAGCGTGGCGATACCCGAATCAAGCTTTGCGTTCATGGCTTCTTTTCCTCATCCAATCAGTGTGGGTGGCGCGGGATAGATTCACCGCATGATCGGCCCATTATAGAAACGCTTCCCGACAACTTCTTTTAGAAGTGCGACAGGCATTTTCATTTTTGGACGACTGGGTAAGGCCCAGCCTTGCCCAGTCGTCCCCGCGAAGGCGGGGACCTAAGTTTGCTTGCGTATTCGATGCGCTTGAGCCTATGGGCAGCGCGAACGACTTGGGTTCCCGCCTCCGCGGGAACGACGTGGCTGGGCTGCGGGCCGAGGATGTGAGCAGTTACTGCGCCAGCTTGCGCTGGCGCTCTTCGCGTGGCGTATTCCCGAACAGCGCCCCAAATGCCGTCGAGAAATGCGAGCCCGAGGAAAACCCGCACATCAACCCCACCTGCACGATCGAGTGGTTGGTATCGAGCAGCAGTTGGCGGGAGCGGCGCAGGCGCAGTTCGAGGTAGTAGCGCGACGGCAGGCTGCCCAGGTATTGCTTGAACAGGCGCTCAAGCTGGCGCCGCGAAACGCCGGCCAGCTGGGCGATCTCGTCGGTCGAGAGCGGCTCTTCGATGTTCGCCTCCATCAGCGCCACCGCCTCGGACAGCTTGGGCTGCAGGGCGCCGAAACGGGCCTGCAGCGCCACCCGCTGGCGCTCGTCCGGGCCGCGCACGCGGTCGATGCACAGGGTTTCCTTCACTTGCGCCTGGACCGTGGCGCCGAACAGCAGCTCGACCAGCCGCAGGGCAAAGTCGATGCTGGCCGCGCCGCCGCAGCAGGTGAGGCGGTTGGCGTCGACCTCGTACAGATGGGGCGTGAGCACGGCCTGCTCGGCCTGGGCGTTCACGTCCGGATACAGGGCCCAGGGCAAGGCGGTGCGCACGCCATGCAGGACGCCGGCGTCGGCCAGCCACAGCACGCCGGCCCCCACCCCGCCCCAATACGGCGCGGCGCGGCAACGCTCGATCAGCGCGCGCAGGTTGGCCGGCCGCAGGGCCGCCTCGGCCTCGTCGGCCACCAGCAGCACCAGGTGCCAGTGGCGCCCGGGATCGCTCATGAATTTGTCGGGACCGCGCACGTCGACGTGCAGGCGGTCCGGCCCCAGCACCTTGGCCGCCAGACGCAGCGGCTGGTACAGCCCGGACCAGGTCAGCGCATCGGGCTCGCCGGCATTGACCAGCAGGATGCGCAGCGGGCGCTCCTGCGCCAGCAGGGACAGGTCAGGCTGCATCGCGGCGGGTGAGGGATGCCATGGCTGCAGAAGGGGACGCGCGACGGACGTGATGAAAGGACATGGTCGTCTATCATACCGGAGAACAATCGCCACGTTTCGAGCCGGCCATGCCTCCGGCAGAATCTTGCGTGGCGGGCAACGTAAGGCGCGGCGGACGGCTATAATCCCCGCCCATGGGGGAACGATATCTAAAAAGCGTCCGGCTGCTGGCCGAGTGCATGCAGGGCTTCGAGCGCGTCTCGGGCGATGCGGTGCGCCAGAACGGGTTGACGCATGCGCAGTTCGATATCATCGCCACGCTGGGCAATACCACCGGCATGAGCTACAAGGAACTGGGCGAACGTACCCTGATCACCAAGGGCACCCTGACCGGCGTCATCGAACGCCTGGAACAAAAAGGCCTGGTGCTGCGCGAGCGCAGCTGCGACGACAAGCGATCGTTCTTCGTGCGCCTGACGCCTGCCGGCGATCAAGTGTTCTGCGATGTGTTCCCGAAAGTGATTGCACGTGGAAAAGAATTATTCACCGCCTACAGCGATGCCGACTTCGCCGTGCTCGAAGACGCGCTCGGCCTGCTGCGCGAGCGCATCCGCGCCAATGGCGCCTGCGCCCGGCATGACGGCAGCGACGATGGCGACCGCCCCACTCCCTCCCTATTCCACCTGAAGGAAACGCCTTGAAAACCTCTCTCATCGACGGCAAGAAGCCACCCCATTTCGACAAGCACATCATCGGCAACATCCTGCTCGACGTCGCTCCACTGGACGAAGTGCGCGATGAACCGATGCTGATCGGCGTGCGCAACGAAGCCGGCGAGATCTATCGCCTCATCGGTGCGGCCAAGCTCAACAGCTACATGAACGCGGTCGAGGAACTGCTCGATCTCGGCCTGGTCGACGAACTGGAAAACCTCGAAGAACAGAAGGAAGGCTGCGACGCCATCTTCAGCGAAGAGTAATTACACCGGACGCCAAGGTCCCGCCGAAGTCGATACCATAGGGCAATATTTTTGCAAGCAAGATGTTGTGTTAGGGGTATAATTTTTTCATGGACCAAGTCTCCGCACTCGACAGCATCGCCGCCGAAGCCAGCCGCGGCGAACTTGCCTTCCCCACCAGCGTCAACGCCTCGCTGACCCTGCAGCGGGCGCTGGGCGAACCCGACTGCCATATCGATGCCGCCGCCCGCCTGGTGCAGGCCGAGCCGCTGCTGGCGGCGCGCACGGTCGCGATCGCCAACTCGGTGGCCTATAACCGCAGCGGCAACGACGTCACCAATGTGCGCGCGGCGGTCCAGCGGGTAGGCTTTCGCACCCTGGGCGCCCTGGCGACCTCGGTCATCGTGCGCCAGCTGGCCAGCGAGATCCGCGATCCGGGCCTGCGCCACAAGGCCGACCAGCTGTGGGCCCACTCGGCCCACGTGGCCGCGCTGGCCCAGGTGATCGCGCGCCGCGTGTCCTTCGTCGATCCCGAAACGGCGCTGTTCGCCGGCATCGTGCACGAAGTCGGCGGCTTCTACCTGCTGTCGCGCGCCGAAGCCCTGCCCGGCCTGCTGGACGACAACCTCGATGCCTGGCTCGACCATGGCGAAGCGGCCATCGGCCGCGGCGTGCTGCACAAGCTGGGCGTCCCGGCCCCGGTGATGGGCGCGATCGAAGCGCTGTGGGACGGCATGCGCGCGCTGCCGCCGGAAACCCTGGGCGACACCCTGCTGCTGGCCAATGACCTGTCGCCCCTGCCTTCTCCCCTGTTCGCGCCGCCCGGCGCCACTACCCATGCGGCAGCGGCGACCATCGACTTCGTGTTCGGCGAAGGCACGCTCAAGGGCGTGCTGGAAGAATCGGGCGAGGAAGTGAAGAGCCTGACGTCGGCCCTGATGTAAGCATCCCACAAAAAAAACGCCCGCTCGGTAAGGAGCGGGCCAAGTCCAAAACTAGGGATGTCCTGAAAGAGACAGCTTCATCTTAAGCCTGGCGGCGTAGCGCACTCCGTACGTTCACGCACACTGGCCATCACTCTTTTCGCTTCGCCCGTTCCGGGCCATTGCCGGCCCAGCCGTGCATTTCCCATCCTCGCTTTCTGCTAAGGTCGTTCTGCCAGGACGCGACTGCAGAGCGCGTCCGGCGCAATCACGCTCTGGAGGACATCCCATGAAAATCAGCCTGAACGACCAGGTGGCGCTCGTGACCGGCGGCGACTCCGGCATCGGCCGCGCCATCAGCATCGCCTTCGCCGCGGCCGGCGCCAAGGTGGTAGTCAACTACAACAGCAGCCAGGACAAGGCTGACGAAGTCGTACGACAGATCAAGGAAGCCGGCGGCGATGCGCTGGCGGTGCAGTGCAATGTATCCAGCGAAGACGACGTCGAGCGCCTGTTCGCGCAGGCCGACAAGGCCTTCGGCGGCCTCGACATCCTGGTGGCCAATGCCGGCATGCAAAAGGATGCCGGCATTGCCGAGATGTCGCTGGATGACTGGAAAGCCGTGCTCGAAGTCAATCTGACCGGCCAGTTCCTTTGCGCCCGCGCGGCAGTCAAGCGCTTTCGCCATCAGGGCAACCGCGGCCGCATGCGCGCCAACGGCGTCATCCTGTGCATGAGCTCGGTCCACGAAACCATCCCCTGGGCCGGCCACGTCAACTATGCCGCGTCCAAGGGCGGCATCGGCATGTTCATGCGCTCGCTGGCCCAGGAGGTCGCGCAAGAACGCATCCGCGTCAACGGCATCGCCCCCGGCGCCATCCGCACCCCGATCAATGAAGACGCCACCGAAGGCGAGGCGGGCAAGAAGCTGCTCGAGCTGATTCCGTATGGACGCATCGGCGAGACCGACGACGTGGCCACCTTGGCGCTGTTCATGGCGTCCGACCTGGCCGATTACATGACCGGCACCACGGTCTATGTCGACGGTGGCATGTCGCTCTACCCAGGATTTGAAGACAATGGCTGAACCAAACGCAACCCGCCCGCCGCGCCCGATCGGCGACCACGGCGCCATCGGCAATATGGCCACGATCGCGCTCGTGGCGCTCGATGGCGCCATCGACTTCCTGTGCTGGCCCGACTTCGACAGCCCCAGCATCTTTGCCGCCCTGCTCGACCCCGAACAGGGCGGCCACTTCACCATCGCGCCCGAAGACGGGGACATGCGTGTGGTGCAGACCTATGTGCCCGACACCAATGTGCTGCTGACGCAATGGATGGGCGAAACGGCCAACGTCGAGATCACCGACTTCATGGTCGGCCCCGAGGAGCTCGGCCACGGCCCGGCGCGCCTGCTGCGCCGGGTGCGGGTCAGCAGCGGCGAGGCCCGCATCCGGATCGACTGCCAGCCGCGCTTCGACTATGCCCGCCAGCGGCCCCAAGTGACGGTGGGGCAGGACCACGCGCTGTTCGCCGCTCCTGGCGCCCCTCGCCTGCGCCTGTCGGCGCCGGTGGAATTCGTGGCGACCGACGGCGGCGCCAGCGCCTCGGTCGTGCTGCACGACGGCGACGTGATGGACTTCGTGCTCGACCAGGATGGCGACTCGAGCCTCGACGCCGGCGCGCGCGACGCCCTGCTCGCCGAAGTCATACAGCGCTGGCAGGACTGGACCAGGCGCTCGACCTACAAGGGCCGCTGGCGCGAGGCGGTCAACCGCTCGGCGCTGGTGCTCAAGCTGATGACCTCGTGCCGCCACGGCTCGATGGTCGCGGCCGCGACCTTCGGCCTGCCCGAGGTATTGGGCGGTTCGCGCAACTGGGACTACCGCGCAACCTGGATCCGCGACGCCTCGTTTACCGTGTATGCGCTGATGCGGCTCGGCTACACCGACGAGGCCAAGGCGTTCACCCGCTGGGCGGCCGAGCGGCCGAAGCATGACTCGACCGAAAGCCACCTGCGCATCATGTACGCGCTCGACGGCAGCCAGATCGGCGAGGAAATCGAGCTCGACCACCTAACCGGGTATGCCGGTTCCAGGCCGGTACGCATCGGCAATGCGGCCGCGACCCAGCTCCAGCTCGACATCTTCGGCGCCCTGCTCGACGCCATCTACCTGAGCAACAAGTATGGCGAGGCGATCTCGCATGCCGACTGGGTCGGCGTGTGCGAGGTGGTCGGCTATGTCTGCGACAACTGGCAGCGTCCCGACATCGGCATCTGGGAAGGCCGCGAAGAGCCGCGCGAACACCTGCATTCCCAACTCATGTGCTGGGTGGCGGTCGACCGCGCGGTGCGCCTGGCCAGCAAGCGCTCGCTGCGGGCGCCGTTCGAGCGCTGGATCGCGGCGCGCAACGATATCTCGCGTTATATCTGGGACACGTTCTGGAACGAAGAGCTCGGCCACTTCGTGCGCAGCAAGGGTTCGCGCGACCTGGATGGCGCGCTCCTGATGATGCCGCTGGTGCGCTTCGTCGGATCGACCGACCCGCAGTGGCTGGCCACGCTGGACGCGATCGGGGAACAGCTCGGCGACGATGCGCTGGTGCTGCGCTACGACCGCGACGACGGCCTCGAGGGCCAGGAAGGCGCGTTCGCGGCCTGCTCCTTCTGGTACGTCGAATGCCTGGCGCGTGCCGGCCGCATCGACCAGGCCCGCAACAATATGGAAAAGCTGCTCGCCTACGGCAACCACGTCCACCTGTATGCGGAAGAGTTCACCAGCAAGGCTGAGCTGCTCGGCAACTTCCCGCAAGCCTTTACGCACCTGGCCCTGATCAGCGCCGCGACCTATCTCGATGCTGCGCTCGACGGCAAGATCGAGCATCCGTGGCAGTTGTAGAAACTGCGGACAAAAAAGGCGCTGTCATCGTTACCTGTTGATGACCCCGAATGCAATACGCAGTAATTGCTCGACGGAAGTGACTCGGCCGCCATCGAGCGCCCACTGCCAGCCCAGATAGTTTGGGAGCCAGCGCGACGCCACGCCATGGAAGCGCGCCAGCCATTCCTTGAATCGGCGGTGATAGGCATTGACGTTTTGAACGTGGATGGCGCCCTCGGCGCCATTGCGGACGCGTTCGCCGGCACTAAGATTGACGGCCTGGTGGGCGATGTCATGGGCACGGGCGAAGGCGGGATAGGCGGCGTTGGCGTCGGTGACCAGCAGTGCCTGGGGATCGAGTTTTGGCAGCAAGTGCTTGACCAGCTGGACCACTTTCAAGGTGCCGCGTCCGGTAACAGCGTCGATGGTTTGTCCGCCGCGGTCGCGTGCCACCAGGATGCAGTCGAGGTGATGCGAAATCCCGCGCAGGGCTGCCCTGCCGCCACGCTTGCGCGGCCGGCGATCGAGCTTGCGCGAACCTTTTTGCGATTCGAGCAGGAACATCTCGTCGGCCTCGACGATGCCTAGCAGACGTTCAGGCCGGTCGTCCTTGACCCGGTCGAGAAAGCGGTGACGCCAGCGAAAGGTCGTGTTGGAGTGCACGCCGAGCCGCTTAGCTGCAGAGCGGACCGTGCGGGAATCGAGGACCGTGTCCAGATAATCGAGCCACTTGCCCTTGTGCCTGAGCCGCGCTAGTGGCGTACCCGTCAGGTCGTTGAAGGTGCGGCCGCATGCGCAACAGCGAAAGCGTTGCAGGTCGTTAGCGTGACCATGCCGGTGGCAACGCTCGCAGCCGCAATCCGGGCAGCACCGCCCCTTTGACCGGATCTCGCCTATGAGAGCAACCACCCGGTCGAGCCCGGCAGCTGGATGCAGGGCGGCGAGCACCTGCTGACGCTGCGGCTGGTTCAGTTGAGGCAGCTGGGCGAACAGCTTCTCAAACTTCGGTGCTTTCATCGTGCGCTCCCGATCGATGACGACCAGGATTTGACCGCGGGTCAGCTCAGCAGTTCAATGCTCATCCATATCTAACGATGACAGCGCCACAAAAAAAACCCGCTCCGTTGCCGGGGCGGGTTGAAGTCCAAAACTAGGGATGTCCTGAAAGAGACGAGTCCATCTTACTGTTGGCAAGGCGGTAGCTCGGTGCGCTGATTCACACTTTGACATGATTTTTTGACATGTCTGCCCTCCTCGATTATTCCGATCAGCGAAATAATCATGTGCCAACAGAGTCATTCCCATCAAATTCATTTGATCCCACACTGCTTGCATGGGGCGCGATTGACGCGCTCCATTAACCAACCAGGGATCAAGAACATGAAAATCCATCACCACCCGCTGTCCGGCCATTCCCACCGTGTCGTGCTGTTCGCTTCGCTCCTCGGCGTGCCGCACGAGCTGGTCGAAGTCGATCTCAAGACGGGCGCGCACAAGAAGCCCGCCTTTCTCGCACTGAACCCGTTTGGCCAGGTGCCGGTGCTGGAAGACGAAGGCACGGTCATCGCCGATTCGAACGCCATCCTGGTCTATCTCGCCACCAAAGCCGGCCGTAATGATTGGCTTCCCGTGGACGCGGCCGGCGCCGCGGCCGTGCAGCGCTGGCTGTCGGTGGCTGCCGGCGAAGTCGCCTACGGTCCGGCGGCAGCGCGCCTGATCACCGTATTCGGCGCCAAGTACCATGCCGACGAAGTCATCGCCCGCGCCCACGCCCTGCTCGCCCGGCTCGAAGGCCACCTGGCCGGCGGCGACTGGCTGGCAGCAGACCATCCGACCATCGCCGACGTCGCGCTCTACAGCTACCTCGCCCGCGCGCCCGAAGGCAATGTCGACCTGTCCGGCTATCCCGCCGTGCAGGCCTTCCTGCGCCGCATCGAGGCCTTGCCGGGCTTCGTTCCGTTTGTCCAGACGTCGGTCGGCCTGGCTGCCGCAGCGTAACGACGGCCCACGCATTGAGAGGAGACGACATGGCCGAACAACTGGAAAAGCTGCCCACCTGGCACGAAGGCGAAAAATTCATCCAGGCGAAATTAGGGGTGGTCGAACGCATGGATATCGTCGGCCGGCGCGTGGTGCGGGATTTCATGCCCGACCAGCACCGCGCCTTCTATGCCCAGCTGCCCTTCATCGTGCTGGGCAGCGTGGATGCCAGCGGCGATGCGTGGGCAACTTTTCTTGAAGGCCGGCCTGGCTTCATGTCGTCGCCGACGCGCACCTCGCTCGACCTCGCCACCCGTGTGCACCCAGCCGACCCGGCCGCCGGAGGCATGCGCGATGGCGCGCCGGTGGGCCTCTTGGGCATGGAGATGCACACGCGGCGCCGCAACCGCATGAACGGACGCCTGGCGCACACGGATGCCGGGCTGCATATCGACGTCGACCAGAGCTTCGGCAACTGTCCGCGCTACATCCAGCTGCGCGAGTTCGCTTTCGGGCGCGAGCCGGGCGCCACGTTCACCGGCCAGGCCGAGCACCTGGCCGCGCTCGACCCGGAGGCGCGCGCGCTGATCGCAGGGGCCGACGCCTTCTTCGTCGCCTCCTATGCCGACCGGAGCGATCGTACGGAACGGCGCCAGGTCGACGTCTCGCACCGCGGCGGGAAAGCCGGCTTCGTGCGCATCGCCGGCGACGGCACGCTCACGATTCCCGACTTCGACGGCAACCTGTTCTTCAATACGCTGGGCAATATCGTCGTCAACGGCAAGGCCGGCCTGCTGTTCGTCGACTTCGCCAGCGGAGACATGCTGCAGATGAGCGGCGACGCCGAAGTCGTGTTCGACTCGCCCGAGATTGCCGCCTTCCAGGGCGCCGAGCGGCTGTGGACGTTCAAGCCGCGCCGCATCGTGCGCCGGCGCGCCGGCCTGGCCTTGCGCTGGACCTTCCAGGACGGTGGCTGGTCGGACAACTCGCTGATGACCGGCGACTGGCAGCAGGCTAGCGAGCGCCTGCGTGCGCTTGACTTCGCCAACCGCTGGCGCAGCCTGAAGGTGGCGCGCATCGTCGAGGAAAGCACGGCGATCCGCTCCTTCTACCTGGAGCCGGACGACGGCGCCGGGCTACTGCCGCACCTGCCGGGGCAGCACCTGCCGATCCGGGTCACGTTGCCCGGAGCCGACAAGCCGCTCATCCGTACCTATACCCTGTCGCACGCGCCTTCCGATGGCGGCTACCGGATCAGCGTCAAGCGCGAGAGCCTGGTGTCGCGCTACCTGCATGAGCAGCTGCGCGAAGGCGACGTGCTCGAAACCCGCGCGCCGGCCGGCGACTTCACGCTCGACATGGCGACCAGCCGCCCGGTGGTGCTGCTGGCCGGCGGCGTCGGCATCACGCCGATGCTGGCGATGCTGCGCCATATCGTCTACGAAGGATTGCGCAAACAAAAGATTCGTCCGACAACCCTGTTCTATGCCGCCCGCTCGAAGGCCGAGCGCGCCTTCGACAGCGAACTGGCCGAACTGGTCGCCGCCGCGAAGGGCGCCGTCAAGCTGGTGCGCGTGCTGAGCGAACCGGACGAGGCCGGCGAGGGCCAGGACTACGAGGCCGCCGGCCGCATCGACATGGCGCTGCTCGGCCAATACCTGTCCTTCGGCGACTACGCGTTCTACCTGTGCGGCCCTCCGGCCTTCAGCCAGGCGATCTATGACGGGCTGCGCGGCTACGGCATCGCCGACAGCCGGATCCATGCCGAAGCCTTCGGGCCAGCCTCCCTGGCGCGCACGCCCGACTGCGCCGCCGTGGCGGCCCCTGCGCGGCTACCGCCGGCGACAAAAACCGTCCCGGTCATGTTCATGGATTCGCTCAAGGAAGCGCGCTGGACACCCGGCAGCGGCACCCTGCTCGAGCTGGCCGAGGCGCGCGGACTGGAACCGGAATTCAGTTGCCGCGAAGGCACGTGCGGAACCTGCCGCACCAAGCTGCTCAAGGGCGCGGTGACCTATATCAAGGAGCCAGGCGCGAGCGTGGCAGACGACGAGGTGCTGGTCTGCTGCGCCGTGCCGGCGGAGCAGCCGGATGGCGACGGCGGCCTGCAGCTGGCCCTGTAAAGCGCGGCCGTGGGATGGTGGGGTAACGGGGCAAAAAAAACCCGCTTCGTTGCGGAAGCGGGTGAAGTCCAAAACTAGGGATGTCCTGAAAGAGACAGGTTCACTATAGGCGGGCCATGGTGGCGATTCCGTGCGCTGCCACACACAACACTGTGAAATTCGTAGCGCAACAGCGTCACATCAAACAAAATGCCGCCGCGGCAAGCCGGGGCGGCATTTTTTATGCGCAGCGGAAAGCTTAAACCACCGCGCCGTCGGTCTCGTCCTTTTCCTTGATCGGCTTGATCAGGTCTTCGCGCTTGACGCCCAGCCACATGGCCACCGCCGCCGCCACGAACACCGACGAATACACGCCGAACAGGATGCCGATGGCCAGCGCGATCGCGAAGTAGTGCAGCGCGTAGCCGCCGAAGAACAGCATCGACATCACCATCATCAGGGTCGAGCCGTGGGTGATGATGGTGCGCGAGATGGTGCTGGTGATCGCGTGGTCGATGACTTCCGACGTCGACATCTTGCGCTGCTTGCGGAACATCTCGCGGATCCGGTCGAAGATGACGACCGATTCGTTGACCGAGTAGCCCAGCACCGCCAGCGTTGCCGCCAGCACCGTCAGCGAGAATTCCCACTGGAAGAAGGCGAAGAAGCCCAGGATGATGACCACGTCGTGCAGGTTGGCGACCACGGCGGCGACGGCGAATTTCCATTCGAAGCGGATCGCCAGGTAGATCATGATGCCGACGATGACCATGATCAGCGCGTTCAGGCCGTTCTGGGCCAGCTCCTCGCCGACCGATGGGCCGACGAACTCGACCCGCTGCAGGCTGATCAGTTCTTCGCCGGACGCCTTGGCGCAGCTGGTGTGGTTGATCACCTCGCCTTTTTCGGTCGTGACCTGGCTCTGCTTCGGCGCACCGCCGTCGGCGGCGCAGATGGCGTTGAAGACGCGGGCCGAGGTGCCGGCCGCTTCCGCGCCTTCCAGGATCGGCAGGCGCAGCATGATGTCCTGGGCAGTGCCGAAGCTGGCCACTTCAGGATGCGAATAGCCCATGCCGCGCAGCGTGTCGCGGATCTTTTCCTGGTTGGCCGCATGCGGATAGCGCAACTCCATCACGGTGCCGCCTGTGAATTCCACCGAGAAGTTCAGCCCTTTGCTGAACAGGAAGAACACCGCGAGCACGAAAGTCAGCACCGAGATCGCATTGAGGATCAGGGCGTGGCGCATGAACGGGATGTCCCGTTTGATCTTGAAAAATTCCATGTCAGTCTCGAGTCCTTACTTCTTGGTAGGCGACATGCCCGGCTGCCAGACCGTGCCGATCGAAATCTTGGTCAGTTTCTTCTGGCGGCCGTACCACAGGTTTGCGAAACCGCGGGCCACGACGACGGCCGAGAACATCGAGGTCAGGATGCCCAGGCAGTGCACCACGGCGAAGCCGCGCACCGGACCGGAACCGAAGATCAGCAGCGCCAGGCCGACGATCAGGGTGGTCACGTTGGAGTCGACGATGGTGTCCCAGGCGTGCTTGGAACCGGCCGCGATCGCCGCCTGCGGCGGCGCGCCGCCACGCAGCTCTTCGCGGATACGCTCGTTGACCAGCACGTTGGAGTCGATCGCGACGCCCAGCGCCAGCGCGATTGCGGCGATGCCCGGCAGGGTAAGCGTAATGCCCAGGATCGACAGCAGGGCCAGCAGGAACAGCACGTTGGCCGCCAGCGCCAGCGCCGAGAACACGCCGAACAGGTGGTAGTAGACGATCATGAAGACCGCGATCGCCACGAAGCCCCAGATGGTCGAGTGCAGGCCGCGATCGATGTTTTCCTGGCCCAGTTGCGGGCCGATCACGCGTTCCTCGACGAATTCCATCGGCGCCGACAGCGCGCCCGAGCGCAGCAGCAGGGCCAGCTCGTTGGCGTCCTGCGAGGTGCCCATATTGGTGATCTGGAACGACGAACCCAGCTCGCTCTGGATGGTCGGGGCCGACAGGACGTTGTACACGCCCTTTTCTTTCAGCAGGATGGCCATGCGCTTGCCCACGTTGTCGCGGGTAGCCTGGCGGATGCGGCGGCCGCCGTCGCCGTTCAGGTCGAGAGAGACAGCCGGCTGCTGGTTCGAATCGAAGCTGGCGGTGGCGCTCGAGATGTATTCGCCGGTCAGGATGATGTCACGTGACAGCACGACCGGGGCGCCGCGGCCTTCGGTGAACAGTTCGGAATTGATCGGGATGGCGGCCGACAGCTCGGTGCCCGGGGTCACGGTCGAGTCGACCATGCGCAGCTCGAGGGTCGCGGTACGGCCGATGATGTCCTTGGCGCGCGCCACGTCCTGCACGCCCGGCAGCTGGACCACGATGCGGTCGGCGCCCTGCTGCTGGATGATCGGCTCGGTGGTGCCCAGTTCATTGATACGCTTGGACAGGGTCACGATGTTCTGCTTGACGCCGTCTTCGATGGAACGCTTGATCGCATCCGGCTTCAGGCTGACGACCAGTTTCTGGTCGGCGCCGTCGGCGGCGTCGGCGAAGTTGATCTCGTTCGACTGCGCGCTCAGCACGCCGCGGGCGGCGGTGCGGGTGGCGGCGTCGCGGAAGCGCACTTCGATGTTGTCGCCCACGCGCTCGATGCCGGCGTGGCGCACGTTCTTGTCGCGCAGATTGCTGCGCACGCTCGATTGAAGCGCCTTGACCTTATTGTCGATCACGGCCTTGGTGTCGACCTGCAGCAGGAAGTGCACGCCGCCACGCAAGTCGAGGCCCAGGCTCATCGGACCGGCGCCGATCTTTTCCATCCAGGCAGGAGTATTCTTGACCAGGTTGACGGTGACGATGTAATCGGGATTGGCCGGGTCGCGGTTGAGCTCTTTTTCGAGGGCCAACTTGGCCTTGAACTGCTCTTCGGTACCGGCAAAGCGAGCGCGCACTGACGTGCTGTGGCCCGTGCCCTCGAGGGTGATGCCGGTGGAGGGAACGCCGACACGCTTGAGCGCATCCTCGACCAGGCCAACCGAGGCGCTGGTGATGTTCAGGGTCGAACGGCCCGATGTCACCTGCAACGCCGGCGTTTCGCCGAAGTAGTTAGGCGCCGTGTACAACGCGCCGAGCAACAGCGCGAAGACGATCAGTAGGTATTTCCAGACGGGATAGCGATTCATAGTGTTCCGGCGTTCAGGTTGGGCAGTGCGGCCCGGGTGGAGCCGCACAGGCTTGCACTTACAGGGCTTTCAGGGTGCCCTTCGGCAGCAGGGTGGTCACCGCGTTCTTCTGCACGGTGATGTCGGTGCCGGTCGCAATTTCCAGGGACACATAGCCGTCGGTCACTTTCGAGACGCGGCCCACGATGCCGCCGGCGGTGACGACTTCGTCGCCCTTGGTCAGTGCTTCCATCATCGCTTTCAGCTCGCGCTGGCGTTTCTGCTGAGGACGGATCATCAGGAAGTACATGACCACGAACATCAGGATCAGCGGCAGGAAGGTCGTCAGGCTGCCCATGATGCCTGGGTCAGCGGCGGCGGTTTGCGCGTAAGCGTTGGAAATGAACACAAGAACTCCGATTGTGAAGTTAAAAAAATAAGCGGTGTATTCTAGCATCGGCTAGACACCGAAAACCAAATCTGGCAATAGGTAATCTTGCTTTTCAGTATTGCAAGAGCCAACTAGAAATTTAGCACGGGGCAGCAGCGTCAATACGATGCTGCCCCGCTCAGCGAGTAAGCAAGCGCTTACACGCCGCGCGCGCGGCCCGCATTGAACTCGATGCGGAACTCGTTGAAACGGTCGGCATCGATGGCGTCGCGCATTTCCTGCATCAGCTTGAGGTAGTAATGCAGGTTGTGGATGGTGTTCAGGCGGGCGCCAAGGATCTCGTTCGAGCGGTGCAGGTGATGCAAGTAGGCGCGCGAGAAATTCTTGCAGCAATAGCAATCGCAGCTCTCGTCGAGCGGCGCCTGGTCTTCCTTGTAGCGCGCGTTCTTGATCTTGACGTCGCCGAAGCGGGTGAACAGCCAGCCATTGCGCGCGTTCCGGGTCGGCATCACGCAGTCGAACATGTCGACGCCATTCGCCACGCCGTCGACCAGGTCTTCCGGCGTGCCGACGCCCATCAGGTAGTGCGGCTTGTTCTCAGGCAGGCGCGGGCCGACGTGGGCCAGGATGCGCTTCATGTCTTCCTTCGGCTCACCCACCGACAGGCCGCCGATCGCCAGGCCCGGGAAATTAATATCCTCGAGGCCGGCCAGCGACTCGTCGCGCAGGTGCTCGTACATGCCGCCCTGGACGATGCCGAACAGCGCGTTCGGGTTTTCGCCGCCGGTGAACTCGTTCATCGAGCGCTGGGCCCAGCGCAGCGACATGCGCATCGACTTGGCGGCCTCCTCTGCGGTGGCCGGACGGCCGTCGATTTCGTAGGGCGTGCACTCGTCGAACTGCATCACGATGTCCGAGTTCAGCGCGCGCTGGATCTGCATCGAGATCTCGGGCGACAGGAACAGTTTCGAGCCGTCGATCGGCGAGGAGAACTTGACGCCCTCTTCCGTGATCTTGCGCATCGCGCCCAGCGAAAACACCTGGAAGCCGCCGGAGTCGGTCAGGATCGGCTTGTCCCAGCCCATGAACCCGTGCAGGCCGCCGAACTTGTTCATCACGTCCACGCCGGGACGCAGCCACAGGTGGAAAGTGTTACCGAGGATGATTTGCGAGCCGACTTCCTTGAGTTCGACCGGGTCCATCGCCTTGACCGAACCATAGGTGCCGACCGGCATGAAGATCGGGGTTTCGATGGTGCCGTGGTTCAGTTTCAGGCGGCCGCGGCGGGCGTGCGACAGGCCGCTGGTGTCTTTTTTGAGCAGGGTAAATTCGAGCATCGTTTTTCTATCAACGTGAAGTGGTCGTCAGCAGCATGGCGTCGCCATAGCTGAAGAAGCGGTATTCATTGGCGATCGCGTGGGCATAGGCCTTGCGGATCGGAGCATAGCCGGCGAAGGCCGACACCAGCATCAGCAGCGTCGACTTGGGCAGGTGGAAGTTGGTGACCAGGCGCGAGACCGTCTTGAAGGTGTAGCCGGGCGTGATGAACAGCGCGGTATCGGCGCTGCCGGCGACCAGCTCACCGCTTTGCGAGGCCGATTCCAGCGCGCGCAGGCTGGTGGTGCCGACGGCAACCACGTCGCGGCCCGCCGCTTTCGCGGCGCGCACCGCGTCCACCGTCTCTTGCGCAATGGTGTACCACTCGGTGTGCATCTTGTGCTCGCTCAAATCCTCGACCCGCACCGGCTGGAAGGTGCCGGCGCCCACGTGCAGAGTGACGTAGGCGAACTGGACGCCTTTTTGCGACAACTTGTCGAGCAGGGGCTGGTCGAAGTGAAGGCCGGCCGTCGGCGCGGCGACCGCGCCCGGTTCCTTCGAGTACACGGTCTGGTAGCGCTGTTCGTCGAATTCGTCGGCGGTGTGCTCGATATACGGGGGCAGCGGCAGGCGGCCGTGGGCCTCGATCAGCTCGAACACATCGCCCTCGAAATGGAGGGTAAAGAATTCGCCGGCGCGTTCACCGGTGGTCACATCGAAAGCGTCGGCCAGGCGGATGCGGTTGCCGGGCTTGGGCGACTTGGAGGCGCGCACCTGGGCCAGCACGGTGCGGTTGTCGAGCACGCGCTCGACCAGCACCTCGACCTGGCCGCCGGTTTCCTTGACGCCGAAGAAGCGCGCCTTGAGCACGCGGGTATTGTTCATCACCAGGAGGTCGCCCGGCTGGAGCTGGTCGACGATGTCGGCGAAGTGGCGATCTAGGATCTGGTCATGATCGAGCTGCAGCAGGCGCGAGGCGCTGCGATCGGGCAGCGGCAGCTGCGCGATGCGCTCGGGGGGCAGCTCGAAGTCGAAATCGGAAAGCGAGTACATTATTCTCAATTCTGGGAAAATAAGCGCTGCCAGCTTTACAATACAGGCTCCAGCGCTGATGGCGAACCTTCTATTTTACGCCAGCGAGCGCCATTTTGCCGCGATATGCCCGCCTCCAAGACCACAAATCCTCCCAAAACCCTCGAAAGCAAGCTCGCCCGCCTTGGACTGCGCAGCGACATGGACCTGGTATTGCACCTGCCGATGCGCTACGAGGACGAGACCCAGATCGTGTCCATCCGCGAGGCCTGCCTGCGCGGCGGCCACGTTTCGCAGGTCGAAGGCGTGGTGACCAAGAACGAAATCTCGTTCAAGCCGCGGCGCCAGCTGCTGGTGACCATCGCCGACGAATCGGGCGATTTGCTGCTGCGCTTCATGAATTTCTATGGCAGCCAGGTCAAGCAGATGGCCGAAGGCGCGCGCATCCGTGCTCGCGGCGAACTGAAACACGGCTTCTTCGGGGCCGAGATGGTGCATCCGCAATATAAGGTCGTCAACGAAGGCGCACCGCTGCCTTCCTCGCTCACGCCTGTCTATCCGTCCGGCGAAGGCCTGTCGCAGACGGTGCTGCGGCGCGCGATCGCCGATGCGATGAAGCGGATCGACTGGAGCGATACCGTCCCCGCGGGCATCCGCGCCAAGATGGGCTTGATCGACTTCGAGCCGGCCGTGAAGCTGCTGCACTATCCGCCGGCCGACGTCGACGAACACGCACTGGGCGAAAAATCGCATCCGGCCTGGGAGCGTATGAAGTTCGACGAGCTGCTGGCGCAGCAGCTGTCCCTCAAACGCGCCCAGCGCGCCAGGCGCGAAAAAGGCGCTCCGCACTTGCGCGCAGTGGGTGCGCTGTCCGACGCATTCCTGAAAGGGTTGCCGTTTGCGCTCACCGGCGCCCAGCAGCGCGTGGTGGAAGAGATCCGTGCCGACCTGCGCGAAGGCTATCCGATGCAGCGCCTGCTGCAGGGCGACGTCGGCAGCGGCAAGACCGTGGTCTCGGCGCTGGCCGCGGCGCAGGCGATCGACAGCGGCTACCAGGCGGCGCTGATGGCGCCAACCGAGATCCTGGCCGAGCAGCATTTCAGGAAGATCGCGGCCTGGATGGAGCCGCTCGGCGTGAAGGTCGCCTGGCTCACCGGCAGCCTCAAGAAAAAAGAGAAGGCCGCGTCGAACGAGTTGATCGAGTCGGGCGAGGCGAATCTGGTGATCGGCACCCATGCGCTGATCCAGGATACGGTGCAGTTCGCGAAATTGGGCCTGGTGATCGTCGACGAACAGCACCGCTTCGGCGTCGGCCAGCGCCTCACCCTGCGCAACAAGGGCAGCGACGGCCTGGTGCCGCACCAACTGATGATGTCGGCCACGCCGATCCCGCGCACCCTGGCGATGACCTATTACGCCGACCTCGAAGTATCGGTGATCGACGAGCTGCCGCCTGGCCGCAGCCCGATCGTCACGCGCGCGATCGACCAGATGCGGCGTGACGAGGTAATCGAGCGCGTCTACGCGGCAGCGCTCGAAGGCCGGCAAGCGTACTGGGTCTGCCCGCTGATCGAGGAATCCGAAGCCCTGCAATTGCAGACCGCGACCGAGACCTACGAAACCCTGGCCGAATCGCTGCCCGAGCTGCAGGTGGGGCTGGTGCATGGCCGCATGAAGCCGGCCGAGAAACAGGAAGTGATGGACGCCTTCACGGCCGGCCAGGTGCATGTGCTGGTGGCGACTACCGTGATCGAGGTCGGGGTGGACGTGCCGAATGCCTCGCTGATGGTGATCGAGCATGCCGAGCGCTTCGGCCTGTCGCAGCTGCACCAGTTGCGCGGGCGTGTGGGGCGCGGATCGGCGGCCTCGGTGTGCCTGCTGCTGTATCAAGCGCCGCTGGGCCAGGTGGCAAAGCAGCGTTTGATGACGATGCGCGAGACGACCGATGGCTTCGAGATCGCGCGGCGCGACCTTGAGATCCGCGGGCCGGGAGAGTTTTTGGGGGCGCGCCAGTCGGGCCAGGCGATGCTGCGCTTCGCCGACCTGGAGCTCGATGGCTGGCTGGTCGACCGCGCGCGCGACGTGGCGCAGTACCTGCTCGACGGCGAAAAACCCGAGAAGATCGCGGTGGTCGATGCGCACCTGGCGCGCTGGTTGGGCGGGCGCGAGGAATTCCTGAAGGTCTGATGGAGAGACGAACGATGAATACGGAACAGGCATTGAATATCGATGAACTGCGTGCCCTCGCACTGGCCTCGGCGCAGGTAGCAGACAGCTGCGCATGCGAGATCGCGAGTTACCCCGGGTGGACGCGTACGCCGGTATCGTTCCCGCAGGCGCAGATGCGCCCGGCCGGCACGCTGGCCGGCGATCCCTACGCCGAGCCGACCTTCGCCGAATACCATCCGCACGGGACCAATTACTGGTCGCCGGACGCGCCGGTCGCCATCCACTATTTTCCCTACAACCGCTGCGCGGTCCAGCAATGCAGCGTATGCCTGCGCTACTGCCTCAGCTATGTGGAAGCAGGCGGCTACTACGTCGAGCCGCGCATTCGCGCGCTCGATGTGCGGCATATCTTGGATGCGCCTGCCCTGGATTGAGCATTTCGCGCCGGGACTACACCGCGCGCAGGATGGCTGGCTGCGGCGCACCGTCCGACACCAGGCCTACGCGGCAGTGGCCTCCTTCGGTCTGGTGCATCCGCAACAGATCGTACGCCTCGATCATCGTGCGCAGGTTCTTGTAGCCATAAGCTGCGTGTGAAAAACCGGCGTGTGCCGCCCTCAGATGGTTGCCCAGTGCGCCGAGATCGACCCTGCCATCTGGCGATGAAAGCGCCAGCGAACGTACCGCCTCGACCACGAATCTCGGCCTGCGCTTGACGATCTCCGCAGCCGCTGCCGCTGCATGCGCCGGCGCGGCATCCGGTGGCGCCGGAGGGGCCGACTCATGGAACCTGTCGCAGGCGTGGCGCAGGGCCGCCGGTGTTTTCACCTCACCGAAGACATGCACATTGGCGCCACGCTCCTGCAGCTTGCGGCACAGGCCGACGAAATCGGAATCGCTGGTGATGATGACAAAACGGTCGGCGCGCCGGTCAAGCAGCATCTCCAGCGCATCCAGCGCCAGCGCGATGTCCGCAGTATTCTTGCCGGTCACATACTGGAATTGCATGCAGGGGGCGAACCCATGGCGCACCAGCGCATCCTGCCACTTGCTCGCCAGGGCGGTGTGGTTACCGTAGCCGCGCCGCAAGGCCACCCGTCCGAGGGTCGATGCAAGCCGCATCGCCTCGTCGATCACGCTCGGCTGCGCATTCTCGCAGTCCACGAGGACGGCGACATTCTGGTCCGGGGTCATGTGTTTTCCTTCTGGGAAATTACATTCACTCTAGCAGGATCTTGTCCGGATAAATACGCCCTGCCTCACGATCCGGTAGCGATGTTGTGAGAACGCACTGTGAGAATCGGTGAGACATCCAGGCTGCGATGTCGGCTATCTTTGCTGTCTTCCCGACGAACACTGAACACGGAACCTGCAATGCCCCTCATCGGACTCGGACTGCACTTCCTCATCGCCATCTTCTTCGCGATCCACGCCGTACGCAACCGCCGTCAGTTGTACTGGCTGCTGATCCTGTTCTCCTTTCCACTGCTCGGCAGCCTCGCCTACTTCGTGGCTGAATACCTGCCGGCCTCGCGTCTCGAGCGGCGCGGGCGCATGGCCGGGCGGGCGCTTCAGAAAAGCCTCGATCCTGGCCGCGACGTACGCGAGGCCCGGAGCGCGTTCGACCTGACGCCGACCGCCCACAACCAGATGCGCCTGGCGGCCGCCCTGCTCGAGGCTGGCGAATCGGAAGAAGCGGTGCGCCATTACGATGCCTGCCTGAACGGGCCGTTCGCGGGCGACCCTGAGGTCATCCTGGGCGCGGCGCGCGCCAATGCGGCGCACGGACAACCAGCGGCGGCGATTGCACTGCTGGCGCCGCTGCAATCGAAGCATCCGAACTTTCGCGCCGACGAAGTCGGGCTGGAGCTGGGCCGCGCCTATGCCGCCGTCGGCCGGCAAGACGACGCGGGCACCGAATTCGAGGCCGTGGTCGAACGTTTCGGCAGCATCGAGGCGCGCGTCGAACTGGCGCTGTGGGCGCTCGCCAACGGCAAGGAGGCGGTGGCGCAGCGCGAATTGAAGGAGATCGGGCATGCGCGCACGCACATGGAGAAGCACACGCGGGAACTGCACCGGGAGTTGTTCAAGCGGCTGGATGCAGCCACCGCGCCGAAATAGGATGCCGGCCCGCTAGTCGGCGAACGTCAGCCGGTTCCCGAACGGATCCTTGACGCTCAGCTCGCGCGTCTCCCACGGCGTGTCCTCGATCCCGGGCCGGGCATAACCATATTGTTTGGCGGTGAGGTCGGCATGCAGGCCGTCGATGTCGTCGACCGCGATCCGCAGCGCGGCGCCCGGGCAGCAGTCGCCGTGATGCTCGCTCAGGTGCAGCACGCAGTCGCCGCGCGAGACCTGCAGGTAGAGCGGCATGCCGGGGCCGAAGCGGTGATCCCAGTCGACCGTGAAACCGAGGTAGTCGACATAGAATTCCCTGGCCTTGGCCTCATCAAAAATGCGCAGGATCGGCGTGACGCTCCCGAGCTTCATGGCATCTTCCCTACGCGCGGTCGGCCGCGTAACGCAGGCCGATCTGGCGCCGGATCTCGTCCATCACGCCCATCAGCGCCAGCGTCTCGCCCTGCGTCATCGACGGGCTTTCCAGCAGCCCCTGCTGCCAGCAGCGCTGGGCCTCGATCGCCTCGTGCACATAGCCGTTGCCGAGATACGGCGTCTCGATCGTGCGCTCGCTGCCGTCGTCCAGCTTGACGGTGACCGAAGTCGCGCGGTGGAACATGGTGTTCATCCGCACCTGCCCGCGCTCGCCCGACACGGTCAGTTCGGCCGGCGTGCGCGCCAGGAAGGAGCAGCTGCAGACCGACATGCCGCCGCCTTCATGCTTGAGCGTGAAACCGGTCTGCACGTCGACACCGGTCGGGCCCATCTCGGCTTGCGCACGGACTTCGATCACTGGCCCCAGCAGGCCGGCCGCGACCGACAGCGGATAGATACCCAGGTCGAGCAGCGCGCCGCCGCCCAGCTCGGGATTGAACACGCGGTGCTCGGGACCGAAGGCGGCGGCGAAGCCGAAGTCGGCGACGATCTGGCGCGGGGTGCCGATCTCGCCCGAGGCCAGGATGCGTTTCACTTCCAGATAGGCCGGCAGGTAGCGCGTCCACATCGCCTCCATCAGGAACAGGCGTTTCGAGCGCGCCAGCGTCACCACCTGCTCGGCTTCGCGCAGGTTCATCGTGAACGGCTTCTCGCACAGCACGCCCTTGCCGGCGCGCAGCGCCATCAGGGCGTTGCCGGCATGTTCCGGATGCGGCGTGCCGATGTAGATCAGGTCGATGCCCTCGGCCTGGGCCAGCAGCTCGCATGAGCCGTAGCTGGCCGGCGCGCCGAATTCCTCGGCGAAGGCCGCGGCCTTGTCCTGGCTGCGCGAACCCACGGCGGCCAGTACGGCGCCCGGCACGTCTTTCAATGCATTGGCAAAGGCACGCGAAATCTTGCCCGTGCCGAGAATTCCCCAGCGTACCGTTTCAGCCATCGGCTTCTCCCTTTTCACGCCGTCCGCTTGGGACGGAACACAGTCGTATCCAGATAAAAATCAGTGTCTTGCCCAGGCCACCAGCCTGGAATGCCCAGCACCTGCAGTGGCGTGAAGCCGCCCGGCGTAAGCTCTTCATTCGCCAGGCTGGCCGTCACCTCGCGGTCGAGCCAGGCGCGGCGCGCATCGCCTTCCAGCGCAAAGTAATCGTCGCCGGCGAACACCACCCGCGTATGTGCGGTGATCGCCTTGCGCGGCGCCACCAGCTTTTCCATCAGCGCGTGGCCGAACAGCCAGACCTCGACGTCCTTGCCGAACAAGTCACGCTTATCGTACAGGGCGGCGAGCCAGCGGTGCGCACGCAAGTCGTCGACCAGCGAGCGCCCTGCCTCGTTGTCGCGCACCACCAGCAAGGCTGCGTTCTCGTCGAAGATGGTGGCGGCGTCGCGCGCCGGCCCGCGCGACTTGCCGACGCCGGCCTCGGCGATCTGCGCCGCCTGCAGCGCGTTCAGCGCGCGCTTGATACCCGGGAAGGTCTGCCACACCAGCGCATTGAAGAAATCGTGCAGGTTGTCGCGGGTCGGCACCTGGCCGGTGGCGCCGATGAATTCTTCATAGGCCGTCCCTTCCGGCAGCGCGGCTTGCGGCACGAAGGACAGCGGCATGCCGCCGCCGTTACGGAGGTCGAGCGCGCGCGCCGCCACGTTGAAGGCATCGATGAAGCCGTCAAGCGGCGGCGCGGCCCGTTCAAAGCTTGGACGCACCGTGTCGTACCACGGCTGCGCCCAGTCGATCGGCGGCAGCACGGCTCCGCTTATACCATCTTCCAGTTGATGCTCTCGCCCGCGTTCAGCGGCACCAGCTGGTGTTCGCCCATCGGCACCGATTCCGGCAGGGTCCACGATTCGCGCTTGAGCGTGATCGTGCCCTCGTTGCGCGGCAGGTTGTAGAAGGCCGGGCCGTTGAAGCTGGCGAAGGCTTCCAGTTTGTCGAGCGCGCCAGCCTGGGCGAAGGCTTCGGTATACATCTCCATCGCGTGCAGCGCGGTGTAGCAGCCGGCGCAGCCGCAGGCGGCGTACTTGGTGTGCACAGCGTGGGGCGCCGAGTCGGTGCCCAGGAAGAAGCGTTCGTCGCCGCTGGTGGCGGCGGTGACCAGCGCCAGGCGGTGTTCTTCGCGCTTGAGCACGGGCAGGCAGTAGAAGTGCGGGCGGATGCCACCGCGGAAAATCTCGTTGCGGTTGTACAGCAGGTGGTGGGCGGTGATGGTGGCCGCGATCGGGCCTTCGGCCTCGGCCACGTACTGGGCCGCGTCCTTGGTGGTGATGTGCTCGAACACCACGTTCAGCGCCGGCATGTCTTTACGCAGCGGGCGCATCACGCGCTCGATGAATACGGCTTCGCGGTCGAACAGGTCGATCTCGTTGTCGGTCACTTCGCCATGCACCAGCAGCGGCATGCCGACTTCCTGCATCACTTCCAGCGTCTTGTAGCACTTCTTGAGGTCGGTGACGCCGGCGTCCGAGTTGGTGGTGGCGCCGGCCGGGTACAGCTTGACCGCGTGGATGAAACCGGTGTCCTGGGCGCGGCGGATCTCGTCCGGATCGGTGTTGTCGGTCAGGTACAGGGTCATCAACGGCTCGAAGCGCATCCCCTCCGGCAGCGCGGCCAGGATGCGGGCGCGGTATTCAAGAGCGGCGGCGGCCGTGGTCACGGGCGGGCGCAGGTTCGGCATCACGATCGCGCGGCCGAACTGGCGGGCGGTGTGCGGCAATACGCTGGCCATCGCCGCGCCGTCGCGCAGGTGCAGGTGCCAGTCATCTGGGCGGGTGATGGTGATGGTGTCTGGGGTCTCGATGGTGGACATGGCGGCTCTCGAAAAACGAATGGCGTATGAAAGGCGTATTTTACCTGCGCTGCGCCGCGCCGCGCGGGGTGCGTTCGGCGGGCCGGAAAGTCATGTCGGATTACCGTAACGGCAACGGTGTAAGCGTGCTTGACAGCACTAACTGTGCCTAGGATACTGCGGAACTTGCCATAATCTTCAGTACCAACCGGCCTTCGGTCCTCGAAAACCGGTCATTGCCCGAACAACCTGCCAGCGACAGCGCAATCCGCCGCCGCCGGCCCTGCACAGGTCCACACGACAGGAAGCTTTATGAACAATCGAAATCGCCTGACTACCTTCATCATGATCGCCCTGGTGGTCGGCATCGTGGTCGGCTACCTGGTCAACACCAATACCGATGCGACGGGCGCGACGAGCTTCTCCGACACGATGTCGCTGATTACCACGATGTTCCTCCGCCTGATCAAGATGATCATCGCGCCGCTGGTGTTCGCGACCCTGGTGGTCGGCATCGCCAAGATGGGCGACGCCAAGGAAGTCGGCCGCATCGGCATCAAGGCGCTGGGCTGGTTCATGATCGCCTCGGTCATCTCGCTGTCGCTCGGCCTGATCCTGGTGAACATCTTCCGTCCGGGCGACGCGCTGTTCGCGGCAGGCATGATGCCACCGGTCGACGCGACCTCGGGCATCACGAGCGGCAGCCTGACGATGAAGGACTTCATTACCCACCTGATCCCGACCTCGATCGTCGACGGCATGGCCAAGAACGAGATCCTGCAGATCGTGGTGTTCTCGCTGTTCTTCGGCACCGCTGCCGCGGCGGTCGGCGCGCGCGCCACGCCGATGATCGACGCCATCGACGGCGTTGCCCACGTCATGCTCAAGCTGACCGGCTACGTGATGAACTTCGCGCCGATCGCTGTGTTCGCGGCGGTGGCCGGCATCATCGCCAAGAGCGGCTTGGGCGTGCTGTCGACCTATGGCATCTTCATGGCCCAGTTCTACTTCGGCATCGCGCTGCTGTGGATCGTCCTGATCGGCATCGGCATGGCCGTGATCGGCCCACGCATACTGCGCCTGGTCTCCGAACTGCGCGGCCCGACCGTGCTGGCCTTCTCGACCGCCTCGTCCGAAGCGGCATTCCCGAAAACCCTGGAAAGCCTGGAGCGCTTCGGCGTCAAGAACCGCCTGGCCTCGTTCGTGCTGCCGATCGGCTACTCGTTCAACCTGGACGGCTCGATGATGTACTGCACCTTCGCGGCCGTCTTCATCGCCCAGGCCTACGGCATCGACCTGTCGATCGGCACCCAGATCACCATGATGCTGGTGCTGATGCTGACCTCGAAGGGCATGGCCGGCGTGCCGCGCGCCTCGCTGGTCGTGATCGCCGCCACCCTGAACCAGTTCGACATCCCGGAAGCGGGCCTGCTGCTGCTGCTGGCGATCGACCACTTCCTGGACATGGCGCGCTCGGCCACCAACGTGATCGGCAACGGCATCGCCACCGCCGTCGTCGCCAAGTGGGAAGGCGACTTGGGAGAACCCAACAAGGAACCCGCCATCTCACCGCTGAAGTAGGTGTGGTGAGCGACTGCCCGTAGCACCCGAGGCCTTCCAGCAATGGAGGGCCTTTGTTTTTTCAACATCGATAATCACAACAAGGAGAGATAGATGAAACAGATGGTTGCCGCCGGCATGCTGCTGGCCCTGAACAGCGCGCACGCCGCCACCCAGACGGTCGACTGCGGCCGGCTGCTGGACGTCCAGAAAGGCGTCTGGCGCGAGCGCGTCAGCATCGTGATCGAGAACGGCAGCATCGTCTCGGTCGGACCCATGACGCAGGCTGCCGGCAACATCGACCTCTCGCGCCACAGCTGCCTGCCGGGCCTGATCGACATGCACGTGCACCTGACCAGCGAAACCCAGCCGGCGGTCGACGCCTACCGCGACCGCCTGGCCGCCAATCCGGCCGACATGGCCTATCGTTCGGTGAAATACGCCGAGCGCACCCTGATGGCCGGCTTCACCACGGTGCGCGACCTGGGCGCTGCCGATAACCTGAACATCTCGCTCAAGCGCGCCATCGCCGCCGGCGAAGTGCCGGGCCCGCGCATGTTCACCGCCGGTAAATCGCTGGCCACCACCGGCGGCCACGCCGATCCGACCAACAACCTGTCGCACTTCCTGTCCGAGAAGATCGGCACGCCCGGCCCGACCGAGGGTGTGCTCAACAGCCCCGAGGAAGCGCGCCAGGCGGTGCGCACCCGCTACAAGGATGGCGCCGACCTGATCAAGGTTACCGCCACCGGCGGCGTCCTGAGCCAGGCCGCCAGCGGCCACAACTCGCAGTACACCGAGGACGAGCTGCGCGCCGTGGTGAGCACCGCGAAGGACTACGGTTTTCGCGTCGCGGCCCACGCCCACGGCGCCGAAGGCATGAAGCGCGCGCTGCGCGTCGGCGTCGACTCGATCGAGCACGGCACCCTGATGGACGACGAAGTCATCGCGCTGTTCAAGAAGGGCGGCGGCTGGTACGTGCCGACCATCTCGGCCGGCCGCTACGTGGCGGACAAGGCCAAGGAACCGAATTATTATTCCGCCCTCGTGCGTCCGAAAGCGGCCGCGATCGGTCCTCAGCTGCAGGCCACCTTCAGCCGTGCCCATAAAGCCGGCGTGAAGATCGCCTTCGGCACCGATGCCGGTGTGTTCCCGCACGGCGACAATGCCAAGGAATTCGGCTATATGGTCGAAGCGGGCATGACGCCGGCCGACGCAATCCGCTCGGCCACGGTCAACGCCGCCATCCTGCTCGACCAGCCGAAGCGCCTGGGCGCGATCGACGCGGGCTTCGCGGCCGACATCATCGCGGTCGAGGGCGATCCTTTGCAGGATGTGAAAGTGCTCGAGCAGGTCAAGTTTGTGATGAAGGATGGCGTGGTCTACAAGAAGCCCTGATTTCCAGGGCGTCCCGCCAGTTTTAGAAAGGTAGTAACACGATGTCCAAGCAGTTCCCCCAAGCCGTAGGCACCATGCTGTGCGGCTTTCTGTTCATGTTCGCGGCCGCAGCCGTGCAAGCCCAGACGGCCAAGCTGCCGAACGTGACCATTCTCGCCACCGGCGGCACCATCGCCGGCACCGGCGCCACCAGCACCACCACGGTCGGCTACACCGCCGCCACCGTGGGCGTGCAATCGCTGATCGCGGCGGTGCCCGAGATCGCCAAGGTGGCGAATGTCACCGGCGAGCAGGTGTTCCAGATCGCCAGCGAAAACATCAGCGATGCGCAATGGCTGCAACTGGCCAAGCGCGTCAACGTGCTGCTGGCGCAGCCGAACGTGGACGGCATCGTGATCACCCACGGCACCGACACGCTCGAAGAAACGGCGTATTTCCTGCACCTGACGGTCAAGAGCAAAAAGCCGGTGGTGGTGGTCGGCTCGATGCGGCCGTCGACCGCGTTGTCGGCCGACGGCCCGATCAACCTGTACAACGCGGTGCGCCTGGCCGGCACGCCCGAGGCGGCGGGCCGCGGCGTGATGGTGGCGATGAACGACCAGATCCATTCGGCGCGCGACGTCACCAAGGCCAACACCACCACGACCGACACCTTCCGCACCTCGGAACTGGGCGTGATCGGCTACATCCAGGGCGGCAAGCCGTTCTTCTACCGTAACGTGGTGCGCAACCACACGCTGGACACCGAGTTCGACGTGAGCAAACTCGATGCGCTGCCGCAGGTCGACGTGGCCTATGCGTATGCGAACGTGGGCGACGTCGCGGTGAATGCGCTGGTCGCAGCCGGCGCCAGGGGGCTGGTGCATGCGGGCGTGGGCAATGGCAGCCTGCCGGCAAAGACGAAGCCGGCACTGGTCAAGGCGCGCAAGGACGGCGTCGTGATCGTGCGCGCGAGCCGCGTCGGCCAGGGCATCGTGGCGCGCAATGGCGAAGCCAATGACGACGAGCTGGACTTCGTGGTGGCCGACACCCTGAGCCCGCAGAAGGCGCGCATTCTGCTGATGCTGGCGTTGACCAAGACGACCGATACCAAAAACATCCAGCGGATGTTCTACACCTACTGATCGAGTCGGACAGGTACATGACCCGTCGTTCCCGCGTAGGCGGGAACCCAAGTGTGCGTGCGGACCACTACTGCATGCTTTTGCGATAAGCGAAGGGCTTGGGTTCCCGCCTGCGCGGGAACGACGTTCCAAGGCAGGTGGTGCTAATCCTGCTGCACGCGCAGTGCTTCCACCTCCAGCGGCGGCGACGCCACATCCTCATCCGGCCGCGCCAGTTGCCGTTCCCACATCTGCGCATACAGGCCCTGCGCCGCCAGCAGCGAATAGTGCGTGCCTCGCTCGACGATCCTGCCGTGGTCGAGCACGATGATCTGCTGCGCATCGGCGATCGTCGACAGGCGGTGCGCGATCACCAGGGTCGTGCGGTTCTTCGCGATCTCCTTCAGCTCGGCCTGGATCGCCTGCTCCGCGCGCGAATCGAGCGCCGACGTGGCCTCGTCGAAGATCAGGATCGCCGGGTCTTTCAACAAGGTGCGCGCGATCGCCACCCGCTGCTTTTCGCCGCCCGACAGTTTCAGGCCGCGCTCGCCCACCATGCTCCCGTAGCCATCCGGCAGGCTTTCGATGAAGTCGTGGATCGAGGCCGCGCGCGCGGCCGCCACGATGTCCTCGCGGCTGGCGCCGGGCCGGCCGTAGGCGATGTTGTATTCGATCGTGTCGTTGAACAGCACCGTGTCCTGCGGCACGATGCCGATCGCGGCGCGCAGCGATTCCTGGGTGATGTCGCGCAGGTCCTGGCCGTCGATGCGGATCGCGCCGCCGTTGACGTCGTAGAAACGGAACAGCAGCCGCGACAGGGTCGACTTGCCCGAGCCGCTATGCCCCACCACCGCGGTCGTGGTCCCGGCGGGAATCGTGAAGTCGACGTCGAACAGGATCTGCCGCTTGGTCTCGTAGCTGAATTCGACGTGCGAGAACGCGACCTCGGCGCCTTTCGTCGCCAGCGGCTGGGCCTTGGGACTGTCGGCCACTTCGCGATTCTGGTCCAGGAGGCCAAACAGACGTTCCATATCGGCCAGGCTTTGCTTGATCTCGCGATAGATCACGCCCAGGAAGTTGAGCGGCAGGTAGAGCTGGATCATGAAGGTATTGACCAGCACCAGGTCGCCCAGGCTCATGGTGCCGGCAATGACGCCCTCGGTCGCGCGCCACAGGATCAAGGTGACGGCGGTCGCGATGATCAGGGACTGGCCGGTGTTAAGGAAGGACAGCGAGGTCTGCGAGCGCACCCCGGCGTTCTCGTAGTTCTTGAGGCCTTCGTCGTAGCGCCGCGCCTCGTAGTCTTCGTTGCCAAAGTACTTGACCGTCTCGTAGTTGAGCAGCGAGTCGATCGCCTTGGTCGATGCTTTTGACTCCAGCTCGTTCATCGTGCGCCGGAAGTGCGTGCGCCACTCGGTCACGACCACCGTGAAGGTGATGTAGGACGCCAGCGCCACCGCCGTGATGATGGTGAACCAGATATCGTAGTTGAACACCAGGTAGGCCAGCACCAGCGTGATCTCGACCAGGGTCGGCAAGATGTTAAACAGCGAATACGAGATCAGCGAATTGACGCCGCGCGTGCCGCGCTCGATGTCGCGCGTCATGCCGCCGGTCTGGCGATTCAGGTGGAAGCGCAGCGACAGCGCGTGAAGGTGGCGGAACACCTTGAGCGCGATGGTGCGTACCGCGCGCTGGGTCACGCGCGCGAACAGGAACTCGCGCAGCTCGGTGAAGACCGTCATCGACAGGCGCAGCAGGCCATAGCCGGCCAGCAGTCCGAGCGGCAGCACCAGCAGCGCATGCGGGTGCGCCGGGTCGATCGCCAGGCCGTCGATGATCTTCTTGAGCACCAGCGGCACGCCGACGTTGGCCATCTTGGCGCCGACCAGCGCGGCCATGGCGGCCATCACCCGCCACTTGTAGACCCACAGGTAGGGAAACAGGGTTTTGAGGGTGCCCCAGTCGTTGCGGGGCACACCGTTGGTGTCGGGAGGGAGTGGAGCGGAGTTGCGGCGCATGACGGGGCTTCTGGATTTATGGTTCAATTCGGGTCGATTGTAGCTTTTACCGAGAATTCACGATGACCACGCCCGAAAACGCCCCGACCGCCCCTGCCACCGTCCCAACCGCGGTACGTCTGCCGGCAGGAAAAATGCCCGAATTGCGCGTCATGCCCGCCCCGTCCGACGCCAATGTGTACGGCGACGTGTTCGGCGGCTGGATCATGGCCCAGGTCGACCTGGCCGGCTCGCTGCCCGCCACCCGCCGCGCCAATGGCCGCGTGGCGACCATCGCCGTCAACTCCTTCCTGTTCAAGAACCCGGTGTTCGTGGGCGACCTGCTGTCGTTTTACGCCGACATCACCAAGGTCGGCAACACCTCGGTCACCGTCTTCGTCGAGGTGTATGCCGAACGCAACCGTCTGGCGGCCGAGGTGGTCAAGGTGACCGAGGCGACGCTGACCTATGTCGCCACCGGCCCTGACCGCAAACCGCGTCAGCTGCCCCCGCTCGAGTCGCTGGTGGCGCACCGCTAGATCGGTTGAATCATTAGCCCCAAAACGTCGTTCGCGCGAAGGCGGGAACCTAAGGTGCTTGCATTATCGCTACGCTGGCAAACTTAGGGGGAACAGTGCCAGTGGCACTGTTCCCGCCTGCGCGGGAACGACGTGGCTGTACTGAGTTAAACGATCAAATTGACGCGCAAGCCGGTCAAGCGGTCTTCTTCTCGTCCCGCAGTTCGCGCCGCAGGATCTTGCCGACGTTTGTCTTCGGCAGGGTCTCGCGGAATTCGATGAACTTGGGCCGCTTGTAGCCGGTCAGCCGTTCCTTGCAGAATTCCTTGATCTGTTCAGTGGTGAGATCGGCGTCCTTCTTCACCACGTACAGCTTCACGGCTTCGCCCGAGTTCTGGTCGGGCACGCCCACGCATGCCACTTCCAGCACGCCCGGGTGCGAGGCCACCACACCCTCGACTTCGTTCGGATAGACGTTGAAGCCCGAGACCAGGATCATGTCCTTCTTGCGGTCGACGATGCGGGTATAGCCTTGCGCGTCCATGATGCCGATGTCGCCGGTCTTGAAGAAGCCGTCCGCGGTCATGACCTTGGCCGTCTCGTCGTCGCGCTGCCAGTAGCCGGCCATCACTTGCGGGCCGCGCACGGCGATCTCGCCGGCGGTGCCGAACGGGACTTCATTGCCCGCGTCGTCCAGGATGCGCAGCTCGGTCGAGGGCAGCGGCAGGCCGATGGTGCCGGTGAAATCGGTGATGTCGCAGCGGTTGGCGCTCACCACCGGCGAGGTCTCCGACAGGCCGTAACCCTCGACGATCGGGATGCCGGTGGTCTTGAGCCACTTGTCGGCCACCGCCTTCTGCACCGCCATGCCGCCGCCCGGGCACACCATCAGGCCCGAGAAATCGAGCTTGGCGAAATCGTCGTTGTTGAGCAGGCCGTTGTAGAGCGTGTTCACGGCCGGGAAGATGTTGATGCGGTAGCCGCCCAGCTCCTTGATGAAGCCCTTGATGTCGCGCGGGTTCGGGATCAACAGGTTCATGCCGCCGATGCGCAGGCCCAGCAGCGCGCAGACCGTGAGCGCATAGATGTGGTACAGCGGCAGCGCGCAGGCGAACTGCGGCTGCTCGCCGGCCTTCAGTTTGGCGAGGGTCGGGGCGAACCAGGCTTCGTTCTGCAGCACGTTGGCGATCACGTGGCGGTGCAGCAGCACCGCGCCTTTCGACACGCCGGTGGTGCCGCCCGTGTACTGCAGGAAGGCGATGTCGTCGTGGCCGATCGTGACCGGCTTGAGGGTTTCTCGCGCGCCGTCGGCCAGCACCTTGTTGAAACCGATCGCGCCCGGCAGCGAATAGGCCGGCACCATCTTCTTGACCTTGCGCACCACCAGGTTGACCAGCGTGCCTTTCAGGCCGCCCAGCAGGTCGCCCATGGTCGCCAACACGATGTGCTTGACGTTCGTCTGGCGCACCACCTGCTCGACCGTGTGGGCGAAGTTCTCGAGTACCACGATCGCCTCGGCGCCCGAGTCGACCAGCTGGTGCTGCAGCTCGCGCGGGGTGTACAGCGGATTGACGTTGACGACCACGTAGCCGGCGCGCAGCACGGCGGCCAGCGCCACCGGATACTGCAGCACGTTGGGCAGCATGATCGCCACGCGCGCGCCGGCTTGAAGGCCGCGCGCCTGCAGCCAGGCCGCTAAGCGCAGCGACATCGCATCGAGTTCCGCGAACGTGATGGACTTGCCCATGCAGGCATAGGCCTTGCGGTCGGCGTACTTGCGAAACGCCTCCTCCAGCAAATGCGTCAGCGAGCGGTACTGGGTCGGATCGATTTCCGTCGCCACGCCGTTCTCGTACGACGAGAGCCAAAATTTGTCCATCTGTCCTGCCTTCCTTGTTGGTTCCAATAAAACGCGAAAGCCGCCCGACGGGGCGGCTTTCGCCGGGTAAGTCCCGTCACAATGCTTATGCCACCGTCTCCGGCTGCTTTTTCTCGTCCCTCAGCGCCCGCCTGAGGATCTTGCCGACGTTCGTCTTCGGCAGCTCGTCGCGGAATTCGATGTACTTCGGTCGCTTGTAGCCGGTGAACTGCTCCTTGCAGTAGCCCATCAGCTGTTCGGCCGTGAGGCCAGGGTCTTTCTTTACCACGAATACCTTGACCGCCTCGCCCGAATGCTCGTCCGGCACCCCGACCACGGCGCATTCGAGCACGCCCGCATGGCCGGCGATCACGCCTTCGAGCTCGTTCGGATAGACGTTGAAGCCCGAGACCAGGATCATGTCCTTCTTGCGGTCGACGATCTTCACGAAGCCGGTAGCGTCCATGATGCCGACGTCGCCCGAGCGGAAGAAGCCATCGGCGGTCATCACCTTCGCGGTTTCGTCCGGACGGTTCCAGTAGCCAGTCATCACCTGCGGGCCGCGGATGGCGATCTCGCCGATCTCGCCGGGCGCCAGGTGGCGGCCTTCGTCGTCGATGATCGCGATGTCGGTCGACGGCACCGGCAGGCCGATGGTGCCGGTGAATTCGGTGCCGTCGGCGCGGTTGCAGGTGGCCACCGGCGAGGTCTCGGACAGGCCATAGCCTTCGATGATCGCCACACCGGTGATCTGGCGCCACTTGTCGGCCACGGGCTTTTGCACCGCCATGCCGCCGCCGTTGCATACCCGCAGCGCCGAGAAATCGAGGTGGGCGAATTCGGGATTGTTGGCCAGCGCGTTGTACAGCGTGTTCACCGCCGGCAGCATGTTGAAGCGGTATTTTGCCAGCTCCTTGACGAAGGCCGGAATGTCGCGCGGATTGACGATCAGGACGTTCAGCGCGCCCATGCGCATGCCCCACATCGCGCAGGCGGTGAGTGCGAAGATGTGGTACAGCGGCAGCGCGCACACGATCGTCATCTGCTCGCCGCCGGCCTCGCCCAGCGCCGGTTGCGACCAGGCCTCGCTCTGCAGCACGTTGGCGATCACGTTGCGGTGGCTGAGCGTGGCGCCCTTCGACACGCCGGTGGTGCCGCCCGTGTACTGCAGGAAGGCGACGTCGTCGATCTTGAGTTCGGCCTGCTTGAACGGCATGCGCTCGCCCTGGGCCAGCGCGTCCTTGAAGGTGACCATATTCGGCAGCGAGAACTCGGGCACCATCTTCTTGACGTTGCGCACCACGAAGTTGACCAGCATGCCTTTCACGCCGCCCAGCATCTCGCCCATGCTGGCCACCACCACGTGGCGCACGGGCGTCTTGCCCATCACCTTTTGCACGGTGTGGGCGAAATTTTCCAGCACGATGATCGCTTCGCTGCCCGAGTCGGTGAGCTGGTGCTCGAGTTCGCGCGCGGTGTACAGCGGATTGACGTTGACAACGGTGTAGCCGGCGCGCAGCACGGCGGCCAGTGCGACCGGATATTGCAGCACGTTCGGCATCATGATCGCCACGCGCGCGCCGGGGGCCAGGCCGCGGCTCTGCAGCCAGGCAGCCAGGCGCTTCGAATACGCATCGAGTTCGCCGTAGGTGAGGAACTTGTCCATGCACACATAGGCTTTGCGGTCCGCGAACTTGCTGAAGGATTCTTCGAGCAAATGCACCAAGGAGCGGTATTGATCCGGATCAATCTCCGCAGGCACGCCTGGGGGATACGACTGCAGCCAAATTTTGTCCATCGGTCACCTCTGTCTCGATTTTTATCGTTCTGATCGGGCGGCCGGAGGTGCTTGCCGGGCGCGCCTGCGCACGTGGCTTATAGGTTTGCCATCGCTGATGTGATGCTATCGGGCAGCGCCCCTGTGCGCAAGCGGTTTTACCGCGATTGGAACCGGTCCTCTACGGGGACGCTCCCATGGTGCGCTGCACCACCAGCGTGCCCGGCGTGGCCGTCGCGCCCAGGCGTTTCAAGACGCGATGACGCTCTTCCTTGTCGAGCTTGGCCAACTGGTTGACGGCCTTGTAGAAGCCGCGCCACGACTTCTCGCGGCGCAGCAAAACGCGAAACGCCGGCACGAAATCGTTATAGGTCGCCACCGATGCCAGGTGGGCATTCGACAGCGGCTCGGCGAAGAAGCGGTCGTAACCCGCGTAGCCGCCCCAGTTCGCCTTGAGCACCTGGTAGTCGTCCTGCAGCGCCAGGAACAGGCGCGCCTTGGTGGCGCGCTTGACGCTGTCGGGCTCCATGCTCTTGTACGTACGCTCCAGCTCGCCGCGATAGCGGAGCAGCAGCGCCAGGAAGTCGCTCTTGCGGGTTTTGTAGCGCTCGTAGGCTTCGCTCATCTGGGGATTGCCGAAGCGCTCGAGCCACGCCTCCACGCCGGCCTGCTCCACCGCGCTGGCAAACGATTCGTTGAACTGCGAATCGCCCGCTACGTAGACCACCTGGTGCGCCAGTTCATGGAAGATCAGGCGCGCCAGCTCGGCGTCCGGATAATTGATGAAGGTCGACATCAGGGGATCGCTGAACCAGCCCAGGGTCGAATAGGCGCTCACGCCTCCGACCTCGACGTCGTTGCCCTGCGCGCGCAGTTGCCTGGCATACGCCTGGGCCTCGGCCTTGCTGTAGTAGCCGCGATAGCTCACGCAGCCGGCCACCGGGAAGCACCACTGGATGGGCTTGAGCGACAGCTCGGGCGTGGCGACCACGTTCCACAACACGTAGGGCCGGCCGAGATTGGTGTAGTTGGTATAGCTGCCGTTGTCGGGCAGCTTCATTTCCTGGATGGCGAAGCGGCGAATCTGGCGCGCCGATTCGAGGCGGTGGCGCAGCTTGACGTTGGTATTGCTATCGGCGATCCAGTCGTCGATCGGTCGCGCATTGGTCAGCAATTGCAGCTGGCCTTGCGCGGCCTGGGTGTAGTAGGAGAGGGATGAGCAGCTTGACAACATGAGGGCCGCGGCGGCTGCGACCATGACTGGCTTGAAGGCCTGGGAAAATCTAGATGGTTTCATCTCGCGTCAAGGGTGCAGCTCTTTCGACCTGCACAAGGGTGTCGTAGAAAGTGGGCGCCCGGCCCATGTCGGTCAAACGCTGGCTGGTGACTTCATTGGCGTTCTTGCCGTCACTGGCGAGTTTCTTCCACCAGACAGACAAGCCCACCACCAATCCAGCACGCGCCTTGTCGGTCACGCGTGCGCGGGCGAGGAACGAACCGCGGTCGTTAAAAATACGCGCCATCTCACCGTGGGCGATGCCGCGTGCGGCAGCATCGTTCGGGTGGATGTCGAGGTGCGGTTCGCCCTCAGTTGCACGTAGGCTCTTTACATTGACAAACGTCGAGTTGAGGAAGTTCCGCGCCGGCGGAGAAATCATCGCGAGTGGGTATTTTTCGGCCAATACAGGGTTAGAAGCAACAGACTCGTAGGGCGGAATATAAGTGGGCACCGGATCGAGCCCATCGGCCAGCATGCTCTCCGAGAAAAACTCGCACTTGCCGGACGGGGTCGTGAAGCCGCCCTCGGCGAACGGCGCGGCCGGCATGTTCAGCTTTTTCCAGCCGCTGCGCTTGAGCGAATCCCAGTCGAAGTGGATCGCGCGCGCATCGTTCTTGTTGAAGGCCTGGGCCGCGATCTCGTCGTCGCTCTCCTGGAAGCACGGGTCGTCATAGCCCATGCGCGTCGCCAGCAGGCGGAAGAATTCGGTGTTCGGCTTCGATTCGCCGACGGGGGCGATGGCGGCATTATTCGCCATCATGTACAGGTGGCCGTAGGCCAGGTGCGCATCGACGTGCTCGAGCTGGGTGGTGGCCGGCAGCAGGATGTCGGCATAGTCGGCGCTATCGGTATGAAAGTGCTCGAGCACCACGGTGAACAGGTCTTCGCGCTCGAAGCCCTGCTGCACCTTGCGCGAATCGGGCGCGATCGCCAGCGGATTGGCGTTGTAGACGATGACGGCCTCGATCTTCGGGCCGAATTCGGGCGATGCTTGCCTGAGCAGGTCGTCGCCGATGGTAGTCATATTGATCGTGCGCGGCGTGCGGCCGGCCAGCAGATCCGGGCGCTGCAAGGCCGGGCGGTTGACCGGGAACGACGCCGAGGTCGACAGCTGGATGCCGCCGGCCGGCAAGCGCCAGGCGCCCACCAGCGCCGGCAGGCAGGTGATGTTGCGCACCGCCATACCGCCGCCGCGCACGCGCTGGATGCCATAGTTGACGCGGATCGCGGCCGCTTCGCCGCGCTTCGCGGTCTGTCCGTACAGGCGCGCCAGCTTGACCACTTCGTCGACCGTGATGCCGCAGGTTTCCGCGGTGCGTTCTGGCGTCCACTCCAGGGCGCGCGCCTTCAGGGGTTCGAAGCCGAGCGTGTATTGCGCGATATAGTCATGGTCGAGCAGGTCTTCCTTGATCAACACATGCATCATGCCCAGCGCCAGCGCCGCATCGGTGCCCGGCAGCAGGGCGATGTGCTGGTGGCACTTCTCGGCCGTCAGCGAACGATAGGGATCGATCGCGATCAAGGTCGCGCCACGGCGCTTGGCTTCTTGCGCGCGCATCCAGAAATGCAGGTTGGATGCGATCGGGTTGCCGCCCCAGATCAGGATCAGTTTGGCGTCCTGGAACTGTTCGAGGTCGGTACCGATCGAACTGCCGATGGTATAGCGATAACCGGTGGCGCCGGCGGTGGCGCAGATGGTGCGATCGAGCAGCGAGGCGCCCAGTTTATTAAAGAAGCGCAGCGACATCGATTCGCCCTGCACCAGGCCCATGGTGCCGCAGTAGCTATAGGGCAGGATGGCTTGCGGGTCGCGCGCGCCGATGTCTTTCAGACGTGCTGCGATGGTGTCGAGCGCTTCATCCCAGCTGATGCGTTCGAATTTTCCTTCTCCCTTGCGGCCCACGCGGCGCATCGGATACAGCACGCGGTCCGGGTGATAGGTGCGCTCGACATAGCGCGATACCTTGGTGCACAACACCCCGGCCGTGGTCGGATGCTCCGGATCGCCCTTCACTTCCGTCGCGACGCCGTCTTCGACTTTGACGAGGATGGCGCAGGTATCGGGACAATCGTGGGGGCAGGTCGCACGGACGTGGGTAATGGTCATTTTCTTATGAGGCTACGGTGAAAAAACTGCGTGAATCCAATACTTTATACGATTCCAGCAGGCTTCGCGCCCTCCTCTGTCAAGTCTGTTTGAGGCACGCTACAATAGTTAAAACGATGCCATGCAAAGGCTGGACAGCGTGGTGACACATTCGCAAACCGCGAGGAGAACACGATGAAACTAGTGGAACCTATCCTGGCGTCTCAAGCAGAGATCCAGGCCATCCGACGTGACCTGCATGCCCACCCGGAGCTGTGCTACGAAGAACACCGCACCGCGGAAATCGTTGCCGAACGCCTGAGCGCGTGGGGCATCCCCGTGGTGCGCGGCCTGGGCGTGACCGGCGTGGTCGGCATCATCAAGAACGGCACCTCGGAACGCGCGATCGGCCTGCGCGCCGACATGGACGCGCTGCCGATGCAGGAATTGAACGGCTTCGCGCATGCCTCGACCCACGCGGGCAAGATGCACGCCTGCGGCCATGACGGCCATACCGCGATGCTGCTCGGCGCCGCCCATTACCTGGCGCAGCACCGCAACTTCGACGGCACCGTGTACCTGATCTTCCAGCCAGCCGAGGAAGGCGGCGGCGGCGCCAAGCGCATGATCGACGACGGCCTGTTCGAGCGCTTCCCGATGGACGCCGTGTATGGCATGCACAATTGGCCGGGCATCCCTGAAGGGCATTTCGGTGTCGTCTCCGGCCCGATGATGGCCTCGAGTAATGAGTTCCGCGTGACCGTGCGCGGCAAGGGCGCGCACGCGGCGCAGCCGCATCGCGGCATCGATCCGGTGATGGTGGCGGTGCAGATCGCGCAAGCCTGGCAGACCATCGTCTCGCGCGAGAAGAACCCGCTGCACACCGCGGTGCTGTCGATCACGCAAATCCATGCCGGCAGCGCCACCAATATCATCCCCGATGAAGCCGAACTGGTCGGCACGGTGCGCACCTTTACCACCGGGGTGCTCGACCTGATCGAGCGCCGCATGCAGGAGATGGCGAATGGCATCGCGGCGGCTTTTAGCGCCAGCATCGACTTCGGTTTCAAGCGCAATTACCCGCCGCTGGTGAACCATCCGGAACAGACCGCGTTCGCGATCGAAGCGATGCGCGCAGTGGTGGGCCCGGCCCAGGTCGACGCCAATGTCGAACCGACCATGGGCGCCGAGGACTTCGCCTTCATGCTGCAGGCCAAGCCGGGCTGCTACGTCTTCCTCGGCAATGGCGAAGGCGATCACCGCGCCGGCGGCCATGGGCTCGGCCCTTGCCAGCTGCACAATGCCAGCTATGACTTCAACGACAACCTGCTGCCGATCGGCGCCAGCTACTGGGTGCGGCTGGCGGAGATGAGCCTCAAGGCTTAGAACAAGCCGAGGAATTTCTTCCGGGCCGTGTTCTTGCGCGCCGGGTCGACCACGTCGGTGACGTTGAACTGGTTGAACTTGTCGATCAGCGCCGCGAAGCCGCGGCGGCGCGCCAGGTTCAGCTCTTCCTTGTACAGCGGCACGACGCAATGGAAATAGACGTCCTTGCCGTCGACCGTGACCGAGTGGAACGGTTCCGGGCTCGATGCCGGCGGCAGCACGATGGCGCCGCAGAAGCCGATGCTGGCGATATACGGCTTGGCCGGGTTCCCGTTCGGCAAGGAGTGGCCGAGGCCGATCCAGGTACGCTCTGTATGCGGATAGTGCGCCAGGTGGCGCAGCAGGGCGACCGGCCAGTACCAGCGCTCGTCCTGCATCGCGGCCTCATCCAGTTGCCAGTTCGCCGGCAAGGCCATCATGAGCTCGGCATAGGCCGGTGCGCCTTCCGGCACGTTCATCGGCTGCTTGCTCATGCCCGACGTCACCAGGCGCACGTAGGGATAGGCGTCGGTTGGCCCGATCACATGGATGTCTACCTGGACGCCGTCCGTCTGTGTTTCGTGGAAGTACAGGGCGGGCTTGCCGAGATGGGCGGCGATGTGCTCGCCTACCGGGTCGTGCGGCAGCACTGCGGGTTCGGGCTGGCGCACCATGGGCGCGGCTAGTGGGTATAAAGGAGCGACGCTTGGTTCGATTGGTTCGGCCATTATTATTGAGGTGGTTCGGGTTTGGCGGGCGTCTATGATACCTTCGCCACATGGTTACGTGGCCGCCAGCACGCTATTGTTCTCGCTAGTACAATAGCGCATCAAACAAGAATTACGCTCTTCCTTCCAAGGATAACCATGATCACTACCAAGAAAATTGGCGCCCTGGCGGCTTGCTGCGCCGCGCTGTTCGCTCCGTTCGCTTCGGCCCAGTCCAGCGTCGGCAATGGCTACATCGATTCCGCCTCGTTCGAAGTCGGCACCAACCCGCAGCAGCGCATGTACCGCATCGCGGTCCAGTCCGACTGGGACAAGCGCTGGTTCGCCGGCAACGGCCGTCACCTGTCGGGCTACTGGGAAGGCAACCTGGCCCTGTGGCGCCTGAATTCCTATGAGAACGTCCGCGGCCAGAACAAGAATATGGCGGCGATCGGCTTCACCCCGGTGTTCCGCTACCAGAATGACAACAAGCTCGGCCTGTACGGCGAGATCGGTATCGGCGTCAACCTGTTCTCGACCCTGTACAAGAACGAAGACAAGGAACTGTCGACCGCCTTCCAGTTCGGCGACCACATCGGCATCGGCTACACCACCCAGAAGTGGGATTTCGGCCTGAAGTACCAGCACTACTCGAACGCCAGTATCAAGAGCCCGAACGCGGGCGCCAACTGGTTCATCGCCAAGGCGGCGTACCGCTTCTGATGTGCATGATGCGCGCATGGGCCGGCAACGGCCGGTCCATGGCGCGGCCATCTTGCAGTTTGTGACACAATCGGGCCTCTGGCGGCCGCTGCCGCCTGCCGTTTTTCCGAGGCCCGATTGACCCCTTCGCCCACCCTCAAGCGCTACCTTCCCTGGCTCGTTGCGACTGCCCTGTTCATGGAGCAGCTCGATGCGACCATCGTCAATACCGCCATTCCCAGCATTGCCGCCAGCCTCGGCGTCACCCCGCTGAGCCTGAAATCGGTCGTCACCAGCTACATCCTCGGCCTCGCGGTCGGCATTCCCTTGAGCGGCTGGATGGCCGACCGCTTCGGCACCCGGCGCGTGTTCTTCACGGCCATTGCCGTGTTCACCTTCGCATCGGTGCTGTGCGGGCTGTCAGTGAGCGCCCACATGATGACCGGCGCGCGGCTGCTGCAAGGATTGGGCGGGGCCATGATGATCCCGATCGGCCGCCTGTCGATCGTGCGCACCTTCCCCAAGAACGAGCTGCTGGGGGCGATGAACTTCGTCATCATCCCGGCCCTGATCGGGCCGCTGCTGGGGCCGACGGTCGGCGGCCTGATCGTGCACTGGACCTCGTGGCGCGTGATCTTCTTCGTCAATATCCCGGTCGGACTGGCTGCGCTGTATTTTGTCTGGCGCTATATGCCTGACTATCGCGCCGAGCAGCGGCGTCCGCTCGATGTCCCCGGCCTGATCCTGTTCAGCAGCGGCACCGCCCTGCTGTCCTGGGTGCTCGAAGTATTTGGCGAGCATACGCTCGACGGCATGACGGCCGGCCTGCTGTTCCTGCTGGCGCTCGGCCTGCTGGGCGCGTATGCCTGGCATGCCTGCCGTACCAAGTTCCCGCTCCTGCGCCTGACTTTGCTCAAGGTGCGCACCTTCCGCATCGCGGTGCTGGGCGGCTTCGTCACCCGGCTCGGCGTCGGCGGCCTGCCCTTTTTACTGCCGCTGCTGTACCAGCTGGGGCTGGGGCTGCCGGCATGGCAATCGGGCTTGCTGATGATGCCGGCGGCGCTGGCGGCGATGGGCATGAAGGTGTTCGCACCCGGCTTGCTGGCGCGCTTCGGCTATCGCCGGGTGCTGCTGGTAAATACGATCATGATTGGCGTGACCATTGCCATGTTCACGCTGGTGGATGCCGGCACGCCGCTGGCGGTGATCGTCGGCATCGGCCTGATGCAGGGCTTCTTCAACTCGCTGCAGTTCTCGAGCATGAATACGCTGGCCTATGCCGACGTTGAGCCGGCCGATACCAGCATGGCCAGCACGATCTCCAGCTCGTTCCAGCAGTTGTCGATGAGCTTTGGCCTGGCGGCCGGATCGATCGTCACCGCCTGGTTCCTGGGCGGCGTGTCGCAGACCAACCAGGGTCAGGTGACGCAGGCCCTGCACCATGGCTTCGCCGTCCTGGCGGTGCTGACCCTGCTTTCCTCGGCCGTGTTTTGGCGCCTGCGCCGCAACGATGGCGACAGCATCAGCCGCGGGCAAAGCGTGGCCCCGACGGCCGAGCCGGTGACGGTGACGGCGCAGTAATTCAGGCGGCCGGCCGGCCGCCGTTCACTGCCACCGACAACTCCTGGTGGCAACATACCATCGACTTTCCAGCGCAATCAACTCCGTGATTCTTTTCCGTTAGACATGCACTAGTGTATTAGCGAGTCGTAATCTGGCGGTCCATAAAAAAGATTACGGAGACGAGAATGAGCAGGCATACAGTAATGCATTGCCGTACACGGCGCCTGTCCGGCGCGGTTGCGATGGCCCTGGCTTCGCTTGCGACCGGCGTACCGGTGCACGCACAACAGGCCGGGCAAACGGAGCAGGACTCAACGACAAGCAGTCCCGCCAGTGCCCCCACCACCGTACGCGTGGTGGGTACGCGGCAGGCCCAGGAAAGCGCGATCGGCAGGAAGAAACAAGCCGACACCGCCCAGGATTCCATCGTGGCGGAAGACGTGGGCGCCTTCCCGGACCGGAACGTGGCGGATGCGATTTCCCGGATCGCCGGGGTGGCCGTGGACCGTGGCGACTATGGCGAAGGGATCTCGGTCTCGATCCGGGGCAACGGCCCGGAACTGACCCGCGTCGAACTCGATGGACAGGGCGTACAGTCCGCCGGCGGCGCCGATCTGCTGGGCGGGATGAACGCCGGCTCGGACCAGGCCGGTGGACGCGCCGTCGAGATGCGTCAGCTATCGTCCGACCTGATCAAGAGCGTGGACGTGGTGAAAGGTTCCACCGCCGACATGGTAGAAGGGGCACTTGGCGGCTCGGTGCGCATCACCACCCGAAATGGCCTGGACTTCAAGAAGGATTACCTGTCGATGCGTGTCGCAGGAATGCAAAACACGCTCAATGAAAAACTCAACCCCAACCTGAACCTCGTCGGCGTAAAAAAACTGATGAACGACCGGCTGGGCGTGCTGGTCAATCTTTCCAGGAGCAAGGTTGCCCACGAGTCGCACTCGATCAACCAGGGCGGCAGCAGCAATGCCGTCGGCGCCTATCGTCCGCTGGACTTCGACAACTCGCCGGAAAAAACGTTCTCATTCCAACCGGGTACCGTCAAACTGGACGATCCGCTGTCGACGACACCGCTGCTGACATCGAATCTCATCGGTGGCGGCACGTTCAACGCAGCCACACCCCAGGAAATCGTGGCCAGATCGGCCGCTGCGCAAACCAAGGCGGCGTGTTACCAGGCATTTCCACTGCTGTCCGAGGCCCAGGCGAACGCCATCGTGGCTGGCGCCACCCGTACCAGTGCGATCAACCAGCGTCAGACGGAACTGCTGTCCTGCCTGGGACAATGGAACGATTACGTGCCCAGCAGTACCCGCTACTTCGTGAATCGCCAGGACGAAGACCGCAACTCGGGCGACATCCGCCTGGATTTCAAGGTCAGCGACGGCCTGCAGGTCTACGTCAAGCACAGCCGCTCGTCACGCAATATCGTCTCGGAAGCGAGCAGCGCGGGCTACGGCGGCCCAGCCTTCAACGGCACGGCAGTCACCGGTCCGAATGGCTATATCGGCCCATCCTTCACCGACACGGTGTCGCCGACCCAGCTGCCCAACGGCGCATGGGCGACGCGCAATGTAGTACCCGCGTCTGGCTATTTCCTGTATCCGGACCTGAGCTGGCGTGGCGGGGGCGCCGCCAACGGGTCGACGTCGAATATCGATCCGAACTCCGTCACGGTCGACGCGAACCACCATTTAACCGGCTACACGATTGCCGATGGCGGTTTCGGTGTCGAAAACACCATGCTCAATATTCGGGAAAAATCGCGTTACACCCAGGCTGGCGGCACCTACAAGAATCGCTACGTATTCGCCGAGCTGTTGCTGGGCGATGCGCGCAGCGACTTCTCGCGCTACGAGCGGCGCGCCGGCATGAGCGGCTATACGGGGCCCGTCCAGGCAAACCTGTTATCGAATGGTATATGGGATTACAAGCCGACCACGAGCTTCGATCCCAACAATCCCAACAACTACTTCGCGCTGCGGCCGCAGCCGGCACTCGCCGCTTTCGCCGGCAATGCATTCGGCCCGGCGACGCCCGCCTATACCGCGGACCAGCTACCGCTGATCGATCCGGCGAGGACGCTCTCGCTGCAGAATGCGCGCATCAACGAACAGACCGAGCGCACCGTGAAACTCGATGTGGCCTTCAATACCAGCGACTTCACCAACGGCTATCTGCCGCGCTTCAAGGTCGGATACAACCGCCGCAAGAGCGACTACTCGGCCTGGGGCACCGGCGGCATGACGGTCCAGGAGCCCCAAGGCACCTGGGGCACGCCAGGCTATATTCCAGGCATTTACGTCCCCAATAAAAATCTGCGCACCACCTACCAGATTTGCGAAGACACCCCCGGCTCGCTGGGGCCAGGCGGGCGGCCATGCAAGTACGGCTATACCCCCAATGCCGACCCGCGCGCCAATCTCGGCGGGACGATCCAGATCACCGCCGACCAGTTCCGGGACATGTTCGCGCAGGTCTATACGAAGCAGCCGACATCCCAGTTCTACGGCGGCGATCCCGATCGTCCGGCGGGGCTGATTGGCGGCTGGACCGAGATCGACATCGGCAAACTCTATGAGCTGCTCGGCGTACCGAACTACAACCTCGATTGCGTGAAATCCTGCGCCGGCAGCGACGGCCAGATGTATGCCCAGCCGATGAACAAGCTGGTGGAAACCGTCGATGCGGGCTACCTGATGACGGACTTCAGCCTGGACCGCATACCGTTCAGCGAACGTCCGCTGCCGTTCGGCATAGCCTTCGATGGCAACGTCGGCGTGCGCATCGTGCGCACCGGGGTGGTCGGCACCGGCCAGCTGGCCTTCCAGTCGACGGTGAAGAACCCGAGCTTCAATCCCGCCGACCCGGAGAATGCCAACGGTGTGACGACGGCGATCTACCGCCGGGATACCGAGATCTCGGACGTCAGCACCGACTACCTGCCCTCGATCAACCTGAACACGTGGTTTCTGCCCAATGAGCTCGTACTGCGCTACAACTGGGGCAAGACCGTCGCACGCCCGCCCGGCGGCCGCCTGATCCCGAGCGGCACCTGCTTCTATGACGAGCGATTCACCGACCAACTCGATGCTGACGGCGAGCCTCGCGCACAATATTGCTCTGGCACCATGGGTAATCCGTCACTGGAGCCGATGACCAACCACAACCAGAACCTGTCGCTCGAGTGGTATCCCAACAAGAACTACATGCTCGCCGGCGCCGTGTACCGGCAGGAGGGCGTCATCGGTGCACCGACGCTGATCGAGGCGGTCAATGCCGCCGCGCTGTTTGCCGGCTCGAACCAGGTGGACAGCCAGACCGGCAAGCCGCTGGCAGACCAGCAGTTCGACTACCGTCGCTGGATCAATCAGTTGCCGAACACCCGTACCGGCTACGAGCTGTCGGGAAAGGCTGCGTTCACCTTCCTGCCGTGGTATCTGCGCTATCTTGGCATGGACGCCAACTACACGCGCAACAAGTCCAAGTTGACCGGGACCGCCGTGCGCGATCTGCTGACCGGTACCGTCATGCCGGTGGCCGGCGAGCCCCACCATTCCTGGAACGCGTCGCTGTGGTATGACGATGGCAAGTTATCGGCCAGGGTGGCGGTGCAGTTCGTGGCCGAGAAGTTCAGTTGCATATCGGGCTGTAATTCGACCGCTATCAACAATTATCCGGCGCAGGGGCTGACTACTGTTCGGAATCCGGTCTATGCGCCTGGGGCGCCCAGCTTCAGGCTGGGGACGCGGTACATTGATGCGAAAATCGGGTATCGGGTCAATGAGAATATCGAGTTGTTCCTCGAGGGGCGGAATCTCGGACGGATTCATACGGGGACGACGACGGGGGGATTTGCACAATTTGCGGATGGGACGCCGAATGTGTACACCGATGCGTATGCGGGCGCGACCTATATGGCGGGGGTGAATTTCAGGTTCGAATAAGGCGCGGTTAAAGCAAAAAACCCCCACCTGCACTACGCGCGATCTTGAGCGCGCGTAGGCTGGTGGGGGTTTTTCTTATAACTAGCCTGACGATAACCTACTTTCACACTGGTTGCAGCACTATCATCGGCGCAAAGTCGTTTCACGGTCCTGTTCGGGATGGGAAGGGGTGGGA